>NZ_JACWCT010000165.1 GCF_016613415.1 Methylobacterium ajmalii | reverse complement strand
GAGTTGGTCATAGGTCCAGACACAGGGCCGATACAGCGCCATCTGGCGCCAGCACCTGTATCCAGAGCAAAGCACTACAGCCACAAGGCGGCCTTCACCGAGCGCTTACCTTCCGAGCTGCTGCGCCAGTCCGAGCATCTCGGAGCCGAGGCCGCCCGCTTCCTCGCCACTGTCCGCGCCGCGTGAAGGCTCATGGCGAAGATCCGCATCCTCCCGGTCGGCCCTACAAGAGCGGGTAGGGCCCGAGGAACAGGTCGCCCAGCGCCCGGCGGCGCAGGTAGGTCAGGCGGGCCGCCTTCGCACATGCTCCGGCCGGTCATGCTCGAGATGGCAGCGCTAGCACCACGCCGCGAGATCCGCATCGCTGTTGCGGCTCGTGTCATGCTCGCGATGACAGGTCGCCAGGATCGGTATCGTCAGCCGGGCTGTCGCCAGGACCGCAACGCCGGGCTCGCGGCGCAGAAGCCGGCCACGGCTGGAGCGCTAGGCGCCCGCCTCAGCATCGTACCAGGTTCCGCCGTCGACGCAGATGATCACATGCCCGTGCGGACGCCCGCAGGCCTCGCAGCGCCCGCCGGCGCGGCCGAAGCGGATCACCGCCGAGAGTTGCGGCCAGTCGATCGGATAGAAATGGCGGTGTTCGGGGCGGATCGGCACGGTACGGCGACGCTACCATGGCCGAGGAAAGGGCGAATCCCCCCTTCGAGCAATTTCCTGCCGTGAATGTGCGGATCAGGTTCGAGAGCCCGAGAAGGACCGGCGCTTCGCGACGGGATGGATGATCGGAGAGAGGCTCCGGCGCCCGTCGCGAAAGCCCGGCCATGGCCCGCCTCCTCGTCCTCGCCTGCTCGGCGACCAAGCGCCCCGATCACGACCGGATCCCGGCGCTCGCGCGCTACGACGGCCCGCTCTGGCGGACGCTTCGCGCCGCCGACCCGGATGGCCGCTGCGCCAAGGTCGCCTTTCTCTCGGCCCATTACGGTTTTCGCGACGCGGCGACCCCGATCGCCGACTACGACGCGCGGCTGACCCAGGACCTCGCCGAACGGATGATCGCCAGCGGCGTGACCACGCGCTGGCCCAGGCCGCCTTCGCCACGCCGGCCCGACACCTACGGCATCCATGCCGGCGCCGAGATCGCCGGCCTGACCCGCTACGGCGCCAAGCCGTTCCAGGAGATCGCGCTGGTTGGCGGCCGGCTCTACGTCGACGTGATGCACGCCCTGGTGCGGGGCTTCGTCGAGATGGGATGCGTGCGGCGGGAGGCCCGGGTCAGCGTCATCAACTGGCCGATCGGCCGGATGCGCCAGGACCTGCGCGCCTGGCTGGCGGCGGCGCCCGCCCGCGGGGACCAGCCGTGACCGGTTGCCTCGGGCACAACGGCGGGCCGTCGCTCGAGGAGCCGGCCGACACCCGTCCCGGCCAGTGCAAGCACTGCCGGCACTGGAAGGCGCCGTCCGAGGGCGAGCAGCACGCCCACGAGGCGTTCCGCCTCGGCCTGTCGCGCCGCCGCGTTCGGCGGCCGACCGGCGCCTGCGACCGCGTCCTGATCGGCAACAGCCGGGTGCCAGCGTTCTCGGCTATGGTGGGCGAGTTCGGCTGCCGGAACTTCGAGGCCGCGCCGCCCCCGCCGATGCCGAAGGGCGGCGGCTTCGTCACCATCTGGCAGGGCGGGCGCATCGTCTGGGAGGGCTACGAGGAGGCAATCCCCGCCCGCTTCCTGCAGCAGGATCTCGGCCTGTGACCTGACAGCTTTCCGAGATCTGCCTAAGGATACGGTCTATTGAATACGAGCGGTATATGTATAATCGCACGTAATGTCATTCACCGAGGTCAAGGTTACCTCGCAATATGGGCTGCCTTTTGGTTTGGTCATATATGGCGCGCCGGCTTGGCACTGCCCAGCGCTGTTTTTTGTAACGTATACGTGAACTTGACAGCTGTGTTCGACAAAATTTTTGAAAAATCCATATTCAACGGCTAATTGTCTCACCGTTGCATTGGAATCGGATGGCTTCACGATTATTGCCACTGTTTGTCCTGAATTGATTTGCGACGGAAATGTGCATGCTCCAGACGGCGAACACGTCCAATTATTCAAGTAGACGGTTTGCGATTTCCAATTTGTCCAATTTATAGTCATTTTGTCATTGGCGTGCGCTGCGCCTCCACTAATTAAAGAAAGACCAAGAGCAGCAAGCATAGAAATGGAAGACTTCATTTTACGCTCCTTCTTTGTTGAGTTCGATCATCTTGAACTTTGCGTAGAAACCAAGAAGTCCTACGCCCCACTTGTATGATCCAATACCCTGCTTTGAAAGATTATCCACAAAATCAGAGTTATATTCGTAGTTTAGATAATTTCCGTGGAACTCACCGTCCTTATACATGTCGTACGAGACGCCTGTGTAATCAAGACCCTGCTCGTCTTCAGGCCTGCTGAAGCTTATTGATCCATCAGCCAGCGCTTGGCGTACTGACATCTCGATTTTATAGCGATTGACCGTTAATTCTAATGTCGCTCTCGACACCTGTACTTTGCCGTCCTCGGACAGCGCTGTCAGAGTATCAGGATCTTTGAACGCGTTTTTATAATAGTCATACGATTTTTTTGTATCTGACGACTCAAGATTAAGCTGAAGCGTTTTCAATGCCTCAGTTTCGAAGTCGGATTTACTTAGCTTGGGCGCATAATGCGCAACCCAGTTATCGGCTCCAAGAGAGCGCATAAAGGCTTCGTCTTTCGGCGAAGTAGGATCTTGACCCTTGCCAACGGGCATTGTGCGTTCGGGTCTATAAGACCATTTAGCCCCCTCGATCCAAAGCTGTTCTCTGGCAGTGTCTGAAAATTTATTTGAAATAGAAATCTGATTTATTGCATCTAGGGACCGGTTCGAGACTGTTTTGGGTGACCCGAAGGAGGCGTCAACTGATGTTTTATCAGCCAAGGTAGCGGGCGAGTTGGATTTTAGATCCGCAAGAATTTTTAATGCCGTTGCACTCGACGCAATCTTTGTGCTGGCGACTGAGCTAATGGAAGTCATCGGATCCCCTTCCTTTTGCATTTATGCTTGAGGCTGGTTCGCCGATATCCCATACGACCGGCAAAAACATCGTTAACGACCGGTATTGTCCGATGTTTTTTGCTGTTATTGCTTGATTTGAGGCTATTCGTGATTTGCCGCTGGCTCCTAGGGGCCATCATATCTATTTGATGCAGCTTGGCAGTAGCAATTGTTTAAATAGTAAATTGACAAAATCAGAAAATTATGAACGGGCCGCACAAATTCGTAACGGAGAGCCATAATTGCTAAAACATGCTATGATACGAACCATTAACCGAGTTGTGTCACGTCATCTAGTTGAAATTTTTATATAATATGTCGACATAGGCGTTAGATATTAACCAATGCAAAAATATCGACGCCGTCAAATATTCGATGGCCCTGATTATTGATCTGGAATTATATGTTAATACTTGAATCGGAAGTTGCCCGAGCCGGCGCCGGTCGTGGAGCTGTCGCTGTAAGGAAAGATCGGGCTGCCGCCAGACCCCTTGTAGGCGTTCACCGCGGCGAGGGTACCGTTCGGACCTGCCTGCACCTGGAGTTGCAGGCATAGTTCGAGGAGCATCTCGCCCAGTGTCCGGTGACGCAGGTAGGTCAGCCGTCACCGCCTTGCATGCTCGGGGTGATAACCCGCGAAATGGCGGCGCTTGCACCTCGCCGCAAGGTCAACTGGGCGCCAGCCGGGATCTTGAGCCCGGGCGGGCGCCGCAGCAGCCGGCCAAGGCCGGAAGGCCAGTCACCGGCCTCCTAGCGGCCGGCCGGCCACAGGAGGCAGGGGGAGCCCAGGGTAGACGACTCCGAGGAGTGGCGGCTGGTGTCACACCTTCACGTCGACGCCGGGTGCTTCGATTCTCTGCTGACCGTCGAAGAGCTGCTGCGCTTGCTTGTATTGCGGCATGTCCTCGACCCGCTTGGACGGATCGTTCAGAGCTTTCAGGCTGTCGAGCGCTGCCTTGATCAATTTCACGGCCGGGTTTGTCGAGTCAATCTTCTCGGGCTCCTCACCTTCGAAGCGGCTTCTCGCCTCGTAGTCGGCCTGCGCTTCCCCGCGTTGCTTCGCCCAGTCGAAGCTCCCCTTCTCCTCGATGCTGACGTTGTCGAGATAATTTATAACCTTCTTGAGGCCTGGCGCGAGCTTGCCATCCACATTTATCACGTCAATGCCGGTATCGGCATGAAGACGATCGCGCATCTCCGTCTTTGCCATGTCCTGCTCGACAGCCGAGAACTTGCCGCCTTCGTTACTCTTGATTGCGTAGAGTGCACGGCGGTCGAGCCCGCTGAACATATCCCGCACTTCGGCGGCTGTCGTATAGATCGAGGAGGTTTTTCCTGCCTTCGTATAGCTGGCATCCAGCGCGCCTCGCGCATCCTTGGCAACAGTGGCGAAGTCCTTCTGGCCCGGTGAAGTCGAGGAGACGGCCTTTGCCGACGCCGAAAGCTCGACCACGGTGGCCGGACCAACCGATGAACGAGAGGCGCTCGTCTCGTTGCTGGTGGACGCCTGAGCCCCACCGGCGAGGCCGCGGAGCAGCGGAGTTGATGATAAATTACTTGTCGTTATCGTGTTTGACATTTTCGGTATATACTCCAATGAAACAGCCAAACCCGAAAATGGATCGGACTATTTCATTGGTCATATTATCAATGATTACTTAATTAAACGTTGAGGCGTGCCTTCAAGGTGCGATCGTGAAGGAAGCCGACCAGTTGCCGTTGGAGCTCACCGAGGTGATGTTGGCCGAGCATGTCACGCCAGAGCCGCTCGAAGACGTGTTGATGGTCGGGTAATTCCAGGAGGCGGTCGATGAGCTTCTAGTGCGCGTCGCGTTCCAGGAGCAGTAGCGCCCATTGTCCGAGCGCGTGTAGCGGATGCTACAGCCATTCGAGGTCGAGTACGGGCTCGTGATGTTCGATGTCTGGCTCCCGCCACTCCCGATGGTTGAAAAGCTATTCGAGCCGAGACAGCCCGACGGCGAAGAGAAGGTCACGGACACCGGCGTATTGTTGTTGACCGTTGCCGTGAAAACGCTCTGCGCCTGAGCCGAGTTTGCCAGGACCGACGAAGCGAGAAGGATGGCGCTCGCGAGCAATGTGTTCTTCATGGTGTCCCCCTTATCGGCATGGTTTTTCCAATACTCATGCCGCAGCAACAACTCTTTCAAAGGGGAGGCAGATGCAATTGTTTATATATTATATTGACATTCTAGGACAAATATGAAGCGAAATTGCTAATAAGCTATGATGATTCGATGATCTAACGGAAATTCATTTTCGAAAATGCGGGAAAACCGTAAATTAGCGCCTTTTACAAAAATATCGACTTGTCAATCTACTAAAATAGCAGCTTGCCATCTAGGTCGGGGTATCGAGAGTCACGCACCCGAAGCCCAGTCCCGTCGGACAATGCGTGAGGTCGGGCATGGGCAGGGCCATGCTGAGCATCGAGAACGTCACGAAGGCCTATCGTGGTCGGGCAGGCTCGCTCCCCGTCCTCACCCGGGTGAACCTCGACGTCCGTCGCGGGGAGCTCTGTGCCCTCACGGGCGCCTCGGGATCCGGCAAGACCACGCTCATGAACCTCATCGGCCTCCTCGACCGGCCGGACGAAGGGGCGATCCGCCTCGACGGGACCGACACGGCAGCCCTGAGCGAGAGCGACACCGCGGGGTTGCGCAACCGCCTGATCGGCTTCGTCTTCCAGTCCTTCCACCTGTTGCCGCGCCTCTCGGCGCTCGACAACGTCGCGCTGCCGCTCGTCTATCGTGGCATTGCCAGGGCGACCCGGCGGGCTCGGGCCGCGGCGGCCCTCGAACGGGTCGGCCTCGCTGCCCGCGCGGCCCACCATCCCGACGAGATGTCGGGCGGGCAGCGTCAGAGGGTCGCGATCGCCCGTGCCCTCGTTGGCGATCCCCCGCTTCTGCTCGCCGACGAACCCACCGGTAATCTCGACAGTCATGCCGCCGACGACATCATGACGCTGTTCTTCGCCCTCAACCGCAATCTCGGCGTCACCATCCTGATCGTCACCCACGATCCCACCATCGCCGCGCGTTGCCCCCGCCGGATCGTCATGCGCGACGGTCGGGTCCTCGACGACAATCGGGGGGCGCTCCGCGATGCCGTGTGTGCACCATGACCATGCACGTTTCGCCCGCCCCATTCCGCGAGGTCGTCCTCGATGGGGTGGGCAACCTCACGGGTCTCAAAGGCCGTGCCTTACTGGCCCTCACGGGGATCGCCATCGGGACCGCGGCGGTAATCGCGATGCTCCATGTCGGTCATAACGCCCGCGCCGAGTCGATGCGCCAATTCGAGGTGATGGGCGTCGATCTCGTCGCGATCACGCCTCGCATCGAGGGAACCACACCGACGGTCCTGCCCCTTGAGATCGTCCGCAGCCTGTCGGCCCAAGGTCTCGGGCTGGCCCAAGCCGTTCCCTTCGTATCGGCCGGCACGATGGTCCAAGTGGGCAAAGCCACGATCCAGGCCAACCTCATCGCCGCCACCGACGGTCTCTACGCCCTGGCCAAGGCACGCCTCGCCCTGGGGCGGCCGACCTCCGATCTCGACGGCTTCGCCCCCTTCGTGGTTCTCGGCAGCGATCTCGCCAGCCAAGTCGCTGCCGCCGCCGGCAAACCAGTGCGGGTCGGGGATGCCCTCCGGATGGACGACCAGATGATGACTGTCATTGGTGTGCTCGAGCCGGCTTTTCCCGTCCCCCTGATCAACGTCGACCTGAACCGGTCGGCGGTGATCCCCGTCGGTACCGCCCGCCGTCTTCTGGCCGATCCGCAAATCACCGCCGTGGCCGCGCGCCTATCGCCGGGCGCGGACGACATGGCTACGGCCGCGCGGGTTACCGAGTACCTTCGCGCCCGGCTGCGCCCCGGCGGCGTGCAGATCCAGACCGCCCGCCAACTCATCGAGGGGTTGGAGGATCAGATGCGCGTCTACGGCCTGCTGCTGCTCGCCATCGGTGCCGTGTCGCTCGTCGTCGGCGGCGTCGGCGTCATGAACGTGATGCTGATGAGCGTGATGGAGCGCCGCCGTGAGATCGGCTTGCGGCTCGCGATCGGCGCCCGCCGCCGCGACATCCGGACCATGTTCCTCACCGAAGCCCTGATTCTCTCCACCCTCGGCTCGCTGCTCGGCACTGCCCTCGGCACCCTCGCCGGTTGGCT
Organism: Methylobacterium ajmalii; assembly: GCF_016613415.1. Lineage (GTDB taxonomy): Bacteria > Pseudomonadota > Alphaproteobacteria > Rhizobiales > Beijerinckiaceae > Methylobacterium > Methylobacterium ajmalii. The sequence goes on along the minus strand of NZ_JACWCT010000165.1, from coordinate 17,940 downwards.
CTTCGCCGTATCGTCAGGGTGGGCATTCCTGCCCGCCCCCCTCGCCCCGCCACTCGGCGCCGGCATGGCGCTGGCCGTCGGCTTGTTCTTCGGCAGCTATCCGGCGGCCCGCGCAGCCCGGCTCGACCCGATTGCGGCCCTGCGGGCGGAATAGATCGCATGGCCCGCTCCATCCGGATCACCGGTCTGATCCTCGCCGTGGCCGTGGCCGTCGCGCCTGTCGGAAGCCAGGCCGCCCCCGACCCGTCCGCCGCCCGTCCGAAGCGGACGGCCAAGCCGAGGTCCGCACCCAAGCCCGTTTCGGGAAGCCCGTTGTCCGAGCCCGATCGGAAGGACGGCCAGACCAAGGAGGGAGGCGCCCGTGAGATCCCCTTCAGCGTGGCGGACACCGTGTTCCTGGCCCTGCGCAACAACCGCACGATCCGAAGCGCCAACATCGACAGGATCGCCCAGAAGTTCGACCTGCGCGTCGTCGAGGACCGTTTCACGCCCCAGTTCGGCGTCTCCGGCGGCGCGGTGCGACAGCGCATCGCCGGCATCACCAGCACCAGCCTCGAACTGACGCCCGGGGTGACGACCCTCCTGCCCACGGGGGGCACCGTCGGCTTCGCCTGGGCCGATCAGAGGACCGACATTCTCGGCATCCAGACCCGCCGGTCCGCAGGGGTTCTGTCCGTCTCCCAGCCCCTCCTGCGCGGTGCCGGCATCGACGTCACCACGGCACCCGTACGCTCGGCCCGTCTCGGCGAGCGGATCAACCGGCTCCGGCTCACCGCCACCGTATCCGAGACGATCGGGGGCGTGATCTTTACCTATCGCGACCTGCTGCGCGCCCAGGAAGAGGTCCGGATCGCCAAGGCCTCGGTCGACCGTGCCGAGAACCTGATCGAGATCAACCGCGCCCTGATCACAGCCGGCCGCATGGCCGAGGTCGACATCGTCCAGACCGAGGCCGACCTCGCCAACCAGCGCATCCGCGTGCTGGAAGCCTCCCGTAGCCTGGAAGTTGCTCGGATCCAGCTTCTCAACCTGCTCGCGCTCGATCTCGCCACGCCGATCATCGCGCGCGAAAGCACCAGCCCCGCCCGAGTGACGACCAACCTGCCCGACCTGATGCGGACCGCACTTGCGCGGCGGCCGGACTACCTCAGCCAGCTCGACGTCATCGAGCAGAACAAGCTCGGCATCGTCGTCGCCCGCAACGAGCGCTTATGGGACCTGTCGGTGTTCGGCACCGGCTCGCTCGGACGCACCAGCGTCAGCGGTGGCATCGGCACGTCCACCGGCATCTCCGACTTCACGGTCGGGCTCGCCTTCAACGCACCGCTCAACGACCTGCGCCGCGAGCAGCCCTACGTCCAGGCCATGACCAATCTCCAGAACGCGGAACTGCAGCTCGAAACCATCCGTCAGGGCGTCGAACTCCAGATCCGCAACTCCGCGACCGACATCGACATCCGCTGGCGCCAGCTCGAAGTCGCTCGACGCGCACGCGAGTTGGCCGCCAAGGCGGTCGAGATCGAGAAGGAGAAGCTCAAGGTCGGGCGCTCCGCCAACTTCCAGGTTCGCGCCCTGGAGAACGATCTGCGCGCGTCCGAGAGCCAGCAACTCGGCGCCGTGATCGGCTACCTCAACGCCCTGACGCTGCTGGACGTGCAACTGGGAGCGACGCTCGACACATGGCACATCGCCCTGCAAGACTAGTGGACGCGGCGGATCCGGTGCCAGACACTGCTCCCCTCTCGATGCCCCCGGCAGACGCCGCGCCGCGCTCCGGCAAATCTCCGCGTAAAGCCCATGTAGCGGTCGGTACTGGCGTGGGGGCCGTGATCGCACTCGCCGGCTTCGGCTGGTTCTGGATCCAGCCAGCACCACCACCCCTGGACCGGATTGGTCCGGCAGCCGCTGCGCCGCAACGGTTGAATTCCAGCGCCCTTGCTCCGGCCGGGCAGCAGGCCATCACCGTCGCGCCGGTCGCGACGGCCACCACGTTGACGCTGATCGGCACCATCGGGCCGGGCAAGACCGTCGCGGCCCTCGCCCCCTTCGATGGCGTGATCCGGGAACGGCGGGCCCAGCTCGGCGCCCGCGTCGGTGTCGGCGAGGTCCTCGTGACGATGGACACGGGCGACATCGAGACCCGCCTGCGCGAGGCTCAGGCCGCTTTCCTGAAGAGTTCGATGGCGATCGACCTTCTCGACCGCTGGAGCACCAGTCCCGACGTCACGCGGGCGCGTCGAACTCAGGAGACGGCCGAAGCAAGCCTCGCCGTCATCGAGCGTCAGGTCACGGAGACGAAGAAGCTGCTCGACCGCGGTATCGTCTCCCGTAACGAGTACGATGGCCTCGTGCAGCAGCGGGACTCGCAGCGCAATACCGCGACAGGCAGCCGGCTCGACCTTCAGACCACGCTGGAACGCGGCAGCGCCGACAACCGCCGCCTCGCCGACCTCGAACTGCAGAACGCCAAATCCCGCCTCGCCGACCTCCAGGCCCAGGCCGATGGCGCCATCGTGCGCGCGCCCGTCGAGGGGATCGTGACCCGCCCACCCCTCCCGGCGCAAGGGACCCAATCGCCTCCTGCGATCGATGCCGGTTCGCGGGTAACCCGGGGCCAAGCGATCTACTCCGTCGCCGACACCGCCACCCTGGTCGTGACCGGCAAGGCCGATGAGATCGACATCAATCGTCTCAGGGTCGGGCAGCCCGTTCTGATCGGCGGTGATGCCTTTCCCGGTGACCCCATTCCCGGGCAGATCATCGCCATCAGCGCTGAAGCCGACGTAGGCCAGAGTTCCGGCCGCGCGCCAGCCTTCGAGGTACGGGCGGCTTTCCCGGGAAACACCGGGCCTGCACGGGATCGGATCCGCATCGGCATGTCCGCCCGCATGCAGATCGAACTCGCGAGCAACCCGAAGGCGATCGTCGTGCCGATCGACGCGGTTCGTGACCCCATGACCGATCCGTCCGTCCAGGTGCGCGATCCGAGGGATGGTAGCGTGCGCTCACGCAAAGTCACGCTCGGTGCCACCCACGAGCAGGGGATCGAGATCCTGTCCGGCCTGGAGGCCGGCGATAGCATCGTCCGTCCCTGACCGAAGGGAACTAAGCTGCCATCGTAGCTTGACAATCTTTGGTTTGTGTCGGCTTGGAATCCAAGTTGATATAGCACGACGGTACGCCCGTACTCGAGCGCGCGACATGGGCCGGAGGAAGGTTGGTGCTGGACGAGAAACTTGCTGGCGTTCTCGATCGGATCGCTGCGTCAAAATCGGTCATCGAACTCAAGGGTGTCATCGATCTTCTGCGCTCTGAGTATAAAATTGCAAATATAGCTTATCATGCAATATCAATACCGCTTTGCGAAGAGGCCAATCCGATTCTCATTCTGACTTATGAAGATGAGTGGGTCAAGCGATACATCGAAAGGGATTATTTCACGATCGATCCTATCGTTGCAGCTGGCCGCAGGGGGTTCCTGCCGATCGATTGGGCGAAGGTCGATCGGACATCGCCCGAGACACAGAAATTCTTCCGTGAGGCCGAGGCGTATCACGTCGGCCGTCAGGGTGTGACCTTACCGATCCGGGGACCTGCGGGGGAACGCGCGCTCTTCACACTGACCTCATATCTCGACGATGCCGAGTGGCAGGTGAGAAGACTTGGCTTCATGCGGGATTTTCAACTCATCGGTCACTTTGTTCATGACCGTGCCGTGGGCCTGTCGGGCTACCGGGACAAGTGCCCGGCGCTTTCGCGGCGAGAGGCGCAATGCCTCGAACGGATCGCGGCGGGACGACACGTCAAGCAGATCGCCTCGGAACTCGATTTGTCGGTGAGTGCTGTGCAGCTCTACCTCCGCAGTGCGCGCCACAAGCTTCGCTGTTCCAGCAATGCCGAGGCCGTCGTCAAGGCGGCCCGCACAGAATTGCTGTAGCCACGCCAGGTGCGCAAGGATTGATCTGACGGTCTGTCAATCTGATATTATAACAGATTGATCTGTGGTTTAGATTTACAAATACCTCTGATGTCAAAATCAGAGGTCGTCATGATCGATATTCTTACCAATGCTGATCGCGAGGCTCGTGCCGCGGACTTCGACGCGATGTTCCGTGCGCGGGCGGCTGTTTTCCACGATCGGCTGGGTTGGGCGGTGTGCGTGCGCGATGGATGGGAGTCGGACCGCTACGACGAGGACGAAGATCCGGTCTACCTGGTCTCCAGGAACGGGGAGGGTTGCGTCACCGGCTCCCTCAGGATCCTGCCCACGACCGGCGAGACGATGCTGCGCAATGAGTTCGCAGGCTTCTTCGACGAGCCGGTCGATGTGCAGACGCCAATTGCCTGGGAATGTACGCGCTTCTGCGTTCATCCCCGTAACCGACCGAACGATCAGAGCGATCTGCAAGTGTCGTCTGAACTGCTGATCGGGCTGTGCTGTCTGTGCCTGTCATCCGGCATCGAGCAGGTGATGGGGCTCTATGATCAGGCCATGACGCGGATCTATCGCCGGATCGGCTGGTCGCCTGTTCCCCTGGCCCGTTCCAAGCCCGAAGTGGGCCAACTGATCGTCGGGATCTGGGATGTCTCGCACGAGGCCATCGAGGCCATGACGGTTCGGTCGGTTCCGGACCGCCCTGGTTTCGGCCTCGTCGAGAAGCGTCATGCTCTGCGCGCATCTGCCTGAAGCATATGATGGTATGCGACGAGGAAGAAGGGGTCGCATGGCTTGAGGGCTTGGGGGCTCGCCCATGCGACCGGCGTTCATATCCTCGGGGGCCGCCGCGGTTCGTGTGCCTGGCGCGCAGGTAGATCGGCCGTCGCCGCCTCACATCCTTAGGGCGATCATGCTCCACATGGCGGGGCTGGCGTCGCGAGATCGGCGTCGCCGTTCAGGCTGGTATCGGGCACACGGTGGGCGGGTCGCCAGGTTCGGCCGCGTCGGCCGGGCGCTCGCCAGATCAGGTGGTCGCATCGTCTGGGAGGGTCATGAGGAGGCAATCCCAGATCGCCTCCATCAGGGTCTCGATCTGTGACCATCCGGACGCCGACCCTATTTCCCTGGCGTCCGCCCGCGCCCCGCCTATGCGAGGAGCCATGACGCTGTCGGATCGTCTCGACCACCTCCCCGAACGCAAGCGCCGCGAACTCCAGTTCGCGGCTCAGATCCTGTTCGAGGAATTCGAAGCGGCCTAGAAGGGCAAGCTCTCCGACAAATACAAGGGCGGGCGCATCCTCAAGCTGGTCTTGTTCGGCTTGCATGCCCGCGACGACTGGGTCGACGACCACAAGACCTGAACCGCCCCGGGTTTGTCGGAGGCTGATTGTCTTGGGTCAGGCGGCCAAGGCTTGGTCGCCGACGCGAGCATGATAGCGCGTTTCGGCCTCGGCAGGAGGGACGTTGCCGATCGGCGCGAGGAGTTGACGGTGGTTGTACCAGTCGACCCATTCCAGGGTGGCGTACTCGATCGCCTCGAAGGATCGCCACGGCTCGCGTCGGTGGATGACCACCGCCTTGAACAGGCCGTTGATCGTCTCCGCCAAGGCGTTGTCGTAAGAGTCGCCGACGCTGCCGACCGACGGCTCGATGCCCGCACCGACCAGGCGCTCGGTGTAGCGTAGAGCCAAGGTAATTACCCACGGGGTGTTTTTGGGCACGCGCGTTCGTCGGCCCGTCACATCCGGGATGTCGGGGGGGTGATCAGGCGGTGATGGTGGCGAGCAGAGTGGCGAAGCGTGTCGCCTTTGTTCTGAGCGCGGCGGTGGCGACGACGGTGCGCACGTCCGCCTCGCCCTTGGTCGCCCACATCGCCCGATAGCCGTTCGTGACCTTGCGCTGGACCACGGCCGGCCGCCGGTCGCGCTCGCAGGCGTTGTTGGTCACGTCGACCTCCCCTGGGAAGACCACGAAGGTCAGGAGTTGATCGCCCCCCGGCGCATCCGGGCTTGGAGCGCCGGGGCCAGATCGCCCGTCGCCGAGGTCTTCAGGATGGCGTCGAGGTCCTGCTCCAATTCGCGCCGTTTGCGCGCCAGGGTCGAGGCCGCCAGTTCGGTCGGCCGGCGGGCGAGCCCGAAGGCCCTGTCGAGCCACCCCTTGAACCGCATGGCGATCAGGTCGTCACTCGCCTCGACCGCATAGGCCACGTCGCGAGACAGGTGCGCCAAGCAGGTCTGCTGACGATCGACATGGCCCTGCGGGGCCGAGTAACGGTCGGAGATCCACACGGCGGGCCGATGCCCGGCCATCACCTCGCCAACGACGACAGTAGACCGGCTCGGGGCGGCGTGATGCACCACCGCGTCCTGGCAGCGGAACACCCAGTGCCAGCTGTCGGTACCCTCGATCCGTACCCCGGTCTCGTCCGAGGCCACCACCGACGCCTGCCGCAGCCGCGCCAGCGCCACGTCCCGGCCTTCGGTAAAACAGCCCTGGGCGCGCCGCAGCACGTTCATCAGCCCGCCCTGGCTCGGCCGCAGCCCGAACAGGTCCGACAGGGCGGCCTGCAACCGCTCGTAGGACAGCGCCTGGAAGGTCTTCAGGTCGGTCGCCACCGCGTGCAGCCGCGGCCCGAACGGCGTCGCGTCGGCCCCCGCCGGCCGCGGGGCGACGACCCGGGTCCGGCAGGCCGGGCAGGTCACGCACAGGCGCCGGTGCTGCTCGACTGCCGGGCGAACCAGCGGCAGGTCGATCCGCTCGTGCACGCTGACGACCTCGGCCGGAAGATCGGCCGGCAGCGGCTCACCGCACGATGAGTGGGCGCAGGGCCGATGCTCCACCACCTGATCCGGATCAGGGGTCGGCGCCCGCTTATGGCCCTCATGCCCGGGCTTGGCCCCGCCCGGACGGGACTTCTCCCGCCTCTCCTTGCGATCCGTGGCCGGTGGCTTGGACGAGGTGCGCGAGGTCTTCTCGGGCCGGTGCAGCTTCAGCGCCAGCTCGATCGGCGCCTCCTTGCTCAGGCGCTCCAGGTCACCGCGGCTCATCCCGACAGGGAATCGGCCAAATCGTCAGACGGCAAGGGGGGCGACCCGACACCCGCGCCGCGACTGAACCGAGCCGTCTCGATACCCCCTGAGTAATTACGCTCACCCTGACCGGATCCAGGCCAGGAAGCGAACGCCTCGCCCGCGCGGCCGACACCGATCCCGATGGGAAGGCGACGCTGCTGTCGATGCCGGCGGACGCGCAGGGCCGGGCCGGGATGATCCGGTCGCCGGCGGCGGGGGAGGACGCGCTCTCCGCATCGGCGCTCGCTCAACCGCGCGCGCCTGGAGTCGGGCAAGCGGATGTTCTTCCCTCAGGCGGATCCGTCAGCGCCGGTGCCCGGTCGGCCGGGTGCTGCCGGCGCCCCGGATCGAGGCGCCGGAGGCGGCCCTCGCCGATCCCTTCGCGGTCGTGCGCCCGGCCGGCTTTGGCCGGTGCCGCCGTTCCGACGCTGGCGCAAGGGGCATTGCGGCACCCGCGACGAGGCGTGGCTTCGCGAGCGCTGCCCGCAGGCGCCGGCGGATTTCGACGACCGCTTCTTCCAGACCGCTCCGCCCGCCCTGATCCGGCCGCACCTCCACGGCGACGAGACCGTGCGGCTCGACGGGCTGGTACCGGCGGCTCACGACGCCTGGTTCGACGGCCGGGCCGTGTCGGCGCGGCTGCATCTCGACTTGCGGGCTGAGGCGGGCCCGCGGCGGGTGGACCCGACCTGGCGCGGCTGGGTGGCGCGCTGCCCGGCCTATCACGGGGCGGGGCTGGGGGGGTGCTGCCGCTGGCCGAGGCGGCGGGCCTGGCGGTGTCGGGCGAGCACAGGCTGAGCGAGGAGGCGGGCGCATGAACCTGCCGCGGGAGGGCTCGCGCACGATCGGCGAGGGGATCGTCGTCGCGCAGGCGATGGGCCGGTGCCGCTCGCTGACCGCGATCGTGCCCTACACGATCGACACGCACCACCAGGTGGAAGGGGCGAGCACCGCCGACAGCGTGCTCCGGACCGACGAGCGCTCGCACGCGCGGGGCTCGCTGATCCGGCGGTGCTACGGCGACGAGCCGGGCGTGGGCGGGGGTCGATCAGGCTGAAGATAGATGTTCGCGCTGTCCTGTCCCAGCGACAGGAACGGTGAATGCCGTTGCATTCGACGGCTGACGCAAGGGTGTTCTTAACAAATCGGGGCGACTGGTCTGACCGATGATGCGGGGCAGGCCGGGGCGATGATCGGACGGGGATGGTATCGGCGGTCTGCCTGCCGGGTCGACGAGGCGGGAAACGTCGCGCTCCTCGTCGCGCTCCTCGCGCCCGTGCTGTTCGGCCTGATCGGGGTCGCCGTCGATTATGGCACCTGGACCCTGCAGCTCGCCACGCTGCAGCGGGCGGCGGACGCGGCCGCCCTCGCGGTCGTCTCCGACATGCAGGTCTCCGGCGCCGATGCCCGCCGGATGCAATCGCTGGCCGAGGCCTACATGAAGGGCGGCGTGAAGCTGCGCTTCGGCGACGGCCCGGTCGCCGTCGCGACCAAGCCCGTGACCCGCGAGCGTCCGGGCGGCCCCTTCGTCGAGGCCGGCGGCCGGACCGGGCGGGCGCCGACCGGTGTGACCGTGACGCTGACGCAGCGCAAGTCGGCGATCATGAGCCGGCTGGTGACGCCGCACCTCACCGACATGACGGTGACGGCGACCGCGGAGGCGGTCGGCGGTGCGAGGCTCTGCGTCGTCGGCCTCGCGCCGTCCGGCCGGCACGGGATCCATCTCGAGGACCAGGCGCGCATCGAGGCCGGGGATTGCGCGGTCTATGCGATGTCGTCGAGCCCCAGCAGCCTCGAAGGAGGCGACCAGAGCGTGGTGTCGGCGGCGACGACCTGCACCGTCGGCGGCTATGCCGGGCGCTCCTTCAACTTCCGGCCTCAGCCGATCACCGGCTGCCCGACGCTGAAGGACCCGCTGGCCGCGCGGCCGGCCCCGCCGGTCGGCCCCTGCCTCAAGCGGGATCTCGTCCTGCGCGACGGGGCGTTCACCCTCGAGCCCGGCACCTATTGCGGCGGGATCAGGATCGAGGAAACCGCCGACGTCAAGATGCTGCCCGGCATCTACGTGATCAAGGACGGCGCCCTGGTCGTCGGGCCCGACACCGACCTGATCTTCCTCACGACCGACTGCCTGCACCCGCGCGACGAGAGCACCAAGCAGGCGTGCCACAAGGCCTTGTCGATCCACCTGATCGGCTCCCTCAAGGGGGACGGCGTCGGGTTCTACTTCACCGGCGAGGTCCCGCGGAACAAGGCCGGCGGCACCCAGCCGATGGTCTTCCTGCCGCGCTCGCTCGTCGAGCTGACGGCGCCGCGGACCGGCGACATGGCCGGCCTGCTCTTCTTCGAGGACCGCCGGTCGCCGGACGGGCGCAACTTCGACATCCTGAGCGACGGCGCCCGGCGCCTGGTCGGCACCGTCTACCTGCCGCGCGGGACCTTCTCGGTCCGGGCGATGCAGGTCGTCGCCGACCAGTCCGAGTACACCGCCATCGTCGCCCACCGCATCGCGCTGAGCCGCCAGCCCCGCCTCGTCGTCAACGCCCGCTACGGCGACACCGACGTGCCGGTGCCGCCGGGAATCGGCCCGAAGAGCGGCCAAGTCGGGCTCGCGCGGTAGATCCGGGGTCGCGCGCCGGGTCGTCGTTCGGCGGCTTGTCGCGGCTCGCCGGGCCGTGGCATGACGGGTGCCCGCCCATACGCCGCCCGGAGAGGGCGGCCAGGATGACGACCGTGTCCGTGACCAGCCTGAAGCCCCGCCCCGAGGACGTCGACGCGCTGATGCGCGAGATCGGCCGGCGCGCCCGCGCCGCCGCCCGTCGGATGGCGCTGGTCCCGGGCCCGGTGAAGGACGCGGCCCTGCGGGAGGCGGCGGCCGCCCTGCGCCAGGCCGCCCCGGCCATCCTGGCGGCCAACGCCGCCGACCTCGACGAGGGCCGGGCCAAGGGCTTGACGGCGGCCTCCCTCGACCGCCTGGCGCTGAACCCCGCCCGGGTCGAGGCGATCGCGGACGCGCTCGAGAGCATCGCCGGCCTGCCCGATCCGGTCGGGCGCGCGATGGATTCCTACGCGCGGCCGAACGGCCTCCGGATCGACCGGGTGGCGACGCCGCTCGGCGTCGTCGGGGTGATCTTCGAGAGCCGCCCCAACGTCACCGCGGATGCCGGCGCGCTCTGCCTCAAGGCCGGCAACGCCGCGATCCTGCGCGCCGGCTCGGAGAGCCACCGCAGCGCCAGCGCCATCGCGCAGGCGATGAGCGAGGGCCTGTCCCGCCACGGCCTGCCGGCCGACGCGATCCAGCTCGTGCCGACGCGGGACCGCGCGGCGGTCGGCGCCATGCTCACCGGGCTCGACGGCGCCATCGACGTGATCGTGCCCCGCGGCGGCAAGAGCCTGGTGGCCCGGGTCCAGGACGAGGCGCGGGTGCCGGTCTTCGCCCACCTCGAAGGGATCTGCCACGTCTTCGTCCACGCCGCGGCCGATCTCGGCATGGCCCGCGCGGTGGTGCGCAACAGCAAGCTGCGCCGCACCGGCGTCTGCGGCGCCGCCGAGACCCTGCTGGTCGACCGCGCCTGCGCGGCCACCCACCTCGCCCCCCTGGTGACCGACCTCCTCGAGGCCGGCTGCGCCGTGCGGGGCGACGAGGCGGTGCGGGCGGTCGACCCGCGGGTGGCGCCCGCGACCGAAGCCGACTGGCGCACCGAGTACCTCGACGCGATCATCGCCGTGCGGGTGGTGGACGGGCTGGACGCGGCGATCGACCACATCGAGACCTACGGCTCGCACCACACCGACTCGATCCTGACCGAGGACGGGGCGGCGGCGGAGCGCTTCCTCGCCGAGGTCGATTCGGCGATCGTCGCGCACAACGCCTCGACCCAGTTCGCCGACGGCGGCGAGTTCGGCTTCGGCGCCGAGATCGGCATCGCCACCGGGCGAATGCACGCCCGCGGCCCGGTCGGGGTCGAGCAGCTCACCACCTTCAAGTACCGCATCCGCGGCACCGGGCAGATCCGCCCGTGACGGCCCGACGACGGGAGCCCCGGGCCGCGCGGCTCCCGTGATCGTGCGGCTTCCGGCCCTGGCGCCGGGCCTGCGGGTCGGGCTCTACGGCGGCTCGTTCAACCCGGCCCATGCCGGCCACCGGCACGTGAGCCGGCTGGCGCTGCGGCGCCTCGCCCTCGACCGGGTGTGGTGGCTGGTGAGCCCGGGCAACCCCCTGAAGGACCGCCGCCACCTGCCGGACGCCGCCGCCCGCGCCGCCGGCGCCCGGGCGGTGGCGGCCGATCCGCGGATCGCCGTGACCGACTTCGAGGCGGCCCTGGGCGTGCGCTTCACCGTCGAGACCATCGCCTTCCTGACCGACCGGCACCCGCAGGTGCGCTTCGTCTGGATCATGGGGGCCGACAGCCTGGCGAGCTTCCATCGCTGGCGCGGCTGGCGCGAGATCGCCGCCCGGATGCCCTTCGCGGTGATCGACCGGCCGGGCTACACCCTGAAGGCGATGGCCTCGCCCGCCGCCCGGGCGCTGGCTTCCTCACGCCTCGACGAGGCGGCGGCCCCGACCCTGGCGGAGCGGGCGCCGCCGGCCTGGCTCTTCCTGCATGGGCCGCGCAACGGCCTGTCCTCGACGGCGTTGCGGGCCGGCACGTTCCCGCCCGCGTCCTGAGCCGGCCTTTGTCCGGGATTCGCCGTCGACGCGCTTGAAAATCCGCCATCGGTTCGCCACTGTCCGATTCTATTGGCATCGGCACCGCGCATGCCGCGGGCAAGATCGTCTCGTGGCGCCATCGGGTGCCTTCATCGACAGGGGCCGGCACTGAACGACGCAATCTCTCACGAAGCTCAGGCCAACGAGCTTCCCGCTGAGGCCCAGGTGCAGGATTCCCGGCAAGATTCCGGGGTCGTCGCGCCCGAGGCCGCGGACATGAGGTCGGTTGCCCTCGCCTGCCTCGAGGACATGAAGGCCGAGGAGACGGTCGAGATCGACCTTTTCGGCAAGACCTCCATCGCCGACGCCATGATCATCACCTCCGGCCGCTCGCAGCGCCACGTCGGCTCGATCGCCGACAAGGTGATCCAGGAGTTCAAGAGCCGCGGCTTCGGCGCTCCCCGCGTCGAGGGCATGCCGGCCTGCGACTGGGTGCTGATCGACGCCGGCGACATCCTGGTCCACATCTTCCGGCCCGAGGTGCGCCACTTCTACAATCTCGAGAAGATCTGGGGCGCCGACCGTCCCGCCGATCAGACGGCCCACCGCCTCGCAAACTAAGTCCGCAACGCAGGAAACGGACACGCCGCCATGCGGCTCGCCCTCGTCGCGGTGGGCCGCCTCAAGCGCGGTCCCGAGCGCGACCTCGCCGACGAGTATCGCGGCCGCGCCGATGCGCTGGGCCGCGGCCTCGGCTTCTCCGCCGTGCAGATGACCGAGATCCCGGAGAGCCGGGCGCGCCGCGCGCCCGACCGCTGCGCCGAGGAGGCGGTCGCGATCCTGGCGGCGGTGCCGGCGGGTGCCGCCACGCTCGTCCTCGACGAGGGCGGCAAGGCGGTGACGAGCACCGACTTCGCCGCGCAGGTCGGGGCCTGGCGCGACGGCGGCCGGCCCGGTCTCGCGATCGTGATCGGCGGGGCCGACGGTCTCGATCCGAGCGTGCGGGCGCGGGCCGACCTGATCTTCGCCTTCGGCGCCGCCACCCTTCCGCACGGTCTCGTGCGGGTCCTCGCGTTCGAGCAGCTCTACCGCGCGATGACGATCCTCTCCGGCCACCCCTACCACCGCGGCGCCCCGTGATCCGGGCCCGCCTCCCGACCGCCGCCCGGGCGGGCCTGCTGTCGCTCGCCGTGACGCTCGTCCCGTCCCCCGGGGCGACGCCGGTCGTCGCGCAGCCGGCCCAGCAGCCGGCGGCCGAGCCCGATCCGGTGGCGAGGGCCCAGGCCGAGAAGGAGCGCCGGGCCGAGAGCCTGCGGGCGATCGAGACCGCGCTCCAGGCCAGCGCCGAGACCAAGGCCAAGCTCGAGCGCGAGGTCGCTGAGATCAAGGGTGACGGCGCCCGCCTCAACCAGGCGCTGATCGACGCCGCCCGCAAGGCCCAGGAGGCCGAGGGACGCATCTCCGAGCTGGAGGCCCGGCTGCAGACCATGGCGGGCAGCGAGACGGCGTTGCGCCGGTCGCTCCAGGCCCGCCGCGGCGTGATCGCGGAGGTGCTGGCCGCGCTCCAGCGCATGGGCCGGCGCCCGCCCCCGGCGGTGCTGGTGCGGCCCGAGGACGTGCTGGTGGCGATCCGCACCTCGATGCTGCTCGGCGCCGTGGTGCCGGAGCTCCAGGGAGAGGCCGAGACCCTGGCCGGCGACCTCGCCGAGCTGGTGCGCCTGCGCGGCCTGATCGCCACCGACCAGGAGGCCCTGCGGGCCGACATCAAGGGTTGGGGCGCCGAGCGCCAGCGCCTGGCCGCGCTCGTCGCCGCCCGCCAGGCCCGGCTGGGCGAGGCCGAGAGCGGCATCGCCGCCGAGCGCGAGCGCGCCGCCGGTCTCGCCGGGCAGGCCCGCAACCTCAAGGACCTGGTCGACCGCCTCGACGGCGACCTGGCGAGCGCGCGCCGCGCCGCCGGGGCCGCCCGGGAGGCCGCGGAGGCCGAGACCCGGGAGACCCGAGAGCGCTTCGCCGCGGCCGCCCTGCGCGATCCCGCGCGCCTCGGCCCCAAGGTGCCGTTCCCCCAGGTGCGCGGCCTGGTGCCGCGCCCGGTGAGCGGCGAGGTCGTGCGGACCTTCGGCAGCCCCGACGGGGCGGGGGGCACCAGCCGCGGCATATCGCTCATGACGCGCCCGCGGGGCGTCGTCTCCTCTCCGGCGGACGGGTGGGTGGCCTACGCAGGGGCGTTCCGCTCCTACGGTCGTCTCTTGATCATCAACGCGGGCGACGGCTACTATCTGCTCCTGGCGGGCATGGACCAGATCAACGTCGAGGTTGGTCAGTTCGTGCTCGCGGGGGAGCCGGTCGCCGTGATGGGAGACACGGGCTCCGCACCTTCGGCTGGAGCCGGTGGGCGGAACGATCCCGTCCTGTACGTCGAGTTCAAGAAAGACGGTGGCTCCATCGACCCGGATCCTTGGTGGGCCAAAGGGTCAAGCGAGAAGGTTCGCGGATAATGCGCAAAGTTTCCCTCGTCCTGTTCGGAGCCGTTCTGGGCGCCGGGACGGCCACGGTAGCGACCCAGACCCACCTCCTCTCGAGCACGAGCGCCGTCGCCGCGTCGGCCGAGACGTACCGTCAGCTCAGCCTGTTCGGCGACGTGTTCGAGAAGATCCGCACCGACTACGTCGAGAAGCCCGACGAGGGGAAGCTGATCGAGGCGGCCGTCAACGGCATGCTGACCTCGCTCGACCCGCATTCGAGCTACATGGACGCCAAGAGCTTCCGTGACATGCAGGTGCAGACCAAGGGCGAGTTCGGCGGCCTCGGCATCGAGGTCACGATGGAGGACGGCCTGATCAAGGTCGTGACCCCGATCGACGACACGCCCGCCGCCCGTGCCGGCCTGCTCGCCAACGACGTCATCACCCAGATCGACGGCGACCAGGTCCAGGGGCTGAGCCTCAACCAGGCCGTCGACAAGATGCGCGGGCCCGTCAACTCGCCGGTGAAGCTCAAGATCACCCGCAAGGAGGCCAAGGAGCCCCTCGAGGTCACGCTCAACCGCGACCTGATCCGCATCAAGCCGGTCCGCTCGCGCACCGAGGGCGGCGACATCGGCTACATCCGCCTGACCCAGTTCAACGAGCAGACCTACGACGGCCTGAAGGCCGCCGTCGACAAGCTCTCGACCGAGCTGCCGGGCGACAAGCTCAAGGGCTTCGTCATCGATCTGCGCAACAACCCGGGCGGCCTGCTCGACCAGGCGGTGATGGTCTCCGACGCGTTCCTCGACCGCGGCGAGATCGTCTCGACCCGCGGCCGCAACCCGGACGAGACCCAGCGCTTCTCGGCCAAGTCCGGCGACCTGACCAAGGGCAAGCCGATCGTGGTGCTGGTCAACGGCGGCTCGGCCTCGGCATCCGAGATCGTCGCCGGCGCGCTCCAGGACCACAAGCGGGCGACCGTGCTGGGCACCCGCTCGTTCGGCAAGGGCTCGGTGCAGTCGATCATCCCGCTCGGTGGCAACGGCGCCCTGCGGCTGACCACCGCACGCTACTACACCCCGTCGGGCCGCTCGATCCAGGCCAAGGGCATCGAGCCCGACCAGGAGGTGCTGCAGGACGTGCCCGACGACCTGAAGGGCAAGGACGAGACCAAGGGCGAGGCCGGCCTGAAAGGCCACCTCAAGCAGAAGGATACCGAGGAGCGCGGTGGTTCCTCGGCCTACGTCCCGCCGGACCCGGCCAAGGACAAGCAGCTGATCGCCGCGGTCGACTTCCTGCACGGCGTTCAGAAGGGTGCGGCAAACACCGTGAAGCCCGCAACGCCGGCCCCGGCCGCCCCGACCCAGAACTGATGGGCGCCGGGTCGCACCGCGACCGGCACCCGTCTTAACGTCGCGTTTACCACGAAGGCCCGCAATACCGGTCGAACGACCGGTGCTGCGGGCCTTCCGCTTCTCACGCAGCCGCCCGGTCGCGGGACTGTAACGCCTGTGCCGCTCGCGTCCGACACCATCCTGACCCGTCCCCTCGGGCTGCGGGACGAGGCGACCGCCCGCGCCGCGCGCTGGCGCGCCGCCCTCACGCCCCGCACGATCGCCGCCGCGCTCCTCGGCCTCGGCGGACTCGGCCTCGCCGCCTATCTCGTCCTCGGCGACGACCCTCTCGCCGGCGAGCCCTACGCGGTCGCGACGATCGAGGTGCGCGCCCCGGTCGCGCCTCCGCCCGAGCCCGTCGTGCCGGTCCGCCCCGACTCCGCGCGCCCCGATTCGGCGAGCCGCGGTGCCGACGAGGTCGAGCGTGCCTCAGGCGTCGTGGTGAGCCGGCCCGACGGTACGTCCGCGCCCGATTCGGTGGTGATCCGGGTGCCGGGCGCCGGCCCGATCCAGCTCAAGCCCGCGCCCGACCCGCGCCTGAGCGAGCGCGGCCGCTACGGCGGCGTGCTGCCGAAGATCGGGCCCGACGGCGCCCGCGCCCTCGACGTCTATGCCCGCCCGGAGGCCGCCGGCCTGGAGCGGGGCGGGGCGGTGGCGGGCCGCATCGCGCTCGTGGTCTCGGGCCTCGGCATCGGCCAGGCGGCGACCCAGGACGCGGTGCAGCGGCTGCCGCCGGCGATCACGCTCGCCTTCGCGCCCTACGGCGCCGACGTCACGCGCCTGGCCGCCCGCGCCCGCGAGGCCGGCCACGAGGTGATGGTCCAGGCGCCGATGGAGCCCTTCGACTATCCCGACAACGATCCGGGCCCCCAGACGCTGCTGGCGGGGGCGAAACCCGCCGAGAACGTCGACCGCCTCGCCTTCGTGCTCGCCCGGGTGCCCGGCGCGATCGGGGTGATGAACTTCATGGGCGCGCGCCTCACCGGCGAGGCCGCCGCCCTCGATCCGGTGCTGCGCGAGATCGGCGGGCGCGGCCTCGGCTTCGTCGACGACGGCACCTCGCCCCGCTCCCTCGCCCGCGAGGTCGGCCGCAAGGCGAAGGTGCCGGTGGCCCGGGCCGAGATCGTCGTCGATTCCGTGCCGCGGCCCGACGCGATCGACCGCGAACTCGCCCGCCTGGAGGAGGCCGCCCGCAAGTCCGGTTTCGTCCTCGGCTCGGCATCCGCCCTGCCGCTCTCGATCGACCGCATCGCCCGCTGGGCGCGCGACCTCGAATCCCGCGGCATCCTCCTCGTGCCGGCGAGCCGGGCCCTGCGCCAGCCGTCGTGACCGGCGGGCGGCCCCGGGGCCCGGCCCCGCGCATGCCTGCCCCGCCCGGGCAAACCCCGTAATTTCCGCGGGGGCACGGTCCACAGGGCGGCAAATTGCTCTAAGGTCGCTCCCATGGCACCGCTTCATCGCCCCGAGACCGCCCTCGCCGGGCTTCCCTACCGCCCGTGCGTCGGCATCGCCCTGTTCAACCGCGAGGGCCTGGTCTTCGCCGGGCACCGGCGGCACGACTCGGCCGATCTCGGCGCCCATGCCTGGCAGATGCCGCAGGGCGGCATCGACGAGGGCGAGGCCCCGCGGGAGGCCGCCCTGCGCGAGCTCTACGAGGAGACCAACGTCGCCGCCGGCTCGGTGCGCCTGCTGGCCGAGGCGCCGGGCTGGTACTCCTACGACCTGCCCACCTTCACCTCCGGCAAGCCCTGGAAGGGGCGCTATCGCGGCCAGACCCAGAAGTGGTTCGCCTTCGCGTTCGAGGGCGACGAGCGCGAGATCGACATCCTGCGGCCCGGTGGCGGTGCCCACAAGGCGGAGTTCGACGGGTGGCGCTGGGAGCCGCTGGCGAACCTCGCCGAGCTGGTGATCCCGTTCAAGCGCCCGGTCTACGACCAGGTGATCGCCGCCTTCGCCCACCTCGCGCGTCCGGCGTGACGGGTCGCGTGCGCCTGACCGGCCGGTTTCCCCACCCCTCGGGCGGGCCGGCATGACGCGCTGGTGGCTCGCGGGCCTGACGGTCCTGGTCCTGTGGATCGCCTACGGCATCTCGCCCTATGTCGCGCTCTACCGCCTGTCGCAGGCGGTGCAGGCGCACGACGCCCAGGCCGTGGCCCAGCGGGTGAACTTCCGCACCCTGCGGCTCTCCCTCACCCGGCAGGCGACCGCGGCGGCCCTCGACGCCATCGCGGCGCGGCGCGACCTCTCGGCCCGGGACCGCGCCATCCTGACCGAGGCGAGCGGGGCCCTGGCCGAGCCCCTGGTCGAATCCCTCGTCACGCCCGAGACCCTGATCGACCTCCTCGACGACGGCTGGCCGGTGCGCGCCGGCCTCGCGCGGCAGCCGGGCCCCGGCAAGCCCGCGCCCGACGCGCCGCCCGCC
>NZ_JACWCT010000164.1 GCF_016613415.1 Methylobacterium ajmalii | reverse complement strand
GAGTTGGTCATAGGTCCAGACACAGGGCCGATACAGCGCCATCTGGCGCCAGCACCTGTATCCAGAGCAAAGCACTACAGCCACAAGGCGGCCTTCACCGAGCGCTTACACCAGGTTCCGCAACGGATCGCCAGCAGACCCTCGATCGCCAAGAGCCTCGGTGTCTCACCCCTGGCCCCTCTGCCCGCCGAGCCCGAGCCGACGGATCAGCAGGAAGGCGGCGGCTGCCGACATCGCGGCGATCACAATCGCCACCGTCGAGCCGTCGTCCCACTCGGCGAGCGGCAGGCCCTTGGTGTTCATGCCGAACAGGCCGGTGACGAGGGTGGGCGGCAGGAACAGGGCGGTCAGGATCGACAGGGTGTGGAGCTGGCGATTCGACTGCCGGGCGAGCAGGCCGGACAGCTCCTCCTGCAGGAGCCGGCTGCGCTCGGCCAGCACCACCATGTCGCGGTCGAGGGCGTCGAGCCGCTGGGCGATGCGGGCGGCGGCCTCCCGGGTCTCCTCCGGCAGATCGTCGCTCTCCTCCTCCAGGCGGTGGAACACCGCCCGCAACCCGTTGAGCTGGCGGTGCAGCCGCACCGCGTCGCGGCGGATCGGCCCGAGCTGGCGCGTCTCCGGGCGGATGCGCTCGTCGAGGATGTGATCCTCGATCCCGTCGAGCCGGTCGGACAGGGCGGCGCCCCGCGCCCCGATCGCCGCCGCGACCCGGCCGATCAAGGTTTCGAGAAGTGCCACCGGCCCGGCGAGCGGTCGCCCGCCGGCGACGACCTCCCGCACCGCGTCGGGCCCGACGATCGGGTGCCGCCGCCCGCTGACGAGGAAGTTGGCGCCCAGCACGAAATGCAGCCGCCCGGCGGCGTCGGGCAGCCGCTCGGGCGCGGTGTCCGGCCCGTCGGCCTCCCGGGCGAGGTCGGCGATGACGCCGCCGACCTGGCCGTCCTCGACGGTCACCCGCTGGTGCGGGTCGCTGGCGAAGGCCGCCGCCGCGAGGTCGGGCGGGCCGAGCCGCCCCTCGGCGATCAGGCCCGGCACCCGGGCGTCGTTGAGATTGACGTGGAGCCAGACGAAGCCGTCGCCGAAGCGCCCGAGCGCCGGCACCTCCTCGCCGGGCCCGACCAGGCGCCCGCGCCCGCCCGCGTCGAACCGCATCGCCCAGATCAGGCCCGGCAGGGCCGGCTCGTCGCTGAGGAGATGGGCCATCGCAGCGTCCTTCGCGCCTCTCGCCGGGGAGAGCGTGGCCCGCGGGCTAAGCGGATTTCGCCGAAGTGGACACCGGTTCGGCGGCAAAAATCTGCGACAAAACAAGAACCTAAGCGGGCGAAGCGTTGGCCTGCCAATGCAAGTCTGCTTAGGGACGGAGCGCGACGGTTCGATGACGGCGCCCGTCGCCGGCCCGCGTCCCTCAGAACGCGTAGCGTACCCCGCAATAGGGCAGCTCCTCGGCCAGCAGCGCCTTGAACCGGGACAGCCAGCGGCCCTTCCAGCCGGTGCGGTAGCGCAGGTTCTCCATCCCGCCCTCCGAGCGCTTGGTCTCCTGGATGTCGGGCCGCCACAGCAGCGCCTCGGCCTTGGGGTGCCAGCGCAAGTTCACCTCGTGCAGGGCGGCGTTGTGCGTGAGGAAGATGATCTCGGCCTTCAGCTGCGCCTTGGCGGCCGGGCCGATGCCGGCCTCGAGCGCGCGAAACAGCGCCCGCCAGTCCTCCTCCCAGCCCTCGTAGAGGATCACCGGCGAGAAGTTGACGTGGACCTCGTAGCCGGCGGCCACGAAGGCGTCGATCGCGGCGATCCGCTCCGGCATCGGCGAGGTCCGCACGTCGACCACCCGGGCGATGCGCTCGGGCATCAGCGAGAAGCGGATGCGGGTCTTGCCCTCGGGCCGGTAGGCGAGGAGGTCCGGGTTGACGAACTTGGTGGCGAAGGAGGCCTTGGCGTTCGGGATGCCGCGAAACAGCCCGACGAGGTCGCGCACGCCCCCGCTCGCCATCGCGTCGACCGAGAGGTCGCCGTTCTCGCCGAGGTCGTAGACCCAGTGCCGGTCGTCGATCTGGTCGGGGGCGGGGAGGGGGCCCTGGCCGGCGGCGTGGCGGGCGATCGCCCGGCCGATCGCCTCGGTGTTGACGAACAGGGTGATCGGGTTGGCGTAGCCCTTGCGCCGCGGCACGTAGCAATAGGCGCAGGCCATGGCGCAGCCGTTCGAGCTCGACGGCGCGATGAAGTGGGCGCTGCGGCCGTTCGGCCGCGAGGCGAGGCCCTTCTTGACCCCGAGCACCAGGGTCGAGCGCTTGATCCGCACCCAGTCCTCGACCGAGCCGGCATTGCCGTGCAGCTCCGGGATGTTCCAGTGCGAGGCAACCTCGATCCGCCTCGCAGGCCCGAACCGCTCCAGGATTTCCCGTCCGAGAGGATAGGCCGCGACGGCGGGCTCGAGGTAGATCGTGTCGATGGCCAGGAGGTTTGACAGGGACGGGCTCGGATGCGGGGCTTGTGCGCGGGACTCGGGCCTTCAGGATCTAGGGCGGTCGCGGGGCTCCAGCAGGGGCACGAGCAGGCCCGCCGCCGCGAAGGCGCCGCCGACCGCGCAGAGCGCCGGCCAGCCGCCGGCCGCGAAGGCCCGGGTGCCCGCCGAGGCGCCGAGCGCGCCCCCGGCGAAGATCGCGGTGAAGAACACGGTGTTGATCCGCCCGCGTGCCCCCGGCGCGAGGGCGTAGACCCGGGTCTGGTTGGCGATGAGCGCGGTGTTGATGCCGATGTCGATCAGCAGCACGCCCACCGCCAAGGCCACAAGCGAATGGCCGCCGAGGAGCCCGAACACCGCGAAGGCGGCGAGCGTGAGCGCGCCGCCGCCGACGAGGACCGGGCGCGGGCTGCGGGTATCGGCGAAGCGCCCGGCCACCGGGGCGCAGAGCGCGCCGGCCGCCCCGATGAGCCCGAACAACCCGGCCCCGGCGGGATCGAGCCCGAAGGGCGGCGCCTCGACGAGGAGCGCCAGGGTGGTCCAGAACGCGTTGAAGGCGGCAAACAGCAGCGCCTGGGCGAGCGCCGCCCGGCGCAGGACCGGCTGCTCGCGCACGAGGTCGAGGAGCGAGCGCAGGAGCGCGCCGTAGCGGATCCGGGTGCTGGGCGCCGTCCCCGGCAGGCCGAGCCGGGCGAGGCCGGCCAGCGCCACCGCGAGCCCGGCCGCCCCGTAGAACACCGCCCGCCAGCCGGCCCAGGCGCCGACGAATCCGCTCAGGGTCCGGGCGAGCAGGATGCCCAGCAGCAGGCCCGTCATCACCTGGCCGACCATCCGGCCGCGCGTCGCGTCCGGCGCCAGCTCGGCGGCGAAGGGCACCGCCTGCTGGGCCGCGGTCGAGAGCACGCCGATCAGGAAGCTCGCCAGCACCAGGACCCACAGGCTCGTGCTCGCGGCCGCCAGCACCAGCACGGCGGCGAGCAGCAGGAGCTGACCGACGATCAGGCTGCGCCGCGGCAGGGCGTCGCCGAGCGGCACGAGGCCGAGGATGCCGAGGCCGTAGCCGGCGAGCGTCGCGGTCGGCACCAGCACCGAGGCGTCGTGGCCGAAGACCTGGGCGAGCAGCCCGAGCAGCGGTTGGTTGTAGTAGATGTTGGCGACCGCCCCGCCGGCGATCAGGCTGAGGCTCAGGCGGGTCGCGGCGGTGAGCGCGGTCATCGATGACTTCCGGGGGAGGGGCCTGGGCGGGAACGGAGGCTTGGTGTCAGGAACTTTTCGGGACGGGAGCTTGGGGTCGGTCTCGCGCGGCGGGATGCCCGGGAGACGACCGCGCCGGGGGATCGCCCCGGTGGACGGTGATCCGACATAGCGGCTTTTCGCGCCGCGGCACGGGCCCGGCCCGCACACCGGCCCTGCCCGTCGGACATTCCTTCCTTCTCGACATGCGGCAATCGCACGCCCCACGGCACCTTCCGTTCGGGGAGATGCATCCCCACCTCTCGAAGCGGGCGGCCGGGCGACCGGCCCGCCCCCATACCGATCCATCGATCGTAGTCGATCGGTTCCCTCGCGGGCCGGGATGCGACGCAGCATCCGGCTCCGCGGCACCGGCCCTTCAACGGGCCGCGGCGAGGTCGCCTCGGGAGCCTGCGAGCGGGGATACCCGCACCCTCGTCGACGCGATCCACGTGTCAGGGAGATGCACCATGTCGCAGTACCGCGTGCTGTTCGCCAAGCAGATCCTCGGGGTCCCATTCACCGTCGGGGCCGTCGAGATCGGCCGCGCCCGCGATCCCGACCGGGCGGTGCGCGCCGCCGCCCTGCGCTTCGCCCGCCAGCACGGCGTCGAGGATTGGCGCGAGCGGGCCGACGTGGCCGAGCTCGATGCCGGCGCCACCCGCGCCGCCTGATCCCGACAGCCGATGGAGTGAACGAGCGACGCCCGATTGCCCCGCGATCGGGCGTCGTCCTATGAGGAACCTCCCCCACGGACTTGCCGAGGACCTCCCGCCCGATGGCCCGCCTGCGCTCCGATTTCTGGGTCGCCGCCCACCTGCGCCGCTGCGCCGTCGAGGGGCTGAGCGCGGTCCAGCGCCGGCGCGGCGCGCCCGAGGCCGGCGCGATCTTCGTGAAGGTCGACCGCCTCGACGGCCGCGCCGACCTCTACGGCCCGGCGCCCCAGGCCCTGTTCGAGGACGACGAGACCGGCGGGCGCCGCTTCGAGCCCCTGATGCGGGAGGCCTTCCCGCCCGACGTCGAGGCCCGGCTCGCCAAGGAGATCCGGTTCGATTCCGACCTCTGGATCGTCGAGATCGACGACCGCGAGGGCCGGCACTTCCTCGATCTCGCCGGGTAGAGACCCGGCGGTGCGTCGGCGCCCGGCTGTCCGCCGGGGCCGGAACGCGGCATAAGGGGAGGGGCCGGCCGTCCCGCGGTGGCACCGACCCTGCAGGGTCCGCCCTGCCCGTCCGGTACGCCGACAAGGCCGTTCCGCCCCGGCGCGACGCTCCGTCCCTTCTCCGTCAGGCCCCCACCGTGTCCCCATCCCCCACCGCTTCATCCCCGGCCGATCCGACCCTTCCCGCCATCACCGACCTCCTCGCCACCCTGGTGGCCTTCGAGACGGTCAGCTCGGCGACCAACCTGCCCCTCGTCGACCACGTCGAGGCCTATTGCCGGCGCCACGGCGCCGCGGTCGAGCGGGTGACGGACCAGACGGGGGAGAAGGCGGCCCTGTGGGTCACGGTCGGGCCGGCCGACCGGCCGGGCTACGTGCTGTCGGGCCACAGCGACGTGGTGCCGGTGGAAGGCCAGCACTGGACCCACGATCCCTTCCGGCTGACCGCGATCGACGGGCGCCTCTACGGCCGCGGCACCTCGGACATGAAGGGATTCCTGGCGGTCTGCCTGGCGCTCCTGCCCGAGATGGCGGCGGCCCCGCTCACCCGCCCGCTGCACCTCGCGATCTCGTACGACGAGGAGGTCGGCTGCCTCGGCGTGCGCCCGCTCATCGCCCACATGCGCGAGCGGGGCGTGATGCCCCTCGGCTGCTTCGTCGGCGAGCCGACCGGGATGGCGGTGGTGATCGGCCACAAGGGCAAGTACGGCGCCAAGGTCACCTTCCGGGGCCGCGCCTGCCACTCGGCGCTGGCGCCCGTCGGCGTCAACGCGATCGAGTACGCGGCCCGCTTCATCGATCGGGTGCGGCTGACCGCCGAGGGTCTTTCCCGCGACGGCCCCCGCGACGAGCTCTACGACGTGCCCCACACGACCGGGCTCACCGCCCTCGTCCAGGGCGGCACGGCGCTCAACATCGTGCCCGACCGCTGCACCGTCGGGTTCGAGTTCCGGGCCATCGCCGGCGACGACCCGCGCGGCCTCGCCGAGACCGTGCTCGCTTACGCCCGCGACGTGCTGGTGCCCGAGATGCAGGCGCGCGACCCGTCCTGCGGCATCGCGGTCGAGCCGGTGATCGACTATCCGGGCCTCGACATCGCTCCCGACGCGCCCCTCGTCACCGTCGCCAAGCGGCTCGCCGGCCGCAACGGCCACGCCAAGGTCTCGTACGGCACCGAGGCCGGCCTCTTCCAGAGCCTCGGCGACGTTCCCTCGGTGGTGATCGGCCCCGGCGACATCGCCCGCGCCCACAAGGCCGACGAGTACGTCGAGACCGCCGAGCTCGCGGAATGCGCCGTCTTCCTGCGCCGGCTGATCGCCGAGAGCTGCGCGTAAGCAGCCCTCAGCGCCGCGCGGCCAGATCCCCCATCCGGGCGGCGCGGCCCTGCTCGACATGCCAGCGCGCATCGGCGACCTGCCGGCGCAGGCTGTCGCGGCGCCAGCGGTGATAGAGGCGCCAGGGCAGCGCGGCAGTGCCGGCGCGGGTCTCGTGGTGGGTCAGGCGGCGCAGCAGGCCCGGCAGGCAGGCCCCCGCCGCCTCGCCGGTGGCGATATCGCCGAGGCGCACCTGGCGCAGCAGCTCGGCCCGGTAATCCTCCACGCCCGATCCTCCCTCGCCCTCCGAGGATGCCGGCGTTCCGCCGGCGGGGCCAGGATGGAAGGAGGGCGATGCGCTGGCAACGCGGCATCGTCGCTCGACCGCTTGCCCGAGGGGAGCCCTCCGACCGGCATCGTCCCGTCCGCCAAGCTCCGTCGTCGGAAGGCCGTCCCGAGGGTCCGCGATCGGGCCCGGGAGGAACATTGTCGCGAGACCCTTAATCCCGTCGCGAGGATTTCCGTGATGAGGTCCGGCGTCCGGGGCGGAGGACCGATCTCCGCCCGCTACCGCTCGGGGATCTCGCATGCACCGTTCCTCGCGCCGCGGCGGCCTCGTCGCTCTTACCCTCGCCACCGGCGTCTGCGGGGCGAGCGCCCAGGGGCTGGGACCCGCAGCGGGCGCCGTCGATGCCTGGTTCCGGAGCGCGGCGCGGCCGCTCTGCGTCTCCGCCGACGGCACCGATACGCGCTGCACCGCCCGCAACGGCCCTCGCTACACCGTCGGCTACGCACCGGACGGCGCCGCCGCGATCGCGTTCGTCCGCTTCCAGGCCGACCCGACCGGGAACGCCGAGAACCTGGAGGTGGCGACCTTCCGCGCCATGGGCGGGCGCTGGGTCTTCGTGCGGAAGGTCGGCAACATCCTCGGCCAGGGCCCGGGTCGGATCGGGTTCGAGGGTGGTCGCGCCGTCTTCACCATGGAGGTCCTGCGCGAGAACGACGCCCGCTGCTGCCCGACCGGTACCCGGCGCCACGCCGTGCCGGTGCCGTAAGGGAGGCGGCGGCCGGGCGTCAGGCCCCGCTGCCGGCTCGGCAGCGCCGATACGACCCGAGGGCGTTGCCGTCGATCCGGACCGAGAGCCGGTCGTCCTGCAGGGCCGCGACGACGGTCGAGGCTTTCGACCGGTCGGCGAACGAGCAGGAACCGCGCCAGGTGACGACGTCGCCCGCCCTGGACACGCTCTTGAACGTGCAGGCGAACTCGTCCGCGGCCATGCCGAGCGGTGCGATCCGCACGGCCCCGTCGACCGGCCGGCACTGGCGCGGATCGGGCGCCCAATCCCCGACGATCGAGCGCCCGCCCGCGAGGGCCGGCGATCCGGCGAGCACGGCGACGACGGTGACGAGGGCGCGGCGGCGGAGGGTGGGGTACAGGGTCATGAGGGGGCTCGGTCCGGGCAGGAGGGACCGCGTCACCGTGAGGCCGCGTCCGCTGCGAATCCCTGACCCGCACCGCTCAAATGCCCGCTTTCGCCGATCGGAACCCAGGAAACGACTCTCATCGTCCATCCGATGGCGGCGAGAGCCACAACAGGGCGGTTCTCTCTGGACAAAGCCTCGCGGAGGCAAGCCGGCTGGTCGGCTCGGACCTGCCTCCGTCTCGGTCCAAATTGCACGGCGCCGATACGACAGGCCGTCAATCATTCGGAACAGGAAGGAAGAATGGTGGGCCCGGTAGGACTCGAACCTACAACCAGACCGTTATGAGCGGTCGGCTCTAACCATTGAGCTACAGGCCCTTCGGTTTCGTCTTCGGTGTCCTGGCGATTGGCCCGCGGACGGGGCGGAGCGCTCGGTCGCGGGGACGGTGACGCGAAACCTGTCCGTAGGTACCCGGCGAGGGCGGTGGCGGCAAGCCCCTCGGTGGCGGTTCCGGACCGGGAGGGAGCGGTTGTATCCTGCGAGGCCGCGATACGACCCTGGCGGGTGACGGCGTTCCCGCCGTGGGGGACCGCCGGCCGTCCCGCGCGGCCCCGAGGTCAGCCCGTCGCCGCGGCCCGGTCCGGCGTCTCGGCCCCGAGGCTGCCGAGATAGGTCTCGGCGACCCGGGCGTCGGCCTGCAGGGTGCGGCTGTCGCCCTCCAGCACCACGCGGCCGCCATCGAGGACGTAGCCGTGATCGGCGATCCGGAGCGCGGCGCGGGCGTTCTGCTCGACGAGCAGGATCGCCACCCCCTCGTCGCGCAGGCGCGCGACCGTGCGCATCACCTCGGCGACGATCAGGGGGGCGAGGCCGAGGCTCGGCTCGTCGAGCATCAGGAGGCGCGGGCGGCCCATCAGCGCGCGGGCCATGGCGAGCATCTGGCGCTCGCCGCCCGAGAGCGTCCCGGCCTGCTGGCGCCGGCGCTCGGCCAAGCGGGGAAAGAGCCGGTATATCTCGCCGAGATCGCCGCCGCCTCCCGTGGTGCGGAACCGGAAGGCGCCGAGCTTCAGGTTGTCCTCGACGGTCATCGTCGAGAAAAGCTCGCGCCGCTCGGGGATCAGGCTCAGCCCCAGCGCGACCCTGGCCTCGACGGGCAGCCGGGTCAGGTCGCGCCCCTCGAAGCGGAGGGTCCCCTTCGCCGGCAGCACCCCCATCAGGGCGTTGAGCAGCGTGGTCTTGCCGGCGCCGTTGGCGCCCAGCACCGTGACGAGCCGGCCGGGCGCGACGCTGAGCGAGACGCCCCGCACCGCCTCGACCTTGCCGTAGGCGACGGAGACGGCGTGCGCCTCGAGCATCGGAACGGTCATGCCGGGCTCCCCAGATAGGCCTCGACCACCGCCGGGTCGCGGCGGACCGCGGCGGGAGCGCCCTCGCACAGCTTGGCGCCGAAATTCATCACCACCAGCCGGTCGGCGAGCCCCATCACGAAATCCATGTCGTGCTCGACGAGCAGGATGCCGAGTCCCTCCTGGCGCAGGCGGCGCAGGAGGTCGCCCAGCGCCTGCTTCTCCTGGTGGCGCAGGCCGGCGGCCGGCTCGTCGAGGAGGAGGAGCTGGGGACCGAGGCAGAGCGCGCGGGCGATCTCGACGATGCGCTGCTGGCCGAGCGCCAGGCTGCCCGCCGGCAGGTCGCGGCAGGCGGTCAATCCCACCCGGGCGACCTGGCGGTCGGCCTCGGCGAAGAGCGCGGCCTCCTCCGCCGCATCGAGGCCGAGCGCGCCGCGGACCGGGCCGGCGCCGCCGCGCAGATGGGCGCCGAGCGCCACGTTCTCGATCACCGACATGCCGGCGACGAGCTTGACGTGCTGGAAGGTGCGGGCGCAGCCGAGCCGGGCGATGCGCCGCGCCGGCAGGCCGGTCACGTCCGTCCCCCGGAGCCGCACCGCGCCGGCGGTGAGGCGTGCCACCCCGGTGACGAGGTTGAAGGTGGTGCTCTTGCCCGCGCCGTTCGGCCCGATCAGCGCCACCACCTCGCCGGCCCTCACGGCAAACCCGATGTCGTTGACCGCAACGAGGCCCCCGAAGGTCTTTCTGAGGTTCGCGGCTTCGAGCAGCGCCGTGCCGGGGGCGGCGGCCGGGCGCGGCGCCAGGGGCTCGCGCGCCGGCCCGCGGTCGGGCGGGGCGGCGACGGAGCGGCGCACGATCAGCGGCCACAGGCCGTCCGGCGCGCGCTGGAGCATCACCACCAGCAGCACCCCGAACACGATCGCCTCGAAGTTGCCCTGGGCGCCGAAGACCAGCGGCAGCACGTTCTGGAGCTGGTCCTTCAGCACCGTCACCAGCACGGCGCCGAAGACGCCGCCGCCGATCGAGCCGGCCCCGCCGATCACCGCCATCAGCAGGTACTCGATGCCGGCATTGATGCCGAACGGCGTCGGGTTGATGGCGCGCTGGATGTGGGCGTAGAGCCAGCCCGACAAAGCCGCCAGCATCGCCGCGTACACGAAGGCGACGATCTTCACCCGCGCCGTGTCGACCCCGAAGGATTCCGCCGCGACGACCCCGCCCTTGAGCGCCCGGATCGCCCGGCCGGTGCGCGAGCGCAGCAGGCGGTGGGTGAGCCAGAGGCTCAGGGCCAGGAATCCCCAGGTCAGCAGCATCGCCTCGCCGCCGCCCAGCACCGGGTGGCCGAGAAGCGAGATCGGCGGCAGGCCGGTCAGCCCATCGTAGCGGCCGAGCACGTCGGTGTTGCCGAGCACGTAGAAGAACGAGATGTTCCAGGCGATGGTGCCGAGCGGCAGGTAATGGCCCGACAGGCGCAGCGTGATCGCGCCGATCACCCAGGCGGCGACGGCCGACAGGAGCAGGGCCACCGGCAGGGAGAGCCAGGGCGAGAGCCCCCCTTGCGTGGTCAGCAGCGCCGTGGCGTAGGCCGAGATGCCGACGAACATCGCCTGCCCGAAGGAGGTGATGCCCGCAACCCCGGTCAGTACCACGAGGCCCGTGACCACGATCGCCGAGAGGCCGGCATAGGTCATCAGCGTGAGCCAGAACGGCGGCACGCCGGGCAGGAACGGCAGGGCGACGACCAGGAGGGCGAAGAGGCCGGTCAGGAGTGGGGTGGGGGCGAGACGGGTGGGCATGGTCACTCCTCGTCCTCCACCGGGGCCGAGCGCAGGGAGCGCCAGAGCAGGACCGGGATGATCGCCATGAACACGATCACCTCCTTGAAGGCGCTGGCCTCGAACGAGGCGACGGATTCGATGATGCCGACGAGGATCGCGGCGGCGGCCGCCGCCGGGTAGCTCGCGAGCCCGCCGATGATCGCCGCGACGAAGCCCTTGAGGCCGATGAGGAAGCCGGTGTCGTAGTAGACGGTGGTGAGCGGCGCGATCAGCACGCCGGACAGCGCCCCGATGAAGGCCGCGACCGAGAAGCTGAGGCGACCGGCGAGCGAGGGGGCGATGCCCATCAGCCGGGCGCCGAGCCGGTTGACGGCCGTCGCGATCAGCGCCTTGCCGAGCAGCGTGCGCGAGAAGAACAGCCAGAGCGCGACGATGATCGCCAGCGTCAGCCCGATCATCCAGAGCGACTGGCCGCTGACGAGCAGGGGGCCGGCCGGGAACGAGGCTTCCGACAGCGGCGGAGTCCGCGAGCCCTCCGCGCCGAAGAACACCAGGCCGAGGCCGGTCAGCGCCAGGTGCACGCCGACCGAGGCGATCAGGAGCACCAGCACCGAGGCATGCGCGAGCGGCCGGAACGCCACCGCGTGCAGGAAGCCGCCCATCGGCGTCACGATGGCGAGGGTCAGGAGGATCTCGACCGCGAGGCCGGGCTTCGTCGGCGCCAGGATCCAGGCCGCCGCGGCGACGAGCGCCGGCAGGGCGAGGTCCCGCAGCGCGAGGCGCAGGAGCCCGCGCCCGTCGAGGGTGTGCCGTCCCTCGGCACAATCGGCCAGGAAGGCGAGGCCGCCGAGGCCGAGGAGCAGCGGCACGGTGCCCGGCAGGGTGCCGGCCTCCAGGCTCGCCAGCGTCAGCGCCCCATAGGCGACGAACTCGCCCTGCGGGATCAGGATGACCCGCGTGACGGTGAAGACCAGGACCAGCGACAGGGCGATCAGCGCGTAGATCGCGCCGTTCACGACGCCGTCCTGGAGGAGGAGAAGGAGGATCGTGGCGTCCACGGAATGGGATCCTGGGCGTCTTGGGGGATGCCGTGATTTTTTATGTCTGTCCCACGCGCGACCTCATCCTGAGGTGCGAGTGCAACGAGCCTCGAAGGAGGGCTCCGATGATCGCAAAGATGTCTGGAGCCCTCCGTCGAGGTGTTAGTCCATCTGCGATGGACTAACACCTCAGGATGAGGTGGAGGGAGGGAGAGCGGCCTGGCGTCCGATCAGGATCCGCCGCTCAATTCGTCGCCGACAACAGCTTCCACTTGCCGTTCTCGATCGTCACCATCACGCGGGCGCGGTCGTCCTGGCCGACATGGTCGGTCGGGGTCATGTTGACGACGCCGTTGGTGTAGACGACGTCCTTCAATCCCTCGATCGCGTCGCGGAGCGCCGACCGGAACTCGGGCGTGCCGGGCTTGGCGGTCTTGAGCGCGACGGGGATCGCGTTCGCCAAGAGCACCTGCGCGTCGTAGGCGTGGCCGCCGAAGGTCGCGAGCGAGCCAGGCCCGAACTTCGCCTCGTAGGCCTTGGTGTAATCGAGGGCGACCTTGCGCACCGGGTTCGATTCCGGGAGCTGCTCGGCCACCAGCAGGGGACCCGCCGGCAGCACCGTGCCCTCCAGGTCCTTGCCGCCGACGCGCAGGAAGTCGGCATTGGCCACGCCGTGGGTCTGGTAGTACTTGCCGGCGTAGCCGCGCTCCTTGAGCGTCTTCTGCGGCAGCGCCGCGGGCGTGCCCGAGCCGGCGATCAGCACCGCGTCGGGACGCGCCGCCATCACCTTCAGCACCTGGCCGGTGACGCTGGTGTCGGTGCGGGCGTAGCGCTCGGTCGCGGCGAGCTTGATGCCCTTGGCCTCGAGCCGGGGCGTGATCTCGGCGAGCCAGCCGTCGCCGTAGGCGTCGTTGAAGCCGACGAAGCCGACGGACTTCACGCCGGCCTTGGCCATGTGGGCGGCGATCGCCTCGGCCATCAGGCCGTCGTTCTGCGGCGCCTTGAACACCCAGCGGCGCTTGTCGTCCATCGGGGCGACGATCTTGGAGGAAGCCGCGAGGCTGATCAGCGGCACCTTGGCCTCGGCCGCGACCTCGATCAGCGCCAGCGAGACCGGCGTCACCGAGGAACCGACGATGGCATCGACCTTATCGTCGCTCGCCAGCTTGCGCGCGTTGGCGACGCCCTTGGTGGTGTCGGTCGCGTCGTCGAGGACGATCCACTCCACCTTCTGGCCGCCGATCTCGGTCGGCAGCAGCGTCACGGTGTTGGCCTGCGGGATGCCGAGCGAGGCCGCCGGGCCGGTCTTGGCGATGGTGACGCCGATCTTGATCGGCTGCGCCAGCACGGGACCGGCCAGAACGGTGCCGGCGAGGGCGAGCGCCCAGACGATGCGCTTCATGGTGGTATCCTCCCGTTTACGGGCCGCGCCGGTTGTTGCTCCGGTCGCTGGCGTCACGGGCCTTCGTTGAGCCCGTCCGGTCGTGCTTTGCAAGTCCGCTTTGTTGGCAAGTCCGCGCGGCGCCCGTCCACCCTGGCGTTCGGCTGAGGGCGCGCGTTTGACTTCACCCGCGCAGCTTTATAATTTACCGTCCGGTTGGTCAATAGATCGCGCCGGCGGCTCCTCGGGGCCCGACACGGCGGGACGGGGAGGACGGAACCGAATGAGCGAGACGAGCGAGACCCTGGTGCTGGTCGAGCGCCACGCCGGCTACCGCGTGCTGGTCCTCAACCGGCCCGACCGGCTCAACGCCTTCAACGAGCCGCTGCACCTCGCCCTGCGCGCGGCTCTCGGCGAGGCTTCCGCCGATCCCGACTGCCGGGCGCTGATCCTCACCGGGGCCGGCCGCGGCTTCTGCGCCGGCCAGGACCTCTCGGCCCGCAATTTCGCGCCCGACGTCGAGCCCGACCTCACGCGCACCCTCGAAGCCTTCTACAACCCCCTGGTCCGGCAGATCCGCGACCTGCCGATGCCGCTGATATGCGCCGTCAACGGCGTCGCGGCAGGCGCGGGCGCCAGCCTCGCCTTCCACGGCGACCTCGTGCTCGCCGCCCGCTCGGCCAAGTTCCTCCAGGCTTTCGCCAAGCTCGGGCTGATTCCGGATGCCGGCGGCACCTGGCTGCTGCCGCGCCTCGCCGGGCGGGCCCGGGCCCGCGGCATGGCGCTGCTCGCCGAGCCGATCACCGCCGAGCAGGCGGAGGCCTGGGGCATGATCTGGCGGGTGATCGACGACGCGGACCTGATGGCCGAGGCGCATCGGCTCGCCGCCCACCTCGCCACGCAGCCGACCTACGGCCTCGCCCTGATCCGCCGCGCCCTCGACGCCTCCGAGACCAACGACCTCGATGCCCAGCTCGCCGTGGAGAGCGAGCTGCAGGGCGAGGCCGGGCGCACGCCCGATTACCGCGAGGGCGTCGCGGCCTTCCTGGAGAAGCGCCCGGCCCGCTTCACCGGGCGGCGCCGGTGAATCCCGGCGAGCTGGCCCGCGCCTGCGCGGAGGCGATGTGGGCCGAGGACCGGGCGAGCCGGGGCCTCGGCATGGCCCTCGACCATGCCGGGCCGGGCGAGGCGGTGCTGTCGATGCGGGTGCGCGACGACATGACGAACGGCCACGGCTCCTGCCACGGCGGCTTCATCTTCGCGCTCGCCGATTCGGCCTTCGCCTTCGCGTGCAACGCGCACAATCAGCGGGCGGTGGCGCAGCATTGCGCCGTGACCTTCCTGCGGCCGGGAAGGCGCGGCGAGGTGCTGACGGCGCGGGCCGTCGAGCGGGTGCGCGAGGGACGCTCCGGGATCTACGACGTGACGGTGACCGACGCGGAGGGGCAGGTGGTGGCGGAGTTCCGCGGCCACTCGCGCACGGTGCCGGGGACGGTGCTGGCGGGGGAGGGGGGAGCGGTGCCGTCTGCCCAATCGGAGCCCCCCTGAACGCCGCTACGCCTCATCCCACCCACAACCTCATCCTGAGGTGCGACCGAAGGGAGCCTCGAAGGAGGGCTGCAGATGTCTCGCGCTCCCTGAAGCTCTCCTTCGAGGTCAGCCGATCTTCGATCGACTAACACCTCAGGATGAGGTCGCGGGTGGGTGATCGGGATAATCTACACGTAAAAAGTCAAAAATACTCCAGGGAGAGACGCCATGCTCCAGATCGCCCCCCGCAAGCTCGCCCGCATGGTACCGGAGGCCTCCGAGCTCGACCGGTTCGAGACCGCCTCGCGGGCGGAGCTCGCCGCCTGGCAGCGCGAGAAGCTGCGCGAGACCCTACACCACGCCTACTCCAACGTGCCGCATTACCGCGCCGCCTTCGACGCCGCCGGCGTGCATCCGCGCGACTTTTCCGACCTTCCCGACCTCGCCCGCTTCCCCTTCACGGCGAAGGCGGATCTGCGGGCGAACTATCCGTTCGGCATGTTCGCGGTGCCGCGGGAGGAGGTGGCGCGCATCCACGCCTCGTCGGGCACCACCGGCAAGCCGACCGTGGTCGGCTACACCAAGGCCGACATCGACACCTGGGCCGACGTGGTGGCGCGCTCGATCCGGGCGGCGGGCGGACGGCCCGGGATGCTGGTCCACGTCGCCTACGGCTACGGGCTGTTCACCGGGGGGCTCGGCGCGCATTACGGCGCCGAGCGGCTGGGCTGCACGGTGATCCCGATGTCGGGCGGCATGACCGAGCGCCAGGTCCAGCTGATCCAGGACTTCAAGCCCGACATCATCATGGTGACGCCGTCCTACATGCTGGCGATCCTCGACGAGTTCCGCCGCCAGGGGCTCGACCCGCGGGCCTCCTCGCTCAAGGTCGGCATCTTCGGGGCCGAGCCCTGGACCAACGCGATGCGCCAGGAAATTGAGGAGGCGTTCGACCTCCACGCCGTCGACATCTACGGCCTGTCCGAGGTGATGGGGCCGGGGGTCGCCAGCGAGTGCGTCGAGACCAAGGACGGGCTCCACATCTGGGAGGACCACTTCTACCCCGAGGTGATCGATCCGCAGACCGGCGTGGTGCTGCCGGACGGGGAGGAGGGCGAGCTGGTCTTCACCTCGCTCACCAAGCAGGCGATGCCGGTGATCCGCTACCGCACCCGCGACCTGACCCGGCTGCTCCCCGGCACCGCCCGGGCGATGCGCCGGATGGAGAAGATCACCGGGCGCTCCGACGACATGATGATCGTGCGCGGGGTCAACGTCTTCCCGAGCCAGATCGAGGAGAAGATCCTGACGATCCCGGCGCTCTCGGCGCATTACCAGGTGGTGCTCTCCCGCGAGGGCCGGATGGACACCATGACGATCCGCGTCGAGGCCCGGCCGGAGGCCGACATCGCGGATCTGCGCGAGGCGGCGGCCGACCGGCTCTGCCAGGCGGTCAAGGACACGATCGGGATCACCGCGACGGTGGACGTGCTGGCGCCCGGCGGCATCGAGCGCTCGCTGGGCAAGGCCCGCCGGGTCGTCGACCGGCGTCCCCGCGAGTAATACGAGACCAGCAGCGACGAGATCTCATGGCCCGCACCCGCGCCACCGACTACGACGACAAGCGCCGGGCGATCCTCGATCGCTCGGCCGAGCTGTTTGCCGCCCACGGCTACGACCGCGCCTCGATGAGCCGGATCGCCGAGGCCTGCGGCGTCTCGAAGGCGAACCTCTACCATTACTACCGCGACAAGGACGAGATCCTGTTCGACGTGATCCGGCTGCATCTCGAGGAGCTGCTGGAAGCCGTCGAGGCCGCCGACCGCCCGGGCCTGCCGCCCGAGGCGCGCCTGCGCGGCCTCGCCGAGGCCCTGCTCGAGGCCTACCGGGACGCCGACGCGCAGCACAAGGTGCAGATCAATCACCTCGGCCTCCTCGCCCCCGAGCGGCAGGCGGAGCTGAAGGCGAGCGAGCGCGAGCTGGTGCGCCTCTTCTCCGAGGCGATCGCCGGGGTGGCGCCCCACCTCGCCGGCACGCCGCTCCTCAAGCCCGTCACCATGTCGTTCTTCGGCATGGTCAACTGGCACTATCTCTGGTTTCGCCCCGGTGCCGGCCTGACCCGGGCGGACTACGCCGACCTCGTGACCCGGCTGATCGCCGAGGGCGCCCGCGGCATCGCCGCCGCGCCGGCCCCCGAGCGCCGCGCCGCCGGCGGGTGACGGCCCGCCCGACTCTCCCGTGGACGACCGGCGAGGCTCCTGCTACCACCGCCGGCGGTCAGGCCCCGTAGCTCAGCTGGATAGAGCAGCCGCCTTCTAAGCGGCAGGTCGCAGGTTCGAGCCCTGCCGGGGTCGCCACTGAAATGCATTGCATGCCAATGAGTTGGCGTCTTTCAAGTATATGCAGACCCGCCCGCCGGAGCAACGGAGCGGAAACGACAGACGCCGAAAGCTAACGATCGGTGCGAAAGATCCCGACCGACCTCCCGAAGGGTGTTCTGCGGACGGTCTTTCCTGTGCTGCCCGACCGGACAGGCGGCGAATGCAAGCCGATCGCCTCACCAACATATCCCGGAACCGTACATCTGGTCCCTGAGGTCCATGCCGACCGGGATCACCCGCCGAGGGTCGAGCCGCGGCGGGTGGTCAACAGGAGACGTCAGATGGTCAGCCGGCCGGTGAGCAGGAGCACGATCAGGATGATGAGGAGGATGCCGCCGATGCCGAGGCCGCCCGTACGGTAGCGGCCGCCACCGTAGAAGCTGCCGCCGCCGCCAAAGAGCAGGATGAGCAGGATGAGGACGATCAGAAGCGTCATGGGCAGCATTCCTTAAAGCCAAGCTGGCTGGCATGAGGAATGCCGGCCGCGCATTTTCGTTCCTTCAGGGCGTAGCGTCCTGCGGCGATGTCGCTTCGCGATGGTGGCTTCGGCGTTTCTCGATCGACCGCGGTGGAGCGGCGCGGATCGTCGCGTCTCAGCCGTCTTCCGCGCAGCGGCCCGACCCCATCGGACTTGGCCGAGGCGCAGACTTCCAGCCGGTCCGAGTTCCGCGTACGTGGCATGCCAGCGGGCTCAATCGAGGTCGGCTTCCGCATCCGATACGGGCCGGAGCCCCGGCCATGTCCTGATCGAGGCGAGCGCCGAGCCGGCTCGATTGGTCCGTTCGCCTCCGCCCCTGGCCCGGCGAAAGGGCTCACGTCCGGATGTGCTCGTGCGGATGCGGCTCCGGGCCGTGGCCGTGGTCGTCGAGCTCGATCCGGGCGGGGATCAGCGAGAGGCTGTCGTGGCGGATGCCGCGCTGGGTCGCGACCTCGTCGGCGAAGGCCAGGATGTCGCGGGCGCGGCCGCGCAGCATCAGCGTGTGCAGGCTGGCATCGTGGTCGAGGGGGGCCTGGACCTGGGCGATCACCAGGTCATGGCGGCGCTGCTGAATCTCGGCGAGGCGCTGGCCGAGGTCGCGCACCCCCGCCTCGGCGACGAAGCCGAAGGTCGCGACGCAAGAGAGGTCGGGATCGAGCTGCCGGCGCGCCTCGGCGAGGCCGCGCCGCAGGAGGTCGCGCATCGCCTCCGAGCGGCCGGCATAGCCGCGCAGCGTCGCGATCCGGTCGACCTCCGCCACGAGGCCGGGATCGAGGGTGACGGTGATCCGTTGCATCAGCGCGCCTCCGCGGGCTCGGCCGGCAGGACGGCGTCGAGAAGTTCGCGCGCCGCCGGATGGGTGAGCGACAGGACCGGCCGGCAGGGCGAGGCATCGACGATCCGCCCGTCACCCAGAACCACGATGCGGTCGGCGAAGCGGCGCGCCAGCCGCACGTCGTGGGTGACGAGCAGGAAGGCCGTGCCGTGCCGGCGGCGCAGGGCCGCGAGCTGGTCGAGGATCTCGACCTGGCGCGGCGCGTCGAGATTCGAGACCGCCTCGTCGAGGACGACGAGGGCCGGCCGGGTGGCGAGCGCCCGGGCGAGGCCGACCCGCTGCACCTGCCCGCCGGAGAGCTGTCCCGGGAGCCGCAGGGCCACGGCGGGGTCGAGGCCGACCGTCGCCAGCACCTCCTCGACCCGCGCCTGCCGCGCGGGGACCGACAGGCCGGTCAGGTGGCGTAGCGGCTCGGCGACGATCCGCCCGACCGCGTGGCGCGGGTTGACCGCCGAGAGCGGGTCCTGAAGCACCATCTGGATCGCGGCCCGGAAGGCCCGCCACCCGGCGCGGTCGAGGCGGGACAGGGGCGTGCCGCGAAACAGCACCTCGCCGGCCTCCGCCGGCTCGAGCCCGAGGAGCAGGCGGGCGAGCGTGCTCTTGCCCGAGCCGCTGCGGCCGATCAGAGCGACGCACTCGCCCTCCCCCAGCGCCAGCTCGATGCCCGCGAGCACCGGGCGGCGGGCGCCGGGCCCCGGATAGGAGTGGCCGAGCCCGCGGGCGGCGAGCAGGGCCGTCATGCCGGCTCCCCGTGCAGGGCCCGGTGGGCGGCGAGCAGCGCCCGCGTCGCCGGCGCGGCCGGCGCTGCGAAGAGCCGCGCGGCGGGACCGGCCTCGACGATCCGCCCGGCCTCCATCACCGCCATCCGGTCGGCGAGGCGGGCGACGACGCCGAGGTCGTGGGTGACGATCAGGAGCCCGAGGCCGCGGGCCCGCACCAGCCCGGCGAGGAGGTCGAGGATGCGCTTCTGGGCGACGAGGTCGAGGTCGGTGGTCGGCTCGTCGGCGACGAGGAAGGGCGCGGCGGACATCAGCGCCAGCGCGATCATTGCCCGTTGCAGCATGCCGCCGGACATCTGGAACGGGTAGAGGCCCGGGATGCGGGAATCGTCGCCGAGCCCGACCGCCGCGAAGGCCTCCGCGGTTGCCGCCCGGGCGGCGGCCCCGCGGAGGTCCGCCACCGCCAAGGTCTCGGCCGCGTGGTCGGCGAGGGTGCGCAGCGGGTTGAAGGCGGTGCGCGGCGCCTGGAGCACGGTCGCGACCGCCCGGCCGCGTAACGCCGCCGGGTCCGCCTCGATGCCGTCGAGGAGGATCCGCCCGCCGCCCTGCCGGGTGCCCGGCGGCAGCACGCCGAGGAGAGCCGCGCAGGCGAGCGACTTGCCCGAGCCGCTGGCGCCGACGAGGGCCAGGACCTCGCCGGTGACGAGATCGAGGCTGGCCTCGCGCACCAGCGGCACCGCCTCGCGGCCGGGCCCGCGCCGGGTTTCGCGCCAAGTCTCGACCGACAGGCCCTCGGCCCGGAGCGTGCGGGCGCTCACAGGCCCCGCTCCGCGGTCAGCGCCGGGTCGAGCCGGTCGCGGAGCGCGTCGCCCAGCCGGTTGAAGGCCAGCACCGCGAGCGCGATGGCGAGGCCCGGCCAGACGACGAGGAGCGGCCGGGTCCAGAAGAAGGCGCGGGCGTCGTTGATCATCACGCCCCATTCCGGCGTCGGCGGCTGCACCCCGAGCCCGAGGAAGGACAGGCCGGCGACGTGGAGCGCCATGTGGCCGATATCGAGGGTGGCGAGCGCGGCGAGCGGCGGCACCACGCCGGGCAGGATGTGCTCGGAGAAGATCGCCCGCCGCGGCGCCCCGGCGATCCGCGCGGCCAGCACGTAGTCGCGGGTCTTCAGCTCCAGGACCAGGCCGCGCACGATCCGCGCGTACCAGGCCCAGTGCGACAGCGCGATCGCCGCCACCACGTTGGCGAGCCCGGTGCCGAGCGCCCCGATCATGAACAGCGCCAGCACGAAGGTCGGCACGGTGAGGAAGACGTCGCAGAGCCGCATCAGGGCCGTGTCGATCCGGCCGCCGAGCATCCCGGCGAGCCCCCCGACCGCGAGGCCGAGGGCGACGACGAGGGTGAGCACCGCCAGCACCGCGCCCAGCGTGGTGCGCGCCCCGGCGACGAGGCGCGAGAGGATGTCGCGGCCGAGATGGTCGGTGCCGAGGGGATGGGGGAGGCTCGCGGGCGCGAAGCGGTGGGCGAGGTCGACCGCCAGGGGGTCGTGCGGCGCCAGCATCGGCCCGAGCAGCGCCAGGAGCAGGAAGACCGCCGCGAGGAGGCCCGCGAGAACGACCGGGGGAGAGGCGGGCACGGCGGGTCTCACGCGGCCTCCCGCCCATGGCGCAGGCGCGGGTCGAGCCAGGCATAGGCCAGGTCGACCGCGAGGTTGCACAGCACGAACACCAGCGTCATCACCAGGGTGAAGCACTGGATCACCGGATAGTCGCGGTCGTAGATCGCCGAGACCGCGTAGCGGCCGACGCCCGGCCAGGAAAAGATCGTCTCGACCACGAGGGCCCCGCCCAGGAGTTCGCCGACATGCATGCCGGTGGCGGTGACGACCGGCACCAGCGCGTTGCGGAAGACGTGCCGGCGGGCCACCGCGCCCTCGGAGAGGCCGCGCAGGCGGGCGTAGAGGACGTGGCGCCCGCGGCCCGCCTCCAGCATGCTCGCCCGCAGGAGCCGGGCATTCACCGAGAGCGACATCAGGCCGATGGCGAGCGCCGGCATCACCAGGTGGGCGGCCCCGCCGCGGCCCATCGCCGGCAGCCAGCCGAGCGTGACCGAGAAGGCGACGACGAGCAGGAAGGCGACCCAGAAGTTCGGCAGCGAGACGCCCAGCACCGCGATCCCCCGCACCAGCCGGTCCTGCCAGCCGTCGCGATGCGCCGCCGCCCAGGCGCCGAGCGGCAGGCTGAGCGCGAGGCTGACGGCGAGCGCCGTGCCGGCGAGCTCGAGCGTCGCCGGCAGGTAGCCGAGGAGCTCCGGCAGCACCGGCCGGCGGGTGGCGTAGGAGAGGCCGAAATCGCCCTGGAGTGCCCGCCACAGCCAGTCGAGGTACTGGACCGGGAAGGGACGGTCGAGGCCGAGCATCGATCGGGCATCGGCGAGCGCCGCGTCGGTGGGCGGCACCTGCGACAGGCGCAGGTAGTCGAGCGCCGGGTCGCCAGGCCCGACCCGCAGCATCACGAAGACGAGGAGCGAGACACCGAGCAGCATCGGCGGGATCAGGGCGATGCGGGCGAGGACGAAGCGCAGCATCAGCGGCCCGGTCCCGGGCGCATCGCCGCGAACGGGATCTCGTTGAGGGTGGCGCCGAAGCGCACGCCGGTCACGGTCGGGCGGTGGACCTCGATCGCCACCGCCGAGGAGATCGGCAGGTAGACCGCCGCCTCGTGCAGGGCCGCGAGGACGCGGCCGGAGAGGCGGCGGCGCTCCTGCGGGTCGGTGGCGGCGAGCGCCGCCGTGATGGTGGCGTCGATCGTCGGCTTGTCGGGCAGGCCCTTCTGCGCCTGGTAGTCGGCGTGGGAGGGCGCCCGCATCGCGCTCAGGAAGGAGGCCGGATCGTAGGGCGGGCCCCAGGTCTCGCCGAAGATCAGGCCGAACCGCCCGTCCTTCTGGCGGGCGAGGATCGCGCTCTCCTCCTCGCCGACGAGCCGCACCGCGATGCCGACCCGGGCGAGGTCGGCCTGGACCACCTCGGCGATGGCCTTCTGCTGGGCGTTGGTGCCGACGAAGGCGAGCTCGACCGCGAGCGGCCGGCCGTCCTTCGCCCGCGCGCCGTCGCGGCCCCGGATCCAGCCGGCCTCGTCGAGGAGCTTGTCCGCCGCCGCCCGGTCGAAGCCGTAGGGGGTGAGGCCGGCATCGGCGTCGGGGACGCCCGGCCCGAACAGGAAGTCGGCCCGGGGTTCGAGCCCGTCGAGGACGGTGCGCACCAGGGTGTCCTTGTCGACCGCCCGGTTGATCGCGCGGCGAACGGCCAGGTCGTCGGTCGGAGCGCGCGCCGAGTTGAGTGCCAGCACCCGGGTGGCGAGCGGCGGCGAGAGCGCGGCCGAGAAGGCCGGCGCCTGGTCGCGCAGGCGCAGGAAGGCTTCCGAGGGAATCAGGCCGGCGGCGCCAGCGATCAGGTCGATCTCGCCGGTCTGCAGGGCGATGGCCCGGGTGTTGGGGTCGGGGATCACCTTGACGACGAGGCGCGCGAAGCCGGGCTTCTCGCCCCAGTAGGCCGGGTTGGCGGCGAACGTGTCCGAGACGCCGAGCCGGGTCTCGACGAGGCGCCAGGGCCCGGTGCCGATCGGCGCCGCGATCCCGTCCGCCGTGGTGCCGCCCGCCTTCATGGCGGCCGAGGAGACGAAGCGGAACGGCCGCGGCAGCGAGAGTTCGTTCAGCGTCGGCGCGTGCGGGGCGTCGAGCACCAGGCGGAAGGCCAGCGGTCCGGTGACCTCGGTGCGGTCGATCCGTCGGACGAGGTCGAGCCAGGCGTGGCGGGCCCGGTTGGCGAGGATCGCGTCGAAATTCGCCTTCACGGCCGGCGCGTCGAAGGGCGTGCCGTCGCTGAAGGTCACGCCGGGGCGCAGGGTGAAATCGTAGGTCCTCCCGTCCGGCGAGACCGTCCAGGCGGTGGCGAGCCAGGGCTCGAGGGTGCCGTCGGCCCGGTACTTCACCAGCGGCTCGTAGACGCTCGCCTGGGCGAACATCTGGTTGGGCGCGTAGAGGTGGGGGTTCAGCGGCCCGACATTGCTCGGCCAGGCCGTGGCGAGCTGCTGGGCGCCGGCCGGGCCGGCATGCAGGGCGGCGAGGGCCAGCAGCGCGGTACGGACCTGGACTAGGATCGCCGGCTTCGACATCGGGCCCCTGGTATGACGAATGCACCGAAACATCCTACGCCGTGATACGACGGCGGGCGCGAATGGCAAGGCCGTGCCCGCCCGCGCGGGCGGGTATCTCGGGGGCCGTCGGTCATGCTCCAATGAGACGGGCGCGCCGGACCGGGCGACGCCCCGAAGGACGACGACAGGGGAGGGGACGCGATGGCGAAGGTCGCGATCGTCGGGTGCGGCGCCATGGGCTCGGTCTACGCGGCGCTGATGGCCTCGGCGGGCCACGAGGTCCACGCGGTCACGCTCTGGGCCGACCACGCCGCGGCGATGCGCGCGCACGGCCTGCGGGTCGAGGGCGCGAGCGGCGACCGCACGGTGCGGCTCGCGAGCGCCGGCACCACCCCGGAGGGGATCGGCCCGTGCGACCTCGTGATCGTCGCGACGAAGGCCTTCGACGTCGCGGCGGCGGCCGCGAGCGCCGCCCCCCTGATCGGCCCCGGGACGGTGGTGCAGACGATCCAGAACGGGCTCGGCTCGCCAGAGGTCGCCGCCGCCGTCATCGACCCCGACCGGATCGCCGTCGGCGTCGTCGGGGGCTTCGGCGCCTCGATGCGCGGGCCGGGCCATGCGCACCACAACGGCCTCGAGATGATCCGCTTCGGCGCCTTTGCGGGACTCTCGCGGGAGCGCCTGGAGGCCTCGGCGGCGATCTGGCAATCGGCCGGCTTCACGGTCAGCCTGTTCGACGATCTCGGCCGGATGGTGTGGGAGAAGCTGATCATGAACGTCACCTTCTCGGGCACCACGACGCTGACGGGCCTCACCATCGGCGAGGTGATGGACGATCCCGATGCCTGGGAGGTCGCGCGGGCCTGCGCCGAGGAGGCGATCGCCATGGCGGCCGCGATGGGCGTGGCGCTGCAGGTCGGCGACCCGATCGCGCACATCCGCCGCCTCGGCGGCAAGATCCCGGCGGCCCGGCCCTCGATGCTGCTCGACCACCGGGCCGGGCGCCGCGGCGAGGTCGAGGCGATCAACGGGTCGATCCCCCGGCTCGGGCGCCGCTGCGGCGTGCCGACCCCGGTCAACGACACGGTGGTGGCGTTGATCAAGGCGCGGGAGACCGCCTTCCCGGTCCAGGCCGACCCCGCGCGGTGCCCGACCTGATCAGGTCCCGAGCGCCCGGTCGGTCTCCTCCCGCCAGGGCAGGCTCGCCTGGCTGCCCCGCCGCCCGCAGGCGAGGGCGGCCGCGACGCTCGCCCGCTCCATCGCGGCGCGGAGCGGCGTGCCGCGGTCGAGGGCCGCGGCGAGCACGCCGACGAAGCAATCTCCCGCCGCCGTGGTGTCGACCGGCTCGACCGCGCGGGCCGGGACGTGCCAGGCGCCGCTCTCCGTCGCTGCCTCCGAGCCGGCCTCCCCGAGGGTGCGCACCACGTCGATGCCGAGCGCGGCGTGGAGGGACGCGGCCTCCGGCGCGCAGCCGAGGCGCGCGGCGGTCGCCTCGGCCTCGTCCTCGTTGACGACGAGGAGGCCGGCGAGCCGCATCGTGTCGAGGTCGAGCGGCAGGGCCGGGGCGAGGTTGAGGATGCTGCGCAGGCCGAGTGCCCGGGCGCGGCGCAGCAAAGCCGTCGTCTCGGCCGGATCGACCTCCATCTGCAGGAGCAGCGACGTCGCCCGGGCGAGGTCGGCATCCGCGACCTGGTCGGCCCGCGTGTGCCCGTTGGCGCCGAGCGCCACCACGATCCGGTTGCGGCCCTGCGCGTCGATCCAGATCGAGGCGCAGCCCGTCGCCGCCGCGACCTCCCGGACCCGGGCGGTGTCGGCGCCGGCCTCGCGCAGGCCCGACAGGGCCACCTCGGCCAGGGCGTCGCTCCCGACCGCGCCGATCATCGCGACCGCAGACCCGTCGCGCGCCGCCGCCACCGCCTGGTTCGCCCCCTTGCCGCCGGCCTGCACGGCGAGGTCGTCGGCCAGCAGGGTCTGGCCGGAGCGCGGGACCTCGGGCAGGCGGAAGATGAGGTCGGCGTTCAGGGAGCCGAAGCAGACGATCACGCAGATTCCCCCTCGGACGATCTTGTCGGACGACCTTGCCGGCATCGCGCCGGCCGGCCGGGCCCGGCGCCGCCGAGAAGTGCCGGCTCGGGGCGATCTCGGCGTCGGACCGGACATGGCCGAGCCGAGGCTCCCTGGTCAAGCGGAGGCCGGAGCCGCGCCGCCGGACGCGTGCATCGCACCGTCGATCCCCGCCCGCCGCAGGGTTGCCGGCCCTCGCCGCCGGGGCGCTATCGAGGCTGGCGGAACCGCGCGTCGGCTCGGCCCTCCGCTCCCGAGGCCGCCCGAGATCCCTTCTCGCCATGCCCGCGCTTCCGCCCGCGCTCAACCTCCGCATCGACCTCGCTCCCGGGATCCGGATCGGGCCGGACAAGATCAACCTGCTCGAGGCGATCGCGGCACGGGGCTCGATCTCGGCGGCGGTCCGGGCGCTCGGGATGTCGTATGCCCGCGCGTGGCTGCTGGTCGACGAGCTGAACCCGGCCTTCGCCGAGCCGGTGGTGGCGGGCCAAGCCGGGGGGCGTCGGGGCGGCGGTGACGCCGCTCGGCGAGCGCTTGGTTGCCAGCTGCCGCGCCGTCGAGCGCGATGCGGCCGAGGCGGCGACGCGGCACCTGGACCGGGGGCACTTGGCCGGGCTGGAGGGGGCGCTGGCGCCGCGCCGAGCCGGTCAGGGAGCTTCGAGGCGGCTGGCGCGCAGCGCCCCCCGGCTCTCCAGGATCGGGTAGGCGGCGCCGGCCACCAGGTGGTCGTTGACCCGCTTCAAGTCGCGCACGAGATCGGGATAGAGGGCGCTCGCCTCGGCCGGCCCCGCCCCGGCGCTCCCGCCGGCCTCGCGCAGGCGGCGGAAATGCGCCTCGGTCGAGCGTGCCTCGAGGTCGCGGAACACCGCCTTCTCGTCGGCGAGCCGCCGGGCGGCGCGGGGATCCTCGGTCAGGAAGGCGGCGCCCGCCGCGCCGAGATTCGCCTGGAGCCGCGCTAGCAGCGCCTCCACCTCCGTCCTGCCCTCGGACGAGAAGGCGAGCCCGCGCTTCAGGCGCTTGGCGGCGTGGGTCATCACGTTGCGCGAGAGGATGTCGCCGGCATGCTCCAGGTTGGTGGTGAAGGCGACGAGCGCCGCGATCCGCCGCTCGTCGTCCTCGCTCAGGGCCTCCGGGTCGAGGCGCACGAGGTAGGCCTTGATCGCGCCGTTGAGCCGGTCGAGGGTGTCGTCCATCCGGCGGATCTCCGTGACCTTGGCCCGGTCGCCGCCGGTCAGCGCCTCGCCGGCGCCGGCC
Organism: Methylobacterium ajmalii; assembly: GCF_016613415.1. GTDB lineage: Bacteria > Pseudomonadota > Alphaproteobacteria > Rhizobiales > Beijerinckiaceae > Methylobacterium > Methylobacterium ajmalii. The sequence goes on along the minus strand of NZ_JACWCT010000164.1, from coordinate 32,816 downwards.
ATCATCTCGGCCAGCACGTCGGCCATGCGCAGGGCCTCGCGGCCGGCGGCGCCCAGCGCCACCGGCGGCGTCTCGAGAGCCGCCTCGTCGAGATGGATCGGCCGGCCCGGATCGTGCGCGTCGATCCGCTCCGGCACCAGCCGGCGCAGGAGGGCCGCGAAGGGTCCGAGCAGCGGCAGGAAGACCAGCGCCAGCGCGAGGTTGAAGGCGGTGTGGAAATCCGCCACCGCCCGCGACAGGTCGGGCTGCCAGGTCACCGCGAGCGGCCCGATCAGCCCGAGGCAGGGCAGGGCGACGGCGCAGCCGGCGGCCCGGGTGAGGAGGTTGCCGAGCGCCACCCGGCGCCCCGCCGCCTCGCCGTCCCGGGCCCCCTCCAGCACCGGGTTGAGGGCCGAGCCGAGATTGGCCCCGAGCACCAGCGCCATCCCGGCCTCGAAGGGCAGCACCCCGGCCTGGGTGAAGGACATCACCAGGAGCACGATCGCGACGCTCGAATGCGCCGCCCAGGTCAGCACCGTGCCGAGCATCAGGGCGATCAACCTGTCGGTCGCGACCGCGCCGAGCAGCACGCGCAGGGCCGGCACGTCCTCGTAGGGCGTGATCACCTCGACGAGGCGCGAGAGCGCCATCAGCATCAGCCCGAGCCCGATCGCCGCCCGGCCGAGGTCGCGGGTGCGCGGCTCGGAGCCGCGGCGAAACAGGATCACGCCGACCAGTACCAGGACCGGCGCCACCCGGGCGACGTCGAAGGACAGGACCTGCACGATGAGCGTGGTGCCGATATTGGCGCCGAGCATCACGGCCAGCGCCGGCACCACCGCCACCAGCCCGGCCCCGGCGAAGGAGGCCACCATCAGCCCGGTCGCGGTGCTGCTCTGGAGCAGCGCGGTGACGCCGAGACCCGCCGCCAGCGCCTTCACCCTGTTGCCGAGCGCCACCCCGAGCAGGCGCCGCAGGTGCGGACCGAGCGCGCGCTGCACCCCGGTCTGCACCATGTGGATGCCCCAGAGCAGCAGCGCGACCGCGCCGCACAGGTCGAGCAGGGTCAGGGTGGTGTCCATCCGCGTCGGTCGTCCTCCGTCCGGGTCCAGGCTCTGACATAGGGCGCCGGAGCACCGGGGTTCCTGCCCCCGATGCAAGTCTGCTGCCTGCTCGTGTCTGCTGCCCGCTCACGTCGGCGGAGGATGTCAGGGCCTGGGACAGGCCGGGTCCGCCGGGCGCGGCGCCCGCCGGAAGTCGAGGACCGCGCGGGTGTAGGTCTCGACCACCTCCGAGAAGGGCTGCCGCTCGCCCGTGAACAGCACCGCGCGGTGGCTGAACAGGTGCTCGGGCACCTCGAGCGTGCCGCAGGACGGGGCGGGCGGGGCCGCCTGGTCCCACCCCTCGGGCAGGGGCTGCCAGTGCGGCTCGGACCCGACGGTCTGGCGGGTGGTACCGAGCGCCGAGACCGCCCGGCCGAACGGGGTGTCACTGGTCTCCAGCACCCGGTTCATCTCTGGGGTCAGGCGGGCCGGCACGTACCAGTTGTCGGCCTCCGACAGGACGTGCTCGCCGCAGGCGAGCCGCACCCGGCGGTAGCGCAGGGGCTCGTCGGGGCCGACCGCGAGGCGCTTGCGGGTCTCGGCGGAAGCCGGCTTGTCGACGCCCCGGTCCAGCCGGGCGACGAGGCGCGGCGCTTCGGCCATGCGGTGGGCGCCGCACCAGCCTTCCAGCGTCGCGGTGGCGCTGCGGCTCGCGAGCAGTGTGGCGTTGAGGCTCTGCACCACCGCCACCGCCTCGACGCGGGAGAGATAGGTGTCGGGCCAGTCCGGCCCCGCGGCGCGGGCGGGCGACGCGGCCACGGCGATGGCGAGGAGGAGGGCGGCGGACGGGGTTCGGCGCATGGTCGGGCGTCTCTCGGGATGTCTCTTCGGGGCGTCTCTTCGGGGCCGGCCCTCGCGGCGGGGCCGTGCGGCAGGCCTGCCCGCTCCCGGGCGGCCCTGCAAGCGGGGGCTGGCGCCGCCCGGCGACCCGGCTATGAAGGCGCGGGCGCCGCCGGCTTCATCGATCGGGCGCGCCCCCGGTTCTTCGTCCTGTCGCAGGGTTTCGCCAGACGAGGCCGCGCCTGTCGGATTGGTTCGGGAGAGATGACGATGTCGGGTGGTCACGGGGCGGTGGACAGCTCCAACAAGAAGGTCGCGCTGCTGATCTCGGTGCTCGCGCTGTTTCTCGCCCTCGGCGAGACCCTGGCGAAGAGCGCCCAGACCGATGCGCTCGGCGCCAACGTCGAATCCGCCAACCAGTGGGCGTACTTCCAGGCCCGCACCATCCGCGGCACGGTGCTGAAGACCGCGGGCGAGCAGATCGCGCTGGAGCCGAACGCCTCCCCGGAGGCGGTCAAGAAGCAGATCGAGGAGTGGGCCAAGACCATGGCCCGCTGGGATTCCGATCCGGCCTCCGGCGACGGCCGCAAGGAACTCGCCGCCAAGGCCAAGGCGGCCGAGGCCAAGCGCGACCTCTCGCTCGCCCGCTACCACCATTACGAGCTCGGCTCGGCCGCGTTCCAGATCGGCATCGTGCTGGCCTCGGCCCAGGTGATCACCGGCATCGCCGCGCTCGCCTTCGCGGGCGGGGCACTGGGGATCGCGGGGATCGGCATGCTGGCGATCGGGCTGTTCGCCCCGCACGCGATCCATCTGTTCTGAGGCGGGTGCCGGAGGCCCGGTCGGGCCTCCGAGCGATGATTGTCGCACCCCATGATGTTGTTCCGGGTCCGCGCGGCAGTGCCCGGGATCCGCAAGGGGCACAGTCGAGACGACGACGCGAAAAGTGTCGCCATGTCCTGTCCGGCCCACTCGACTGCATTTTGGATCACGCGCCGCCGCCGCTGACTGACGTTGGGGCGGGATGAGGCGCGCGCGTGATCGATCCGGATTGGACGGTGCGCGGGGCCCGCCCCGTCTCCACTCCGCGGCCCGATCCGCCTGGATGCAGGGGCACGCCCGGTGGCAGCGCTTTCTTATCGTGCTATTATGTCGCGGAAACCTGCGCTTGCCAGCGCGGCGCCCCACCCCGCTAACTGAACCCATCAGTTCAGTTAGGGCTTCATGAGCGACGCCGCACGCCACGCCGATCGCCCGCACATCGCGCACGCCGCCGCCGCGCGCCCGCTCGATCCCGCGCGCCGCCGCCGCATCCTCGAAGCCGGGATGGGGCTTTTCTCGGGCCTGCCCTACGCTGCCGTGCACATGGATGCGGTGGCGGCCGCCGCCGGCGTCGCGAAGCCCACGCTCTACCGCTACTTCTCGACCAAGGAGGCCCTGTTCATCGCCGGCCTCGCCTGGACGCTGGCCGATCTGCGCGAGGCGATCGGGGCGATCCGGGCGGTCGACGCGCCGGCCCGCCTGCGCGCCGCCGTCGCGCTGGTGCTGGAGCGGGTCGGTGCCCTGTCGCCGGCGCTGACCGCGATCGAGGGGCGGGGCGCCGAGTTCGGCGAGCGCAGCCGGCGCGTCCTGCGCGAGGGGTTCGACGGCCTGCGCGGCGCGCTCGCCGACCTGTTGCGGGCGGGCGTCGAGGCCGGCGAGCTCGCCGTCCCGGACGTCGAGCTCGCGGTGCTGATGATCCTCGGCGGCATCCGCATGGCGGTGCACGGCACCGGCCGGCGCGCGCCGGCTTCCGCTGCGGTCGCCGACTTCTTCCTCCACGGCCTCGGCGCGCCGGCGCCGTCCACAGGAGCCCCGCGATGATCCGCCTCGTCCTCCTTCTCCTGGCGCTGGTCGCGGCCGGGGCGGGCTGGCTCGTGCAGCGCCACGGCGGCGACACCCACGCCGCCTGGACCACGGCCCGGACGGCGCTGCCGCCCGACCTCGCCCGCTACCTGCCCGAGCGGCCGCCCGGCGCGGTCCCCGCGCAAGTGCCGTTCGCTGCCCTGACGCCGGCCCCGGCGGCGAGGCCCGCCAACCCGGCCGCCTCGCCCCCCCTGGTGACCACCGTGGCGGCGGGCGTCACCGACCTTGCCCTGACCCGCTCGGCGGTGGGCTGGATCGAGCCGATGGCGAGCGTGGTGGTGCGCCCGCGCATCGACGGCGTCATCACCGAGCAGCTCGCCCGCGACGGCCAGGTGGTGAAGGCGGGCGACGTGCTCTACCGCCTCGACGACCGCGAGCTCCGCGCCCAGATCGCCCGCGACGAGGCGGCGCTCGCCCGCGACCAGGCGACCCAGGTCCGCACCCAGAACGACGTGCGCCGCGTCGGCGAACTGCTCTCCCGCTCCTCCGCCTCGCAGGCGCAGTTCGACGTCGCCTCCGCCGAGGCCAAGGTGGCGGCGGCGAACGTCGCGGCCTCCCAGGCCGCGATCGACGCCGACAAGGTCCGGCTCGACTACACCGTCGTGCGCGCGCCGATCTCCGGCCGCCTCGGCCGGGTCCTGGTGACCACCGGCAACCTCGTGAAGGGCAACGAATCGGCCGGCACCGGCCTCGTCACCATCACGCAGATGCGGCCGCTCCGCGCCACCTTCTCGCTGCCCGAGCGCGACCTCGACGGCTTGCGCGCGGCGCTCGCGCGGCCCGGCACCGCCCCGGTCCGGGTCTTCTCCAGCGGCGGCGAGGCGGTGCTGGCGGTGGGCCGGCTCTCCTTCGTCGATTCGAGCGTCGACCAGGCCTCCGGCACCGTCACCGCCTGGGCCTTCTTCCCCAACGAGGACGACCGGCTCTGGCCCGGCCAGTACGTGCGGGTCGAGGTCGATCTCGGCTCGCGGCCCGGCACCGTGACGGTGCCGCAGGCCGCGGTGCAGCCGGGCCAGGAGGGCAGCTTCGTCTGGGTGGTGCGGCCCGACCGCACCGTGGAGCGCCGCACCGTCGAGGTCATCACCTCCCGCGACGGCCGAGCCGCCCTGAGCCTGGGCCTGCGCCCCGGCGAGCGGGTGGTGGTCGAGGGCCAGTTCCGGGTCCGCCCGGGCCTGCCCGTCAGCGAGCGCCAGCAGGACGCCGCCGAGGCCCAAGCGTCCGTTCCCGGCACCCCCACGCGGATCGAGTGACCCGATGAATCTCTCGGCCCCGTTCATCCGCCGGCCCGTCGCCACGATCCTGCTGTCGATCGCGCTGACGCTGTCGGGGCTGTTCGCCTACCGCTTCCTGCCGGTCGCGGCCCTGCCGACCGTGGACTTTCCGACCATCTCGGTCACCGCGCAGCTCCCCGGCGCCTCGCCGGAATCGATGGCGGCCTCGGTGGCGACGCCCTTGATCAAGGAGTTCTCCACGATCCCGTCGATCGCCACGATCTCGGCGACGAACTACCAGGGCTTCACCTCGATCACCGTCGAGTTCGAGCTGTCGCGCAACATCGACCAGGCCGCCGCCGACGTGCAGGCGGCGATCACCCGGACCCTGCGCCGGCTGCCGATCGAGCTGACCATCCCGCCGAGCTTCCGCAAGCTCAACCCCGCCGACGCGCCGGTGATCCTGCTTGCTCTGTCGAGCGAGACGACGCCGCTGCCGACGCTCGACGCCTTCGCCCAGACGGTGATCTCGCCCTCGCTCTCGACCATCACGGGCGTGGGCCAGGTGCTGGTCTACGGCAGCCAGAAATTCGCCGTGCGGGTCCAGCTCGATCCCAACGTGCTCGCGGCCCGCGGCATCGGCGTCGACGAGGTGCAGGCGGGTATCCAGAACGCCAACACCTCGACCCCGGTCGGCGTGGTCGAGGGGAGAGGGCAGAATCTCACCATCCAGACCAACACCCAGTTGATGAACGCCGATGCGTTCCGCGACGTGATCGTGGCGGTCCGCAACGGCCGGCCGGTGCGACTCGGCGAGGTCGCCCGCGTCATCGATTCGGTCGAGAACAACCGCATCGCCTCGTGGAAGGACGGCACCCGCGCCCTGGTGCTGGCCGTTCAGCGCCAGCCGGACGCCAACACGGTCGACGTCGTCGACCGTGTCCGGGCGATGCTGCCGAAGTTCCAGGAGCAGCTGGGCGCGAGCGGCACCATCGACGTCGTCAACGACCGCTCGGTGTCGATCCGCGAGGCGGTGCACGACGTCCAGTTCACGCTGGTGCTGACCATCGTGCTCGTCGTGGCCGTGATCTACCTCTTCCTCGGCCGGCTCGCCGCGACGCTGATCCCCTCGGTGGCGGTGCCGATCTCGATCATCGCCACCTTCGGGGCGATGTATCTTCTCGGCTACTCGATCGACAACATCTCGCTGCTGGGCCTCACCCTGGCGGTCGGCCTCGTCGTCGACGACGCGATCGTGATGCTGGAGAACATCGTCCGGCACGTCGAGGAGGGGATGAAGCCGTTCGAGGCGGCGCTGAAGGGCGCGGGCGAGATCGGCTTCACCATCCTGTCGATCACCATCTCGCTCGTCGCGGTGTTCATCCCCGTGCTGCTGATGGGCGGCGTCGTCGGGCGCATCTTCAACGAGTTCGCCATCGTGGTGACGATCGCGATCATCGCCTCGGCGGTGATCTCGCTGACGCTCACCCCGATGCTCGCCGCCCGCCTGCCGGCCGATGCCGCCGGGCACGGCCAGAAGAAGAACCTGTTCGAGCGCGGCTTTGCCCGCATCCAGGCCTGGTACGAGCGCGGCGTCGATCTCTGCCTGCGCTGGCCCTTCGCGGTGCTGATGGTGTTTTTCGCCTCCGTCGCGCTCACCGCCTGGATGTTCGTCGTCATCCCGAAGGGCTTCTTCCCGTCCGAGGATATCGGCCAGCTCCAGATCGCGACGGAGGCCGGCCAGGACGTGTCCTTCGACGCGATGAGCGCGCTCCAGCACGAGGCCGAGGTGATCCTCGCCCGCCATCCGGCGGTGGCCCACGTCGTGAGTCGCGCCGGCTCGAACGGGTTCTCCGGCACGCTCAACCAGGGCTCGTTCTTCGTCGAGCTCAAGGACCGCGACCAGCGCCCGCCGCTGCCCAAGACCATCGCGGAGCTGCGCCAGCAGCTTGCCGCGGTGCCGGGCCTGACCGCGTTCATCACGCCGGTGCAGAACCTGCGCCTCGGCGGGCGCCAGTCGAAGAGCCAGTATCAGTACGTCGTGCAGGGCCTCGACCGGCCGGGGCTCGAGCGCTGGTCCGAGCGGCTGACCGAGGCCCTGGCGAAGGACCGCGCCATCTTCGCGGGCGTCACCAGCGACCTGCAGAACGCCGCGCTCCAGGCCAAGGTCACGGTTGACACCGACAAGGCGCAGGCGCTCGGCATCACCTCCGACCAGATCCGCCAGACCCTCTATACCGGCTTCGGCACCCGCCAGGTCTCGACCATCTACGGCACCGCCGACAGCTACCAGGTCATCACCGAATTCGACCCGCGCCTGAACTGGACCGCCGACCGCCTCGACGAGATCCGCCTGCGCGCGACCAACGGCAAGCTCGTCCCGCTCTCGGCGGTGGCGGGCATCACCCGGGTGCCGGGCCCGCTCTCGATCAACCAGCTCGGCCTCCTGCCGGCGGTGACGATCTCGTTCGACCTCGCCCCCGGCGTGGCGCTCGGCCAGGCGGTCAACCGCATCGCCGAGATCAAGGACTCGCTCGGGGTACCCGGCACCATCACGACGACGTTCGCTGGCACCGCCCAGGTGTTCCAGGACGCGCTGGCCAACCAGGGCCTGCTGCTGGCCGCGGCCGTCATCACGATCTACCTCGTGCTCGGCATCCTGTACGAGAGCTTCATCCACCCGCTCACCATCCTCACCGGCCTGCCGGCGGCGGCGATCGGGGCGCTGGGGGCCCTCCAGCTCTACGGGATGGACCTCTCGGTCATCGCGATCATCGGCGTGCTCATGCTGATCGGCATCGTGAAGAAGAACGCCATCATGATGATCGACGTCGCCCTGGTGCTCCAGCGCGAGAAGGGCTGGAGCCCGGCGGCGGCGATCCGCGAGGCCTGCGGCTTACGCTTCCGGCCGATCATGATGACGACGGCCGCCGCCGTGATGGGCACCCTGCCGATCGCCATCGGGCACGGCGCCAGCGCCGAATTGCGCCAGCCGCTGGGCGTCGCGGTGGTGGGCGGGTTGCTGGTCTCCCAGCTCCTCACCCTGTTCATCACGCCGGTGCTCTATCTCTACATGGACCGGCTCGGGACGGGCGTGACCCGGACGGTCCTCGCCCTGCGCCGCGGCCGCCGGGCGGCGCCGGCCGACGAGGCGGAGGGGCGGCTGCCGGCGGAGTGAGCCGGGCCCCGCCTCAATGCTCCTTGGCGGCCGCCGTGACGGCGATGACCGGCTCGGGCATCGCCGAGGAATGGTGGTGGGCGATCAGCCACTCGCCGTCCCTGAGCACGTAGACGAAGCTGTAGCGGGCCGGCACGACGACGTGCTCGCCCGGCTTCTTGCCGTCGACCAGGAAGGTGTAGGTGCCGACATCGGTCGCCAGGTTGCAGCCGATGCGGATGGTGTGGGTGTTGATGACGCCCTGCGGGTGCTTCTCCAGGAAGTGCACGAAGTAGTCCTGGATCATCGCCCGGTCGGTGCGCGGCACGTTCGAGACCGTCGGCAGCAGCACGGCGTCGGGGGCGTAGTTCGCCGTGACCTTCGCCGGGTCGAGGGTCGCCAGCGACGCGTTCCAGCGGTCGAACAGGCCCTCGATCTGGCGCTCGCTCACCGCGGCGCAATCCATCGCCTCGGCCCGCGCCGGCACCGTGCCGAGCAGCGCCGCCCCGACCGCCAGGGCGGCCGCCATCATCCTCGTCGTCATCCGATCGTCCCCTGCCTGTGAAGCAGCGGAACGGTACGGCGGCCGCCGCGCGCAATCGACGTCAAATCCGCGCGGTTCCGAGGAGACTTCGAATTCTTTCGATATAGTTCGGATGACTGAGGGGAAGAATGCCCCTCTGCTAACGGTTAGAAGGTTGCGCCGTAGCGGAATTAGGCTTCGGCGAGCGGCCGCGTCGCCGCCGCCAGCCACGTCCGGGTCTCCGGGTCGACGAGGTCGTCGAGGGCCGCGCGCACCCGGGCGTGGTAGGCGTCGAGCCAGGCCGTCTCCGCCGGGGTGAGCAGCTCCAGGGCCACCAGCGCGCGGTCGAACGGCGCCAGCGTCAGGGTCTCGAAGCCGAGCATCGGTCGCTCGGCACCCGGCAGGCTCGTCTCCTCGACCAGAACCAGGTTCTCGAGGCGGATGCCGAAGGCCTGCACCTTGTAGTAGCCGGGCTCGTTCGAGACGATCATCCCGGGCTGGAGCGCCACCGTGCCGGTCTTGGCGATGCGCTGCGGCCCCTCGTGCACCGACAGGAAGGCGCCGACGCCGTGGCCGGTGCCGTGATCGAAGTCGAGGCCGGCCTCCCAGAGCGGGCGCCGGGCGAAGGAATCGATCTGCGCCCCCGTGGTGCCGCGGGGAAACACCGCGGTGGCGATGGCGATGTGGCCCTTGAGCACCCGGGTGAAGCGGTCGCGCATCTCCGGGCTCGGGGTGCCGACCGCGACCGTGCGGGTGATGTCGGTGGTGCCGTCGGCGTATTGTGCGCCCGAGTCGATGAGGAACAGTTCGCCGGGCTGCACCCGGCGGTCGGTGCCGCGCGAGACCCGGTAGTGCACGATGGCGCCGTTCGGGCCCGAGCCCGAGATGGTCGGGAAGGCGATCTCGCGCAGAAGGCCGGTCTCGGCCCGAAAGGCCTCGAGCCGCACCACCGCGTCGATCTCCGAGACGGCGCCCCCCGGGGCCTCGCGGGCGAGCCAGGCGAGGAAGCGGGTCACCGCGGCGCCGTCGCGCCGGTGGGCGGCGCGGGTGCCGGCGATCTCGGCGGCGTTCTTCGCCGCCTTCATGGCGGTGATCGGGTCGGGCCCGACATCGACGCTGCCGCCCGCCGCCTCGATCCGCCGGCGCAGGGCCACGGCGCCGGTCGCCGCGTCGAGGCGCACCCGGGCCTTGCCCGCGCCGAGGGCGTCGAGCGCCTCGGTCAGCGCCTCGGGATCGTGGCGCTCGGCCAGCCCGTCGAGGGCGGCGAGCGCCTCGGCCGTGACCTTGCGGGCATCGAGAAAGAGGCGCGGCAGGCCGTCCCGTGGGATCACCGCGTAGCCGAGCGGCAGGGGAGTGTGGGAGACGTCGCCGCCGCGCAGGTTGAACGCCCAGGCGAGGTTGTGCGGGTCCGACACGACCAGCGCGTCGAGCCGCGCCTTGTCGAGGGCGGCGCGCACGCGGTCGAGCTTGGCTGCCGCCGCTTCGCCGGCGAGGTGGTCCGGATGGGGCACCACCGGGGCGCGGGGCGCGGCCGGGCGGTCGATCCAGACGAGGTCGACGAGGTTGAGCGCCGTCGCCTCGATGCGTCCGCCCGCGGCCTGCGCGGCCCGCTCCAGCCGGGCGAGGCCGTCCGGCGTGTGCAGCCAGGGATCGTAGGCGAGCACCCCGCCCGCCGGGAGGTTGGCCTCGATCCAGGCCTCGACGCTGGTCTCGGCCAGCGGCACCGGGGTGACGATCGCGGTGTCGACCTGCTCGGCCGCCTGGAGCGTGTAGCGCCCGTCGACCACCAGAGCGGCCTTGTCGGCGAGCACGATCGCCGTGCCGGCCGAGCCGGTGAATCCGGTGAGCCAGGCCAGCCGCTCGGCATTGGCCGGCACGTATTCCGACTGGTGCTCGTCGGCCCGCGGCACGACGAAGCCGGCGACGCCCCTCTGCGCCATCGCCGCCCGGAGCGCCGCGACCCGCGCCGCGCCCTCCCGGTGGCTGGGGTCCTCGAAGCTCTGGAAGCGCGCGGTCTGGCTCATGCCCCCTGGGGTACGACGGCCGGGGCGGGGCGGCAACCGCCCCGCCGCGTCAATTCGGCGGGCTCAGTACAGCGGCTGCAGCCGGACGTTCGGCACCGCGAACGGCCCGACCACCACCCGCCCGCCGGCGAGCCGCACGGTCGGCAGCACCTTGAGCGGCGGCTCGCCCGGCCGGTCGCCGGCACCCTGGCCCGGCGCCGGCTCCTTGCGGCGCCCGCCGAGGAACTGGCCGACGATGTTGCCGATCAGCGCCGCGCCGTCGCCGCCCAGGCGCGCGCCGAGCTGCTCGCTGATCAGCGGGGCGATCACCTGCTCGAGCCCGGCGGTGCGCACGTCGAGCTGGCCCGAGGGCCGGTGCAGCTCGTCGAGGGCGAGCACGCCCTGCGCCCGCAGCCGCCGGCTGCCCTTCTCGGCGGCGAGGCTGGTGATCTCGACGGTGCCGCCGGCCTCGCGCCAGCGCTCGAGCTCCTGCGCCAGGGTGCGGGTGCGGAAACCCGCCGCCCGGGTCACGGTGGCGTCGAGCGCGAGGTCCGCCGGCTCGGTGCCGCCGAGCACCGGGTCGAGCATCGGCACGGCGGCCTGCCTCACCCGGGCGCTGAGGTCGACGGCACCGTCGGTCTCGAAGCGGCCCGGGGTCGGGCGGGCATGCAGCTCGAGATGCTGGGTCGAGAAGTCGATCGGCGACGGGTCGGCGCCGGTGACGCTGCCCTTCAGGCCGTCCGCCACCACGGAGGCGCGCTGGAAGCCGTCGCTCGTGGCGTGCAGGCTCGCCTCCAGGCTCGTCCAGGTCACGTCGGCATCAAGGCCGCCCTGCTGCACCTTGAACGGCCCGGTCGCCTCCAGGATGACGTGGCGCGGCTGGTAGACCTGCGCCACCGCGACGAGCGGCCCGGTGGTGAAGCGCACGTCGGAGCGGGCGAAGCCGAGCGAGGCGCAGCGCAGCTCGAACCGGAACGGGAAGCCGGTCAGCGAGCGGTCGGCGCAGGTCCATTGCCGCCCGGCCTGGGCCTCGCGGGCGAACCATCGGTCGATCTCGCCCTCGGCCTTGCCCCGCAGCCAGAACCACCCCGCGCTCCAGGCGAGCGCCAGGAGCAGGAGCAGCACGAACGGCGCGAACAGGCCGAGGCGCAGGCCCGGTCCGCGTCCTCCGGTCGTCCGCCCCGTCTCGGTCGTCGGCCCCGCTTGCGTCGGCCTGTCCATCGGCATGATCCCGGTTCTGCGGCGGCCCTGAAGGACCGCCCGGATTGAACCGCGCTCCCGTAGCTGCTACCGGCCGCGCCCGGCAAGTGAGACCGGCGGGTGACACCGAACGGGTGAGGCACGCTGAGGCGGTCGTGCCGGGGGGAGGATGCGGGCGATGGAGGCGGGCGAGCCGTCAGATCTCTGGGTGTTCGGCTACGGCTCGCTGATGTGGCGGCCGGGCTTTCCCTTCGTCGAGAGCGGGCCGGGGCGCCTGCGCGGCTATCACCGCTCGCTCTGCGTCCTCTCGCACGTCCATCGCGGCACGCCGGAGCGGCCGGGCCTGGTGCTCGGGCTCGACCGGGGCGGCTCCTGCCGCGGCATGGCGTTCCGGGTCGCGGGCCCGGACGCGGCGTCCACGCTCGCCTACCTGCGCGAGCGCGAGCAGGTCACCGCGGTCTACGTCGAGCGGGTGCTCGGGGTCACCCTCGACGACGGCCGCCGCATCGCGGCGGTGACCTACCTCGTCGACCGCCGCCACCCGCAATATGCCGGCCGCCTGCCGGAGGCCGAGCTGGTGCGGCTGGTGCGCCAGGGCCTCGGCCGCTCGGGCGCCAACCCGGACTACGTCCGCCACACTCACGACCAGCTCGTCGCCATGGGCATCCCCGACCCGATGCTCGCCCGCCTCGCCGCCGCCTTCGCGGTGCCGAGCCCGTGATGCCTCGCGCCTCGGCAGGTCGATGCCGAGGGCCGAGGGGTCGGGCGCGTCGGCGCCGACGCCCGTCCGGGCTCCGCCCGGCGCCGTCGCCCGGATCGGTTCGACGGCGCCGCGGTGCGGGGCCGGGTGGTTGCCGCCGCACGATCATTCCCCGTTCAGGTGCGGTAGGCCGTGTGGGCCTGGACTTTTGGACGACGGCCCGAACGGGCAAGCCGGAGCGCTTCCGCGTTGATGAACCCCACCACCCACCTCGCCCTGATCAACGTCTTCGTGGGCGACATCCAGGGCGGGCTCGGCCCCTTCCTCGGCACCTGGCTGGCGCAGGCCGCGAAGTGGGGCCCGAGCGAGGTCGGCCTCGTCACCACCATCGTGGGCTTCGCCACCCTGGGCCTGAGCGGGCCGCTCGGCGCCCTGGTCGACCGGCTCGGCCGGCCCCGGATGCTGATCGCGGCCGCCTGCGCGGCGATTCTCCTCGGGACCCTGCTGCTCCTGCCGGCCCGGGCGTTCATGACGGTGCTCGCCGCCCAGTTCGTCGCCGCGGTCGGCGGCACCCTGGTGGTGCCGGCGGTGACGGCGCTGACGCTCGGCATGGTCGGCAAGCAGGCCTTCCCCAAGCAGCAGGGCCGCAACCAGGCCTGGAACCACGTCGGCATCCTGGGGGCGGCGTTGGCGATCAGCTTCGGCACGCCGTACATGGGCCCGAGCATCGCCTTCTGGATCCTCGGCGGGCTCTCCGCCTGCGCCATCGTGGCGGCCCTGACGACGCCGAAGCAGGCCTATAACGGCCGCCGCGCCGTCGGCTGGAAGGAGGACGACCCGGACGACAAGCCGGAGCGCTCCGGCATCCTGAAGGTCCTGTCGGACCGCCGGCTCCTGATCCTCTCGGCGGCGCTCGCCCTGTTCAACCTCGCCAACGGCTCGATGCTGAGCCTCGTCGGCCAGAAGCTCGTCGCGGCGGGTGAGGACGGCACCGGCTGGACCGCCCGCTACGTCATCGTCGCGCAGGCCGTGATGATCCCGGTGGCGCTCTTTGCCGGCTCTCTCGCCGACCGGCGCGGCCGGCGCCAGCTCCTCCTCGTCGCCTGCGCGGTGCTGCCGGCCCGCGCGCTCCTCTCGGCCTTCCTGTCCGACCCGTACTGGCTGATCCTCGCCGAGGTGCTCGACGGCGTCGCCTCGGGCGTCATCGGCGTCGCGGTGCCGGTGGTGGTGGCCGACCTGACCTGGGGCTCGGGCCGCACCCAGACCGCGCTCGGCACCGTCGCGGCGGTGCAGGGGGTGGGCGGCGCCCTCTCGGGCTGGGTCGGGGGCCTGCTCGCGTTGCATCTCGGCTGGACCTGGGCGTTCCTGGCGCTCGCCGTGCCGGCCGGCCTCGCCCTGATGATGGCCCTGTGGCTCGAGGAGACCTGCGCCCCCGGCGGCCAGGACGGGGCGGGCGCCGCCTGCAGCCAGTCCAACCCCCCGGAGGGTGACGACCCGCCGGAGGACGACGCGCCGCCGGAGGAGGCCGGGGAGGCGGAGCCGCGCCGCCGCGGCGCGATGGAGGCCTCGGCACGATCCTGACGCTCCGCCGTGGAGGAGCCGTCCTGCCCCCTGGACAGGGCGGAGGCCGCCGTGATGCTATCGCGGCCATCGTGCCGAAGTCCCTGCCGAGGCTCCAGAGGTGAGTGCGCCGCCATGAAGACGCTTCTCGTTCCGGTCGCCCGCCACACCCTGCTCGATTCGGTGCTCGACACCGCCGTGCTCACCGCCCGCCGGTTCGACGCCAGCATCGAGGGGTTCGGCCTGCGCCCGGCGCTGGCCGAGTACGTCCCCGTCGACATGGTCGGCGGCATGACCTGGGTGCGCGACGAGGAGACCGACCTCGTCGAGGCCCGCGATTGCGGCGGCCTGTTCACCGCGGCGATGGACCGCCACGGCGTATCCCGCGACAGCGCGGATGCCGGCCGCACGGGCCCGCGCTACCGCTGGCGCCCCGACGCGCCTCCCGGCGACGGCTTCCTGGCCCAGCACGCCCGGCTGTTCAACGCCACGATCGTCGGCCGGCCCGGGAGCGGGGAGGGCACGCCCCGGATGACCACCCTGGAGGCGGTCCTGTTCGAGAGCGGGCGCCCGCTGATCATCGCCCCGCCGACGACGCCCGCCAGCATCGGCGAGACCGTGATGATCGCCTGGAACGGCTCGACCGAGACCGCCCGCACGGTCGCCTTCGCGGCGCCGTTCCTGCGCGCCGCCTCGCGGATCGAGGTGCTGGGGGTCGATGCCGGCATGGTACCCGGCCCGAGCGCCGAGGAGATGGCCGCCGCCCTCAACCGCGAAGGCCTGTCGGCGCAGGGGCGCACCCTCGCGGCCGGCCGCCGCGCCGTCGGCGAGGTCTTCCTCACCGAAGCCGAGGCGATCGGCTGCGACCTCCTGGTCAAGGGCGCCTACACCCAGAGCCGCCTGCGCCAGATGATCTTCGGCGGCGCCACCAGCCACATCCTCGCCCACGCCACCATGCCGGTGCTGATGGCGCATTGACGGACCCCGATGACCGATTTCGCCCTCGACCCGCGGCTCTCCGCCGACACCATCGCGCTCGGCGACCTCGCCCTGTCGAGCGTGCTGCTCCTGAACGACAAGCGCTTCCCCTGGTTCGTCCTGGTGCCCCGGCTCCCCGGCGCCTCCGAGCTGACCGACCTCTCGCCGCAGGACGCCGCCCGGCTGATGGAGGAGACGCGCCTGACGGTCGGGGTGATGCAGGCGCTCGCCCAGCCCGACAAGGTGAATGTCGGGGCGCTCGGCAACGTGGTGGCGCAGCTCCACGTCCACGTCGTCGGGCGCTTCCGCTCCGATCCGGCCTGGCCCGGCCCGGTCTGGGGCCACGGCACCCGCGAGCCCTATCCGGCGCACGCCGCGGCGCAGCTCGTCGAGCGGGCGCGAGGATTGTTCGCGGCGGCGTGACGAAACGCCGGCTCGCTGCTTACCTTGGGCGAGGAACGGGCTAGGGTGCGCCGTCCCGTCCCGAATCGCGCTGGCCCACTCCGATGACCGACGACCCGTCCGCTCCGCTCGCCGCCTGGGGCCCCCCGGTGATCCGCACCATCGCGATGCCGGCCGACACCAACCCGGCCGGCGACATCTTCGGCGGCTGGCTCATGGCGCAGATGGACCTCGCCGCCGGCAACGTCGCGGCGCGGCGCGCCCGGGGGCGCTGCGCCACCATCGCGGTCGAGGGCATGACCTTCCTGCAGCCGGTGGTCGTCGGCGACGAGGTCAGCCTCTACGCTCACATCGTCTCGGTCGGCCGCTCCTCGATCCGCATCCAGATCGAGGCCTGGCGCCGCGCCCGGGAGAGCGAGGAGACGATCAAGGTCACGCAGGCGCTGTTCACCTTCGTGGCGATCGACGAGAATCGCCGCCCGCGGGCGGTGCCGCCGGATTCGGCCGCGGTGGCGCCCGGCGTGGTGTGACGTCGAGGAAAAACTCGTCTCGCGCGCCGGTTCCTGGAAAAATAGTCCACGTCCCGGTCCGGACTTGATCCCGAGGTTTCGGCCCGGCGAGGATGGGTTGACATGGAAGGGCACTTGCAGTCTGCGCAACAATTTCCTTATCGCTCGGAGCCTGTTTGACACACGCGATAGGTCGCAGGATGATCTTGCCTCCAACGCCTCAGGATGAGGTTGCTGGCGGGATGGAAAATCCCCTCGCGAATGTATCGATGCAAGTCGAACAGATTGGGTAGTTGGCGAGACGTTGCGGGTCCGCTGAAGGCTGCTCCTCCTATCGAGACGTGAGATCGCGATCGAGGTTCGATCGCCACGGCATCGGGAAGGAGCGGCCATGACGCACTTTGCCGGCCTCGACGTCTCCCTGGAAGAGACCGCGATCTGTGTGGTCGACGCGACGGTTCGGATCCTCAAGGAGACGCGGGCAGCAAGCGAGCCCTGCGCTCCATCCGCGGCCCTGACGGCGCTCGGCCTGCCGCTGGACTTATCGGCGATCGGCAGGACCCTGCAGGTCGGCCTCATCCTGAGGCTCTCGAAGGACGACCCCGTAGACCTCCCGATGATCGTCGATGAAGCCGATCAAGGCCGCGACCGGCGGTCGAGCTCGGCAAAAGCGAAATACGCGCTCGCCTTGCGCAGGATCTCGTTGGCTCGGCGCAGCTCACGGTTCTCACGTTCGAGCGCCTTGATCCGCTCGCGCTCGTCCGTCGTCTGCCCGGGTCGCACGCCTTGATCGCGTTCGAACTGGCGCACCCGGTTCCGTAGCGTCTCGCCCGAGCAGCCGATCTTGGCCGCAATCGACTGGATCGCCGACCATTGCGAGCCGTGCTCGCCCTTGAGGTCGCGCACCTCGGGGAAAAAGCCGGGCTGTTCGCTTCGTCATGGCTCCCCCTCTCAGAAGCCGGAGCCTCCGGGAAACGCGGAGCGGTTCGTTCCCCGTATGGGAGAGGGGGGATGCGTCTACGGTTAGTCGAACAGATCGCGCGGAAACCACATCACCCCTACGACGCCGTGTACCGGCCGTCTTGAGCGACCGTCGGGCACGTGGTCGTGGCGCCGAGCTGATGCCCGACGGAAGCGGTGCCGGCCGCGCGACCGCCTCTCCGGCCCCTTCGCAGTTCCCCGTTCGGCCCGAAGGTTCCGCCCGTCCACCGGCGAAGCGGCCTACGTGGTTTACCACAAGTATAGAGATCGCGCAGGATTCGGGGGTTCCGGCACCCGTGGAGTCGATCGACTCTCAGCCTTGCGCGAAACCCTCCGCAATTCGCCGAAATACGTAATAAATCCCGAGGGCAATTTTACCCTCTTGGGGGTTTCGGCTTGCCTGGCGGGCGTCGCCCCGGCTTCACTGCCGGACAAGCGTGGCGCTGGCGAGTGTTGCGCCGGCGTCATTCCCCGCGACCCCCGAGGATCTCCGACCATGACCGCTCCGGTCACCCGTGCCATCGCCGCGACCGCGCTCGCGGCCGGCCTCGTCTCCGCCGCCCCGGCGCTCGCCGGCGGCTACGGCTGCACCACCGATTGCTACCGCCAGGTCTCGACGCCGCCAGTCTACGGCACGGTGTCCGAGCAGGTGATGGTGCGCCCGCCGCGCACGGTGACCCACGTCGTGCCGCCGGTCTACGACACCGTGTCCGAGCAGGTGCTGGTGGCCCCGGCCCGCCGCGTCTGGCAGACCTCGGTCGACGCCTACGGCCAGACCGTCGGCTGCTGGGTCACGATCCCGCCGCGCTACGCGACCCAGACCCGCCGGGTGCTGGTGCGCCCGGCCCAGGTGGTGCCGCAGGTGATCCCGCCGGCCTACGCCTCCTACCAGCGCCGCGTCCTGGTCGAGCCCGGCCGCTCGGGCTGGGTGCCGGCCAATGGCGGCGGCTACGGCGGTGGCTACGGGGCCGGCCCGGCCGCGGGCGGCCTCGTCGGTGCGGGCCTCGGCCTCGCGGGGGCCGGGATCGGGCTCGGTGCCGCGGCGGTCGGCGCCGGCACCGGCCTCGTCTTCGGCGGCGGCAGCATCTACGACGGCTACTGAGCCGATGCGCGGCCCGGGCCGGACCCGGGCCGCTCCCTTGCCGCCCCCCGGCCCGGGTCCGACCCGGGCCGTCGTCACCTTGCCGCCGGGGGGCTCGCGCCCCACAACCCGGGTCGGCGACGCGGCACGAAGGCCGCGCGCGGACAGGGAGGCGACGGCGTGGGTACCTTCAAGGCGGTGGTGATCGAGAAGGGCGAGGGCGGCCAGCGCGTCGCGCTCAAGGACTTCGACGAGGCCGATCTGATGGACGGCGACGTCACCGTCCGGGTCACCCACTCCACCCTCAACTACAAGGACGGGCTGGCGCTCACCGGCAAGGCGCCGGTCGTGCGGCGCTGGCCGATGATTCCCGGCATCGACTTCGCCGGCGTGGTCGAGGCCTCCTCCCATCCGGACTGGAAGCCCGGCGACGCCGTGGTGCTCAACGGCTGGGGCACCGGCGAGACCCATCTCGGCGCCTACGCGGAGAAGTCCCGCGTCAAGGGCGACTGGCTGGTAGCGCTGCCGGCCAGCCTCACCCCCGAGCAGGCGATGGCGATCGGCACCGCCGGCTACACCGCGATGCTCGCCATGCTGGCGCTGGAGCGCCACGGACTCACGCCTCGATCCGGTCCGGCCCTGGTGACCGGGGCGGCCGGCGGCGTCGGCTCGGTGGCGGTGTCGCTGCTGGCCCGCGCCGGCTGGCACGTCATCGCCTCGACCGGGCGTGCCGCCGAGGAAGCGGAGTACCTGCGCGGCCTCGGCGCGGCCGAGATCATCGACCGCGCCGAGCTGAGCGCCCCGGGCAAGCCGCTCGGCAAGGAGCGCTGGGCCGCCGCGATCGACGCGGTCGGCGCGACGACGCTCGCCAACGCCCTGGCGATGACCCGCTACGGCGGCGCCGTCGCCGCCTGCGGCCTCGCCGGCGGCATGGATCTGCCGACCTCCGTCGCGCCCTTCATCCTGCGCGGCGTCGCGCTCTACGGCATCGAGAGCGTGATGGCGCCGCTCCCCTTGCGCCGCGAGGCCTGGGCTCGCCTCGCCCGCGACCTCGACCCCGCCGCCCTCTCGGCGATGACCACCACGGTGCCGCTCGCCGAGGTGATCGCGCGCGGCCCCGAGATCCTGGCCGGGCGCACCCGCGGGCGGGTGGTGGTGACGATCGCCTGACCGTGCCGGGAGACGGAACCTTGGCGTGGCCTCGCGCATTGCCCGTTTCATGAGCATCGCCTTCGTTCGCGAGAAGGAGGGCGGGGAAGCCTTCGAGGACCTCCCCGACCGTCCCGTCTCCCCGCACCCCAACTTCGTCACGCCGGAGGGCCTCGCCTTCATCGACGCGGAGCTCGACCGGCTGCACACCGAGCATGCCGGCCTGTCGCCCGATGACAAGGCGAACATGGCGCGGGTGAACCGCGACCTGCGCTACTGGACCGCCCGGCGCAACTCGGCCCAGGTGGTCGAGCAGCCTCCCGGCGACACCGTGCATTTCGGATCGACCGTCACCATCGCCCGCGACGACGACGACGAGCAGACCTTCCGCATCGTCGGCGAGGACGAGGCCGATCCGGCCAAAGGCAGCATCGCCTACGTGGCGCCGCTCGCCCGCGCGCTCACCGGCAAGCAGGCCGGCGATACCGTCACGCTCGCCGAGCATGAGATCGAGATCATCGCGGTGCGCTGAGTACGCACCTTAGGGCGGTAAATTGTCAGGCCCGACCTCGCGGTAGTCGACGAGGTTGGGCCTTTTTTGTGATGTCATGGGCCAGCTACCGGACTTATAGAAGTGTCGTCTCGCATGGCCTGTTCGACAAGTGCGCCTTCTCTCGCGAGCACTTTTCATCCCATCGACAACTTAATACACCTCACAAAACTCCCGCCGCAATGTCGCTGCCACAGCAAGCCGAGGCGGTGATCGGGAGTTTTGTGAGAGACACTTAATCTCGAGGTATAGGACCATCGACGTCTGCCTGATTACAGCAAGAGCCCTTGTCCAACCCTCGACCTCATCCTGAGGTGTCAGTCCATAGAGATGGACTGAACTCGAAGGAGGGCTCCAAGGATCACGCTGCCTGCTGGAGGTCTCCTTCGAGGTCAGTCGATTTTAATCGACCGACACCTCAGGATGAGGTTGCGTGTTGGAGATAAGATCATCCATCAACGTATTGGATTCGTTGAACCGGCTTTCGACCCGTCGAAGACGGGCTGACCTTGGAGGGATCCTCCAGCCGGCATGAAAGCTCCTGGATTCTTTCTTCGAGTGCCCGCCAGGGCCGACGGCGAGGCCCTCGCGTGCCGGAACGAAGCCGGACGACGGGGCGTTGCCGGGGGCACTTTAGTACCCCACGGGAGCATACGCATGGCCGACGACAAGACCCTTCGGGCGCTCTTCCTGCACCAGCTCAAGGACACCTACTTTGCCGAGAACGCGATCCTGAAGGCTTTGCCGAAGATGGCCCAGGCCGCTCGCTCCGACGCCCTGCGCGGGGCCTTCGGCGTCCACCTGGAGGAGACCCGCGAGCAGGTGAAGCGCCTCGACCAGGTGTTTCGGATCGTCGGCGAGAAGCCCGAGGGCGTCACCTGCCAGGCGATCCAGGGGATCCTCGCCGAGGGCGAGGAGGTGATGCGGGACTTCGCCGGCGGGGAGGCCCTCGACGCCGGGCTGATCGCCGCCGCGCAGGCGGTCGAGCATTACGAGATCGCCCGCTACGGGACGCTGCTCGCCTGGGCGCGCCAGCTGGAATTCGGCGAGGCGGAGGAGCTGATCAGGGAGACGCTGATCGAGGAGGAGAATACCGACGAGTTGCTGTCGGAGCTCGCCGAGGACGCGGTCAACCCGGCCGCGGCGGCGTAACCGCAGGGGCCGTCCGGGCGTTGGTCCGACGTGAGGTGCCAGCCATGCCGCCGATCGCCGGGATCCTCGAGACGGTCCTCTACGTCGACGACCTCGCGCGGGCGGCCGCGTTCTGGGGCGGGCCGATGGGCCTGCCGTGCCTGTACGAGGACCACCGGATGCGGGCCTACGACGTCGCCGGGCGCGGCGTCCTGCTGCTGTTTCCCCGCGGCGGCTCGCTCCGCCCGGTCGCGACCCCCGGCGGCACCATCCCGCCGCATGACGGGGCGGGCCCGCTCCATCTCGCCCTGTCGATCCCGGCCGACGCGCTCGACGCCTGGGAGCGGCACCTCGGGGTGCACGGCATCGCGATCGAGGGCCGCACCACCTGGCCGCGGGGCGGCACCAGCCTCTACTTCCGCGATCCCGACGGCCACCTCGTGGAGCTGGCGACGCCGGGCTTGTGGAACGGGTACTGAGCGGCCCCGCTCACGCCACCCAGTGCTGCCCGTCATAGGCGAACCGGTCGGGCTGGCAGGCGAGCGCCGCGAGACCGGTGAGCGCCGGGTCAGCGATGGTGATGACGCAGGTCGGGATCTGCGTCATGCGGTCGGAGAAGGGCGGCTTGTGCTCGAAGGCGCGGCGGAACGTGCCGTCGTTCAGGACGTCGAGGATGCGGGGCACGATGCCGCCGCCGATATAGACCCCGCCGGTGGCCAGGAAGGTGAGGGCGAGGTCGCCGCAGAGCCGCCCGAGCAGCTTGGAAAACACCTGCAGGGTGCGCCGCGCCGCCGGGTCCTCGCCCGACATGCCCCGCTCGGTGATGTCCTTCGGATCGGCCTCGCCGCCGCCGAGGCCGGCATGCAGCCGGGTCAGCCCGGGTCCGGAGAGCAGAGACTCGACGGTGATCCGTCCCTCGATCCGGGCGAGGTTCGGCCAGAACGCGGCCTCGTCGGCGTCGCTCGGCCCGAAATCGATGTGCCCGGCCTCGGTCGAGACGATGGCGAGCTGCTTGCCGTAGGGTACGAGCGCGGCGGCACCGAACCCGGTCCCGGGGCCGAGGACGAGGCGCGCGCCCCCGTCGGGGCACAGCGTCGGGCCGATCTGCTCGAGGATCGAGCTGTCGCGCCCGGCCGGGTCGAGGGCGGCGGCGCCGGCCGCCACCGGGACGTAGTCGTTGACGACCCGGCAGCTCTTCAGGCCGAAATCGCGGCCGATCCGCTCGCCCTCGATCACCCAGTGGGCATTGGTGAGGTGGACCGACGGCCCGTCGACCCGGGCGGCCACGGCCAGGATCGCCGAGCGGGGCGGGGCGACGTCGCTCTTCGCGAGCGCCGCCCGGATCGCCGCGCTCGGATCGGGATAGGCGGCGGTCTTCTCGTGGGCGAGCACCACCGGCTCGGCCCCGGGCGTCTCCTGCACGGCGAAGCGCGCGTTGGTGCCACCGATGTCGCCGAACAGGACCGGGAACTCGAACATGGGCCGCCGCTTCGCTCCACCTCAGGGCTACCCGTTATAGCGCCGCGGCGGCTCCGGTCGACCGGTTCACTCGCCTTCCATCCGGCCGACATCCTTCATGGCCCGCTTCAGCGCGAGCAGGCGCCGGTCGCGGTCGCGGAACAGCTCGGCCGGGTCGCGTCCGCCCCAGTCGAAGAAGCCTTTTCCCGCCATCACGCCGGTGCGCCCCTGCGCGACGAGATCGTCGACCGCCTCCGAGCGGGTGCGGGCCGGAGGCGGGCTGTAGCTCGCATTGGCGAGCGCGTGGCGCAGCAGCTCGATGCCGGTGAAGTCCGCCTTGGCGAGGTGGCCGAGGATCGGGATGCGCAGCGCCAGGCCGTGGATGATCGCGTCGTCGATCTCGCGGGCGGACGCCACGCCCTCGTCGAGCAGGTGGTAGACCTCGGCCGAGATCGCCGACTGGATCCGGTTGGCGACGTAGCCCGGGATGAAGCGCTTGAGCACGATCGGCACCTGGCCGAGGCCGAGCACCAGCTGGCGCGCCTCCTCGATCACCGCCGGATCGGTCCGCGGGCCCGGCACCACGTCGACGAGGTCGACGATGTAGGGCGGGGTGTACCAGTGCATCACGAGCGCCCGCGCCTGCCGGGCCTCCGGAATCAGCGGGAAGACGTCGAGGTAGCTGGTGTTGCTGGCGATCCGGGTCTCGGGCGCGCACAGCCGGTCGAGCTCGGCGAACAGGGTGCGCTTGGCCTCCGGGTTCTCGGTGATCGCCTCGATGACGAGGCTCGCCCCCGCCACGGTCGCGGCGAGGTCCGGTTCGAGCCGGATGGCCTGCGCCGCCCGCTCAGGCGTCCAGTCGGCGGACACCGCGCCGGCCTCCCGCAGGGTGTCGAGGGCCGAGGCGATCAGGCCCGGCACCTGCTCCAGGGTCTCGGGCCGGCTGTCCGTCAACCGCACCCGGTGCCCGCCCAGGGCCAGCACCAGGGCGATGCCGTGCCCCATCAGTCCGGCGCCGACGACCGCGATCTCGCTCATGATGTCCTCCCGTTTCGTTGGATTGTCGTTGCGTCGAGCCGTCCGCGACCGGCGTTCATCCGCGGCTGCCGGCTCGTCCCACCCGCATCCTCATCCTGAGGTTCCGGCGTTCGCCGATCGCAGACGTGAGAGGAGCCTCGAAGGAGGGCTCCAGGAAGCGCGCCGACATCTGGCGCCCTCCGTCGAGGTTCGGTCCATGTTTAATGGGCCGACACCTCAGGACGAGGGTGTGGATGGGAGGAGCCGGGGTGCCGAGGCTCACGCCCGCCACGGTCCCAGCCGGGCGATGTCCTTCTCCCGCCGCTCCAGCCACCAGCCGGCCTGCTGCGGCCACGCCTCGAAGCCGGGCTCCTGCGTCCCGTCGAGGACCCGGCTCGCCCGGACCGCCCAGTTCGGGTCGGCCAGCGCCTCGCGGCCGACCGCCACGAGGTCGGCGCGGCCCTCGGCCACGATGGCGTCGGCCTGGCGCGGATCGACGATCAGGCCGACCGCCATGGTGGACAGCCCCGTCTCCCGCTTCACCGCCTCGGCGAAGCCGACCTGGAAGCCGTAGTCGCGTCGGATCCGTGCGGCGGTGGCGGAGCCCGCGAGCCCGCCCGACGAGCAGTCGAGCACGTCGACGCCGAGCGCCCGCAACTCGCCCGCGAAGGCCAGCGTGTCGTCCAGGGTGAGGCCGCCCTCGAGCCCGTCGACCGCCGAGACCCGCACGAAGAGCGGCTTGCCCGCAGGCCAGGCCTCCCGCAGCGCCCGGGCGACGCGCAGGGGAAACCGCATCCGCCCGGTCCGGTCGCCCCCGAACGCGTCCTCGCGCCGGTTGGTCAGCGGCGACAGGAAGGTGTGCAGCAGGTAGCCGTGGGCGGCATGGAGCTCGATCACGTCGAACCCCGCCGCCTCGGCCCGCCGGGCCGCCGCGACGAAGGCTTCGGTCAGGGCGTCGAGGTCGTCGCCCGAGAGCTCGGCCGGCATCAGCCAGCCCTCGTCGAGGGGGACCGCGCTCGGTGCCACGATCGGCCAGGGCGCCTCGCCGCGGGCGATCTCCTCGGCCGAGAGCGGGCCGTTGCCTTCCCAGGGCCGCTGCATGCTGGCCTTGCGGCCGGCATGCGCCAGCTGCACCCCGGCGGCCGCACCCTGGGCCTTGAGGAAGGCCGCGATCCGGGCGAGCGCGGCGCCGTGCGCGTCCGACCAGATCCCGAGATCGCCGTGGGTGATGCGGCCTTCCGGCACCACCGCGGTCGCCTCCAGGATCACCAGCCCGGCGCCCCCGAGGGCGAGGCGGCCGTAATGGACGAGGTGATAGTCGCCCGCCATCCCGCCGGCCGCCGAGTACTGGCACATCGGCGGGATCACGACGCGGTTGCGCAGGGCGACGTCGCGGAGGGAGACGGGGGTGAAGAGCGGCGCGGTCATGATCGGGCTCACACGGTGGCGATCGGCGTCGTCGGCGAGCCGACCGCGCCGGGCAGCCGCAGGGGCGGCGCCGTCAGGAGGAAGCGGTGGCGCCCGTTGGCCCGCAGCCAGTTCGCCAGCGGGGTCAAGTGCCACAATTCGCCGAGATTGACCCCGAGGCGGAACAGGCAGTGCTCGTGCAGGGGGAGGGTGGCGCAGCACCCCTCCGCCGGCATCGCCGGATGGACCTCGACCGCGTAGTTGTCGGCGATGAGGGCGGCGAGACCCGAATCGGTGATCCAGTTGAGGAGCTTGCGGTCGCGCCCGTCGAGGCCGGCGCAGAGGTCGTGGACGATCGCCGGGTCCGGGTTGCGGTTCATGCCGAGCAGCCGCTCGGCGAAGCCGGTATGCAGGCAGACCATGTCGCCCGGCTCGACCGTCACCCCGTCGGCATCGAGGATGCGGCGAAGCTGCTCGTAGCCCACCGCCACCCGGGCCTCGCCGAGATGGGCATGAAGGTCGATCATCACGCCGCGGCCCTGCATGCCGCGCTCGGCCAGCCGCTCGATGCCGAGCGCCCGGGCACGGGAGGGGGCGCCGGCCTCCTCCGGCGTGGCGGGGCCGGTGATGTCGGTCCCGGCCCGGAAGCCGTTGTAGTAGACCGGTCGCGGGGTGCCGTCGCCCTCGGCGTCGAACAGCGAGCCGACATGGGCGAGGCTGTCCCACTGCGTCGAATATTGCAGGTGGAGCACCGCGAGGTCGTCGCTGATCACGTCGGTGGCGTCGGGCACCTCCTCGCAGACCGGGAAGTTCATGTTGGGGCGGCCGCTCGCCCGCACGGTCGGGCGGATCTGCGGCGGGTGGCGCCGGGGGTTGAGCACGTTGCCGCCCGGATGGTCGAGGGGCAGGCTGAGGCAGAAGGTCAGGCCTTCGCGCACCTCGGCGGCGCCCTGGCGCACCTTCTCGGGGGTCAGGAGGTTGAGCCGGCCGAGCTCGTCGTCGGGACCGAAATCGCCCCAGGTCGAGCCCTCCGGCCGGCGGCGCCAGCGCAGGGTCATGGTCGGGACCTCCCTTCAGGGGCAACAGGACGGCGCGCCGGTCCGCGGCGCGCGTCCGCCGTCACTTCTTCACCAGCGGGCAGCGCGAGGCCGCGAGCGGCTGGAACGCCTTGTCGCCCGGCACGGTCGCGACCAGCCTGTAGAGGTCCCACGGCCCCTTCGATTCTTCGGGCTTCTTGACCTCGAACAGGTACATGTCGTGGACCATGCGGCCGTCCTCGCGGATGCGGCCGCCGCGGGCGTAGAAGTCGTCGACCGGCGTGTCGCGCATCGCCTGCATCACTGGCCCGGTCTCGTCGGTGCCGGCCTTCCGCACCGCCTTCAGGTAGTGCATCACCGTCGAGTAGACGCCGGCCTGGGACATGTTCGGCATCTTGCCGACCCGCTCGAAATAACGCTTCGACCACGCCCGGGTCTCGTCGTCGAGGTCCCAGTAGAAGCCTTCCGTGAGCAGCATCCCCTGCGTCGCCTTGAGGCCGAGGCTGTGGACGTCGCTGATGTAGACGAGGAGCCCGGCGAGCTTCTGGCCGCCTTGCGTCAGGCCGAACTCCGCCGCCTGCTTGATCGCATTGGTGGTGTCGGCCCCCGCATTGGCGAGCCCCACCACCTTGGCGCCGGAGCCCTGCGCCTGGAGCAGGAAGGACGAGAAGTCGGCCGTGTTGAGCGGCACCCGCACGGAGCCGCGCACGGTGCCGCCCTGGGCCTTCACCACCGCGCTCGCGTCGCGCTCGAGATCCTGGCCGAAGGCGTAGTCGGCGGTGACAAAGAACCAGGAATCGCCGCCGGCCTTGACGGTGGCCTGCGCGGTGGAATTCGCCAGCGCGTAGGTGTCGTAGGCCCAGTGCACCGAGACCGGCGAGCACGCCTCGTTGGTGAGCCGCACCGCGCCGGGGCCGTTGAACACAATCACCTTGTTCTTGGCCCTGGCGATGTCGGCGGCGGCGAGCGCGGTGGCGGAGGCCGCCACGTCGAGAATCGCGTCGACCCCGCCGGTGTCGAACCAGGCCCGGGCGGTGGTCGCCGCGATGTCGGGCTTGTTCTGGTGGTCGGCGACCACGACCTCGACGGGAGCGCCCAGCACCGTGGCGCCGAAATCCTCCACCGCCATGCGGGCGGCGGCCGCGCTGCCGGGCCCGGTCACGTCGGCATAGGGCCCCGACATGTCGAGCAGGAAGCCGAGGCGCACCACCCCGTCGGAGATCTGCTGGGAGACTTTTGGAGCCGGCGCCGTCTGCGCACGCGCCACCCCCTGCCAAGCCATGCTCTGCAGAGCATTGATCGGCATCGCGGCGACGAGCGTCGCCGCCAGAAGCGTTGTCCTCACCCGGTCCGTCCTTCGTCGAAGACGTTCGTTCGTGCGGTACGCCGTCGAGGGCGCCCGGGTGCATGGTCCGGACAAGCGCCCCCGGTTGTCAACTGCGAGCCGAGCGGGTCGGCCCGGGAAAATCGGTATGGCGGCGCCTCACGCCGCCGGTCCGGTCCCTTCCGCCGATCCGAGCCAGGGCTGGGCGTTGACCATCCCGACGCGCCAACCGGCGCCGTCCGGGCCGTCGTAATGGTCGAGGAGGGTGAGCGAGCAGTTCTCGATCGCGAAGGCGAGACCACCCTGGGGCGGCAGGTTCAGGGCGAGCGCGATCGCGGCCCGGATCGTGCCGCCATGGGCCACCGCCACGATGTCGCGCCCGCTATGCTCGGCGGTGAGCTCGGCGATGGCGCCGCCGACCCGGGCGGAGAGGTCCGAGAAGCTTTCGCCGCCGGGCGGGCATTCCTCGGCGGGGGCGAACCAGTAGCTCGCCGCGAGGGGCTGGCGGTCGGCGAAGAACCGCACCCGGTCCTGGCCCTGCCAGGCGCCGAGGTTCTGCTCGGCCAGGGCCGGAAGCGCGGTGAGCCGCGGGCCGCTGCCGTCCACCGTGAAGTCGCCCGCCTGCCACAACGCCTCGGCGGTCTGCCGGGTGCGGCCGAGATGGCTCGCGACCCAGACCGCGCCGCGGGGCAGGACCGGGGCGAGGGCGGAGAAGACGTGGGCATCGCTGCAATCGCAGGCGATGTCGGCGCCGCCGTAGATGCGGCCGCCGTCGCCCCGGACGGGGGCGTGGCGCACCCACCACCAGCGGGTACGGACGAAGGAGGAGGGGGGAGAAGCGCTCATGCCCCCACTCTTAGCACCGCCCCCCGGCGCCGCCAGACCGACTTCGGACGGCGGCAGGCCGAAATGCCGGCCCGAATTGCCAGCCCGGCGAACTCTGCCCATACGGGCCTGGAGCAAGCGGGAGCGGATGATGGACGAGGCGGAGCACGGCACGGACGACGGCACCATCTACGGGGCGACGATCCCGTTCGCGCGGCACTGCGGCATCGAGGCCCTGGAGGTGGTGGAGGGGCGCACCCGCCTGCGCCTGGCGCTCGGGCCGCAGCACGGCAACAACCTCGGCATCGCCCATGGCGGCATCCTCTGCACGCTGCTCGACATCGCCATGGGCACGGTGGCGCGCCTCACCGCCGGCCGGCCGGTGGTGACCCTCGACATGCAGACCCGCTTCCTGTCCCCCGGCCACGGCGTGCTGCTGGCGGAGGGCCGGGTGGCGCGGGCCGGCCAGTCGATCCTGTTCTGCGACGCCGAGATCCGCGACGAGGCCGGGCGGGTGGTCGCGACCTCGACTGGGGTGTTCAAGTCGGTCGGCGTGAAGGAGCAGGCCAAGGCGTAGAGCGGGCTTTCGGGCGGGCCGCAGAGGTTTCTGATCGGTTTCGGGTTCCCCTGGCGGCCTCGGGGGCCATCTCCGTTCCGGCACGGTCAGAGCGAAGGGCCCCGATGACGCACCCCACCGCCACCCGCCCCGCCGTCGGCGGCGTGATCGAGACCGACGTCTCGGCCCGGCTCGACCGGCTGCCCTGGGGCCGGTTCCACACGCTGGTGGTGCTGGCGCTCGGCATCACCTGGGTGCTCGACGGGCTCGAGGTGACGCTGGCGGGCGCGCTCGCCGGCGCGCTCAAGGCGAGCCCGACGCTCCAGTTCTCCAACGCCGAGATCGGGCTCGCGACCTCGAGCTACCTCGCCGGCGCGGTGCTCGGCGCCGTCGGCTTCGGCTGGCTCACCGACCGGCTCGGGCGGAAAAAGCTCTTCTTCATCACGCTGGCGGTCTACCTCGCGGCCACCGCCGCCACCGGCCTGTCCTGGAACCTGTGGAGCTTCTGCCTCTTCCGCTTCCTCACCGGCGCGGGCATCGGCGGCGAGTACACGGCGATCAACTCGACCATCCAGGAGCTGATCCCGGCCCGGGCCCGGGGCTGGACCGATCTCGTCATCAACGGCAGCTTCTGGCTCGGCGCGGTGCTCGGGGCCGGCACCTCGCTCGTCGTGCTCGATCCCGCCCTGTTCGGACCGGATACGGGCTGGCGCGTCGCCTTCGGGCTCGGCGCCTTCCTCGGGCTCGTGATCCTCTTTCTGCGCACCTGGATCCCCGAGAGCCCGCGCTGGCTGATGACCCACGGCCGGCACGAGGAGGCCGAGGCCCTGGTCGCCGGGATCGAGGCGCGCTTCCGCGCCGAGGGCCACACCCTCACCGAAGGCCCGTTCCCGAAGGCGCGGCTGCGCCAGCGCAGCCACACGCCGCTCGCCGAGGTGCTTGCCGCCCTCAAGGCCTACCGGCAGCGGGCCTGGGTCGGCCTCGCGCTGATGTCGGCGCAGGCGTTCTTCTACAACGCGATCTTCTTCACCTACGCGCTGATCCTGATCGACTTCTACAAGGTGCCGGCGGACGGGGTCGGCTGGTACATCCTGCCCTTCGCCGCCGGCAACTTCTTCGGTCCGGTGCTGCTCGGACGGCTGTTCGACACGCTCGGCCGCAAACCCATGATCGCCGCGACCTACGGGATGTCGGGGGTGCTGCTGGCGTTGAGCGGGTGGGCGTTCCAGCAGGAGATCGTCACCGCGACGACCCTGACCGTGTGCTGGATGGCGGTGTTCTTCTTCGCCTCGGCGGCGGCGAGCTCGGCCTATCTCACGGTGAGCGAGGTGTTTCCGCTCGAGATCCGGGCGCTCGCCATCGCGCTGTTCTACGCGGTCGGCACCTCGGTCGGGGCGGTGGGACCGGCCCTGTTCGGGGTGCTGATCGAGGGGCACTCGCGCAACGCCATCTTCGGCGGCTACCTGCTGGCCTCGGTGCTGATGATCGCGGCCGGGATCGTGGCGGGGATCTGGGGGGTGGCGGCGGAGCGGAAATCGCTGGAGGACGTAGCGAAGCCGCTGGCGGCGGAGGAGTGAGACTCAGCCCAACGTCTCCTCCACCCCTCTCCAGATTCCGCCCAACACCTCGCCCGCCGACACCGCTTGCGCCAGCCCCGCCGCCTGCCCGGCCCAGGCCTGCATGCGGGCAAGGTCGCCCGTCTTCGCCGCCGCCTCGCGCATCGCCTGCGTCAGACCGCGCTGGACGGGGTAGGGGGCGGGCGCCGGGGCATCCGGCGCCGCGGCGGCCGCGACGTACTCGGTCGCGAGGCTGCGGCCGGCGCGGCCGCTGAAGGCGCGCGTCAGCCGCGTATCCTCGGGACGGGCCCGGCCGAGAGCGTCGGCCCAAGGGGCGGAAATCCCGGCCTCGGGGCAGCGCAGGAATCCGGTGCCGGCCTGCACGGCGCTGGCGCCGAGCAGCAGGGCCGCCGCCGCCCCACGGGCATCGGCGATGCCGCCGGTGGCGATCACCGGAATCCGCACAGCGTCGACCACCGCCGGCAGCAGCGCCATCAGGCCGATTGCGGCCAGTTCGGCCTTCGCCGGATCGAAGCTGCCGCGGTGTCCGCCGGCCTCGGCGCCCTGCGCCACCACCGCGTCGGCGCCGGCCGCCTCGGCGGCCAGCGCCTCCGCCACCGTCGTGACGGTGGCCCACCAGGCGATGCCGCTCGCCTTGAACCGCGCGACGATATCCGGCGGGTAGAGCCCCATGATGGAGGAGACGATCCGGGGCCGGGCTTCGATCACCGCCTCGCACTGGGCGAAGAAGTCCGGCGGCGTCGCGTCGCCCGCCTTCGGCGCCACGGCGGGACCGAAGCCGCCCAGGAATGTCCGCAGGCGCGCCTCGTGCCCGGGGTCGCGGACGGGGGCGGGATCGGGGATCCACAGGTTGATCTGGAACGGGCCGGCCGCCCGCACCGCCTCGGCCCAGGCCAGGATCGCGGCGGGCTGCATCAGCAGCGCCCCGCAGGCTCCGAGCCCGCCCGCCCGCATCACCGCCACCGAGAGCGCCGGCGGGCAGGCCCCGGCCATCGGCGCGAGCAGCAGCGGCCGGCGCAGGCCGTAGCTCTGCGCGAAGGCCTCGGCGCGGGCGAGTGCGGGATGACGAGGCGTCACGAATGGGCTCCGGGCTGGCGCACCCGGCGGATGCCCGGCCGCAGCATCGATCCCAGGGGGCCGGGGCGCAAGCCGCGCGCCGGGTGCAGGGGAGGCCGTCCCATGCTGCACCGCGCCCGGCGATTGACTTCGCACCCGCACAACGCCATATGGCGGATTGCAGCGTCAGCGGCCGATCGTGGCCCGCTCGAGAGGGCTGCGTGACGGATTTCGCCGCGGCACCTGCGCGGCAGGCCCGGCCCTCTCTTAATCGCTCGTCCCTTGGATCGCTCCATCACGCGGGCGGTCTCCTGACATCGGATCGCGATGAAGGCCGTGCGTTGCGCGCGCCTTGCGGCGATCCCGCTGCCAAAATTCAAGAAGATTCCCTTGACCCAGTTCACCGATTTCGGCCTCGCGGCGCCGATCCTGAAGGCGCTCGCCCAGGCCGGTTACGTCACGCCGACCCCGATCCAGGCCCAGGCGATCCCGCCGGCGATGCAAGGCAAGGACCTGTGCGGCATCGCGCAGACTGGCACTGGCAAGACCGCCTCCTTCGCGCTGCCGATCCTGCACCGTCTCGCCAGCGAGAGCCCGTCGAAGCCCGCGCCGCGCCGCAGCTGCCGCGTGCTGGTGCTCGCGCCCACCCGTGAGCTCGCCAGCCAGATCGCCGACAGCTTCAAGGAATACGGCCAGTTCCTGAAGCTCACCACCACGGTGGTGTTCGGCGGCGTCACCATCGGCCGCCAGGAGCGGGTGCTGGCGAACGGCGTCGACGTGCTGGTCGCCACCCCGGGCCGGCTCCTCGACCTGATCGACCGCCGCTCGCTGACCCTCGACGGCGTCGAGTTCCTCGTCCTCGACGAGGCCGACCAGATGCTCGACCTCGGCTTCATCCACGCCCTCAAGCGGATCGTGAAGCTCCTGCCGGCCCAGCGCCAGAGCCTGTTCTTCTCGGCCACCATGCCGAAGAACATCGCCGGCCTCGCCGACCAGTATCTGAAGAACCCGGTCCAGGTCGCGGTGACCCCGGTCGCCACCACCGCCGAGCGGGTCGACCAGAAGGTCGTCTTCGTGCCGACCGGCTCGAAGCAGTCGCTGCTCGCCACCATCCTGCGCGACCAGTCGATCGACCGGGTGCTGGTCTTCACCCGCACCAAGCACGGTGCCGACCGCGTGGTGCGGGGCCTCGAGCGCGACGGCATCGGCTCGGCGGCGATCCACGGCAACAAGTCGCAGCCGCAGCGCGAGCGGGCGCTCGCCGCCTTCCGCGCCGGCACCTGCCGGGTGCTGGTGGCGACCGACATCGCCGCCCGCGGCATCGACGTCGACGGCGTGTCCCACGTCGTCAACTTCGACCTGCCGAACGTGCCGGAGGCCTATGTTCACCGCATCGGCCGCACCGCGCGCGCCGGCAAGGACGGTCTGGCGATCTCGTTCTGCAACGACGAGGAGAAGGCCTACCTGCGCGACATCGAGCGCCTGACCCGCCAGAAGGTGCCGGTGATGGCGATCCCCGAGGGCTTCGTGCCCCCGAGCCGCGAGGAGGCCGCCCAGGCCGTGGCCGAGGCCGAGCGCGACCGGCGCCAGCCCGGCTCGGGCCCGCGCGGCCAGCGTCCCGGCGGCGGTCGCCAGGGCCAGCAGCCCGGTGGGCGCC
>NZ_JACWCT010000163.1:423-26835 GCF_016613415.1 Methylobacterium ajmalii | reverse complement strand
CGGTCGGGGCGCGGGTGTCAGCGGTGTTGAAGCCGTAACCGGCGTTGAAACCGGCGTAGAAGCCCGTCCAGGTGAAGACCGGCACCGGGGTGAAGACCGGCGGCGGGGCAACGCGACGCGGCAGGTCGGCGGCCGAGGCAGCGGCGGACAGGCCGACGAGGGCCACGGAGGCGAGGAGGATCTTCTTCATTGTCTGACTGGTCCTGATTGGCGAGAGCCGGCGCGCTTCTATCCCCGGTCGGTCACCCGGTCTGTCGCATTCCTGCAACGAGGCCAGGGTTTACCCCGCCACCCGTCAACGAAGCGTGAATCGCGGACCACTCGGAGCGGGAAAAATCGAGCCGCGACGGTGACTTGTCATTAACCATGGCGCCGCGGCCGCACCCCGGGCGATGTCCATCGGACCTGTGCGGAAGATGTGTCCGGCCGCACCTCCCCGCCCGGCCGCACCCGGAGAACGCCGCCCGGCGCCGTCCTCGACCCACCGGTGATCGCGGGATTCCCCACGGCCCGAGGCGCCGAGCCGGCCGGTGTCGCCGGGGCCCGCCGTCTCCCGCGCGGGGGCGCCGCCGCGATCGCCCCCGGCGGCCCGGCACCGGGTCGTCGCCGTCACCGGACAAATCACGGCCAGCACTTGACAAATGCCCGCGCATCGGGCGTGTCCTGCGGGCGGTCGCGTGCCCGACGCGACGGAGCAATGGCGTGAACGTCCCGCCTCGGATCACCGGCGCGGGACTGGCTGCGAAACGACTTTGCCTCCCGGCCGTTGCCGCGACGGTTTCTCCGCGCCGGCCCGATCGGCCCGCGCGCAACGGTTCTCCTCAGGATGTCATTCGCCGAACTGGGTTTAAGCGAGAAGGTCCAGCAGGCCGTCGAGGCCGCGGGCTACACCACGCCGACCCCGATCCAAGCCCAAGCCATTCCGCACGTTCTGGCGCGGCGCGACGTGCTGGGCGTTGCCCAGACCGGCACCGGCAAGACGGCGGCCTTCACGCTGCCGATGCTCACCATGCTCGAGCAGGGCCGGGCCCGCGCCCGGATGCCGCGGACGCTGGTCCTCGAGCCGACGCGCGAACTCGCCGCGCAGGTCGTCGAGAACTTCGAGCGCTACGGCACCAACCACAAGCTCAACGTCGCTCTCCTGATCGGCGGCGTCTCGTTCGCCGACCAGGACATGAAGATCACCCGCGGCGTCGACGTGCTGATCGCCACGCCCGGGCGGCTCCTCGACCACTTCGAGCGCGGCAAGCTGCTTCTCACCGGCGTCGAGCTCCTCGTCATCGACGAGGCCGACCGGATGCTTGACATGGGGTTCATCCCCGACATCGAGCGCATCGTGAAGATGGTGCCGTTCACCCGCCAGACGCTGTTCTTCTCGGCGACCATGCCGCCGGAGATCCAGCGCCTCGCCGACGACTTCCTGCACAACCCCGTGCGGGTCGAGGTGGCGCGCCCGGCCTCCACCGCCACCACCATCACCCAGCGCCTCGTGGCGACGGGCGCCGAGGGACACCAGAAGCGCAAGACGCTGCGCAAGCTGATCCGTGCGGCCGAGGAACTCAACAACGGCATCATCTTCTGCAACCGCAAGCGCGACGTCGCGCAGCTGCAAAAGTCGTTGTCGAACCATGGCTTCAACGTCGCGGCTCTCCACGGCGACATGGACCAGCGCGCCCGCATGGCGGCGCTCGACGCCTTCCGCTCCGGCGAGGTGCCGCTGCTGGTGGCCAGC
Source organism: Methylobacterium ajmalii (assembly GCF_016613415.1). Lineage (GTDB taxonomy): Bacteria > Pseudomonadota > Alphaproteobacteria > Rhizobiales > Beijerinckiaceae > Methylobacterium > Methylobacterium ajmalii. Next base: position 25,103 of record NZ_JACWCT010000163.1, on the reverse strand, counting down.
GACGTGGCCGCCCGCGGCCTCGACATCCCGGCGGTGAGCCACGTCTTCAACTTCGACATCCCGCACCACGCCGAGGACTACGTCCACCGGATCGGCCGCACAGGCCGGGCCGGCCGGGCGGGCGCCGCCTTCACCCTGGTCGGCCGCGGCGACGAGAAGTCGCTGTCCGCGATCGAGACCCTGATCGGCCAGCCGATCGCGTGGGCCGAGGGTGACCTCGCCAGCCTTCCCGACGAGGAGCCCGGCGAGGCGGACGATCGCCGCCGGCGGGGCGGCCGCGGCCGCCGCGACGAGGGCCGAAAGGACGAGGGGCGCCGCGAGGAAGGCGGCCGCCGCGACGAGACGCGCCGGCGCCGCGCCCGCAGCCCCCGCACCGAGGAGCCCACCCGCGGCACCGGCGAGGCTCAGGCCGCCGAGGCCCGGCCCGCCGCCGAGGAGCGCCGCCCGCAGGAGGCCCGCGGGCCGGAGCGTCGTCCCCGGCAGGACCGTCTTCCCCGCGAGGAGCGTGCTCCCCGGGAAGAGCGTCCGTTTCAGGAAGAGCGTCGTCCCCGCGACGAGCGCCCGCCCGCCCGCCGCAACGACCGCGGGCGCAACCGCGACGACGACGCGATGCCGGACGCCGCGGTCGGCCTGGGCGATCATGTCCCGGCCTTCCTGCTACGGCCGGTTGTGCTGAAGAAGCGTCCGGATTCCGAGTAGTCTCCGGATTTTCTCGTCTGCCGGCGCTTTAGGGGCGCCGGCTTTAACTGCTTCTCCACGGAACGACCGTAATGGTCTCCGGAAGGCGGCGGCACGAAGCCGGCGCTCAGCGCGGAGACGTTCGATGCCTGACCTGAGCAGCGCCGACCTCGATCGGAGCTTCTTGTTCGGTCAGCGGGCGATGGAGCTGATGAAGGCGTATCGCTCGTCGGCGACGCCCCGCAGCTACGCCGTCTGGTACACCTATGTCGCCGGCCTCAACCCGCAACTGACCGAAACCGTCAAGCGCATCACCGCCGAGCATGGCGCGCTGAGCGACAACGCCGTCGACCAGCTGTTCGAGACCTATCTCGACGGCCGCCGGCTCTCGAGCGAGACCGAGCGGGCGAGCAACGGCGTGCTGGCCGAGATCGAGCAGATCATGGAGATGCTCGACACCGCGCTCGGCTCGACGGCGCGCTACGGCGCCTCGCTCCAGGCCTTCAGCCAGGATCTCGCCGCACCGGCGGTTAACCGCGCCCGGGTGCGCGAGATCATCTCGTCGCTCGTCGTGACCACCCGGGACGTGGCGGCCAACAACCGCACCCTCGAGGCGCGGATGCGCGAGAGCCGCAACGAGATCGAGACCCTGCGCGAGACCCTCGAAGCGGTGCGGGTCGAATCCCTGACCGATCCCCTCACCGGCATCGGCAACCGCAAGCACTTCGAGGAGATGCTGCACAAGGCAGTCGACCATTCGGCGGTGCAGGGACAGCCGCTCTGCCTCGTCGTCCTCGACATCGACCACTTCAAGCGCTTCAACGACCTCTACGGCCACCTGACCGGCGATCAGGTGCTGCGCCTGGTGGCGATGACGATGCGCGAGAGCGTCGAGACCCGCACCACGATCGCGCGGTTCGGCGGCGAGGAATTCGGGATTATCCTGCCTGATTGCGACCGGGCGAGCGCCCGCGAGGTGGCCGAGAAGGTCCGCACCAGCGTGATGGGCCGCGAGCTGGTCAAGCGCTCGACCGGCGAGAGCCTGGGCCGCATCACGATCTCGGTCGGCGTGGCGATCTATCGCCGCGGCGACACCGCGGTGTCGCTCCTGGAACGGGCCGACCACTGCATGTTCACCGCCAAGCGCTCGGGCCGCAATCGCGTCGTCGACGACGGCGTCCCTGCCGATACGATGCACGACGTCGCCTGAATTCGGTCCAAGGCGGGCCGCACGGCGGCGGCCGCCCGGGAGAACGCTGCCCTCAGGCGTGGGCGGCGGTGAGCGCGTTGGGATCGGCCGGGGTGATCGCCACCGACTCGCCGCAGCCGCAGGCCGAGGTCTGGTTGGGATTGTTGAACACGAACTGCGACGACAGCTTCGTGGTCTGGAAATCCATCTGCGTACCGAGCAGGAACAGCACCGCCTTCGGGTCGATGAAGACGCGCACGCCCTTGTCCTCGATCATGTCCTCGCCGGCCTTGCGCTCCTCGGCGTATTCCATCGTGTAGCTCATCCCGGCGCAGCCGCCGTTCTTGACGCCGACGCGCAGGCCCGCGATCGGGCGCTCCGCGTCGGCCATGATGCCCTTGATCCGCGCGGCGGCGGCGTCCGTCAGCGACATCACCTTGAAGCTCGGTGCCATGGTCAAAACTCTCTCCGGCGGCCGGGTTCAAGGCCCGGGCGGTTGAGGCGTGAAGTTACGTCTCGGAAGATAAGCATCCCGTTGCCGATGGTCCACCGGCGGGACGTGCTAGGATGGGATTGCACGGAGGCGGCCATGGCGGAAGCGGCACGGCGGCGGATGACGCCGGAGGAATTCTTCCGCTGGCAGGAGGGCCAGGACGAGCCGTTCGAGCTCGTGGATGGCGTTCCGATCCCGAAGCACCGGATGATGACCGGGGCGAGCGTCCAGCACGACCGCGTGACGGTGAACGTCATCATCGCTTTGGGCAATCAGCTCCGCGGCTCCCGCTGCCGGCCGACGACGGACGATGTCTCGCTGCGCACCAGCCTCACCACGATCCGGCGGCCCGACGTCACGGTCGAGTGCGGCGAGATGGTCTACGACACGCACGAGGCCCGCGAGCCGCGCCTCGTCGTCGAGGTCGCCTCCCCGTCCACGACCACCGTCGACCGGACCGTGAAGCTGGAGGAGTACAAGCGGCATCCGAGCCTGCGATACATCCTCCTCCTCGAGACCGTGGCCCCGGTCGCCCTGCTCTACCGCCGCGAGGCGGAGGGCTGGCGGCCGGAACTGCTCGAAGGGCTGGACGCCGTGATCGCCCTGCCGGAGATCGGGGCCGAGCTGGCGCTCGCCGAAATCTACGACGGCCTCGCCTTCCCGCCCCGCATCACCGACGCGATGCGCTGAACCCGCTCACCACATGTCCAGCGCGATGCGGGCCTCGTCCGACATCCGGCTCTGGTCCCACGGCGGATCGAACACCATCGTGACGCTGCAGCCGGCGATGCCCGGCACCGCCGAGACGGCGTTCTCGACCCAGCCCGGCATCTCGCCGGCCACCGGGCAGCCCGGGGCGGTGAGCGTCATGTCGATGGCGACGTTGCGGTCGTCGGCAATGTCGACCCGGTAGATCAGGCCGAGCTCGTAGATGTCGGCCGGGATCTCCGGATCGTAGACGGATTTCAGCGCCGCCACGATGCCGTCGGTCAGGCGGTCCATCTCCTCCGGCGGGATCGCGGAAGCGGTCACTTGCGCGTTCAGCGGCGGGGTCGTCGCGCCGGTCGCGGCGGGGGTATCGGTCATGGGGTCCTCACGCGAACATCCGTTCGGCCCGGGTCAGGGCCGAGACGAGGGCGTCGATCTCCGCCGTCGTATTATACAGGCCGAACGAGGCGCGACAGGTGGAAGTGGCGCCGAACCGCTTCAGCAGCGGCATGGCGCAGTGGGTGCCGGCGCGGACCGCGACGCCCTGGCGGTCGATCACGGTCGCGACGTCGTGGGCGTGCGCCCCCTTCATCTCGAAGGCGATCACCGCGCCCTTGGTCTTCGCCGTGCCGATGATCCGCAGGCTGTTCATGCCGCGCAGGCGTTCCTGTGCGTAGGCGAGCAGGTGCGCCTCGTGGGCGGCGATGCGCTCGCGTCCGAGGCTCATCATGAATTCGAGCGCCGCGCCGAGCCCGATCGCCTCGATGATCGCCGGGGTGCCGGCCTCGAAGCGGTGCGGCGGCGCGTTGTAGGTGACGCGCTCCTCCTCGACGATCTCGATCATCTCGCCGCCGCCCTGGTAGGGGGGCAGGCGCTCCAGCCACTCCTTCTTGCCGTAGAGCACGCCGATGCCGGTCGGCCCGTAGACCTTGTGGCCGGTGAAGACGAAGAAGTCGCAGTCGAGGGCCTGGACGTCGACCGCCTGGTGGACCGCGCTCTGGGCGCCGTCGAGCAGCACCGGCACGCCGTGGGCGTGGGCGATGCGGACGATCTCCTCCGCCGGCGTCACCGTGCCGAGCACGTTCGACATCTGGGTGATCGCCACCATCTTGGTGCGGGGCGTGAAGAGCTTCTCGTATTCCTCGACCAGGAAATTGCCCTCGTCGTCGACGGGGGCGAACTTCAGCACGGCGCCGCGGCGCTCGCGCAGGAAGTGCCAGGGCACGATGTTGGAATGGTGCTCCATGATCGACAGGATGATCTCGTCACCCTCGCCGATCAGGCCGGCCCAGCCCATGCTGCTCGCCACGAGATTGTAGGCCTCGGTGGCGTTGCGGGTGAAGATGATCTCGTCGGTGGAGCGGGCGTTCAGGAACTGGCGCGTCGTCTCGCGCGCGCCCTCGAAACCGTCCGTCGCCGCGTTCGCCATGAAGTGCAGGCCGCGATGCACGTTGGCGTAGGCCGTCTCCATCGCGCCCGACATCGCGTCGATCACCGCCCGCGGCTTCTGGGCCGACGCGGCGTTGTCGAGATAGACCAGCGGCTTGCCGTAGACCTGCTGCGACAGGATCGGGAATTGCGCCCGGATCGCCTCGACGTCGTAGGGGGTCTGCAGGACGGGTGCGTTCATGTCGGGCTCTCGTGCGTACGGGGTCGGGCCGGCCCGCTCGGGCCGGCCCCGTCGTCGTCAGCCGCGGCGAGCGAGCCAGGCCTCGGTCTCGGCGATCATCGCGGCGCGGGCGCCCTCGTGGGACACCGCCTCGATCGCCTCGCCGAGGAAGGCCTGGACCAGCAGGCTCTCGGCCTGGGCCCGCGGCAGGCCGCGGGCCATCAGGTAGAACAGGAGCTCGTCGTCCGGCGCGCCGCAGGTGGCACCGTGGCCGCAGGCCACGTCGTCGGCGAAGATTTCCAGCTCCGGCTTGTTCATCATCTGCCCCTCGTCGGTGAGGAGAAGGCAGTCGGACTTCATCTTGCCGTCGGTCTTCTGGGCGACCTGGCGGACGATGATCTTGCCCTGGAACACGCCGGTGGCATCGCCGTCGATCACCGTCTTGAACTGCTCGCGGCTGATCCCGCCGACGGCGGCATGGTCGGCGAGCAGGGTCGAGTCGGCGAGCTGGCCGTCGCGGATCATCGCGGCGCCGTTGACGGTGGCGGTCGCGTCGTCGCCCGCGAAGTGCAGGTAGAGCTGGTGGCGCGACAGCACCGCACCGGTCACCACGTTGACGGTCTCGATGTGCGAGCCGGCGCCGAGGCGGGCCGACACGGTCGAGAGCGCGATGGCCGCGTCGCCCTCGATGTTGAGGCGGCTGTGCAGCACGCGGGCGCGGTCGGCGATCACGACGTCGAGGACATCGTTGGGCTGGTAGGCGATCCCGTCCGGGCCCTCGTGGCTCTCGAGGATCGTCACCTCCGAGTCCTCGCCGGCGACGACGAGCACGCGGGTCGCGGTCGAGAACGGCGACGACCCGGTGCCGACGAAGCGCAGGTGCAGGGCGCGCTCGACCTTGGCGCCGGCCTCGACCCGGATCACCGCCCCGTCCGCCATGAAGGCGGCGTTGAGCTGGTAGATCGGGTTCTCGCGGGTCTGCTCGACCGGGGCGAGATGGTCGAGGAGCGGGTGGCCCTCGGCCATGGCGTTGGCGAAGGTGACCACCTCCAGGCCCTCGGGCAGGCCCGAGAGGTCGGAGAGCGCCGGGACCAGGTGGCCGTTGACGAAGGTCAGGCGCGCGGCCTCGATCCCGGCAAAGCCCCGGGCCGCCTTGACGGCGTTGCGGGCGGTCTCAGGCTCGGGCGCCTCGGCCGGCGGGGCGGCCTCGCGCACGGCCGCGCGCAGGTCGGTGTACTTGAACGCCTCGACGCGGCGATGCGGCAGGCCCGCCGCCTCGAAGTAGCGAAAGGCCTCCTCGCGGGCGATGGCGGCGCCGGGGAGCTTGAGCCGCTGGACCTCGAAGAGCTTCGACAGCCCGGTCTCGGCGGCGGTGCGGAGGGTGGTGACGTCGGCCATGGTCACGCGGCCTCGTTCGCCCGGTACTCGGCGTAGCCCGAGGCCTCGAGCTCGAGGGCGAGCTCCTTGCCGCCGGACTTCACCACGCGGCCCTGCGCCATGACGTGCACGGTGTCGGGCACGATGTGGTTGAGGAGCCGCTGGTAGTGGGTGATGACCAGGAAGCTGCGGTTCTGGGCGCGCAGCGCGTTCACGCCCTCCGAGACGATGCGCAGGGCGTCGATGTCGAGGCCGGAATCGGTCTCGTCGAGGACGCAGAAGCGCGGCGAGAGCAGCGCCATCTGCAGGATCTCCATGCGCTTCTTCTCGCCGCCGGAGAATCCGACGTTGAGGGCGCGCTTGAGCATCTCGCGGTTGATCTCGAGCTTGTCGGCGGCCGCGAAGACCTGGCGCATGAAGTCGGGCGTGGTCAGCTCGTCCTCGCCGCGGGTCTTGCGCTGGGCGTTCATCGCCGCCTTGAGGAAGGTCATCGTGCCGACGCCGGGGATCTCCAGCGGGTACTGGAAGGCCAGGAAGATGCCGGCCGCCGCGCGGGCATCCGCCTCCATCTCCAGGATGTTCTCGCCGTCGAGCAGGATCTCGCCGTCGAGGACCTCGTAGTCCTCCTTGCCGGCGATGACGTAGGACAGGGTCGACTTGCCGGAGCCGTTCGGCCCCATGATGGCGGCGACCTCGCCGTCGTTGACGGTCAGGCTCAGGCCGTTGAGGATGCGCTTGTCCTCGATGTTGACGACCAGGTTCTTGATTTCCAGCATGGTAGAATAGTCCTGACGGGAGCGCGGGCCGAGCGTGCGGCGCCGCGTCCGTGATGGGCGGTATCGGGCGTGGGGCGGTTCCCGGCGCATCGCCGGGAACCGTGAAGGGGCGATCAGCCCACCGAGCCTTCCAGGCTGATCGAGATCAGCTTCTGGGCCTCGACGGCGAACTCCATCGGCAGCTGCTGCAGCACGTCGCGGACGAAGCCGTTGACGATGAGCGCGGTCGCCTCCTCCTCGGAGAGGCCGCGCTGCAGGCAGTAGAACTTCTGGTCCTCGGAGATCTTCGAGGTGGTGGCCTCGTGCTCGAACACCGCCGAGGCGTTCTTCGACTCGATGTACGGCACGGTGTGCGCGCCGCACTGGTCGCCGATCAGCAGCGAGTCGCAGTTGGTGAAGTTGCGCGCGCCCTTCGCCTTCTTGTGCGCCGAGACGAGGCCCCGGTAGGTGTTCTGCGACCGGCCGGCCGAGATGCCCTTCGAGATGATCCGGCTCGTCGTGTTCTTGCCGAGATGGATCATCTTGGTGCCGGAATCGACCTGCTGCATGCCGTTCGACACCGCGATCGAGTAGAACTCGCCGCGGGAATTGTCGCCGCGCAGGATGCAGGACGGGTACTTCCAGGTGATCGCCGAGCCGGTCTCGACCTGCGTCCATGAGATCTTCGAGTTCGCGCCGCGGCAATCGCCGCGCTTGGTCACGAAGTTGTAGATGCCGCCGCGGCCTTCCGCGTCGCCCGGGTACCAGTTCTGGACCGTCGAGTACTTGATCTCGGCGTCGTCCAGCGCCACGAGCTCGACCACCGCGGCGTGGAGCTGGTTGTCGTCGCGCTTCGGGGCGGTGCAGCCCTCCAGGTACGAGACGTACGAGCCCTTGTCGGCGATGATCAGCGTGCGCTCGAACTGGCCGGTGTCACGCTCGTTGATGCGGAAATAGGTCGACAGCTCCATCGGGCAGCGCACGCCCGGCGGGATGTAGACAAACGAGCCGTCGGAGAAGACCGCCGAGTTCAGCGTCGCGAAGTAGTTGTCGGTGACCGGCACGACCGAGCCGAGGTACTTGCGCACCAGCTCGGGATGCTCGCGCAGGGCCTCCGAGATCGGCATGAAGATCACGCCGGCCTTGGCGAGCTCGGCCTTGAAGGTGGTGGCGACCGAGACCGAATCGAACACCGCATCGACGGCGACGCGACGCTCGGGGGCGATGCCCTCCAGCACCTCGACCTCGCGCAACGGGATACCGAGCTTCTCGTAGGTCTTCAGGATCTCGGGGTCGATCTCGTCGAGCGACTGCGCCGCCTTGCGCTTCGGCGCGGCGTAATAGTACAGCTCGTCGTAGTTGATCTTGTCGTACTCGACCCGTGCCCAGTTCGGCTCCTTCATGGTGAGCCAGCGGCGATAGGCGTCGAGGCGCCATTCGAGCATCCACTCCGGCTCGTCCTTCTTGGCCGAGATGAAGCGGATCACGTCCTCGGAGATGCCCTTCTCGGACTTCTCCATCTCGATCGTGGTCTCGAAACCGTACTTGTACTGATCGACATCGATGGCGCGAACGCGATCGACCGTCTCCTGCACTGCAGGCATACCCGTCTCCTACCGCTTACGGCTTCAAGGGCCGCGAGGTGATGACACGGCCGGATGCGAGGCACGCGCTCACGCGGCCCGCTCCCGACGCTTATATAGGGATGAAACCAGCCGATCGAAGGCCGCGAGGAACCTTTCCCCGTCGCCTTGCCGGCTGTTCCACCCCAAACTCACGCGCAGCGCCCCCGCGGACAGGGCGGACTCGACCCCCATCGCCGCGAGCACGCCGGAGCGCGACACCTTGCCCGAGGCGCAGGCCGCCCCGGACGATACCGCCACGCCGTCGAGGTCGAGGGCGATCAGCGCCGTCTCGGCCTTGAGTCCCGGCACGGCGAAGCACAGCGTGTTCGGCAGGCGCTCGGCGCCCTCACCGAACACCACCGCCTCGGGCGCCCGCGCCCGCACCCCGGCGGCGATCCCGTCGCGCAGGGCGGCGAGGCGGACCGCTTCCTCCGGCAGCGCGGCGAGCGCCAGCTCGGCGGCGAGGCCGAACCCGACGATGCCCGGCAGGTTCTCGGTCCCGGCCCTCAGCCGCGCCTCCTGGCCGCCGCCGCGGATGAAGGCCGGCTCCAGGCCCGCCCCCTCCCCGAGCACGATCGCCCCGACGCCCTTCGGCCCGCCGAGCTTGTGGCCCGAGAGGGTCACGGCATCCGCGACGAATATATTGCGCCCAATCGAAATCCGTCCAGCGGCCTGGACCGCATCGGTGTGGAGCAGGGCGCCGTGCTGGCATGTCAGCGCCGCAACCCTCGCCAGGGGCTGGACCACGCCGGTCTCGTTGTTGGCGGCCTGGACCGAGACCAGCGCCGTCACGCCCTCCCCCGCCAAGGTCGCGAGCCGCGCCTCCAGGACGTCGAGACGCAGGACGCCGTCCGCATCAACCGGAAGGATCTCGGTGGCGTCGGGCGTGAACCCGTGCCCTTGCAGGCCGCACGGGTGCTCGGTCGCGCCGATCAGGAGCCGGGTCGGCGCCGGCAGGCCGCGCCGCCGCAGTGCGCCCGACAGGACGGCGTTCGACGCCTCGGTGCCGCCGCTCGTGAACGCCACCCGCGAGGCCGCCGCCCCGACGAGCCCCGCGACCCGGGCGCGGGCCGCCTCGATCGCGGCGCGGGCGGTGCGGCCCTCCCGGTGGATCGAGGACGGGTTGCCCGGCAACTCGACGAGCGCGCGCGCGACCGCCTGCGCAACCTCAGGCTTCACCGCCGAGGTCGCGTTATGGTCGAGATAGGCGCGCTCGCGCTCCATGCGCTGAATTCCTTTGCCTTTCCCCCCGGGGACCGTGCTAAGGCCCGCCCCGGATACGCGTAATCAGACGGTGCGTGCTCACCGGCGCGAGGCGCGGGACTTCGGCACCCGGTTGTTTAGAATGATTCTAGTCATCTAGAACCGTTCTAAGGGTGCTTTTATGGGAGACGGGACCCGAGTCAAGGTTCCGGCCCGGCTCTCTCGTCCGCCGGCGCGCCGCGCTCACGCACCGTTGAAGCCTTTGGAGAGGTGGTTCATGCCCGAGGTCATCTTCGCCGGTCCTGCCGGCCGGCTCGAGGGGCGCTACCAGGCCCCCAAGCAGCGGGGCGCCCCGATCGCCATCGTGCTTCATCCCCACCCGCAATTCGGCGGGACGATGAACAACCAGATCGTCTACAACCTCTTCTACACTTTCGCGAATCGCGGTTTCGCTGCCCTGCGCTTCAACTTCCGCGGCGTCGGCCGCAGCCAGGGCTCGTTCGACCACGGCGTCGGCGAATTGTCGGACGCGGCCTCCGCCCTCGACTGGGTGCAGGCGGTGAACCCCGAGGCCCGCGCCTGCTGGATCGCCGGCGTGTCGTTCGGCTCGTGGATCGGCATGCAGCTCCTGATGCGCCGCCCGGAGATCGAGGGCTTCATCTCGATCGCCGCGATGGCCAACCGCTACGATTTCAGCTTCCTGGCTCCCTGCCCCTCGTCGGGCCTGTTCGTGCACGGCTCCGAGGACCGGGTCGCGCCGGCCCGCGAGGTGATGCCGGTGATCGAGAAGGTGAAGACCCAGAAGGGCGTCATCATCGAGCACCAGATCGTCGACGGCGCCAACCACTTCTTCGACGGCAAGGTCGACGAGCTGACCCAGACGGTCGACACCTATCTCGACAAGCGCCTCGGCAAGCGCGACGAGGCGGCGTAACGGCTGCCACGCTCGGGCGAGCTCGCCACTCCCCCCCACCCTCATCCTGAGGTGTCAGTCGATCGTCGATCGACTGACCTCGAAGGAGAGCTCCAGAAGGCTCGGGTCTCTCTGGAGCCCTCCTTCGAGGCTCCCTGCGGTCGCACCTCAGGATGAGGTGGCGGTTGGGATGACGAGCCCGATACGGGCGGACGGTTTCATCAATCCGGCACCGTGATCCTGCTCAGATCCGCCGTCTGTTCCGGGTAGCGCGGGTCCATCGCCTCCAGCGTGTCGGCGACGAGACGGGCGACCGCGAGGTTGCGGAACCACTTCCGGTTCGCCGGCACGACGTGCCAGGGCGCGAGCCGGGTGCCGCAGAGGGTCAGCGCGTCCTGGAACGCGCCCTGGTAGGCGTCCCAGGATTGGCGCTCGACGAGATCGGCGGGATCGAACTTCCAGTTCTTGGTCGGATCGGCGAGGCGGGCCTCGAGCCGTTCCTTCTGCTCGGCCTTCGAGATGTGCAGGAAGATCTTGAGCACCGTGGTGCCCGAGAGGGTGAGCAGGCGCTCGAAGTCGTTGATGAGATCGTAGCGGGGGCGCCACACCGCCTCCGGCACCAGCTGCTTGACCCGGACGATCAGCACGTCCTCGTAGTGGCTGCGGTTGAACACCCCGATCATGCCGCGGGCCGGCACCTGGCGGTGGTAGCGCCACAGGAAATCGTGGTCGAGTTCCTCGGCGCTCGGCGTCTTGAACGACGCGACCTGGCACCCTTGCGGGTTCACCCCCTCGAAGACGTGCCGGATGGTGCCGTCCTTGCCGCCGGTATCGATCGCCTGCAGCACGACCAGCAGGCTGCGCTTGCGCTCGGCGTAGAGCCGTTCCTGCAGGTCGCGGATGCGGGCGCGCACCTCGGCGAGGTCGGCCTCGGCCTGCGCCTTGCCGTCGGAGGAGCCCGGCGCGTCGGGATCGATCTCGGCCAGCCGGCACGGCGCCTCGGGCCGCGACTGGACCACGCCGGGGGGAGGCACCGGCATCGTCGCGCCGTGCTCGGCGAGGAAGCCGGGGCTCGCCGCCGCGAGCAGCCCGGCCTCGTTCGCCCAGGCGGCGGAAGAGGGCCGCGGATGGCCGGGAAGCGAAACCGTCTTGTCTTTCGGGTTCTTCTTCGACATCGGAAGGCGGGGGCTCGGACGAGGAACGGCGTGTGCAGGCGATAACGACAGCGAAGCGGGGCCGTTCCGAAAGGTGCGATTGGTGATCCGGGCGCCGATCTACTTCGTGCGCCACGGCGAGACCGACTGGAACGCCGAAGGCCGCCTGCAGGGCCAGCGCGACATCGCCCTCAACCGCAAGGGCGTGGCCCAGGCCGCGGAGGTCGGCGAGCGCCTGGCGGGCCTCGTCGGCGAGGGCGTCGCCGCCCTGCCCTTCGTATCGAGCCCGATGGAGCGGACCCGCCACACGATGGAGGGCCTGCGCCGCGCGCTCGGCCTCGATCCCGCCGGCTACGCCACCGATCCGCGCCTGCGCGAGATCGGCTTCGGCGCCTGGGAGGGCCTGACCTGGAAGGACGTGCGCCGCGCCGACCCGGCCCGCTCCCAGGCCCGCGACCGCGACCGCTGGGGCTTCTGCCCGCCCGGCGAGGGCGCGGAGAGCTACGCCATGGTGGCCGAGCGGGTGCGCCCGCTCCTCGCCGCCCTCGACGGCCCGACGGTGATCGTGGCGCATGGCGGCGTCGCCCGCGCCGTCATGGTGTCGCTCGGCGTCGCGAGCACCGAGGAGGCGCCCCACCTCGAGATCCTGCAGGGCCGCGTCCTGTTGCTCGAGCCCGGCGGACGGCGCTGGGTCTGACCCCCCACCCGCGGTTTTCGGGCCGGCCGTGCCGTGAAGCGGCGCCGGTGCCTTGAACCGGCCCCGGTTCTCGTCCACCTCCCCGTGCACCGCCCGTCCGCTACCTGACGCGGGCGAGACCCGTCCGCCGGCCTCCATCCCGGAGCCGCGCCGGCGCCCTGGTGAAGCTCAATGGCCCGAGGCGGGCCAGCGGAGTCGCTTGATGAACCACACCGCCGGGACCGTCCGTCCGCCCAGTCACGGGACGCGCCAGACGGCCGTTCCGCCCACGGGCGCGGCGGTGCTGCGCGGCCCCGTGCGGCCGGACCTGATCCGCGACGAGGTGCTGGCCGAGATCTTTCGCGAGAGCGCGCGGGCGCGGCCCGACCATCCGGCGCTGATCGACGCGGCGAGCGGGTCTGATGCCGCCTCCCGCACCCGCCTGTCCTACGCCGAGGTCGACCGGCGCTCCGACGCGATCGCGAGCGGGCTGGCGGCCCGCGGCATCGGCCCCGGCGACGTGGTCGGCCTGTGGATGGCGCGCTCGCCCGACCTCCTGGTGGCGCAGATCGGCATCACCAAGGCCGGCGCCGCCTGGCTGCCGTTCGACGCCGAGGCGCCGTCCGACCGGGTCGCCGTCTGCCTGAACGATTGCGACGCCAAGGCCCTTCTCGTGTCGGCGGCCCTGAAGGACAAGGCGCCGGACGGCGTCTGCCCGGCCCTCACCCCGGACGAGGTCGCCGCGGGAACCACCGGCCCGGCGCCCGACCTGCGGGCCGTCGGCCTCACGCCCGAGCACCCGGCCTACCTGATCTACACTTCCGGCTCGACCGGCGTGCCGAAGGGCATCGTCATCAGCCACCGCAACATCTGCCACTTCCTGCGCTCGGCCAACGACCTCTACGGCGTCACCGGCGACGACGTGGTGTTCCAGGGGGCATCCGTCGCCTTCGACCTCTCGATGGAGGAGATCTGGGTTCCGTACCTGGCCGGCGCGACCCTGTTCGTGGCGAGCCCGGCCCAGATGGGCGATGCCGAGGCGCTGCCCGACATCCTCAGCGAGGCCGGCATCACGGTCCTCGACACGGTGCCGACCCTGCTCGGGCTGATGACCAAGGACGTGCCCGCCCTGCGGCTGATCCTGCTCGGCGGCGAGGCGCTGCCCGAGCCGCTGATCGCCCGCTGGGCGACCCCGTCGCGAAAGCTGTTCAACACCTACGGGCCGACCGAGGCGACCGTGGTGGCGACCGCCGCCGAGATGAAGCCCGGCGACCCCGTCACCATCGGCGGGCCGATCGCCAACTACACCGTCTACATCGCCGACGAGGCCCTGAACCTCGTCGGGCCCGGCGTGCAGGGCGAACTCCTGATCGGCGGTCCCGGCGTCGCCAAGGGCTACCTCGCCCGGCCGGAGCTGACGGCGGAGAAGTTCGTCGCCAATCCCTACGGCGGCGACGGCTCCGACCCGGTGCTCTACCGCTCGGGCGACGCGGTCTCGCTCGACTCGGCCGGCCGCATCGTCTTCCACGGCCGCATCGACGACCAGGTGAAGGTCCGCGGCTTCCGGGTCGAGCTCGGCGAGATCGAATCGCGCATCCGGGTCCAGCCCGGCATCGCCTCCGCGGCGGTGGTCCTGCGCCAGGACGACGGCGTCGACCGGCTGGTGGCCTTCGTGGTGCCCGAGCGCGGCAGCGCTTCCCAACAAGAAAACTCGCGCGGGGCCGAGTTCGACCGCGGGCGCCTGCGCGCGGCGCTCGCCGAGACGATGCCGCCCTACATGATCCCGGCGCATTTCGAGGTGGTGGAGAGCCTCCCCGTGCTCGCCGCCTCCGGCAAGGTCGACCGCAAGGCGTTGCGCGCCGCACCGCTCGCCGTGGTGGAGACCTCCGGCGAGCAGGAGGAGCCCCGCGACGAGACGGAGGCCGCCCTGCTCGCCGCCGCCCAGACGGTGTTCGGCAACCAGCCGATCCCGTTCGAGGCCGACTTCTTCGGCGATCTCGGCGGGCACTCGCTGCTCGCCGCCCGCTTCGTCTCGGCGGTGCGCACGGTGCCGGCGCTCGCCGCCATCACGCTCCAGGACGTCTATAACGGCCGGACGCTCCGGGCGATGTCCGAGACCCTGATCGCCCGCACCGGCGGCGCCGGGGCGGCGGCCGCGATCCACGACCTGTCGTTCGAGCCGCCGCCCTTGAGCCGGCGCTTCCTGTGCGGCCTCGCCCAGGCGATCGTCCTGCCCTTCGTCATCGCGCTCGCCACCGCGCAGTGGCTCGGCATCTTCGTCACCTACCTGCTCATCACCGGCGGCGAGCTCGGCTTCTTCGCCGAGATGGCGGTCCTGCTGCTGGTCTATATCGGGCTCAATGCCGCCACCGCGCTGATCGCCATCGCGGTGAAGTGGCTGGTGCTGGGGCGGACCAGGCCCGGGCGCTACCCGCTCTGGGGCACCTACTATTTCCGCTGGTGGCTGACCCAGCGCCTGACGCCGCTCGTCCACGTCAAGTGGCTCCAGGGCTCGCCGATGATCCGCATCTACCTGCGGCTGCTCGGCGCCAAGGTCGGCGAGGATGCGCTGATCTCCGACATCGAGATCGGCGCGCCCGACCTCGTCAGCATCGGGCGCGGCGCCTCGCTGGGCGGCCGGCTGACGCTGGCCAACGCCGAGGTCGTCGGCAACGAGCTCGTCATCGGCCGGATCACGATCGGCGACGACGTCGCCATCGGCACCTCCTGCGTCGTCGGCTACGACACCCGGATCGAGGACCACGCGGAACTCGCCGACCTCACCACCGTGCCGTCGGGCACCGTGGTCGGCCGTGCCGAGGCCTGGGACGGCTCGCCGGGCCGCAAGGTCGGCATGGCCGACGTCGCGGACCTCCAGCCGGCTCCGGAGGTCTCGGCTCGGCGCCGGGCCGCGTTCTTCGCGATCTACGCCGTGCTGCTGGCGGCGATCCCCGCGGTCGGCCTGCTGCCGATCTTCCCGGCCTTCTACATCTTCGACCAGATCAGCGATTCGCTGGCGACGATGACCGACGTGGACTACCACTGGTACCTGCCGCTGCTGACCTGGCCGACCGCCATGCTGATGACCGCCGGCACGGTCGGGCTCATCGCCGGCATCCGCTGGCTGGTGCTGCCGCGGCTCAAGGCCGGCAGCTACTCGATCCACAGCGGCGTCTACCTGCGCAAATGGGCGGTGGCGCTCGCCGCCGAGGTGACGCTGGAAACCCTCTCGTCGCTGTTCGCCACCGTCTACATGCGGGCCTGGTACCGGCTGATGGGCGCCGGCATGGGCCAGGGCGCCGAGATCTCGACGAACCTCGCCGGCCGCTACGACCTGGCGGAAGTGGGGCCGCGCAACTTCATCGCCGACGAGGTCGTGTACGGCGAGGAGGAGGTGCGCCGCGGCGTGATGGAGCTGCATCCGGTGCGCACCGGCGCCCGGGTCTTCGTCGGCAACGACGCGGTGGTGCCGCCCGGCGCGATCATCCCGGACGACGTGCTGATCGGCATCAAGTCGAAGCCCCCGGCCAACGACCGCATGGCGCCCGGCGAGACCTGGTTCGGCTCGCCGCCGATCAAGCTGCCGGTGCGCCAGAAGGTCGATCTCGGCCAGGCCCAGACCTTCGAGCCCGGGATCTGGCCGCGGCTGCGGCGCGGCATCTTCGAGGCCTTCACGTCCTCGTTCTCGCCGATGCTGTTCATCACCTTCGCCATCCTGGCGATCGATTTCATCTTCTACCCGGCGATCCTGGCCGGCGACTGGTCGGGCCTCGCCGTCGGCTTCGTCGCCACCAGCGTGGTGATCGCGGTGCTGCAGACCCTCGTGGTCATCGCCGTGAAGTGGCTGCTGATGGGTCGCTACGAGCCCGGCATGCACCCGATGTGGTCGTGGTGGGCGATGCGCACGGAGGCCGTGGCGGTGATGTACTGGGGCTTGGCCGGCAAGGTGCTGCTCGAGCACCTGATGGGCACCCCCTTCCTGCCCTGGGTGCTGCGGCTGTTCGGCACCCGCACCGGCGAGGGCGTGTGCATGCTCGCCACCGACATCACCGAGTTCGACTGCGTCACCATCGGCGATTTCGCCTCGGTCAACCGGATGTCGGCGCTCCAGACCCACCTCTACGAGGACCGGGTGATGAAGGTCGGCCGGGTCGAGGTCGGCCGCGGCGTCAGCGTCGGCGCCTTCGCCACCGTGCTGTACGACACCAAGGTCGGCGACTACGCCCAGCTGCGCCCGCTCACCATCGTGATGAAGGGCGAGAGCATCCCGGCCAACTCCCGCTGGGAGGGCGCGCCGGCGGTGCCGGTGGTCCACCAGGCGGCGGCGGAGTAGCGCGGCGGGACCGGTCAGGTCCGGCGGGCGGGCCTTCGCCCGCCCACAGGTGTCTCCCGGCTGCGGCAGCACCCGCGGGCGAATCCCGCTACACTCCCCCGGTGTCCACGCTCCTCGACCTGCCCCGCCCCCTCCTCGACGTCCACCGCTCCGCCCTCGGGCGGCCCTGGCACGAGCGCTGCGCCTCCGCCCCGGCCCAGAGCCTAGCGGTCGCCATCGCGCAAGGGCACGGCCTGCCCGAGGTCCTGGCCCGGGTGCTGGCCGGCCGCGGGGTCGACCTCCACGCCGTGCCGGGCTTCCTCGAGCCGCGCCTGCGCGACCTCCTTCCCGACCCCGCGGTGCTGGTCGACATGGAGGCGGCGGCCGACCGTCTCGCGATCGCGATCCTCAAGCGCGAGAAGGTCGCGATCTTCGGCGACTACGACGTCGACGGGGCGGCGAGCGCCGCGCTGCTCGCGAGCGCCCTGCGCGACCTCGGCGTGCCCTACCGGCTCCACATCCCCGACCGCATCACGGAAGGATATGGTCCCAACGTCGCGGCGGTGCGGATGCTCGCCGAGGAGGGCGCCACCCTCCTCGTCACCGTCGATTGCGGCACCGCCGGGCACGAGCCCCTGGCCGAGGCCGGCCGCCTCGGCATGGACGTGGTGGTGCTCGACCATCACGGCGCCCCCGAGGTGCTCCCGCCGGTGCGTGCCCTCGTCAACCCGAACCGCCTCGACGACCTCTCCGGCCTGGGCCATCTCTGCGCCGCCGGCGTGGTCTTCCTGACGCTGGTGGCGCTCAACCGGCGCCTGCGCCGCGACGGTCTCGCGATCCCCGATCTGATGGCCGGGCTCGACCTCGTGGCGCTCGCCACCGTCGCCGACGTGGTGCCGCTGCACGGCCTCAACCGCGCCTTCGTGCGCCAGGGCCTCGCGGTGATGCGCGGGCGCGGCCGGCGGGGCCTCGCCGCCCTCCTCGACGCCGCCGGTCTCTCGGAATCGCCCCAGGCCTGGCATCTCGGCTTCCTGCTCGGGCCCCGCATCAACGCCGGCGGACGCATCGGCGATTCGATGCTGGGTGCCCGCCTGCTCCTGTGCGAGGACCCGATCGAGGCCGCCGGCATCGCAGCCCAGCTCGACGCGCTCAACCGCGAGCGCCAGGCGATCGAGGCCGCGGCCGTCGCCGAGGCCGAGGCCGAGATGGGGATGCGCCTCGATCGCGATCCCGACCAGCCGGTCCTCGTCGCCGGCAGCCCGGACTGGCATCCCGGCGTCGTCGGGCTGATCGCGGCGCGCCTCAAGGAGCGCTTCGGCCGCCCGGCCTTCGCCTTCGCCCTGCGCCAGGACGGCACCGCCACCGGGTCCGGCCGCTCGATCCCCGGCGCCGATCTCGGCCGGGCGGTGCGGGCCTGCGTCGAATCGGGGCTCGCCGCCAAGGGCGGCGGGCACGCCATGGCGGCGGGCGTGACGCTCGCCGCCCTCGATCTCGACCGGTTCCGCGAGGCGCTGTCGGGCGACCTCGCGACCTCGGTGGCGGAGGCGCGCCTCGGCGAGGCGCTGCTCGTCGACGGCCTCGTCTCGGCGGGCGGCGTGCAGCCGGACCTGGCGGACGCCGTGGAGCGGGCCGGCCCCTTC
Source organism: Methylobacterium ajmalii (assembly GCF_016613415.1). Classification (GTDB taxonomy): domain Bacteria; phylum Pseudomonadota; class Alphaproteobacteria; order Rhizobiales; family Beijerinckiaceae; genus Methylobacterium; species Methylobacterium ajmalii. Next base: position 6,771 of record NZ_JACWCT010000163.1, on the reverse strand, counting down.
GGCCAGGGCGCGCCGGAGCCGGTCTTCGCGCTGGCCCGCCACCGCGTCGCCGACGCGCGGGTCGTCGGCACCGGCCACGTCAAGGCACAGCTGCGCGGCCGGGACGGCGTCGCGGTCGGCGCCATCGCGTTCCGGGCGGCGGAATCGCCGGTCGGCCGGCTGCTGCTCTCGCATATCGGCCGCGACATCCACGCCGCCGGCACCCTGTCGCGCGACCGCTGGCGCGGCGCCGACCGGGTCGAGTTGCGCCTGTGCGACGTCGCGGAGGCGAGCTAACGCGGTTTTTCGCAGGACGCCGCGCGGATCCCCGTACCGTGGCAGCGACGTATCGGCGACGATTGCGCCGCTGGTCGAGAGAGGTGATCTGCTCCGCACGGTGCGCCTCGGCGGAGCCGCGCGCGCACGGCATCGTTCACCGGCGGGAGCGGGACGAAGACGCTTCTTCATCCTCGCGGAGTTTCTCGCTCAGCCCCGGAGGCGGTGCTTGAGCCCGGATAGGGGGCGGCCCCGTTTTTCGCCGCGCATCGGCCGCCCCTCCTCGACGTTGCGTCGCCCGGCGGCCCCGGAATCGCCGCCCGTCGCCGGCCGGCATCATGACAAGGCCCGGAGAGTCTGACATGGTGGCGTGCCCTCGGCCAGAGGCGTCGCGCGACCGTTCTCGCGAGAGCCGTTGCGGCCTCGCCGTCCTCCCCGGCGCGACCGCTCCGCGGGGCCGGAACCGGGAAGCTCCTTCGTGAACCAGCAGACGACCAGGCTCGACCGGATCGACATGAAGATCCTGATCGAGCTGCAGAAGAACGGTCGCATGACCAACGTGACCCTGGCCGAGGCCGTCGGCCTGTCGGCGAGTCCGTGCCTGCTGCGGGTGAAACGGATGGAGCAGGCCGGGTACATCACCGGCTACGGCGCCCACATCGCCCTGCCGAAGCTCGGCGAGACCGTGACGGTGTTCACGGAGATCACGCTGAACGGCCACACGCCGGAATACTTCCAACGCTTCGAGCAGGCCCTGCGCAAGGTCGACGAGGCGATGGAGGGGCACCTGGTCAGCGGCGGCTACGACTACCTGGTAAAGTTCGTCACCCGAGGCCTGTCGCACTACCAGGACGTGATCGAGGCGCTGCTCGAGCGCAACGTCGGCATCGCCAAGTATTTCAGCTACATCGTCCTGCGCACGCCGATCGTGAAGACCGAGCTGCCGCTCGCGACCCTGTTCGGCGAGGAGCGCTGAGGCCGACGCGGCGTCCCGCGAAAGACTGCATCGCGCCCGACCGCGTCGGGCATCCCGTCCGACTCGCCGGGCGAGGTCTCTGGCGGGACGGCACGGGGCGATGCCGCGCAGACCCGCCCTGTTGCCCGCCTTTGCATCATGGTCGTCGCCGGACCGTTGGCCGCTTCGGCGAAATCTGCTCTCGAACTTCGATTTCGCCGCATTGTCTTTCGACGAACCGGAATTCGATTCGTCGGAAAATGCCCTACCCGAGAGCCTGGCTCGTCAGGGCGAACACCCGGGCGGGCCCGGTCGCGGGCGGCGTCCCGCGGGTCATCTGCACGACCCGGTCGACATTGCTTAGGCCGCAGGCCTCCGCGAAGGCGACGAGCGGACCGTTGCGCTCCGGGGTGTCGAGGCGCAGGAAGCTCCCCGCATGGGCGCGCACGTGCAGGCTCGCCAGCGCGACCGCCTGCCCGGCATCGGCCGCGACGAGCGGGCCGACGACGTGGCCGCGGCCGAAGGGCCGGCAGATCGAGAAGCCGGCGATCCGGCCTCCCTCCTCCAGGACGAAGGTCCGCCCGACCCGGCGCAGCGCCGCCAGCATCCGGCTGCGGTCGCCGCCATAGGCCTCGGCGTCGAGGGCCGCGATCACGGGCCAGTCGGACTCCTGCGCCTCGCGCACCCGGCTGTCGGCGACCGCCGCGGCAGTGTCGGCGACGCCCTGGTACTGCGCGATCATGCGGGTGGCGCGAAATCCCTCGGACTCGTAGAGGCGCTGGCCCGCGGCGGTGGCGACGAGGCGCAGGGCGCGCGTGCCCGCCGCCGAGAAGATCTCCCGCATCACCCGCCGGCCGGTGCCCCGGGCCTGCATGCGCGGCGAGACGATCACCATGCCGATCGTGGCCAGCTCCTCGCCGAAGGGCCACCACATCGCCGAGCCCATCACCCGGCCGGCATCGTCGCAGGCGACGACGCCGTGGCCGAGCTCCAGCACCAGGCGCCAATCGTCCGCCCGGTGCGGCCAGCCCACCTCGACCGAGAGGCCGTGCACCGCCTCGATGTCGGCCTCGGTCAGCGGGCGGATCGTCGTCAGGGCGATCGTGGCCGAGTTCGTCATCGGGCGGTCTCTCCGTGATGCGGGCCGGTCGAACGGGAAGGGCGCCCCGGTTCTGCACCGGCGACCGGGGCGCCGCAAAGGGGCGACGGTCAGAGGCCGCCCATGTGGAGGGACTTGAGCTCGAGGTACTCGTCGATGCCGTAGGCCGAGCCCTCGCGGCCGAGCCCCGACTGCTTGATGCCGCCGAAGGGCGCCGCCTCCATCGAGACCGTGCCGGTGTTGAGCCCGACCATGCCGAATTCCAGCGCCTCGCCGACCCGCCAGGCCCGGCGGATGTCGGAGGTGAAGAAGTAGGAGGCGAGGCCGAACGGCGTCGCGTTGGCGATCGCGATCGCGTCCTCCTCGCGCGAGAAGCGCATCAGCGGGGCGAGCGGCCCGAAGGTCTCCTCGACGGCGAGCCGCATCCCCGTATCGGCGCCGGTCAGCACCAGCGGCGGCACGAAGCGGCCGTGCACGGCGTCGGGATCGCCGGCGACCAGCCGCGCTCCCCGGGAAAGCGCGTCGTCGAGATGGGCCATGACCTTGGCGCTGGCGGCGTCGTTGATCAGCGGACCGATGGCGACGCCCGCCTCGAAGCCGTTGCCGATCCGAAGCCCGGCGGCGGCCTCGGCGAGGCGGGCGACGAAGCGGTCGTGGATGCCGTCCTGCACCAGGATGCGGTTGGCGCAGACGCAGGTCTGGCCGGCATTGCGGAACTTCGAGGCCATCACCCCGGCGATCGCGAGGTCGAGGTCGGCGTCGTCGAACACGATGAACGGGGCGTTGCCGCCGAGCTCGAGGCTGAGCCGCTTGATGGTCGGGGCCGACTGGGCCATCAGCAGCCGGCCGACCCCGGTCGATCCGGTGAAGGACAGCTTGCGGACGGTCTCGCTGCCGGTCATCTCGGCGCCGATCGGCGCGGCCTGCCCGGTGACGACGCTGAACACGCCCTTCGGCACCCCGGCCCGCTCGGCCAGCACCGCGAGCGCGAGCGCCGAGAACGGGGTCAGGTCGGCGGGCTTGACCACGATCGGGCAGCCGGCGGCGAAGGCCGGGGCCACCTTGCGGGTGATCATCGCGATCGGGAAGTTCCATGGCGTGATCGCCGCGCAGACGCCGACCGGTTCCTTGAGCACGAGCACCCGGCGGTCGCCGACCGGCGCGGTGAAGACGTCGCCGGTGATGCGGCGGGCCTCCTCCGCGAACCACTTCACGAAGCTCGCCCCGTAGGCGACCTCGCCGCGGGCCTCCGCCAGCGGCTTGCCCTGCTCGGCGGTCATGATCGCCGCCAGGTCCTCGGCGTTCTCCAGGATCAGCGCGTTCCAGCGCTCGAGGATCGCGGCCCGCTCCGCCGGCGCGGTGCGGCGCCAGGCCGGGAAGGCCGCCTCGGCGGCGGCGATCGCCGCGCGGGTCTCGTCGGCGCCGCAATCCGGCACCGTGCCGAGGGTTTCTCCCGTCGCCGGGTCGGCGACCGGCAGGCTGCCGCCGGATCCGGCGTCGCACCACTCGCCGGCGACGAAGGCCTGGAAGCGCAGGAGCGCGGGATCGCGCAGGCGGTCCTTGGTGAACATGGCACTCTCCGAAGCGGATGTCGCACCGGCCGGGCTGGCCGCGATCCGGGGGCCAGCGGCACGACGACGATCAGGGCGGGACGACCCGGGCGACGCCGGGCGGTCCGGTTGGAAGGTCGGGGCTGGCCCGGCGACGGCGCGGACCTCGGCGGTCGCGGGGCGGCGCTCTCGCGAGCACGCGGGGTCGTGCGGATGCGCGCCGGGGCGGGCGAAGCCGCGCCGGTGCCGGACGGCAGCGTCCCGGCGGCAAGGCGCAGCCGGGACACCGAGTTTCAGGTTCCGTCTCCGGGCGAGCCCGGCGTCACTGCGGTTACAGGCCGAGCAGCCCCGGCAGGCCGCGAATGTCCTTGATCTCGTGGTAGCCGTAATAGGGGTTCGCCGGCTCGTGGCCGCGGTTGACGAAGACCTTGTTGGTGATCCGCATGTCGTGCGCGGTCATCAGGTCGTAGCGGAAGCTCGAGGAGCAGTGCAGCACGTCCTCGGGGCCGCAGCCGAGCTGGTCGAGCATGTACTCGAAGGCCTGCATCCGCGGCTTGTAGGCCTGGGCCTCCTCGGCGGTGTAGGCGGCGTGGAACGGCGCGCCGAGCTTGGCGACCGAGTGCGGGATCAGGTCCTTCATCGAGTTCGACAGGATCACCAGGGGGAATTCCTTGGCGACCTTCGCCAGCCCCTCGACCGTGTCGGGATGCGGGCCCCAGGTCGGCACGGCGGCGTAGACCGCGTCGGCGTCGCTGTCGCGGTACTCGACGCCGTTGCGCTTGCAGGTGCGGACCAGCGCGTTGGCGACCACGTCCTTGTAGGGCTTCCACGCGCCCAGCACCTCGTCGAGGCGGTAGGCGGAGAAATCCTCCACGAAGGCGTCCATCCGCTCCGCCGGCACCCGGTCGGCGTAGAGACGGCGGGCGACGGGCGCCATCTCGAAATAGATCAGTGTGCCGTAGCAGTCGAAGGTGATGTACTTGGGCGCCAGGCGGGCCATCGGGGATCTCCCTGCGGGGGTTCAGCCGTGATGGAACCCTACGGCGCCCCGATGGGGGCGCGACGCCGTTGTGGCGGTCCCGGAAGCCGCGATCCTGCGCTTTCGCCGCCGCCGCACGGCAGGTCCTGCCGGGGGACGGTTACGACGGCGGACAGGCCTTCCCGGGTGACTGGGCGCCCAGGACGAGGGTGGGGGTCTCGCGCGGCAGCCTGTGCCGCCACGCAGCCGGCCGGCGCGACGATTCCCCCTGCGAACCCGTCCCGTTCGGCGTCCCCTGCGACCCGATGCCGGTATCGTGGCGGGAGGGACCGCCGTTCCCGGCCGCCACACCCCACGCAGCGAGGTCCGCCATGACCACCCTCATCGCCTACAAGTCGGATCCGGTCCGGGGCGCCGTCTGGCACGACATCTTTTCCCGCGAGGCCCCGGACCTGCGCCTCGTCGATTGGGCACCAGAGGGCGAGGCCGCGCAGGCCCGCTTCCTGGTCGCCTGGACGCCGCCCGAGGACCTGCCGCGGGCGATGCCGCGGCTCGAGGCCCTCTTCTGCATCGGCGCCGGCATCGACCACCTCCCCGTCGCGGCCTTGCCGCCCGCTGTGACGGTGGTGCGGATGGTCGACCCGGATCTCACCGCCTCGATGGTCGAGTACGTGACGATGGCGGTGCTGGCGCTGCACCGCGACCTGCCGTTCTACCGCACCGAGCAGGCCGCCGGGCGCTGGACGCCCCGGGCCGTGCGGCCGGCGGCGATGCGCCGGGTCGGCATCATGGGGCTCGGCGTCCTCGGCCAGGCCGCGGCGCGGGCGGTGGCGGGTTTCGGCTTCCCGGTCCGCGGCTGGAGCGCGACGCTGAAGGACCTGGCCGGGATCGAGACCTTCGCGGGAGACGCCGCCCTGGGCGATTTCCTCGCCGGCACCGACATCCTGGTCTGCCTTTTGCCGCTCACGTCGGCGACGCGAGGTCTCCTCGATCACCGTCTGTTCGACCGTCTGCCGGACGGCGCCAGCCTGGTGAATGCCGGCCGCGGCGGCCACGTCGTCGAGGCTGACCTCCTCGCCGCGCTCGACGGCGGCCGGCTCGGCGGTGCGATCCTCGACGTCCTCGCGGCGGAGCCGGCACCTGCCGATCATCCGCTCCTCTCGCATCCGCGCGTGATGGTGACCCCGCATGTCGCGAGCGCCACCCAGCCGGCCGGCGCCGCCCGGCAGGTGATCCAGGGCGCGCGCGCGCATCTGCGCGGCGAGCCGATCCCCCATGCGATCGATCGCGGACAGGGCTACTAGCCCACGCCCCCGAGGCGCCGCACGGTGTCGGGCACGTCCGTCGAGGCCGTCGATCCCGTTCCCGGCCGTCGTCGCCTTGGCGATCCCCCCGGCCCCGTGTTGACAGGGGAGCCGGCTACCCTTAGACAGCCGCTCACCGACGGGGCGCCGACGAACTGGCCGCCCCGCCGAACCTCCCCAGAGACGAGCGAGCAAGGGCCAGGGCA
>NZ_JACWCT010000163.1:0-395 GCF_016613415.1 Methylobacterium ajmalii | reverse complement strand
CGGCTCTTTGACAAGTTCATCTGAGAAAGAGAAGCGTGGACGGCGTCGTCCCTGCGGGTCGGTTCCTTCGGAATCGGTCGTGAGTAGGATGATGCTGGTTCGACGTTTCGGTGCTCACACGATCAGGTGGAAACGCCGATCGGTTGTGAGCCTCCGTTTATGTTGTGATCAGCTATGATCAGCTCTTCAACTTGAGAGTTTGATCCTGGCTCAGAGCGAACGCTGGCGGCAGGCTTAACACATGCAAGTCGAGCGGGCCCTTCGGGGTCAGCGGCAGACGGGTGAGTAACGCGTGGGAACGTGCCCTTCGGTTCGGAATAACTCAGGGAAACTTGAGCTAATGCCGGATACGCCCATGGCCTCTGGCCCTGGGGAAAGGTTTATCTGCCGAAGGA
>NZ_JACWCT010000162.1:64971-65665 GCF_016613415.1 Methylobacterium ajmalii | reverse complement strand
GATCAAGGTGCTGTGGTGGGACGGCCAGGGCCTGTGCCTGTTCGCCAAGCGCCTGGAGAAGGGCCGCTTCGTCTGGCCGGCCACCGCCGGTGCCGCAGCCGCGCTGACGCCGGCTCAGCTCGCCATGCTGCTGGAGGGGATCGACTGGCGTGCACCTTTGCGCACCGACTGGCCGACGATCGCGGGCTGAAGGCGGCAGACTACCGAGGTGGCCGCGCCCGTGGTCAGGGCCGGTAGCGACAGCCCCTGGCAATAGCTAAGCTGTTGGTATGGCTCTCGATCCTGCCACGCTGCCCGACGACGTCGACGCCCTCAAGCGGCTGGTCGTCGGCCTGACGCGCGAGGCCGTCCACGCCAGCACCCTGATCGAGAAGCTGCGCGGCGAGCTCGCCCGGCTGAAGCGAGCACGGTTCGGCACCTCGTCCGAGAAGCTCGGCCCACGCCTCAAGCAGCTCGAACTGGCCATCGAGGCGCTGGAGGTCGACGAGGCCGAGCGCCTGGCCGGCACGCCGGTTGTCGCCGAGGCGAGGGAGGCCGCGCGGTCCAGGCCGGCTCGGCGGGACCTGCCGGCCCACCTGCCGCGCGAGAGCGTGGTCCACGCCGGTCCCTGCGCCTGCCCGGCCTGCGGCGGCAGCTTGCGCCGGATCGGCGAGGACGTCACCGAGAGCCTCGACTACGTGCCGGGCCGGTTCAA
>NZ_JACWCT010000162.1:4454-64920 GCF_016613415.1 Methylobacterium ajmalii | reverse complement strand
GTCCCGGGCTCCTGGCCCACATCGCGGTGGCGAAGTTCGACGACCACCTGCCGCTGTATCGCCAGGCTGAGATCTACGCGCGCGACAGCGTCGATCTGGCGACCTCGACGCTCTCGGGCTGGCTCGGCGCGACCGCGGCCACGCTGCAGCCGCTGACCGACCTTCTGCGCCGCGAGGTGATCGGCGGCTCGGACGTCCTGCACGGCGACGACACGCCGATCCCGGTGCTGGCGCCCGGCACGGGCAAGACGAGCACCGGACGGCTGTGGACCTATGTGCGCGACGAACGCCCTCACGGTGGCACCCGCCCGCCGGCGGCTGTGTTCTTCGCCTCGCCCGACCGTCGGGGCGAGCGCCCGCTCGCCCATCTGGCGGCCTTCTCCGGCGTGCTGGTGGCCGACGGCTATGCCGGCTTCAACGGGCTGTACGAGGCCAGGCGGACCGGCGGCGCTCTGACCGAGGCGGGCTGCTGGGCGCATGTGCGGCGCAAGATCTTCGACGTGCACGCCAGCGACGGGCTCGGCGCTTGCGGCGGAAGCGCTGGAGCGGATCGGGGCGCTCTACGGGGTCGAGCGCGACCTGCACGGCAAGCCGCCCGACCTCCGTCACGGCGAGCGTCAGACCCACTCGAAGCCGCTGGCCGAGGCGCTGAAGGCGTTTGCCGAGACGAGCCTGGCCCAGGTGCCGGGCCGGTCCGACCTGGCCAAGGCGTTGCGCTACATGCTGGCACGCTGGCCGGCGCTCATGCGCGCCTTCGACGACGGGCGTCTCGCCCTCGACAACAACGCGGCCGAGCGGGCGCTGCTCTGCGTGGCGGTCGGGCGCAAGAACTACCTGTTTGCCGGGTCCGAGCTGGGCGCCGAGCGCGCGGCGGCGTTCTACACGCTGATCGAGACGGCGAAGATGAACGGGCTCGATCCCGAGGGCTACTTGCGCGACGTGCTCACGCGCATCGCCGATCACCCGGCCAAGCGCCTGGCCTATCTGCTGCCTTGGAACTGGATGCAGACCGGCTGGGCCGAGAAGGCTGCCTGACCAGTGGCTCCGTCACCGAGCGCTTACGTACGGCCGGGGCCACCGTGACGAACGCCTCGGCGCCCTGCAGGGCCGCAGGCAGGTCGCCGCGCACGCGTGGCGTGAAGGGCGGTCGGCGGCGAGGCTGGTTCGACGTGCCGTGCGCGGGCATCAGAGAGGGCCAGATTTGCAGATCCTGTACCGGTGAGGGTGCGCCTGTTTTCGAAATATACAATGCATGTCAAGGGGTCAGCCGGCTTCCGTGAGAACCGGTCTCCGGCTCAATACTGTAAAGACAGGACGCGACGATCTGGAGGGCGGATGGAGGCCCGCATGGGCGGTCGAGAGGCTTGGATAGGCCCCTGAGGCCCGCCACCATCGGGCGATGGTGGTTAGGCCCTTATAGTATTATGGGCGCGATTTTGCGCCTCGAAGAGCCTCTCCGCAGAGCGAGAGCGCCGCTTCCGACCCGACCTCGCCGGTGCATCTTCTGCAAATTTCAGGAGGTCTCGGACAGGCGGCCTAAGCCCGTTTCGCCGGTGCAGAGTTTACAATTGCTACCTCGTATCCGTCCAAGGCAGCATCGTCTCGTAGGCAGGGGACACGGTCGTGCTCAACATCCGCTCATACGCAGACGTGACCGCTTCACATCTCGTGTTCGACGACGAGCCGGAGGGTCTCGACGGCCCGCCCGAGCTTGCCGAGCCCCCGCAGGCTTGTGCCGCCCGCCTCCGTCGCGGGGCGGCCCGCCGCATCCGGGAGCATCGCGAGCGGGCCCGGCTTGCGGCCGACACGGACGCGTGCTTAGTCGAGGCGATGTTGCGCGTCAGCAAGATCGCGCGCGAGACCGCGGCCCGCGAGGGCCGGCCATCCCTCGACGCCCCGTTCTGCTTGGCCAGCGTCCCTAACCTGGCGTTCGTTTAGATGCCCAAGCGCGGCATCCCAGCGGAGAGTGCCAAGGCAGCCATCCTCTCCCGGCCGAAGGAGGGTGGCGGCTCGCACTGAAGGGGGCCGGGGGTTGTCCGTTTCAAGACGCGACGAATCTCTTGGGGCGAGCGGTGGTGTAACCGTTCTCGGCCACCTCGGGGCGGGCATGGGCCGGGGCGGGTTTGCGCCCCGGCGACTTGGCGCCGGGGGCGAGGATGCCGAGGCCCTGCTGTCGCTCGAGGTCGAGGAGAAGCGCCAGAAGGTGCGCAAGCTCCGGGTCGCCAACGACCGCGAGGATACGCTCCTGATCCCGGGGGACCCGATGCGCGCCCACGTGTTCGCCGCGCTCCGGTCGTCGACCGAGAGCTGGCAGAACTGGCCGGACGCGTTCGCGCCCGGCCTTCAGGCGCTCTTAGGGCTAAACCCAATCAGCTTGCCCGTGTTAAGGCCCGTCGAGGGCCAGCATTTCGCATACCTCTGGTCGGCAATGCGCCACTTTCCGACCTTCAATCACTTCAGCTGGAGTGGCAGCTCATCACCTGATAGCGGACCTCTCGCAGGCCGGCGAGTTCCATTATCAAAAAACCCCATTAATAGTTGGTTGCGATAGCTTTTCGTCGACAAATATAAAATAGAGGCGCATTCTTGGCGGCGACCACTAAGCTAACGATTTTAGTGGCATTCATGGCCAAGGATTAGACTGTAATGCTGCAGAATTGGCCTTGGCAGGAATCGCAGCGGAAGGATCGGGGCCTCACACTGGCATAGCGAAAGCGAGCGCACTGGCGCTCGAAGGTACGTGCGACCAAGGCCGGGTACGGCGACGCGCTCTATCCCGTTGTCAAGACTGCCCGATCCGCATGTGGAGGCGGCGTTTCCAAGGGCTGCGCAGTCGCTTGCGCGGCGGCTGCCGGCTTGCTGGGACATCGGGGTCGTTGCAGTCGATCTGCGCCAGGGCAGCGGCGCCCGCTTCCACCGATCCCGGCTCGCCCCCTGCAGCCGGCCCGGCGGCACATGCTTGACATGTTCCCAGTCACGCAGGCGCTGCGACAGCATCCCTCTCCACTTCGATCGTCTTCGGATCAGCAACGGTTCCGCGCCCCGCCACGTATCGTCGGCCACTGACTGGTCATGTCTGGGAGGCCGGAGCCATCATGGCTGATGATCACCTATATCATTTTTCTCTATTTGATGAACAACCGCTCTGCACGCACGATCCTTCAGACTGGGCGCATACAAGAACGCCGTCACGCGCGGTCGCCCGAAAGAACAACCGGAGGAATCATGCCCAATCACCGCGACCTGCGCACATTCGATGACGTCTGACGGACAGCGGCATCATGCAGCCGAACTGGGTCGTGCTGTCGCTCACGTTGGCCTACTTGGCAGCGATGGGGTTGATCAGCGTCGTCGCGCGCCGTCACGCCAGGAGCGCCGGCAGCTTCACGTCGGGAGGAGTGCGTTACCCGGCAGTCCTGATCGGCTTCCTGCTCATGTCCGAGTTCATCGGTACGGCGGCGAGCGTCGGCACGACGCAGACCGCCGTGAAGGTCGGCCTCTCGGCGGCCTGGAACATCGTGGCCCTCGGCATCGGCTTCATGCTGTACGCCTTCTTCCTGGCCCGTCGCTTCAAGACGCTCGGCGAGAATACCATCTCGGGCGCGTTGGCCCGCGCCTATGGACGCCCGACCAAGCTCGCCACCTCGGTCATCATGATCTTCGCCCTGCAGATCGTGGCGATCTCGACCTACGCGGGCGGCGGCTCCATCCTGGCGGGGCTGCTCGGGATGGACCGCACCACGGCGATCGTCATCACCGGCGCGGTGGCGACGCTCTACGTCGGCATCGGCGGCATGCGCTCCGTGATCACCACCAATGTGCTGCACGCCGTCGTCAAGTACGTCGGCATCCTGGTCGCAGCGGCCTTCGCCGTCTCGCAAATCGGCGGCCTCGGGTCCTTGCAGGCACAGGTTCCGGCCCGGATGTTTGCCGTCGACACCGTCGGCTGGTCCCAGATCCTGGCTTGGCTCGTGGCCGGGATCGGCGCGGTCTTCTCGACACAATACGTGATCCAGGCGATCAACACCGTGGAGGACGGTCGCACCGCCCAGGCCGCGAGCTTCTGGTGCGCAATCCTTCTCGTTCCGTTCGGCCTGCTGGCTGCCCTCGTCGGCGTGTGCGCGGGCGCCTTGATGCCGAACGTGCCGCCGATCGGGGTGCTGCCGGCGCTGATCGGCCGGATGGACGACGTCCTTGCCGCGGTCGTGGTCGCGGGCCTCGCCGGTTCGCTGTTCGGCACGATCTCGGCGCTCAGCATCGGTGCGGCGACGCTCCTCTACAAGGATTTCTACATACCCCTTCGCGGCGATGTGGAAGGACGCGGCTCGCTCGCCTTCGTGCGTGCGGCGACGATCGCGGTGGGGCTGCTGCCGATTCCGCTCGCGATCTACGCGCCGGATATCCTGAAGGTTACCTTCCTCGCCAAGTCCCTGCGCACCACTCTCGCGGTCCTGGTCCTGTTCGCCTTCTACGCGCCACACGTGGCGCGGCCGCGGGCCGCATTCGTCAGCATCGTCGCGTCCCTCGTGCTGACGATCGGCTGGTTCCTGGCGGGCGACCCATTCGGGATCGACAATGCCTACGTGGCTCTGGTCATCCCACTGGTCGTGATGGGGACGGATCACCTGCTGAAGCGGTCAGGCGCGGACATCCCGGCCTCTGTTCCGGTATCCCTGCGACAGAAGTAGCAGCGAGGCTGGGCATGGCGACGGCTGGCTGCGTTCGGCACCGGGTGCTAGGCTGTTCTCATGTCTGATGCTCTCGAAATCACGTACGGAGATTTCGGCCGCGTTGCCCTGCTCGACATGGATCGCGGGTTGGTTCGCCACGCCCATCCGCACTGCCACGTGCTGCTGAAGGTCGAGGGTGACGACACGCAGTTCCTGGTCGGCGACCGGGTGGTCAACCTGACCGACAGCCAGGCGGTCCTCGTCAACGCGTGGGAGACCCACGCCTACGTCCACGATCCGCGCCGCGAGCCGTCGATGATCCTCGCGCTGTACATCGAGCCGGCATGGCTCGGCGCCTTCCGGCACAATTGGTCGGCGAGCGCCGCACCGGGCTTCTTCGACGAGCCCGCCGGGCTGATCACCGCGGTGATCCGCGGTCTCGTGCGGGATCTCGCCGCCGAGATGGTCTACACCCCCGGTTCACCGCGCATCCGGGGCGAGCTGCTGCCGGGACTGATGATCGCCCTGATCGAGCGGTTCACGAAGTGGCGCGAGATCGGAACCTCCCTGCGCGAAGCAGGGCGGCGCCCGCGGGGAGACTGGCGTGTGCAGCGGGCCATGGCCCGGATGCGCGGCGAGGACGGGCTCGGCCTCAGCGCCGAAGCCCTGGCCCGCGAAGCCGGCCTGTCGCGCGCCCATTTCTACCGCCTGTTCGAGCAGACGACCGGCGCCTCGCCGCACGTCTTCCTCAACTCGATCCGGATCGAGCGCGCCGTCGAGGCGATCGTCGCGGGCGACGAGAGCCTTTCGGATCTCGGCACGAAGCTCGGCTTCGCGGCACCCGCGCATTTCTCGCGCTTCTTCCGCGACCACGTCAGCGTGCCCCCGAGCGTCTTCCGCGGCATCGTCCGCCGCTCGGCCGGCTTCGCGGCCTGATCCCACCCGCCGCAACTCACGCGCTGCTCCCTGCCTGCACGACCGCCGCCCATTGCCGGACGGGGTGCGACGCTCGCCTGTCCCGTGCGCCGGAGAAGCAAGGGTCGCACCCCTGCACCAGCAAGCCCGCCCGGACGTCACGATGCCGGTCCGCGGATATTGAGACGTTTCGGTAAGTTGTGAGACGGGGGCGTCTCACGTCCCGCGGCGGGGTCGATGCAGTTTGCACTCACGAGGCCTCCCTAGAGCCTCGAACGAGGAAGCGAGCATTGGGCATCGAGCACAGCCGTTTCGTCGGGCAGTCGGTCGAGCGCGTCGAGGACGCCGCTCTGCTGTCCGGACGCGGACGCTACATCGACGATCTCGGGCACAAGCCCGGTACGCTGCACGCGGCGATCCTGCGCTCCCCTCACGCGCACGCCGACATCCTCGGCCTCGACGCCGACGCGGCCCGCGCGCTCCCGGGCGTGGTCGCGGTGCTCACCGGACACGATCTCGCCGACGTCGCCGGTCCCCTCGTCCCGGCGCTCCGCGCCGCCGTGGACGCACGAGCGATCGCTGTCGACCGGGTGCGCTACGTCGGCGAGCCGGTCGCCGTGGTCGTGGCGCAGGATCGTTACGTCGCCGAGGACGGCTGCGACCTGATCGAGGTCGAGTACCGCGCCCGCCCGGCGATGGTCGATCCGCTGGCAGCGCTGGCCGAGGACGCGCCCGTCCTGCACGAGGGCGTCGGGCAGAACCTCGTCAGCGACCGCGCCTTCCGGTACGGCGACCCGGACGCCGCCTTCGCGCAGGCCCGCCACACCCTCTCGGTGACGGTCCGCTATCCCCGGAACACCGGTTCGCCGATGGAGACCTACGGGGTCGTCGCCGAGTACGACCCGAGCGACGATTCCTACGATCTCCTCGCGAACTTCCAGGGCCCCTTCAGCATCCATGCCGTGGTGGCCCGCGCCCTCAAGGTGCCGGGCAACCGCCTGCGGCTGCGCACGCCGCCGGATTCCGGCGGCAGCTTCGGCGTGAAGCAGGGCGTCGCCCCCTACGCGGTCTTGATCTGCGCCGCCGCCCGCAAGGTCGGGCGCCCGGTCAAGTGGATCGAGGACCGGATGGAGCACCTCGCCGCCTCGGTCTCGGCGACGAACCGCGTCACCACCCTGACGGCCGCCTTCGACGGCGAGGGCCGCATCGCTGCCCTCGACTGGGACCAGGTCGAGGATTGCGGCGCCACCCTGCGCGCACCGGAGCCGGCGACCCTGTACCGGATGCACGGCAACATGACCGGCGCCTACGCGATCCGGCACGTGCGCATCCGCAACCGGGTGGTGGTCACCAACAAGACGCCGACCGGCCTCGTGCGCGGCTTCGGCGGCCCGCAGGTCTACTACCCTCTCGAGCGCCTCGTGCAGCGCATCGCCGCGACGCTCGGGCTCGACCCGCTCGACGTGATCCGCCGGAACCTGATCCCGGCGGACGCCTTCCCGTACCGCACCGCGACCGGGGCACTGTACGACTCGGGCGACTACCAGCGCGCCCTCGACGAGGCCGTTCGCGATGGCGGTCTCGACGCTCTGCGCCGCCGTCGCGAGGCGGCGCGGGCGGAGGGCCGGCTCTACGGCATCGGCTTCACGGCCGCGGTCGAGCCCAGCGTCTCGAACATGGGCTACATCACCACGGTGCTGACGGCCGCCGAGCGCGCCAAGGCCGGCCCGAAGAACGGCGCGCAGGCCACTGCCACCGTCACTCTCGATCCGGTCGGCTCGGTGACCGTGCAGGTCGCCTCGGTGCCGCAGGGCCAGGGCCATCGCACCGTTCTCGCCCAGGTCGTGGCCGACGTCTTCGGCATCCCGCTCGATCAGGTCCGGGTGACCACGGATCTCGACACCGCCAAGGACGCGTGGTCGATCGCCTCGGGCAATTATTCGAGCCGCTTCGCCGCCGCGGTCGCCGGGGTGGCCTACCAGGCCGCCACGCGCCTGCGCGACCGGCTCGCCCAGGTGGCGGCGGCCCAGCTCAACGTGCGGGCCGACGACCTCGTCTTCGCGGGCGGCCGCGTAGCGTCGCGGACGAACCCGGACGCCGCGCTGCCCTTCGCGCGCGTCGCCGCGACGAGCCACTGGTCGCCGGGCCTCGTGCCCGACGAGGTCGGCTCCGTCATCCGCGAGACGGCGTTCTGGACGCCGCCGGAGCTGGCAGCACCCGACGAGGGCGATGCCGTCAACTCCTCGCTGTGTCACGGCTTCATCTTCGATTTCTGCGGCGTGGAGGTGGATCGGGCGACGGGCAAGCTCGTCATCGACCGCTACGTCTCGATGCACGATTGCGGCCGGATCCTCCACCCCGGCATGGTCGAGGGCCAGGTGCGCGGCGGCTTCGCCCAGGCGCTCGGCGCCGCCGTGTACGAGGAGCTCGCCTACGGCGAGGACGGCGCCTTCCTGTCAGGCACCTTCGCCGATTACCTCTTGCCGACCGCAACCGAGATCCCCGACCTCGTCGTCCTGCATCTCGAGAGTCCCTCTCCTTTCACACCCCTCGGAGCGAAGGGCGTGGGCGAGGGCAACTGCATGTCGACGCCGGTCTGCCTCGCCAATGCGGTGGCGGACGCGCTCGGGATCGACGCCATCGACCTGCCGCTGACGCCCGCCAAGCTCGCCGCGCTCAGCGAGCGCAGCGACGAGCCGGCTCCCCCGCAGGGCCGCACCGTGCAGGCGCAGGCCCGCCCGGGCGACCGGACCATGCGCGGCGAGGGTGAAGCCCGGGTGGCGGCGGCCCCGGAGGCGGTCTGGGCGATGCTGCTCGACCCCGCCGTGCTGACCTCGGTGATCCCGGGCGCGCATGGCGTGCGCAAGCTGTCGGAGACGCATTTCCGAGCCGACGTGACCCTCGGCGTCGGCCCCGTGAAGGGCCGCTACAAGGCCGACATCACGCTCTCGGATCTCGATCCGCCCCGGGCCGCGACGTTGTCGGGCACCGTGACGGGGGCGCTCGGCAACGGCGGCGGCAGCGGGCGGATTACCCTGGCGCCGGACGCCCGGGGCGGGACGTGCATCGGCTACGCCTACGAGGCCTCCGTCGGCGGCAAGGTCGCGGCGGTGGGTGGCCGTCTCCTCGACGGGGCGGCCCGGGTGATCATCGGCGGCTTCTTCTCCGCCCTCGCGCGCCGTGCCGGCGGCGAGTCCCGGCCCGGCCTGCTGCGCCGGCTCCTCGCGCGCCTGGGGGTCTCCGCATGAAGCCCGCCCGCTTCGACTACCTGCGCGCCGCGAGCCTCGACGAGGTTCTGGAGGCGCTGACCCGCCATCGCGACGAGGCCCGCATCGTCGCGGGCGGCCAGTCGCTCGTGCCGATGCTGAACATGCGGCTAACGAAGCCCGCGCTGATCGTCGACCTCATGCGGATCGAGACGCTGCGGTCGCCCCGCCGCGAGAACGGCGCCCTCGTCATCCCGGCGGGCGTGCGGCAGACGCTCCTGCTCGACCGGCCGGGCCTCGCTGACGAGGTGCCGCTCCTGGCCGCAGCCCTCCCCTTCGTCGGCCACGTCCAGACCCGGGCCCGGGGCACCCTGTGCGGCTCCGTCGCCCATGCCGACCCCAGCGCCGAGATCCCGCTCTGCCTCGTCGCCCTCGAGGGCGAGGTGCATCTGCGCTCCGCCAAGCGGGCGCGGCGGGTGCGGGCCGACGACTTCTTCGTCGGGATGATGGTGACCGACCGGGCCGACGACGAGCTCGTCGAGGCGATCGCCCTGCCGGTGCGCAGGCCGGGCTCCGGCTACGCCTTCGCGGAGATGGCCCGGCGCCACGGCGATTTCGCCATCGTGGCCTGCGCGGCCGTGGTCGACGGGCAGCGGATGCGCCTCGCGGTGGGCGGCGTCGCCGACCGGCCGACCGCCCGCGACTGGCCGCTCCTAGACGGCGCCGCCCTCGACGACGCCCTCAACGCCCTCGCCTGGGACCTCGGCGCAGGGGACGACGTCCACGCCACTGCCCGATACCGCCGCAACCTCGTGCGCCGCCTCGGCCGCCAGGTCCTCGAACAGGCCGCAGAGGAGGCCCGCCGATGCCACGGCTAGACGCGACGCGACGCCACGAGGTCGCCTTCACGCTGAACGGCGCCCCCGCCCGGGTCGAGGTCGAACCGCGGACGCTGCTCACCGACGCGCTCCGCCACGGCCTCGGAATGACCGGCACCCATGTCGGCTGCGAGCACGGTGTCTGCGGCGCCTGCACGATCACCATCGACGGGTTGCCCGCCCGCGCCTGCTTGACGCTCGCCGTCGCCGTGGAGGGCAGCGACGTGCGCACCGTCGAAGGGCTGGCGCCGGAACCCGGCCGGCTCGGCGTGCTCCAGGCGGCCTTCCGGCGCCACCACGCCCTGCAATGCGGCTTCTGCACCGCCGGCATCCTGATGTCGCTCGACGCCTACCTGCGGCACCGCCCGCACGCGACGCAGGGAGAGCTCACCGAGGTGATCGGCGGGCATCTCTGCCGCTGCACCGGCTACGCCCCGATCATCGCGGCCGCCGTCGAGGCCGCCGCCCTGCTGCGCGGCGAACCGACCGAGGAGACCCCATCCGATGCTTGACCTTGGCACTAGCTTCCTGGCGAGCGTGTCCCGCGACCCGCGGGGCATCGCCATCGTCGACGGGGAGATCCGCCTCACCTACGCGGAGTGGTATGGGCTGATCTCCTCCGTGGTCGCGGGCCTCGACGCGCTCGGCCTTAAGCCCGGCGACCACCTCGTCACGGTGCTGCAGAACCGCCTGGAAGCGGCGACGCTCCACTGGGCCTGCCAGTTCGCCGGCCTCGTGCTCACGCCGGTCAACTGGCGGGCGAATCCCGACGAGATCGACTTCGTGGTCGAGAACGCGGAGGCGAAGGCGGTCGCCTACGAGGGCGTCTCGGCCGCGAGCGTGCGGGCGAGTGCCGCCGCCCGCCTCTGCCCGCGCATCGTCGTCGGTGTGGAGCCCGAGCCCAGCGAGACGCGCTTTGCCGACCTCGCCGCCGTGCCGGCCGAGCCGGTCGCGCCACGGGCCGATGCCGAGGCGGTCTCGCTGATGCTCTACACGTCGGGCACCACGGCGAAACCCAAGGGCGTGCCGCGCCGCCACCGCACGGAGCGCGCCGCCGCCCTCGCCCACGTGGCCCAGAACCTCTATGGCCGCGGCGAGCGGACCCTCGGCGTCATGCCGCTCTACCACACGATGGGGGTGCGCTCGCTGCTCGCCATGTCGCTCATCGGTGGCACCTTCGTGTGCCTGCCGCGCTTCGACGTGGCGGGCGCGCTGCGTCTGATCGCGGCCGAGCGGGTGACGAACCTCTACCTCGTGCCGACGCTCTACCACGACCTCGTCCACCATCCGGACTTCGCCGCGACCGACACGTCGTCGGTGCGCAAGCTCGGCTTCGCGGGCGCGCCGATGACGGACGGCCTCCTCGGCCGGCTGACCGAGGCGTTCCGGCCGGACCTCTTCGTCAACCATTACGGCTCGTCGGAGGTCTACACCTTCACGATCAACCAGGACGCCGCGGTGAAGCCCGGCTCGGCGGGGCGGGCCGGCCTCAACACCCTGGTGCGGATCGTCCCGCTCGCGGCCACCGATCCGCACGCGGCCGCCGCCCCAGGCGAGGAGGGCGAGATCGCCGTGATCGCGCGCGGCGACGAGGCCTTCGAGGGCTACTGGCGCCGCCCGGAGGCCGACGCGAAGGCGTTCCGCGACGGCTGGTACTTCACGGGCGACACCGGCTTCATGGACGGCGATGGCGACGTGTTCGTGACCGGCCGGGTCGACGACATGATCATCACGGGCGGGGAGAACGTCTCTCCGGTCGAGATCGAGAGCTGCCTGTCGCTGCACCCGGCCGTCTCGGAGATCGCCGTGGTCGGCCTGCCCGACGAGCGCTGGGGGAAGGTGGTCACCGCCTTCGTCAAGCGCCGTGCGTCCGTCGACGAAGCCGCTCTCGACGCGCATTGCCGCGCGGCCGGGCTGCCGAGCCACAAGCTCCCACGCGCCTACGTGTTCGTCGCCGCGATCCCGAAATCCCCGGTCGGCAAGCTCCTGCGCCGCCAGCTCGTCGCGGGCGCGTACGAGGCAGAGGCGGCGAGCGACCCCTCCGCCGCCGCCTGAGGCAATTCCCTCCCCCCCAAAGGCCTTGTCTCCAAGGTCAACGAGAGAGTGACCCTATGACCAGCGACCCCCGGCTTTCCAACCTCGACGGCTTCCGCGTCGAAATCGACCCCGCCCGCGAGCGCGCCGACGTCATCCTGGCCCGCCCGCCCATGAACGTGATCGAGATGCCCCAACGTGACCAGATCCGGAAGGTGTTCGAGGCCCTCGACGAAGACGACCGCGTCCGCGTGATCGTGCTGCGCGCCGAGGGCGAACACTTCTCCTCCGGCGGCTACATCAAGGGCTTCCTCGACGCCTCGCCTGAGCATGTCTCCAAGCTCGCCTGGAACATGGCGGCGCCGGCCCGCTGTGCCAAGCCCGTGATCGCGGCCAACCGCGGCTATACGTTCGGCGTTGGCTTCGAGATCTCGCTCGCCTGCGACTTCCGCATCGTCTCGGAGACCTGCCGGTACGCGTTGCCCGAGCAGAAGCTCGGCCAGATCCCAGGCTCCGGGGGCTCAGCCCGCCTGCAGAAGATCGTCGGCATCACCCGCACCAAGGATATCGTGATGCGCTCGAAGCGCATTCCCGGCCGGCAGGCGCTGGAATGGGGGATCGCCACCGAGTGCGTGCCGGACGGCGAACTCGAAGCCGCCGTCGACGCGCTGGTGGAGGAGCTGCGCGGCTTCTCGCCCATCGCCCAGCGCACGGCCAAGAAGCTCCTCAACGACACCGAGGACTCGACCCTCTCGATCGCCATCGAACTCGAGGGCCACTGCTACAGCCGCCTGCGCCAGTCCGACGACTTCCGCGAGGGCGTCGAGGCCTTCCACGCCAAGCGCAAGCCGAGCTTCCGCGGCTCGTAGCGCTGCCCCGCCCGAGCCGGCGCCAAGAACCAGCGCCAAGAACCAGCGCCAAGAGCCGGCCGGGCGGCCCCGAAATCGACCCTCATGACCATCGGAAGGCCCGGCCGCACCGGCCGGGCCAACGATGCCGCGTGCCCAAAGGAGGAAACCCGATGTCCGCCGCCACCACGATTCCCGTGTCCGAGGCCTTGCCCAAGCCGACGACCCGCCAGACCGCCACCGCCGCCATGGCCTCGCTGTTCGGATGGGGCCTCGACCTGTTCGACCTTTTCATCCTGCTCTACGTTGCTCCCGTCATCGGGACGCTGTTCTTCCCCGCCGACAAGCCGATGCTGTCGCTTGCGGGCGCCTACGCATCCTTCGCCGTCACGCTGCTGATCCGTCCCCTTGGCTCGGCCCTGTTCGGGTCCTACGCCGATCGCCTCGGCCGGCGGCGCGCGCTGATGATCGCCGTGGTCGGGGTCGGCGTCTCGACCGCGGCCTTCGGGCTCCTGCCCACGGTCGGCCAGATCGGCTGGGCCGCTACGGCGATCTTCCTCGCATTCCGCCTGATCCAAGGCATCTTCGTCGGCGGCGTGGTCGCGGCCTCGCACACGATCGGCACCGAATCCGTCCCCGAGCGGTGGCGCGGCCTGATGTCGGGCGCAGTCGGCGGCGGCGGCGCGGCGATCGGCGGGTTACTGGCCTCGCTGGTCTTCTACGTGATCTCCCTGCTGGCACCCGGCGAGGCCTTCGCCTCCTGGGGCTGGCGGGCGATGTTCTTCTCGGGGCTCCTGACCTCGGCCGTCGGCCTGGTCCTGTTCCGCAACCTTGAGGAATCGCCGATCTTCCGACAGCTCCAGGCGGAGAAGTCGGCGCGTCGCGCCGGGGCACCCGTGGTCGCCTCGCCGGTGCGTGCCCTGTTCTCGGCCGAGTACATCAGGGCCTTCCTGGTCTCGACCCTGATCTCGTTCGGCGGTGGCGCAGCCTACTATCTCACCTCCGGCTACCTGCCGACCTACCTCAAGCTCGTGAATGGCGTTCCGAATGCGACCGCGTCGATGATGCTCATCGCCGCCAACGTCGCCGCCGCATTCGGCGCCTGCGCGCTCGGCGAACTAAGCCAGCGCATCGGACGCCGATCGAGCTTCCTGCTCATGGGCGCAGTGCGACTGGTGGCCTTCCCGGCGCTCTTCCTCGCCATGGCCCAGACCACCGACACTGTGCTCCTCACAGTCTACGTCATGCTCCTGTCCCTCATCGCCAACGCGAGCTACGGCCCGCTGCTGATCTTTCTCAACGAGAAGTTCCCGACCGCTTTGCGCGCCACCGGCACCGGCCTGACCTGGAACGTCGGTTTCGCGCTGGGCGGCATGCTGCCGACGCTGGTGTCGCTGGCGGTCGACGGTCCCGGCCAGATCCCGATGATGCTCGCGATCTTCACGACCGCCGTCACCGCTGTCTACCTCGTTGGCGCCTTCATGACGGAGGAGACGCGGGGCAACCTCGAGCGCATCTGAGCGCTCCCTTCTCTGCAGACTTGTACCTGCCGCTGATTCCGGGACCGGCCAGGGCATACCTGGCCGGTCACTCCCGTTCCCGAAGGTATGTGCGATGGACGCCCACGCGCTCTGGGCCTTTGCCCTTGCTCTCTATGGCCGTCCGGGGGCCGCGCCGGCCTGCCTCGCCCTCCAGGACGAAGCGGCGGCGGACGTGACACTCGTGCTCTACCTGATCTGGTGCGCGGAGACTGGCCGGCCTCTCAATGCAGAAGCGGTCCGGTCGGCCGACGCCGCCGTCGCGCCGTGGCGCGCAGCCGTGGTCGCACCGCTCAGAGCCGTGCGCAGGGCCATGAAGGCGCCCCTCCTGCCCGGCCTCGCGACAGAGTCGCTACGGGACAGGATCAAGGCCTCGGAAATCGAGGCGGAGCGCCTCGCCCTGGTAATACTCGCGGGGGGCGCACCCGCTCCGGAGCCGTCCGCTCCCGAGCCCCTCGCAGCGGCAAACCGATACCTCGACCTTTACGCCGTTCATCTCGGCCGGCCCCTGCCGCGAGTCCCCCGCGAGGCGCTGCTCCGGGCTTTGGCAGAAGCATGACCTCAAGAACTGGCGTCGCGCCAGCGCCGGACCCGCCCGGATTCGATCTCGAAGAGGTCGAGTACCCGGCCGAGCGTGTGGTCGATCATCTCGGCGAGGCTCTCGGGCCGCGCGTAGAAGGCAGGGACCGGAGGCGCGATGATCGCCCCCATCTCCGACAGGGCCGTCATGGTGCGCAGGTGGCCAGTATGCAGGGGGGTCTCTCGCACCATGAGGACGAGACGGCGCCGCTCCTTCAGCACCACGTCCGCGGCCCGGGTCAGCAGGCCAGAGGTCACGCCGGTGGCGATCTCAGCCATACTGCGCATCGAGCATGGCGCCACGACCATGCCGCGGGTGCGGAAGGAACCGGAGGAGATCGCCGCGCCAATATCGGCCTGCGCGTACGTCCGGGCGGCCAGTACGCGCACCTCTGAGACCTTGAGGTCGGTCTCGTGGGCGAGCGTCACCTCGGCCGAGCGCGACATCACGAGATGTGCCGGAATGTCGAGGTCGCGCAGGATCTCCAGCAGGCGGATCCCATAGATCACGCCCGAGGCCCCTGAGATGCCGACCACCAGGGGCAGGTTCGTCACGGCACTGTACCCTCGACGAGGCCCGGCGCCTGATAGATGTGTTTCAGTTCCGTGAAGTCATGGACTGCGTCGTAGCCGTGCAAGCGCCCCAGGCCGCTCTGCCGGTAACCGCCGGTTTCGGCTTCGGCGAACAGCTTGTTGTGGTCGTTGATCCAGACCGTGCCGTTGCGCAGCGCCCGGGCCACTCGCAGCGCCCGCGCCCCGTCGCGGGTCCAGACGCTGGCGGAGAGACCGAACACGGTATCGTTCGCCCGCGCCACCGCCTCGGCCTCGGTGTCGAAGGCTTCGAGCACTACGAAGGGCCCGAAGATCTCCTCCTGCACGAAGTCCGCATGCGGATCGTCGTGGGCGACGAGGGCCGGCGTGAGGAAGGCGCCACGCGCCCGCGCCCCGTCGGGAATCGTGGCCCGCAGCAGCACCCGGTCGGCCGCTGCGCAGGCTGCCTCCATCCGGGCCGCGACCGCGTCGCGGCTCGCCCGGTCGATCAGCGGGCCCATCTGCGTGCCAGCCTCGAGGCCCGGTCCGACCCGCAGGTCGGCCAGGGCAGCGGTCAGAGCGTCGCGCATCGCGGGCAGCCCCGCACGGTGGACGAGGACGCGCCGCGCAGCGGTACATTGCTGGCCCGAGATGACCGTCGCGGCGGCGGCAAGCTTGTGCGCGACGTCGCCGATCTCCGCGTCGGGGAAAACGAGGCAGGCGGATTTTCCCCCGAGTTCCAGCGAGAGCTTCTTCATGCTGTCGGCGGCGGCCCGCATGATCGCCTTGCCGGTCGCCGTCGAACCGGTGAAGCTCAGGACGTCGACGTCGTGCGACACCGACAGGTGCTGGGCACCTGCGTGCCCGGTCTCGACCACAACGTTGACGACGCCCGGCGGCAGCCCGGGGGCGGTCAAGAGCGGCGCCATCAGGGCCGCGTTGAACACTGCCGTCTGCGCGGCGGGCTTGACGACGGTGGTGCAGCCCGCGGCCAGCGCCGGAGCGAGCGAGCGGACGAGCAGCACCGCGGGCGCGTTCCACGGCACGATGATGCCGGCGACGCCGGCCGGCTCGCGCTGTATGGTCGAGAGCACGCCGGGCTCGGGTTCCAGCACGTGGCCCGGTATGTGGCGGGCGAGGCCCGCGTAGTAGAGGATCTCGGAAATCGCGCCCGCGAGTTCCCCGCGCGCCTGCGCGAGCGGCTTGCCGTTGTCGCGGGTCAGGAGTTCGGCGAGGGGCTCCTTGCCGGTTTCGAGCGCGGCCGCCCAGTGCAGCAGCACCGTTTGCCGCAACCGAGGCGACGACGCCCAGATGCCCCGGTCGAAGGCCCGTCGCGCGGCGGCGACGGCTGCCTCGGCCTCCCGGGCGCCACCCTGCGCGAGGTAGCCGACCCGCTCGCCGCTCGCCGGATCAAGGCTGTCCGCCTCCGGCCGGCCGTAGGCCTCCCCGTCGATCCAGTGGCGTGCCACCGCGTCCATGCCTGCTTCCCCGCTCTCTGATGTGCGTCCCAGGCCTGGGCACCGGGTTGGGGCGGAATGGTAGGGTTGAGGGTGTTTTCCTGTCGAATAAGGATGGATGATGCGGGCGATCAGCGGGACGTCGGTTCGCCGGTCAGGGACCCGTGACGATATGGGCCTGGAGCGCGGCCGCTGCTGCCGACAGCTCCTCGCCAAGGATCTCGACGAAGCGCATCGCCGCGGGGGTGAGCGGGTATTTTGGGTGATGGATGATGACGAGCTGGCGGGTGATCCGCGGCGCCACGATGCGGTAGGCCTTGAGCGAGCCCTCAACGAGCTGCCGGCTCACCGCGATGCTGGGAAGGACCGTGAAGCGGTTCGAGCGCGCGACGAAATCCGCGATCGCGGAGGGCAGGTCGAGTTCGATCTGGGGGCTCAAGGTGATGTCCTCCGCGCCGACCCGCCGGTCGAGTTCCAGGCGTAGACCGTGGCGGGCCGAGGGCAGGACGAGGTCGAGTCCGACGAGATCGCGCGTGCGCACCGGCATGGGGATCGGCAGCGGCGTCGCGCTCCCGCCCACCACCACCATCTCTTCATCGAGAAGTGGCTCCATCATCAGGCCGAGGCGGCGGTTGGGCTTGTTGATTACCGCCAGGTCGAGGCTGCCGTCGCCAACGCCGTCGATGAAGGTCGAGGAATAGCCGTCCGCCAGAGACAGTTCCACCTGCGGGTAGGTGGCGGCGAAGCGCGCCAGCACGCTCGGCACCACGCTCATCGAGAGCGACGACAGGATGCCTGCGGTCACCCGCCCCGACACGCTCTGGGAGAGCTGCGCCATCGTGGCCCGGGCCTCGGCAACGTCGCGTAGGATCGGCTGCACGAGCCGGTGCAGCAGCCGGCCTGCGGCGGTCGGCACCATTGCCTTAGGTTGCCGCTCGAAGAGCCGCTGATCCAGTTCGCGCTCGAGCTTGGCGATCTGCATGCTGAGTGCTGGCTGCACCACGTTCATCCGCTGCGCCGCGCGCGTCACGCTGCCTTCCTCGAACAGAGCGACGAAGTAGGAGATCTGGCGCAAATCCACGTGCGGATTCCTGGCTTCCGGCGGTGCTCCAGTACGGCGGTCGGCCGTCGAAAACACGCCGTATCACAGGAGCATAAGCCTGCTGCCACGGCAATTCAGACCGCCTGATCGGCCCCATCAGCAATCCTTATTTCAGTCCGTCGCCGCAGCAGCCTAACGAGACGGGACGACGGCGCCCCGCGCGGGCCGCGACCGGGAGGACAACATGAGCGTGCCGGCCCCAACCCGATCCCTGCGCGACTGGCTCGCTCGCCTCGGGCAGAGCGGGCGCCTCAGCGTGACACGGCCGGGCATCGGGCTTCGCCACGAGGCCGCGGCGGTGGCGAACCGGCTTGACGGGCGCAGCGCCACTCTGTTTCCCCGCCCCGACGGTCAGGACGGCACCATCGTCTCGGGCCTCGTCTCCAGCCGGGCCTGGATGGCCGAAGCGCTCGGGACGACGGAGGACCGCCTCGTCGCGCATGTCCAGCAGGCCTGTGCGGCGCCGCTGCCCTGGCGCGAGCGTGAGACCGGGCCCGCCCAGAGCATCGTCCACCGCACCGACATCGATCTCCTGCGGCTGTTGCCCGTGCCGACGCTCAACGAGCACGATGGAGGTCCCTACATCTCGGCGGGGCTGATGATCTCGCGCGATCCCGAGACCGGCGCGCAGAACGTCGCCATCCTGCGCTGCCAGATCAACGGGCCCGACCGCATCGGCGTTCTCGTGCTGCCGCGCCACACCGATCATTTCTACCGCCGCGCCGAAGCCGCCGGCCGCGGCCTGGAGGTCGCGCTCGTCGTGGGCGTCGATCCCGCCTGCCTGCTCGCCTCCCAGGCGATCGTGCCGCTCGGCCAGGACGAACTTGAGATCGCCGGTGCGCTCACGGGCGTTCCCCTCGACGTGGTGAAGTGCCTCACGAACGACGTGCGCGTGCCGGCAGAAGCCGAGATCGTGATCGAGGGGAGAATCCTGCCGGAGCTGCGCGAGCCGGAGGGGCCGTTCGGCGAGTTCCCGCAATATTACGGCGAGCGGGCCGAGCGCCACGTCATGCAGGTCGACGCCGTTACCCACCGCGAGCGGCCGCTCTTCCACATGATCGTCGGAGGCGGACTCGAGCACCTGCTGCTTGGGGCAATCCCCCGCGAAGCCACGATCCTGGCAACCCTCAAGCGTAGTTTCCCAGGGGTCGAGGACGTCCATCTCTCCCTCGGCGGGGTTGGCCGCTACCATCTCTACGTGAAACTGCGCAAGACGCAGGAGGGCGAGGCCAAGAACGTCCTGCTTGGCGCCTTCGCGGCCCATTACGACATCAAGCACGCGGTCGTCGTCGATATGGACGTGGACATCCACGATCCGAAGGAGGTCGAGTGGGCGGTCGCTACCCGCTTCCAGGCCGACCGCGACCTCGTGGTGGTCGCGCATTCGCAGGGCTCGAAGCTCGACCCATCCGCGCGCGAGGGCGTGGGCGCCAAGATGGGCCTCGACGCCACCGCAACGCTGGACGCGCCGCCGATGAAGTTCACCCGCATCTGCGTGCCAGGCCAGGCCGAGATCGACCTCGCGGCCGTGGTCGTGCCGGATGCGGACTGGCGCGCGGTACTCGGGGGCTGATGCGCATGAGCGAACTGCCCCATGAGGTCGATGTGCTCGTTGTCGGCGGCGGCTCGGCCGGCTGCGTCCTCGCCAAACGTCTCTCGGCCGATCCGAACCGGCGGGTGCTTCTCGTCGAGGCCGGCTGCGACACGCCCCCAGGACAGGTGCCGGCCGAGATCCTCGACAGCTACCCGATGCCGCTGTTCTTCGGCGACACCTACATCTGGCCCGGCCTCGACGCGGCCGTCACCCGCGGGGCCGATGGGCGGATCCGGCGCCGGGCCTACGAGCAGGGCCGCGTGATGGGCGGCTCGTCGAGCATCAACGTGCAGGCGGCCAACCGCGGTCTCCCGCGCGACTACGACGCCTGGGCGGCGGCCGGGGCGAGGGGCTGGGGCTGGGACGACGTCCTGCCCTACTTCCGCAAGCTCGAGACCGACCTCGACTGCGACGGCCCGCTGCACGGGCGCGACGGCCCCTTGCCGATCCGACGCATCCTCGAACCGGCCTGGCCGCCGTTTGCACACGCGGTTGCGACGGCTCTCGACGCGACCGGCCTGCCGCGGCGCCTCGATCAGAACGGCGAATTCGAGGACGGGATCTTCCCGCCGGCCTTCTCCAACCGGGATGACGCCAGGGTTTCCTCTGCCGCGGCCTATCTCGACGCGCCCACGCGGGCGCGCGGGAACCTCGTCATCGCCGCGCACACGCAGGTCACCGACCTGGTGTTCGACGGACGGCGCGCCGTCGGCGCGCAGCTGCGCCAAGCGGACGGACGCGAGCAGCGCGTGGCGGCGCGGGAGGTGGTGGTCTGCGCAGGCGCGTTGCAATCGCCGGTCCTGCTCCTGCGGGCCGGGATCGGACCCGCAGAACACCTGCGTACCTGCGGCGTGACCGTCCTCGCGGACCGGCCCGGGGTCGGCGAGAACCTGCGCGACCACCCAGCGCTGACCATCGCGCAGTACCTGCCCCGTCGGCTTCGCCTGCCGCTGAGCTACAGACGGGCGAGCTTCGTCGCCCTGCGCTCCTCCTCCGGCCTGCCGGGCGGTACACCCTCCGACATGTACCTCACCGCCTCCGCCCGCGGCGGCTGGCACGCGCTCGGGGCGAGCCTCGCCCTCTATTTCCTATGGGTGAACCAGCCGCACTCGATCGGGCGGCTGCGCCTCAACCCGGCCGATCCGGCGGGCCGTCCGGACGTCGACCTCGGCCTCCTGTCGGACCCGCGCGATCTCGAACGGCTGGCGACGGGCCTGCGCGACCTCGTTGCGCTCGTGGTCTCGCCGCAGCTCAACCCGGATCCCGCGGCGATCTTCCCGGCGAGCTTCACGCCTGCGATCAAGCGGCTCAGCCGGGTTACGCCTCGCAACCGGCGCGTCACTGCCCTGCTGGCCCGGCTCCTCGACGGTCCTGCCCCCTTGCGCCGGCTGATGCTACGCGCCGTGTCCGGCGGGGTCGATCTCGGCCGGATCGCTGCCGACGACGCAGCCCTGCGGGACTTCGTGCGCGAGACGGTCTTCGGCGTGTGGCATGCGAGCGGCACCTGCCGCATGGGCGATTCCACCGACAGGGGTGCAGTGGTCGATCCGACCGGGCGGGTGATCGGCGTCGAAGGGCTCTCCGTCGCGGACGCCTCGGTAATGCCGAGCTTGCCGAGTGCCAATACCAACGTGCCGACCATCATGATCGGCGAGAAGATCGCCGATCACCTCGTCGCGCAGCTGGGAGCCGGGGCCTGAGGCCGCCGGCACCCGGGGCGTCAGGCGAGGCGAGCCCGCGTACGCCGCTCGGCCTCCTTGATGCTTGTCGCCGACAGATCCGGATCCGCCGACCGGATGTCGGCCCGCATGTGGTCGTGCGATGCGCCGTTGAACAGCGTCCCGACGAGGGATCGGTCGAGGTCGCTGGTGCCGAACAGTGCGTCGCAGATCGGGAATGTGAGGTTGAAGTTGCGGGTCTGCATGAACCCGAGCACGTGATGAATGTAGTGCATTCGCCGCACGGTGTTCACCAGGGGGATGTGCCGCAGGTAAGGATGCCGCGTGTCATCGAGGTGTGAGAGCGTGTGCAGGCCCTCGTAGAGCAGGTAGTAGGCGGCCATCGTGAGCACGACGATGTACCCGGCATTCGACGAGATCAGCCAGCCGGCCAGAAGCGCCGGCGGCAGGGCGGCGAGCACGAAGCCGATCGGGGCGAAGGGCGGAAACAGCAGAGCCCGCCATTCCTTGTGGCCACTGTAGCCAAGGTCATGGTGCGTGAAGAACTGATGGTGCACTGTGCAGTGGCGCTTATAGATCATTGTGAGCCCGGGCACCGGGCGGTGCAGCACGTAGCGGTGCGCGGCCCACTCGCACCAATTGCCGAGAAGCACGATCGGCACGACCAGCAGCCACTCCCATGCCGAGGAGACCTCGATTCGGTTCCAACAGTACAGGACCGTACCGCCGGTGATCAGCAGCGTGAAGCCGAGATGGATCGCGCCGTGGTACCAGGGCGGGGTTTCGGCCACGAAGCGTTCGCGAAAAGTGCTCTGGCGCTCCTGCTCGCGCCGGTCGCGCTCCGGGCTTTGGAAGACGGGTGTCATTGGTTTCCTCCTCGTCTCGCTTTCCCTCTCGAACGGGGAACCTGCTTGCGAGACGTGGAGTGTGGCGCAGCTCGCGCGCAGAACCCTGATCACCCCGGAGGCTGACTTATCAATCCGGATGTTTTTCGCGCGCCCAACCGGAAATGTAGGCGTGCGCATGGGTTAATCTCCCCAATCGGAACTATGGTGATGCCGGCCCTGGCCGGCAGGGAAGGTGATCGCGGATCGTGACCCAGGCTCTCGGAATCCTGCGCGGCGCGTTCGGCCGGGTGGCGCTTCTCGACATGGACACCTCCCTCGTTGATCACGCGCACCATCATTGCCACGTGATCCTGAAGGCGAGCGGCCCCGACCAGGATTTTATCGTCGCGGGCCGGGCGCTGCCCGTGCGCGACGACACCGCGATCTTGATCAACAGTTGGGAGCCGCACCGCTACCTGCACCGGGGTGGGCTGCAGCGGACGGCCTTCCTCGCCCTTTACATCGAGCCCGCTTGGCTCGCTGGGATTGATCGCGCGTTCCGGCCCTGCGGCGCCGGCCGCTTCTTCGAAGTGTCCTGCGTGCCACTCGACCGCACCCTGTGGAGAGCGCGCGAGGACCTTGTACGGCGCATAGGTTGCCACGATACTGACGCAGTAACGCTCGAAGACCGGATCCGTGCCCTGATCATCGCCTTGGCGCATCGCTATGGAGACCGGCAGCCCCCGCGTGTGGCACTGTTGACCGATCACCGCATCCGGCGGGCCCTTCAACTTATGGGGGAATCGGGTGCCGTACCCCGCGATCTCGACACCGTCGCGAGGTCGGCCGGTCTATCGCGGCCGCACTTCAACACACTTTTCCGCCGCTGCACGGGGCTGAGCCCGGCCGTCTACGCCAACGCCGTGCGCGTCGAAGCTGCTGTCGCGGCTATCCTAGACCCCGCCACAACCCTTGCCGTGGTCTCTGACGATCTAGGCTTCAGCGCACCAGCCAACTTTACCCGCTTCTTTCAGCAACATACCGGTACAATACCCAGTCAGTTTAGGCGCGTCGTCGCTGAGCTTCCGTAAGTGATATCGAGTTAGAATCGCGATTGAGTAGCGAATAATCTGATCGGGAGCTGGGAGGCGGCCGCTCGATAAAGGGTCGTTAACGGGGCGATCAGCGCTCATTATTAATCGTAGATATCAGGATAAAGGGGTTGTTGTACTACATGGGGTGGAAATTCGCGATTCCTAGGGCTGAGACTCAATCAGCACCAGAACGCAGTGACGGCGGCGAGGGCGAGAGCCGATGCGAAGTTGCGGGCGAGTTTGTCGTAGCGCGTGGCGATGCGGCGGAAGTCCTTGAGGCGGCAGAAGACCGCCTCGACCCGCCAGCGATCCCGATACCGTCGCTTGTCGAGGCGGATCTTGCGCTTGCGGGCGCGGGTGCCGGGAATGACCACGCTGATGCCCTGCTCGCGCAGGTCCTGGCGCAGCCAGTCGGCATCGTAGCCCTTGACGGCGATGAGCCGCCGCACGCGACCGGGTGCCCGGGCCAGTACGGCGGGCGCGGTCTTGACGTCACTGGCGTTGCCGGGGGTGAGGTGGATGACGCCCGGGCGGCCGATCACATCGGTGAGGACGTGGATCTTGATGGTCGGACCCGCCCGCGAAGGGCCGATCGCCTGCTCGCGGCCCCCCCTTTATGGATGGCCCGCCCCTCGCCGCGCTGCGCTGCTAAGCTTGCAGAGTAGCCGAGATGAGGGACGGAGCAGAGCAATGACGATCGCGGTACTCGGGATCGACCTGGGCAAGAACAGCTGCAGCCTCGTCGGGCTGGATGCGGGCGGCAAGGTCGTGCTGCGTCGGCGCATGCGGCGCAGACCGTTGTCGCCTTCCGGACCAAGCTGGCGCCCTGCGTGGTCGCCATGGAAGCCTGCTGCGGCGCCCACCACATGGGTCGTGCCCTGGCCGCTCAGGGACACACCATCCGGCTGATGTCGCCCGAGTACGTCAGGCCCTACGTCAAGGCTCAGAAGAACGACGATCGCGATGCCGAGGCGATCGCTGAAGCGGCGACCCGCCCGACCATGCGCTTCGTGGCCCTCAAGGCGGAAGCGCAGCTCGACATGCAGACCCTGCACCGGGTGCGTGACCAGCGCTTCGGCGAGCGCACGGCGCTGATGAACCAGCTCCGCGCCATCCTGCTGGAGCGCGGCCACGTCGTGCCGCAGGGGCGGGCCAAGCTCGCCGGCTTCCTGACCCGCCTGTTGGAGGGCGAGGAGGGCACGGATCTCACGCCCCCCATGCAGACCCTCGTGGCGGACGTGCGCGAGCGCTGGGAGTTCCTCGATCGGCGCATCGCCGCCCTCGACGCCGAGTTCGCCGAGCAGGCGCGCACGGACGAGTGCGCCCGCCGGCTGACGACCATTCCGGGCATTGGCGCGCTCAACGCGACCGCCCTGGTGGCGGCGATCGGCGACGTCGCCACCTTCGCACGCGGACGCGATTTGGCGGCTTGGCTCGGCCTCGTGCCACGTCAGGTGACGACTGGTGGCCGGCCGAAGCTAGTCGGGATCACCAAGCGCGGCAGCAAGTACCTGCGCAAGATGCTCATCCAAGGGGCTCGGGCAGCCCTGCCGACGCTTCGGTAGGGCGACACGCGCCTGGGGCAGTGGCTGCGGGGTCTCTCGGCGCGGGCTCACGCCAACACGGTAGTCGTGGCGCTGGCCGCCAAGATGGCACGCATCGTCTGGGCGCTGCTGCGCCACGAGCGGGTCTACGAGGCGGCTGCAATCGCGGCCTGAACTGGGTTCGGCTGGCGAGGCTCTCGTCGGCTCACGATGTCTGCGGGTGGTGAGAGGAAGATGGCCTGACAGTCGACCGGTGTCCTAGAAACCTCTGGCGTAAAATGGCGCTCGACGCCGCCCCCTTTATGAGGACCGGGACGCGCGGATCTCCATCTTGGCCGACGGGCAACCGGAAGGCCGGATACGTTTATGCAGACTGATCAGACCAGCGGATCCGAGCCACTTGCGGACGGGGCGGGCCATACGTTTCCGCCGTGGGCGGCGCGCTGGGCTTTGACGTTGGTCGCGTCGAGGGCAGCCGCTTCGCCGGACCATCCGGCCTTGGCCAGGGCCTCCAGCATGCCGGTCCAGAAGCGGCGGCGCGACCACCTGTTGAAGCGGTTATAGACGGTGGTGGACGGCCCGTAGTCGCCAGGACAGTCCTTCCAGCGGCAGCCGGACTTGATGACGTGCAGGATGCCCGACAGGATCGTGCGGTCGTCCTTGCGACGAGCGCCGGGCTGGTTGGTGGGCATGAACGGCGCGATCGCCTGCCATTGCTCGTCCGACAGCCAGAACAGCTCTGCCATAGCCTCCTCCATCTGGGAGGCGCGTAGAATCATATGTCGCACATAACTGCAATACCTTGAACGGGTTTACACCCTAAGGCTGCCAACAGCCTCTGACGCGAGTATCGCTTCGCTGAAAATTTGTTATCAATACTTATAATATAAGTCACATATCTGACCAGGCCATTTGCTATATGCCTTTGCGACATTTTTGAACCCGAATATCCGGAAGCTGCTCGCAACCGGACGTTTCTTATACGCATCATGAAGGGCCGCTTCGGGTCATTTTGAACCCTGGAAGCAAAACCGCTCGTTGATACGCCGCGGTCAATCTGACCGCGGCGTCCAACTCATATCTCGGTCTGCTCAGACAGGATCAACGCGTCATCGACTTCGATGCCGAGGTAGCGCACCGTGCTCTCTAGCTTGGTGTGGCCAAGCAGCAGTTGGCAAGCACGGATGTTGCCGGTGCGTTTGTAGACCAGTGCGACCTTCGTTCGCCGTAGGCTGTGCGTACCGTAGGCTGCGGGGTCGAGGCCGATCAAGGCGACCCACTGGTCAACCAGTCGACCGTAGTGTCGCGTCGTGAGGTGCTGGCTGCGCCGAGAGCGGCTCGGGAACAGCCAGTCGCCCGCCCGTAAGCTGCGCGAAGTCAGCCAATCCGCAAGTGCCTCGCGTGTCGGCTCGGTGATCTCGAAGGGCACCGGCCTTCCGGTCTTCTGCTGGCACACCGTCGCGCGGAGGCGGACTGCATCGCCGAGGTGAACGTCGCTTACGCGTAGGCGGAAAAGATCGCATACACGCAGCTTGCTATCGACGGCAAGGTTGAAGAGGGCGAGGTCTCGCGTGCGGTTGGCGAGCTGCAGGCGGGTTCGCAAGGCCCAGATGTGCTTAGGCTTCAGGGGTGGTTTCGGTCCGACAATACGGCCACGGTTCCGAGGAACACGCGTGGTAGACGGAATGGTTGAGGTTTCCTGCATGACAAGCTCCTTGGTTGAGGAGCAAGTCAGGAGACGTCTGCCGATGCCGCTGAGTCTAACTCTGTTGGCGGTTTGGTTCTGAGAAAGCCGACAAGAGAGTCGTGGAAGCTGATCCGGCACCTCAGACCCGATAGTGCGCCAATGAAGGCGGCTGCACTCTTGCCGCCTTCGACCCCCGGCCAGGCCCCCTCCCCTTCCGCTCCCTGGGTACGCCCGCAACCATGTGCAGGTACGTGACCATGCGCCGGTGGACCAGATCTATGCCTCCACGGACATGCAGACGGTTGCCGACTGAAATCTTGACAGTGCCCTCAGCCAGCATGCCGCCTGTTCAGTATGCGCCAATTCCGGACCTTCTACGATAACCGCTCAAATGGCCGCTCTTCGCTCTAAAGCGGTCGCTGCGCGGAATTGTCGAGCCGGGAGGCTACATGATCCTGAGACCGAAGCCGCCCGCGTCTAGGCTCGCCTCCGGAAGGTCGAGAACCAGTTCGACCGCTTCCGCGCCCAGGAATTCTGGGACCGCGTCATGCAGGAGATAGCCGACCTCCTCGTCGAGCGGGGCCTCCTGACGCCGACCGAGATCCTGCCGGAGCTCCGGGCCGTGACGCTACGCGGCGCTACCCTGCACAAGGAGCCCCTCACGCCGGGTACGTTTAAGAAGAAGATGGACGTACGCGTCTTTCACGGCCGGTATTTCGTATCGCGGGACGAGGGGCGGTATGCCCGCAAAGCCGGCTGAAGCCGGGATCGTCGACTGGCTGAAGGGCCGGCCGAGCGCCTGCCCGCTTCCAACGATGGCCGCCCCTGCAGGCCCTGCCGCTTGTCCCGCGCGATGCCCGATCTCACCTTCGGTGCATGCACAACGAGTACGACGTCATCATCGTGGGGGGAGGCGCTGCCGGAATCGGAGCGGCGCGCCGGCTTACGGCCAACGGCAAAGCGGTGCTGCTGCTTGAGGCGTCAGCGCGCCTTGGCGGCCGCGCCTTCACGCAGGATCTCGCCGGGTATCCGCTCGACCTCGGCTGCGAGTGGCTCCATTCGGGCGACCGCAACGCCTGGGTCAGCATCGCCGAGGCGTCCGGCTTCCCGGTCGACCGAAGCGATCCGCCGTGGGGGAAGGCGCATCCCGGCATCGCCTGGGACGAGGACGAGGAGGAGGCGGCCCGGAAGGCGTTCGGCGAATGGGAGGAGCGGCTCCGGGCGGTCGCGCAGGGCAGCGACCAGGCGAGCGATGCCCTGGAGCCCGGGGGTGAGTGGAACGCCTACGTGCGGGCCATCGCCGGCTTCATGAGCGGGGTCGCGCCCGAACGCATCTCCGCCACCGACTACATGGCCTACGACGATGCCTCCACGGGTCGGAACTGGAACCTGCCGCTCGGCTACGGCACCCTGGTCGCGGCCAGCCTGCCGCCTGCGGCGGCGCTGCGCCTGGCCACTCCCGTCGAGCGGATCGACCTGACGGCCGACGGCGTCGCCGTCTCGACGCGGGCCGGCACCGTTCGCGCCCGAGCCGCCATCCTCACGGTCTCGACCGGGGTCCTGGCCGGCGACGCCATTCGCCTTCCCGCCGGGGTCGACCCCTGGCGCGAGGCGGCCGCCTCACTGCCGCTCGGGCGGAACGAGAAGGTCTTCTTGGAGATCGGGCGCGACGCCGCATTCGAGCCGGCCGCACATGCCTACGGCAACCTGCGCGACCCGAGGTCTGCCTCCTACTCGATCCGACCCAACGGCTGGCCGATCATCGAGGCGTTCCTCGGGGGTGACGGTGCTCGCATTCTGGAGGAGGAGGGCCCGGCCGCCGGCTTCGCGTACGTGTCGGCTCAGTTGGTCGCCCTGTTCGGCAGCGACGTGTCGGCGGCCATCCGGCCGCTGGCGGCGACGTCGTGGAGCCGGATGCAGGCCATCGGCGGCGCGTATAGCAGCGCCTTGCCGGGCCGATCCGATGCGCGGGCACGTTTGGCCCGGCCTTTCGAGGACTGCCTCTTCTTCGCCGGCGAGGCGACGCACCCTTTCGACTTCACAACGGCGCACGGCGCCCACGACAGCGGGCAAAGGGCCGCCAACGAGGCCATGGCGGCGCTTGCGGATAGGCACCGGCTCGGACGGCGGCACAAGCTCGCCGCAGCCGGAGCATGAGGCGTCAGATTGCGACCTAAGCCACGGTGGCGCAGCGCGTCGACCGGCACGGCTTGGGTCGATTCCGACTCACGCCATCTCGATATGGGTAACTAGGCGACGCTTCGAACAGAGGGGTCGCGCCCCTCGAACGCGTCCGACGGAGCACGTAGTGTCCGCCCACGTTCGAGCATGTTGAGGACGTCCTCCGCGTCCGCGGTCCGGTCACGCCGTCCCCGTCCGGCGAGCAGTCGCAGGCCTCGCGAAAGGGTACGTGCTTCCCAGTTCGCGCGCCGCTTGCCCGATGCGCCTCCGGCAAGTTCGGCCAAGTCGCCCGCGAGCGCCTGGCGCAAGCGCCGCTTCCTCCGCTCGATGTCCAGCGGCATGACGAGGTGGAGGGCAGGGCGGCCACCCCGATGCCGACGAGCATGGCAAGGCCCTGATGCGCCAGAGTGTCAAACGGCATCGGAACGGGGGTCTTCCGCACTTTTGATGCTGGTAAGTCACGTCTGGCCAAGCTCTATCGGTCTCGGTTCACGCGGCATGCAACACTCGCTGGCGAAGTAGGTCGAACTTGGCGCGACCATACATGCTGCGCTTGATCAGCTTGAGGCGGTTGACCTGCCCTTCGACGTGGCCGTTGCTCCAGGGTTCAGCGATTGCCGCGCGTACGGCATCCTCATCCTGCCGAAGCCCGGTGACGAAGCCACCGAGCTCGGTGGCGGCGGCACCCTCCAGCCAAGGTGTCAGTCCGGCGGGATCGTTCTGGTGCAGGAGATCGGCGAAGGCGTGCACATCCTCGGCGGCCCGCTTCAAGCGCGGAGCCGCCTTGCAGAGTGCCTCGGTGAAGGAGCGATCCTCGGGCGACAGCACGGCTGGATCGCTCGCCAGCCACCGAGTGATGCGGCGTGTCGAGGGGATCCGGGCGGATGGCGGTCGAGCCGGGGCCCCCAAGCGCTGCCGTGCGGCCCAGCGCCGGACGATGTCGTAGCCGCCCGTGAAGCCCTGTGCGCACAACTCGCGATGAAGACCGGTGGCGCTGCGCTGGCCGTTCTGCCAGCACGTCTTGGCGAAGGGGATGTAACAGTCGAGCCGGCTCGGGCCTGGGGCACGGCGATAGGGCACGAACTGGCCAGCCCGGATCCAGCGACGCACGGCGTTGCGGGATGCACCGAGACGGCGAGCAATCTCTTTGGTTGGCTGACCTTCCCCGTGGAGCCGCAGGGCTGCCTCGCAGCGGTCGCGTCGCCGGCTGCTCATCTGCGGGACGGGCCCGATCTCCGCTGGATCAAGCGGGAGAGAAGGGCTGGGCACGCAGTGGCGCGCCACGGTCCTGATCTCGGACTGGTGCCGTTCGACGATGCCGCGCAGCGCCTCGGAAGCATTGACGAGCAGGTGTCGGGTAGCCGGGGCTCGTTGCCGAACCCCAGCCCCCTCAGAACCGGACGGGACGATCTCTCGTCATCCGGCTCAAGCCTCGGCCGCCTGGCCCATCGTCCGCGCGTGGTGAGCCTTGTGGCACCACCGATGCACCAGCTTCAGGTTGGTGATCCGGTCCGTCCCGCCGCAATGGCGCGGTGTGTCGTGGTGGACCTCGACGAAGGTGATGTCCTCGTCGGGATCGAACATCACGCCGCACAGTGCACATCGATAGTCCTGCTGCCGTAGCAGCGTCGCTCGCTTGCGAGACCGCATAGTCTCGTCCAGTCGCCGGCGCCGCCGGGCCTGCCAGTACGTTCGGTCGTCGGGGTTCAGCGGGCTGCGCTTGCCCTGGATCTTCGCATGCCGGACGATCCCCACCTCGTCGTGCCGCACGACCTTGGCCTTGCCGTCCACGAAGTTCCACGCCGGGTCGAAGTACCTCGACCGGACCCATCTCGCCGTCTTGGTCGGATGGCGCCGCTTTGCCCACCGCCACAGCTTGGCGAAGACGTGATGATCCGCCGTGTGGAACGCGTGTTTCGACGCGCCGTGCCGGTAGTAGGCCGTCCAGCCCCGGATCACCGGGTTCAGGGCGGCGATCACCTGGCTCGGGCTGGCCTGACGATGGTCGCGCAGGTAGTCCCCGATGGCGCGCAGGTGCCGCACCACCTTGGCCTTCTGCGGCCGCGTCAGAACCTTGCCCCGGATACGTCGGACGGTGAAGCCCAGGAAGTCCACACCGTCGTCGATGTGAACGATCCGGGTCTTCGCCTCGCTCAGTTGCAGCCCGCGTGCACCCAGGAACCGGGCGAGCGCGGGAACGACGTGGGTCTGCAGGACCTCCTGTGTCGGTGCCGTCACCACCAGGTCGTCGGCGTAGCGGATCAGGCTGACGCCGCGGTTCTCACCGCGGCGCAGGCTCGGGCGGACGTACCGGCCCCGAGCATCCTCGGCTCCGAAGAGCCGCTCCATGCCGTCGAGCGCGACGTTGGCCAGCAACGGCGACAGGGGACCGCCTTGCGGCGTCCCGGCCGTCGTCGCCGACCACCTGCCGAGATCCACCGCGCCGGCTTTGAGCCAGCGCCGGATCGTGGTGGTGAACACCGGCAGCCTCGCCAGCAACGGATCGTGTCCGATGGCGTCGAAGCAGCCGGCGATGTCCGCATCGAGCAGCCAGCCACTCGCACCGGCCGGAGCCAGCGTCGCGTGCAGGGCCACGATCGCGTCCATCGTGCACCGTCCGGGTCGGAACCCGTAGCTGTTCGCCTCGAAGCGCGTCTCCCATTCGGGTTCCAGCGCCAGTTTGACGAGCATCTGCATGGCCCGGTCCCGGACCGTCGGGATGCCCAGGGGGCGCTGCCGCCCGTCCGGCTTGGGGATGTACACCCGCCGGACCGGCTGCGGCCGGTAGTCCCTCAGGCCGAGGCCGTGATCGGCCAACCTCATCCGGCTCTCGGGCGTCCTGCACACCACGCCGTCGATGCCGGGCGTTTCGCGGCCCGCGTTCTGCTGGGTCACCCGGCGGACCGCGAGCCGTTTTGCGGATGTGGAGCGAACCAGGAGTTTCTGCAGGTTCTTGACCTGTCGACCTTTCCCGGCCGCCGCGGCACGGAAGATGCGGCCCTGCAATCGCTTCACGGCGTCCTCCGTCGCGGCCCAATCGATCTCGGGCCACGTCGTCTGTCCGCGTTCACCGGTCAGTTCGGCTGTCACCGTCCAACGTCCCTGGCAAGTCCAAGCGATCCAAAGCGTCTCGACCGTTGAGACCGTGGCGGAAGTCAGCACCCTTTCGGGTCGGGTATTTCCTCGTCGCCGAGGCCCTGTCCGCCCCGTTACAGGGCGGCCTTCGCTTGCTCCGCCGTTCCTCTACCCCCTCCGCCATGCCCTTCCTTGCGGTCGGGAGACCGTCGCCTTGCGGCGGCGGGACGGGTGGGGCTTACCCTGTTGCCCGATGGGGAGAAGCGGATG
Organism: Methylobacterium ajmalii; assembly: GCF_016613415.1. GTDB lineage: Bacteria > Pseudomonadota > Alphaproteobacteria > Rhizobiales > Beijerinckiaceae > Methylobacterium > Methylobacterium ajmalii. Next base: position 33,211 of record NZ_JACWCT010000162.1, on the reverse strand, counting down.
GGGAGGCTGCGCCCTATGGTCCGGCGGGTCATGTTGCCACCGTCGTCGATGCTGACACTCGACGATCCGACCCGCGTGCCGTTTTGGCGCCGGCCTGACAGCACCTTTGGCCGGTTGCGGATGACGGACCTTGACTGCGGGCGTTCACACACGTTCAGCCTTCCATCCTCTGCTGGGCCGCCTCCGGATTGGTGCTTCCAGATTAGGGCCGTTGTCCCCGGAGCTTCGCACGTCGGATTGCTCCTTCGCACGTCCGGGTAGCAGCACTCGGGTGGACGAGGTTCCCTTGCAGGACACTCCTCCATCGGACCTTGCGGGCTGCCGGAACGGTGTGGGTTCCAGCAGCCCTCAGGTCGCACGCCAGCGATCCGCAACCTGCGTCGCCGCGGGGGCACCCGTGCGCGCAGCCTCAGCGTAAGGTCCGGCCCGATCGCGGCTGACGACGGCCACACTCGGATGGGAGGCGAGCCAGTCCCGCACCGGTGCCGCGGAGCGACCGGGCAACAAGTCGATGACACAGCCTCGTTCCAGGTCGCAGACGATGGTGCCGTAGGAGTGGCCGCGCCGCCACGCCCAATCATCGATGCCGACCACGCGCGGGGGCGGCGACGAGATGATCCTGCGCCGACGGATCAGGCGCAGCACCGTATCGCCGCTGATCGGCATTGCCAATCGTCGCGACAAGCGAGCGCCGGGTTCGCCGCCGAGCACCATGCCGATGTCGGTCTGCGCCTCAGCCAACCGCTCGCTTCGGCGCGCTTTGCGTGAACCCAGCCCCACGACAGGTTCGGCGAAGATCCGCCCCGGGCAGTGGCCGCAACGGAAGCGGCGTACGCGCAGGTGCCACGTCACGGCTCGATCTTGCCACGGCAGGTCCTTGAGGGTTCGCCAATATGTGCTGTGCACCCGCCTCGAGGATTGTCCGCAGCTCGGACAGGTCGCCTGGTGAGCGGTGGTGTGGGCGGTGATGAGCAACCCGCCCATGCTCAGTGCCAGATCATCGACGTAAAGACCGTCCGGGACCGACGGCATCGACGGGTTCGAGATCGGCATCGTGCTGCCCTACGGCTGCCATGCGGATCAACGCCCGATCACACTCTTCAGCACCGAAAGTGCGGATGAACCCTTATTCCACGCCTAATCACACCAGAGGCGGGCCGAGGGGCGTCAGATGCGTCGGCTGGCTCATCATGAGGAAGAAGTTGTTGAACTCGACGGTGCTCACCGCCGTCAGCCTGAAGGTGAGCCCGGCCGCCGTGACGCAGAGGACCGGCACGAGGGCGAGGAGGAGAACCGTCAGACCGGCCGGGTGCGGCAGCACGAACGCGCGGAACGCCAGGGCGAGGCCGATGCCCGCAAGCACGCCGAGCACGATACGTCGGATCATCGCGGCCCCGAGCTCGTTCGCCGAGAGCAAGGTCACGAACACGCAGGTGCCCAGCAGCATGAGCGAGCCGGCGGCCCAGCCGGTCGCGAGCCACGCGAGGCCCATCGGCAAGACGCAAAGTGCCGTCCGGGTCGCGGCACGCGCCGCCCCCTGCCAATCCAAGGGCGTTTCGAGGCGGGCGGGTCCATTCCCCACGACCGGCGCCCGCTCAAGGTCCCGGAGATCCGCAAGGGCCGCGGTCAGGGCGGCTCGGGTGTCGGCCACGGCTGGTCGGCCATCGGCGGACGCGAGAGGGACCGACCCGGGAAAGTCCTTATACCGGAATCGGAGGGCGGCTTGACCCAGGAGGGCTTTCAGTTCCGGCGGCGCCTGCGCCTGTACCGGATCGTCGGACCGCGCGAGCGCCCGGGTACGCGAGGGCACGAGGAGGAGCGAGGCCAGGAGGTTGCGCAGGCGTCGCTTGCGCCAGCGTGCGCCCGGAGCGCCGTCGAGGACTTCGTCGGCCTCCGCGTCGAGGTCGCCGAGCCGGGCTACGACGGCCAGCAGCGCGCCCTGGTCCGCTGCGCCCAGGGAACCCGTGAGCAGAGCTGAGCAGCGCTCCAGAAGCTCGGCGCCCGACTGCCGTGCGCGGTCGAGGAGCGAGCGCCGCCCCGAGGGCGGCATCAGCAGGCCGGTCACGGCGGTGGCCGCGAGGACGCCGCGATGACCGTGCAGGCGATGCGACCGAAGGCGATGTGCTGAACCGAGGCCGGATGGTCGAAGTCGATCAGGGCGACGATGGCGCAGGTATAGCCGGCCAGCACCGCCCCGTAGCTGCGGAAGTGCCGGACGAGGGCGGACATGCCCGCGCAGCACGCCAGCCAAGCCGTCAAGCCGACGAGCGCCGCCGCCGGGTGGGTCGCGAAGGCGGCGAGCAGGCCGATGCCCACCAGCGCGCCCGCGGTCGTGCCGACGAGGCGCCAGAGGCACTTCTCGAAGAGCAGCCCTCGGGTCGGCTGCCAGACCGTGAGCACGGTCACGCCGGCCCAGTGCCCGTTCGGCAGGTCGAGCGCAGCCGCAAGGACGATGGCGAGCCACGCCGCGGCCGCCGTGGCGAGGCCGAACCGCAGGCGCGGCGGGTCGCGCTCCAGGAAACTCCGGAGGCCGGTCGGGAGCATGGTCGGTGTTTACCCTGGGTCCCGGGGCCGGGGCGAAATCGCCGATGTCTTCCGTAGCCACTCGCGTCCGGTCGACCTATGAGCCGGACGAGGGGCGGCCCATGCGGATCCCGCCGGGCCTGTCCCCTCGGCGCCTCCCGCTCAGGCGGTGACGACGATCTTGCCGACCTGCTCGTTGCTCTCCATGTATCGGTGTGCCTCGACGATCTGGTCGAGCGTGAAGGTCTTGGCGACCACCGGCTTCAGCGCGCCCGAGGCAAGCCCCTTCACGATGTAGTCCTTGGCCCTCTCCAAGCGCGCCGGGTCCTTGGTGATCTCGAAGAGCTGGTAGCCGCGCACCGTCAGGTCCTTGCCGAGCAGCGGCATGACCGGGACCGCCAACGGCGTCGTGTCGAGGGCGCCGTACTGGAAGAAGATGCCGAGGTAGCCGAGCGCGTCGAGGATCTTGGCGACCTCCGGTCCGCCGACCGGGTCGAAGGCGACGTTGGCGCCCTTGCCCTCGGTGATGCGGTTCACCTCGGCGACGAGGTCCTGCTCCTCGGTGGCGATGACGTGGGCCGCCCCGTGCTTCAGGAGTTCGTCACGCTTGGCGCTCCGACGGGTCAGGGCGACCGGGGTGGCCCCGAGGGCGTTGACGATCTGGATGGCGGCCAAGCCCACGCTGCTGGAGGCGGCGCGGATCAGCACGGTCTGGCCGGCCTGGACGTTCGCGATGTCGACGAGCGCGCCGTAGGCGGTCACGAACATCATCCAGGTGGCCGCAGCCTCCTCCCAGGACAGGTTCTCCGGGTGCTTCACCACGCCGAAGGCCGGGGCGTTCACGAGCTCGCCGTGCAGACCGTAGTCACCGAGCATGAAGCAGGGCACGACGCTGACCGCATCGCCGACCGCGAAGCCGGCGACGTCGGGCCCGACGGCCTCGACGGTGCCGGCGGCCTCGTAGCCTAGGATGGCCGGGAAGGTCGGCCGGGTGACGTACTGGCCGGTGCGGAACATGACCTCGGCCCGGTTCAGGCCCATGGCCTTCACCCGGATCTGGACCTCGCCGGCCTTGGGCGCGGGGACCGCGACGTCCTCGACCTTGAGGACCTCGGGACCGCCGGTCTCGTGGAAGCGTACGATGCGGCTCATGGTCGTTCTCCTCGATTGCGTGCGCCCGGGAAGGGCGCGGAAACCTCCCGCCGGGGATGCCCGGCGGGAGGACGTCTGGACGGGAGCCCTCAGGCGGCAGCCTTGATCCACGCGGGGGCGGCGCTCGTGCCCCAGCCCAGGAAGAAGCCGAAGTGGATGTTGATCTCGCCCAGCGGCTCAAGGAACCGGGCGTTGCTCAGGGGGCCCGACTCGACGGGCTGGAACCCGCCCTTGGCCACGAGGTCGGACACCGTCTTCTTGGCGGCCTCGTCGTCGCCCGCGACGAAGACCTGCACCGGGTCGCGGCCCTCGCGCGCCTCCGCCGGCAGCAACTGCGCGAAGATCGTGTTGAACGCCTTCACCACCTTCGCCTCGGGCGCGAGCTTCTGGAGTTCCTCGGCGGCCGAGGTGGTGTGCCCGACGCGCAGGTCCTTGTAGTCCTCCGTGATGGGGTTCGAGATGTCGACGAGCACCTTGCCGGCGAAGCCGCCGGCCTCGCGGACCGCCTCGCCCGCCTGCGGGTAGTTCACCGCGAAGATCACCACGTCGGCGAGCTTGGCGGCCGCGGCGATGCCGCCGCCCTCGGCGCCCGCCCCGATCTCCTCGGCGAGCTTCGCCGCCTTGGCCGGGTCGCGCGACCCGGTGACGACCCGCTCGCCCTTCGAGGCCAGCAGCCGGGCGATGCCGGCACCCATGTTCCCGGTTCCGATGACTGCGACGGTCATGACTGCTCTCCTCGTTCGCGAGCCGGCGCCGCCGGCCTCGACGGGAGGTAAGGACTTCGTCCTGTCCGTGATAAATCGTCGTTTGATCGCGACACTCGCAACCATTGGTCAGGAATATGGACCGTCTCGCCAGCATGGAGGTGTTCGCCAAGGTCGCCGACCTCGGCTCGTTCGCGGCGGCCGCGGACGCCGCGGACATCTCCGCGGCGATGGTCGGCAAGCACATCCGGCAATTGGAGGAGCACCTGGGTGTGCGCCTGCTGAACCGGACAACCCGCAGGCAGAGCCTGACCGACGCCGGGCGCGACTTCCTCGACCGCACGCGCATCGTGCTGGCGGAACTGGAGGCGGCCGAAGCCATCGCGGCCGACAGCCGGGCGAGGCCACGGGGCGAGTTGCGGATCAACGCGCCGGTCTCGTTCGGCACCTACAGCCTGTCGCCGCTGCTTCCCGCGTACATGGCTGAGAACCCTGAGGTCACGGTACGGCTCACCCTCAGCGACCGTGTGGTGGACCTGATCGACGAGGGCTACGACTGCGTATTCCGCGCAGGCCCGCTGCACGACAGCAGCCTGATCGCGCGGGGCCTGCGTCCCCTGAACCTGATCCCGTGCGCGTCTTCGGCTTACCTGGAGCGGCACGGGCGGCCTCGGCACCCGAGCGACCTCGCCCGGCATGCATGCCTCGGCTTCTCCGGCTCGGCGCTGGAGGAACGCTGGACGTTCCACGGCGACGAGGGCGAGGTCGTCGTGCCCATCGGGTCGCGGTTCTCCGCCAACAGCGGCCACGCCCTGCGGCAGGCAGCCTTGGCCGGGATGGGCGTGATCCACCATGCCGAGGAGCTCCTCGCGGACGACCTCGCATCCGGCCGGCTGGTCCGCGTCCTGGCGGAATGGCGCTCGGAACGGCCCCTCCATATCCTGTACGCGCCGGACCGCCGCATCACGCCGAAGCTCCGCTCGTTCCTCGACTTCACGACGGCCCGGTTCAGCCGTGAACGCGGGTCCTGAGGCGGGGGCAGCCGTCACGGTGCGTCCCCGCCCGGAGGCTCAAGCCGCCACGTCCTCGCCGTTCGACCAGGCGCCGAGCCGGCGGAGCTTCCGTTCGCGCCCGTTCAGCCACCAGCCGAGTTGGGGCACCCAGCTCTCGTACGGCGCATCCTGCGGGGCGGCCCCGAGCGCCTGCTCGGCGTCGAGCGCGAAGTTCGGGTTGCGCAGCGCCTCGCGGCCGATGGCGACGAGGTCGGCGTGCCCCTCGGCCACGACCTGCTCGGCCTGGAACGGGTCGACGATCAGGCCGACCGCCATGGTCTTGAGGCCAGTGTCACGCCTGACCCGCTCGGCGTAGGGCACCTGGTGGCCGTAGCCGCTCGGGTGCTCGTAGGTGGTGCCGACGCCTCCCGAGGAGACGTCGACCACGTCGACGCCGACCGCCTTCAGGGCCTCGGCGAAGGCGACCGTGTCCTCGATGGTCACGCCGGTCTTCAAGCCGTCGACCGCCGAGACCCGCACGAACAACGGCTTGTCGACCGGCCAGATCGCGCGCAGTTCCCGGGCGATCTCCAGCGGCAGCCGGAAGCGGTTCTCGCGGCTCCCGCCGTAGGCATCCGTGCGGTGGTTGGTCAGCGGCGAGAGGAAGGAGTTTAGCAGGTAGCCGTGGGCGCAGTGCAGCTCCACGACCTCGAAGCCGGCCTTCAGGGCGCGCCGGGCGGCGGCGGCGAAGTCCGCCTTCACCTTATCGACGCCGGCGGCGTCGAGCGCCTCCGGGACCAGCCAGCCCTGGTCGACGGCCTGGGCGCTTGCGGACACGATGGCCCAGGGCCGGTCGCCGCGGGCGATGTCGGCCTCGTTCAGGGGACCGTCGCCGTGGTAGGGGCGCTGCATGCTGGCCTTCGGACCCGCGTGGGCGAGTTGGATGCCGGGTACCGCACCCTGCGCCTTCATGAAGGCCGCGATGCCGGCGAGCCCCTCGACCTGCTCGTCCCGCCAGAGGCCCACGTCACCGTGGGTGATGCGCGCCTCCGGCGAGACGGCGGTCGCCTCGACGATGACGAGGCCGAAGCCGCCGAGCGCGAGCTTTCCGTAGTGCACGGTATGGTAGGTCGTCACGAACCCGTCTTCGGCCTGGTACTGGCACATGGGCGGGACGGCGAGGCGGTTGCGCAGGTTCACGTCGCGCAGGGTCACGGGCTCGAAAAGCTTGGCCATCGGGCAAGGGTCTCCGTTGCGCCGGACCGGTGGTCACGACGCTGACATCGTCTCGGAATCGATTATTGTAACGGGCGTTACTGACGTTATATCTGTAACGGGCGTTACACGCCGTCAACCCGCAGCGGGCCCGTCTGAGGGCTCATGTGCGCCAGCACACCAAGGATGCGATGACCGCGATCACGTCGCACAGGAGCAAGGGACGGCCGCGCACCTTCGACCGGGCCCAGGCCCTGCACAGCGCACTGGAGGTGTTCTGGAAGCGTGGCTACGAGCCGGCGACCATGGGCGAGCTCTGCTCCGCCATGGGGATCAATCCGCCGAGCCTCTATGCGGCCTTCGGCAACAAGGCCTCCCTCTTCATGGAGGCGGTCGAGCATTACGAGACTACCTATTGGGCGGCCCCCTGGAGGCTCCTCGGCGAGGAGCCGAACCTTCGCGTCGCGGTGGGGAGGTTCATGACCGAGGCGGCCGCCGTGTTGACCTCCCTCGATGCGCCCTGCGGCTGCATGGTCGTCCTGGGCACGGCGAACGTCTCGCCCGAGGCACAGGACGTCCACGACGCCTTGAGGGCGTTGCGGGAGGTCAGCCGAACCAACTTCCGCAAGCGCTTCGAGCGGGCCCTCGACGCCGGCGACCTGCCGCTCGGGACCGACGTCGCGACGCTGGCCTCGACCTTCAACACGCTGCTGCAGGGCCTGTCGGTCCAGGCGCGGGACGGTGCCGCGCGGGCGGAGCTTGAGCGCATCGCCGAGGCGTCCCTCGCGCTGTTGCCGCATGACGGATCGGGCGCCCCTGCCGATGGGCGCGGGCGACCATGACGGTCAAGCATCGCGACCTCGCCGGGATCGACCTCACCTGCTCGTGGCCCTCGACGCGCTCCTGACCGAGCGCAGCGTCACCCGTGCGGCGGGCCACCTGAACGTCGGCCAGTCGGCCATGAGCAGCAGCCTCGGCCGACTGAGGAAGCTGCTCGGCGACGAGTTGCTGACGCGGGCCCCGGACGGCATGCGGCTGACCCCGCGGGCGGTCGCCCTGGTCGAGCCCGTCCGGTCGGCGGTCCGCCAGTTCCAGTGCATCGTCCTCCGCGAGGATTCCTTCGATCCTGCCACGGTCGAGCGCGGTTTCACCCTCGCGGTGCCGGGCAGCGTCGAGGCGTATCTCATACCCCGGTTGCTGGCCCTCCTGGGACGCGAAGCGCCCGGCATCAGCCTCAGGCTGCGCGCCCTCGACTACGGCAGCGTGCTGGGGGAGCTCAATGCGGACCAAGTCGACCTGGCGGTCGGGGTCCTGACGGAGGGCCAGGCGCATCACAAGGTCCGCGCCCTCTACCGCTTCGGCTACCTGTGCCTGTTCAACCCGGAGCTGCTCGGGGTCGCGCCGCCGCTCTCGCTCGACGATTACCTGCGCTTCCCGCACATCATGACGAGCATAACCGGCGCGGATCACGGGGTGGTCGACATAAATCGACGGACAAAGGTGAAGGCATCGCCATCCTCCTTCACCCCTCAGCGTCCCGACCCTCCAGCCGTCCCAAACCGCTCGGGCACGGCTCTAATCCTGCACTCCTAAATGGTTCGTCCGGCGAATTTCTGAGGCGGTGCGGCCAGTCTTACGACGTAGCAGAGTGCGGAGAGTGGCTGCATTATCATAGCCGGTGCGGGCTGCGATCTCATCCATTCCCAATTTGGTCGTCCTCAGGAGATAAGCCGCTCGTTCAACGCGCAGGCTCTGGAAATAAGACAATGGAGAGCGGCCCAGCACCATATTGATTCTGCGGGACAGAGTTCGTTCACTTGTCCCGACAAAGGCCGCGGCCTGCTCCAAGGAAAAGCCCGTATCGAGGTTTTCACGCGCCCACTTCTCGAAGAGCATCACCAGGTGGTCGGCGTGGCGCAAATGATCCGGGATGGCATAGGTAGCTTGAGGCGAGCGAGGATCGAGCATTAGGTAGCGAGCGACGGTGTCGGCCAGTTCGGGGCTCCGCTGACGAACGAACCAGAGCGCCAAATCGAAATGTGCGAGCACCGCGCCTGCGGTAACGACCCTGTCGTTACCCACCAGCGCACGGCTGTCATCGAGTGCAACGCTGGGATACCGGGCTCTAAAGAAAGGTGCGAGCCACCAACTGGTGGCGGCCTCTTGTTTGTCTAACAATCCCGTCTCGGCGAGGACGAATGTCCCCGTACAAGCAGCAGCGATAGTCGCACCATTTGCCTGCCAGGTTCGCAATAGTTCGACAGCTCGCTTTACATCGGGATGAGCAAGGGCGTCGGCAATGCCTTCCTCCGTCTTCGCTCCCAATGCCGGCACGAAGACAAAGCCGGGAGTCGGGAGGGCGTCGGCCCGAACGGTAGGGATTGCGAGGCCGTGCGCTGTACGTGTTGCGCGACGAATGCTGGAAACCGACGAGTTCAAACTTTCACGCAAGGCGGGGGGCGCCAAGTCGCGCGCCGTCGCTAAGGTGTCCTGAAACGCCGCAAGCCCAGTATCGAACACCCCATCAAGCGCTAAAATTGTCGTGGCTGTGCTCATGGCGAGAATGGTATCATGTTTGTCAATTCTGCCAAGCGCTAACGCTCCGCTGCGATGATAGTCTAGCGACGCGGCCGACGATGGCGCGATCAAATAGGGAACAAAATGAGGACCATTAAAGTGTTCCTGCTCACGGCGGCCCTCGTTGTCGCCACCGGCGCGACAAGCGCAATGGCGGATACGACAGGCAGCTCGAAGTCAACCCAACCACACCCAAAGATGGAGACGATGAAGATGACACATATGGGCTTATTCGTGCGGCTCGACGCCAAGCCTGGCAAAGAAGCGGCTTTGGAAAAGTTTCTGAAGGACGCGCTGCCGTTGGCACAAGCCGAAACAGGTACTCCGGTCTGGTATGCTGTAAAGTTCGGACCAAGCAGTTTCGCGATCTTTGACGCCTTTCAGAATGATGGCGACAGAACCGCACATCTCAACGGTCCGATCGCGGCAGCACTCATGCAGAACGCCGATGAGCTTCTGGCCACGCCGCCGGTCATCGAGCGCTGGGATGTTCTCGCGGTCAAGTAAGCTAGACAGAGCGGTATGTGGCATCGCTGCGACCGCTCTGCCGCCATCGTCGTGGTGAGTTTCTTCTTCAACGTAAGCGATGTCGCGCTAGAGCCGTGCCCGAGCGGTTTGGGGCGGCTGGAGGGTCGGGACGTTGAGGGGTGAAGGAGGATGGCGATGCCTTCACCTTTGTCCGTCGATTTACGCGAGCGTGTCGTGTCGGCCGTAGCCGCGGGCGCGTCCTGTCATCAGGCTGCAGCCCGGTTTGGGGTCAGCGTGTCCAGCGCCAGCCGCTGGTCGGATCGGTTTCGCCAGGAGGGACAGCTTGCGCCCAAGCCGTCGGGCGGCGATCATGCCTCGCACCGGATCGAGGCGCAGGCCGACCTGATCCTGACGATCTACGAGGCGCGGTCGGCGATCTTTCTGCGCGAACTGCGTGACGCTTTGGCCGAGCGCGGCCTGCAGACCAGCACGAGCAGCCTATCCCGCTTCTTCGCCCGGCGTGGCATCACCCGTAAAAAGGGGCGATCCACGCCGCCGAGCAGGCGCGCGAGGACGTAAGGGCAGCCCGCGAGGCTTGGTTCGAGAACCAGGACGCCCTCGATCCCGACAGGCTGGTTTTCCTCGACGAGACTGCCGCGGCCACCAACATGGCACGCCGCTACGGTCGGGCTCCGCGAGGCGAGCGCTGCCGGCTGGCTGTCCCGCACGGGCACTACAAGACCACCACGATCACCGCCGCCCTGCGCAGCGATGGCCTGTGCGCCACTTCCCCGTTCGACGGCGCCACCAACGGCGCACGCTTCCGGGCCTACGTCGCCGACACGCTTGTGCCCGCGCTCAAGCCCGGTGACACCGTCATCCTCGACAACCTGCAGGCCCACAAGGTGGCAGGTGTGCGTGAGACCATCGAGGCCGCCGGGGCGAGGCTGCTCTACCTCCCGCCCTACAGCCCGGACTTCAATCCCATCGAGCAGATCTTCGCCAAGCTGAAGGCTCTGCTCCGGACAGCGGCGGCCCGCACCGTCCCTGATCTGTGGCACGCCATCCGGCAGGCTTTGGCTCGCTTCACGGCAGATGAGTGCCGCAACTCCCTTGCTGCCGCCGGCTACGATACCGACTTGGCCGTCGCTACGTGACCGGGCACGGCTCTAGTTGTCCACAGCCATCCACAGATAAGCGATACGAAGGGGCCGCCAGCCGGTATGCCGAGCTCGGCCGTTTGTAGGAACCGATCATTCGTGTTCCTCTTTCGTTCCGTTAGATTCGGAGCGAGCGCATGCAGGTCCTCAGCGTCACGATCGGTCTGCCGATCCCCATCCCTATCCTCGCCCAGGCGGTCCGTGCCGGCTTCCCGAGCCCGGCCGACGACTTCATCGAGGACGAGATCGACCTGCATCGGCTGCTGATCGCCAACCGCCCGGCGACCTTCCTGGTGCGGGTGGCCGGCGACAGCATGCTGCTGGCGAAGTTGCACGACGGTGACATCGCCGTGGTCGATCGCTCGCTCAAGCCGCGCAACGGCGACGTGGTGGTGGTCGACGTCGACGGCAAGCGCTCGTTCAAGGTCTGGCGACGCCAGGGGCCGCGCGTGACCCTGCACTTCGCCAACCCGCGCTTCCCCGAGTTCCAGCTGTCCCCCGACGCGACCATCGAGGTCTGGGGCGTCGTCTCCGGCTCGGTGAACCCGAGGCGCCGGAGCGAATGAGCGACCGGGCCTACGCGCTCTCGGACGGCAACAGCTTCTACTGCAGCTGCGAGCGGGTGTTCGATGTCCGGCTCGCGCGGGTGCCCGTGATCGTGCTGTCGAACAACGACGGCTGCGCGATCGCCCGGACCCCGGAGGCCAAGGCCCTCAGGATCGGCATGGGCGACCCGTGGTTCAAGATCCGGGACATGTGCCGGCAGAAGGGCGTGCGGGTCTACTCCTCGAACTATGTCCTCTACGGCGACATGTCTGCCCGGGTGAACGCGGTCTACCGGGACTTCTCCCCGCGCATCGAGGTCTACTCGATCGACGAGAGCTTCCTGGACATCTCGGACGTGCGGGCGGCCGACCGGGTGACGCTCGCCCGTGACATGCGCGAGACGGTGCGGGCCTGGACGGGGATCCCCACCTGCGTCGGAATCGGCGCCAAGAAGACGCTGGCGAAGCTCGCCAACCACGTCGCCAAGAAGCACCACGAGCTCGACGGGGTCTGCGACCTGACCGACCCGGCCGCCTACGACCACTGGATGGCCCGGATCCCGCCGGAGGACATCTGGGGCGTCGGCCCGGCGAACGCCCGCAAGCTCGGGGCGCTCGGCTGCGAGAGCGCCGCCGACGTGCGGGACCTCGACACCCGTGCGGTGCGCAAGGCCATGACGGTGGTCGGCGAGCGCCTTAGGCGGGAGCTGCGCGGCGAGGCCTGCCTCGACCTGGAGGAGGTCGCGGCGACCCGGAAGGGCTGCGCCGTCACCCGGAGCTTCTCTGACCGCGTCGAGGATCGCGCGACGATGGAGCAGGCGGCGGCCGTCCACGCGACCCGGCTCGGGGAGAAGCTCCGGCGGGAGGGGCTCGGGACCGACCACGTCACGGTCTTCTTCCACACCTCCGAGCACGACCGGACCCGGCCGCAGCGGTCGGTCTCGACCGTGGTGACGCTGCCCGAGGCATCGAACGACACCCTGGTGCTGGTGAAGGCCGCCCTGCATGGCGTCCGGAGGACCTGGCGGGAAGGCTTCCGCTATTCCAAGGCCGGCGTGGTCACGACCGATCTCCTGCCTCTCCACGCCTCGCAGCGGGCGATGCCCGGGCTTGGCCAGCTCGACCGCGAGCAAGGCGCCGCGCTGATGGCTGCGCTCGACGCCTGCAACCGCCGCTTCGGGCGCGGGGCGGTCGTCCCGGCCGCCGCCGGGTTCGCGCCGGCGCGGGGGTGGTCGACCAAGTTCGAGATGCGCTCGCCGCGATATACGATCCGGCTTGAGGAGATCCCGGTCGTGGCGGCTTGAGCGATCCGGGGCGATCCTCCGGGTTCGGAGCATTGCGGGAACCCGCCGCAGATGCATCCAGGAGGCCACAGTCGGATCGAGGGGTATGACCGTATCCGAAGGGCCCCCTGCGCCTTTGCGATGCCAGTGCCGAAGTCGGGGAAGGCCGCCCGTCTACAGCAGCTTATCCACGGTGATCGGTAGGTTGCGGACGCGCTTGCCGGTGGCGTGGAACACCGCGTTGGAAATGGCTGCCGCCGTGCCGACGATGCCGATCTCGCCGAGACCCTTCACTCCCAGCGCGTTGGCCTTGTCCTCCTCGTGCACGAAGATCACGTCGATGTCGTAGACGTCGGCGTTCACCGGCACGTGGTACTCGCCGAGATTGTGGTTCACGAACCGCCCGATCCGGTGGTCCATCATCGACTCCTCCTCCAGCGCCGAGCCGATACCCATGACCACGCCGCCCAGGATCTGGCTGCGTGCCGTCTTCAGGTTGAGGATCTTGCCCGCCGCGATCGCCGAAACGACCCGGGTCACGCGCACCTGCCCTAGATCCTCGTCGACCTTCACCTCAACGAACACCGCGGAGTGCGTGTAGGATTCGTATGCGTCGTTGAAGTCCTTGTCGGGGCCGGCCGTCTCGGTCGCCTCAACCTTCTGGACGCCTGCGGCCTTGAGGGTCTCCACGATTGAAACGCTGCGCGAGGGATCCCCGGCGACCTCCATGCGGCCGTTCGTGAAGGCGACGCGGTCGAACTCGACGTTGGCGAGCGGCGAATTCTCCATCTGCCGGGCCATCCTGAAGACCTGCTCGCCGACGTTGCGGCAGGCCTTCATCACGGCCGTGCCGGACGAGGCCGCCGTCCACGAGCCACCGGCGACGGGCGCTTCGGGAAGGTGCGTGTCGCCGAGCTTCGTCGTCACGTCCTCCATGGTCAGGCCGAGCGTGTCGGCGGCGATCTGGGTCAGGATGGTGTAGGTGCCGGTGCCGAGATCGCCCGTCGAGTTGCCGACTTCGAGCTTGCCCTCCGCCGTCAGGATGGCGTGGGCGCTCGATTGCATCATCATCGATTCCCATACGCCGGTCGCCATGCCCCAGCCGACGAGCTCCCGGCCGTCACGCATTGAGCGAGGCGTGGGGTCGCGCCTCTCCCAGCCGAAGCGCTCGGCGCCATGCGCGAAACAACTCTTGAGTTCCTTCGAGCCGAAGGGCTTACCGCCGGCGGTCGCGTCCGTGTCCGAAAAGTTGCGCAACCGAAGCGTGACCGGATCGATGCCGGTCTCGTAGGCGAGTTCGTCCATCGCGATCTCGATGGCGAAGACGCCGGTCGTGGCGCCCGGCGCGCGCATGTCGCTCGGCGTGGCGGTGTCGAGTTGCGCGAGCTTGTAGGTCAGGGCGACGTTGTCACATTTGTAAAGGACGCCCGACCAGTTGACGACGACCTCCTGGTAGTCCTCGTAACGCGAGGTTCCTGACAGCGCGTCGTGCCGGAGGGATCGCAGGGTGCCGTCCTTGTCAGCGCCGAGCGATATAGTCTGGAGCACGTCGGGACGGTAGCTGAGGCTCCACATCTGATCGCGGGTGAGCACCACGCGCACCGACCGTTCGAGGTCCTGCGCGGCGAGCATCGCCAGGAAGAGCTGGTATTGCGGGCGCAGCCCCAAGCCAAAGGCGCCGCCGAGATACGGGTTCAGCACCCGCACGTCGTCCTTCTTCAAGCCGAACACGGCGGTGATGTAGTCGTGGCTGTTCGAGACGCCCTGGATCTTGTCGTAGACCGTGTACTTGCCGTCGCCCTCGTAGACGACGGTGGAGGCGTGCGGCTCCATCGGGTTGTGATGCTCGATTGCGAGCCGGTAATCCTGCCGCAGCTTGATCGCCGACCCCTCGTAGGCTCCGTCGGCATCGCCCCACGGCTTCGGCGGCGGCTTGATCCCGCTGCGCTTCACCGGCGGCACGTAGCCGAACTCGCGCATTTGTGCCGGGTCGGTAATGGCCGCCTGCGCCTCATAGGACACCGAGACGAGGGTCGCGGCATAGCGAGCCGTCTCGAAATCCTCCGCCACGACGAGCGCCACCGGCTGGCCGCTAAAGTGGATCTTGCTGTCGTAGAGCGCGCGGAAGGGCGAGCCGGGAGGCGCCACCGCGTCCTGATAGTTCTTGTCGCGCCAGGCGGTGCGCTCGCGGTTCTCGTGCGTGATCACCTTGATCACGCCGGGCACAGCCTCGGCCGCCGAGGTGTCGATCGACGTGATCTTCCCGCAGGCGATGGCGCTCGACACGACGTAGCCGTGCGCGAGGTTTGGGGCGGCGAACTCACCCGCGTACTTGGCCAGCCCGGTGACCTTGGCAGGGCCGTCGACACGGGAGCGGGCGCTGCCGACGTAGGTGTCGCGGCCCGTGGAGCTGAACGTCTGGGTCATGCGGATGGACCTCACTGGATGCGCTTGTCGGAGAGCGATTGCGGCGTGCCGGCGGCGGCCTGTTCGAGACCCCGAACGATGGCCCGTCGCGCAAGCTCGACCTTGAAGCCGTTCTCGGACTGGGGCTCGGCCTCCGCGACGACGAGGTCGGCGGCGGCCTGAAAGCTTTCACGGGTCGCCGGCTTGCCCTGCAGAAACGCCTCGGCCTCCCGGTTGCGCCAAGGTTTGTGCGCGACGCCGCCGAGCGCAAGACGCGCGGTCTTCACGCTATCGCCGTCGAGTTCGAGCACGGCGGCAACCGAGACCAGCGCGAACGCGTAGGAGAGCCGGTCGCGCAGCTTGAGATAGGTGTAGTTCGTCGCGAACCCGTTCTCCGGCAGGTCGACGGACACGACGATCTCGCCGGGTCGGAGCGTGTTGTCCTTTGCCGGGTCGTCGCCGGGGAGGCGATGATAGTCCGCGAACGCGATGCTACGTTCGCCCTCGGGCCCGCTCACCCGCACGGTAGCCTCCAACGCCGCGAGCGCGACGCACATGTCGGAGGGGTGCGTCGCGATGCAGTGCTCGCTTGTCCCGAAGATCGCGTGGATGCGGTTGACGCCGCCGACCGCGGGACAGCCGGAGCCGGGCTCGCGCTTGTTGCAGGTCGTGGCCGTGTCGTAAAAATAGTAGCAGCGCGTGCGCTGGTTGAGGTTGCCGCCGGTGGAGGCCGCGTTGCGCAGCTGGGCCGAGGCCCCGGCCAGGATCGCGTTGGCCAAGACGGGATAGCGCTCCCGAACCCGCGGGTCGTAGGCCGCCGCGGCGTTCGTCACCAGCGCGCCGATGCGCAGCCCGCCTTCGTGCTCATCGATGGCAGTCAACGGCAGGCGGGTGATGTCGATGAGCCGCTCGGGCCGCTCGACATCGTACTTCATCAGGTCGACGAGGTTGGTGCCACCGGCGATGAAGCGCGCCTTGGGATCCGCTTGGAACGCCTGGATCGCCTCGGCTACGGTGCCTGCGCGGACGTAGTCGAAACGGTTCATCGGCCGGCCTCCTGCATGACGTCCTGGATCGCGTCGACGATGTTGGTGTAGGCGCCGCAGCGGCAGATGTTGCCGCTCATCGCCTCACGGATCTCGTCCCGGCTCTTGGCATGGCCCTCGTTCATCATGCCGACCGACGAGCACAGCTGCCCCGGCGTGCAGTAGCCGCACTGAAAGGCGTCGCGCTCGATGAAAGCCTCCTGAATCGGATGCAGCGTGTTCGTCCCGGCATGGTGGGCGATGCCAGCAAGTCCCTCGACCGTAGTGACGTCCGCGCCGTCCTTCATCACCGCGAGGACGAGACAGGAATTCACCCGCGTCCCGTTCACGAGGACGGTGCAGGCTCCGCACTGGCCGTGGTCGCAGCCCTTCTTCGTGCCCGTGAGGTCGAGACGCTCGCGCAGCAGGTCGAGCAGCGTCGTCCAGGGTGCGACGGCGATCTCCCGTGTCTCGCCGTTGATCGTCAGGGTGATGTCGAAGGTGGTGGCAGGGCGGGCAGAACCGCTCGCTGTGGCCATGGGAGGCATCCTATGCTGGAGCTGGCCCGACGGACCAGGTCGACCGGGTGATGTGGCGGCCGATGATGGAGCGTCAAGAGTAGCGGCACCGCGATGGATAGTCGGCCGATTTCGGACCCAGGCTCGGCTCGGACCTCACTCGACAACCGTTCCAAACAGAGGCTGTTCCCGCTGCCCCGAAAAAAATGCCCAAATAAACCGAGGGTGAAGCGATGATATATTTTTGGTGCAGTGCAGTCATACGGGCATAATTTATATGGAACCGTCGTCATACGACGCGAAAATTGCCGTTTATTCGGTCAATTTGAACCATGCCGCATCGTGTGTCGACCTCGCTGTGCGAGCGCGGTGCTCCCATCAAGGTTCTTCGGCCGGGGGCGATGTCATGCTCGCCCGAAAAGGATCGCGCTGGCGAACAGGGCTGCATTGGAGAAGTCTGCTCGCTTCAGGGTGGGCCGTAGCGCCCGTCAGCGTGCATCGACGATTGCGGCCCACGTTCGAATCCTCACCGCCGAAGCCGGTGTAAGGATCGCGTCCTGGGCGGTCCCCTGTGCCGCTGAATGACCTTTACGGGCCCAAGCGCGTTCACTGCCGTGACCCCACCCGCGCAGGAGCGCCGATGTCGAGCTTGACCGAGCGCAAGGCACGCCTGATCGTCCACGGCGACAAGCCCTACAACGCCGAACCGCCCCTCGACCGATTGCGGGCCTCCTACCGGACACCGGCGGAGGACTTCTACGTCCGCACGCACGGCGACCTGCCGGACCTCGACGAGGCGACCTGGCGCCTTAGCGTCGATGGCGGAACCGGCCCCGCGCTTGAGTTGTCGCTATCCGATCTGCGGACCCGCTTTCCGGTAGCCATGGTCACGGCCACGATGCAGTGCGCCGGCAATCGCCGCGCCGACATGCGGGCGGTCGCCCCGGTCTCTGGCGACCCGTGGGATGCAGGAGCCATCGGCACGGCCGAATGGACCGGGGTGCGCCTTGGGGACGTCCTGCGCGAGGCGGGGGTCGCCGAGCGCGTGGGCCTCCATGTCGCCTTCGAGAGCCACGACACGGTGGACGGACACCCCTACGGCGCCTCCATCCCACTCGCCAAGGCCATGGCGCCCGAGACCCAGCTGGCCTACGCCATGAACGGCGAAGCCTTGCTCCCGGAGCACGGCTTCCCGGTCCGCGCGGTGGTGCCGGGCTTCGCCGGCGTGCGCAGCCCCAAGTGGCTCCGGCGACTGACCGTCCAGGACCACCCCTCGGACAACCCGATCCAGGCCGGCGATTACAAGCTGTACCCGGCGGACGTGACCGCCGAGACCGCCGATCCCGCCAATGGGCACACCATCGATACGATGCCGCTGAACGCGGCGATCTGCGAGCCGGCACGCGGGGCCATTCTCAAGCCGGGGGGCAACAGGATCCGAGGCTACGCGGTAAGCGGCGACCGAACCGTCGTACGCGTCGACGTCTCGGGGAACGGCGGCCGGTCCTGGGTGCAGGCCGAGCTCGAACGCGACGTGGCAGCTCCGTTCGCCTGGACGTTCTGGAGCACGAGCCTCGACCTGCCTCCGGGCGAGCATGAGCTCGCGGTGCGCGCCTGGGACGAGGCCGGTCAGACACAGCCGGCGCTGCCGGACGAGACCTGGAACCACAAGGGCTACCTATGCGCCTGCTGGCATCGTGTGAGGGTGAACGTCACCTAGGGACGGGACGGCCTGGCATGTCGGCTACTGCCACCCTCATGGACGGCGTCATGCCTGGCGATCATCCCGATTCTGTCGCGCATGGCGCCGGCAACGTCCCACGGTGGCGAGAGTTTCACGTGAGTCGAGGCGCCGGGCGCGCCTCCGCCGCCCCCGAGCCCCAAGGAACGTCATGTCCCGCGAGACCAGCATCCAGGCGACCGAGAAGTTCGGCGAACTCGTCAACAGCGGCCAATTCGACGCCTTCCCCGAGGTCGTCGCCCCGGACTGCCACGACCACGACCCGGCGCCGGGCCAGCACATGGGTCCCGAGGGATACAAGGCCTTCTTCACCGAACTCCGCACCGCGTTCCCCGACATGCAGGTCGAGGTGAAGAAGCTCGTCGCCGACGGGGACAGCGTCGCCTTCGCCTATACGCTCACCGGCACGCACCAGGGTGACTTCAACGGCCACAAGCCGACCGGGAAGGCCATCAAGGTCCGCGGCATGCAGATCGGCCGCTTCGTCGACGGCAAGATGGTCGAGCGGCGGGGCTCGTCCGACGAGCTCGGCATCCTGAAGCAGATCGGCGCCATCGAGGGTTGATGGAGGCATCCGCGAAGGCGTCCCGGCCGCGGGACGTCCTCAAGACATGACCCGGGGCGACCCATGGGCCGCCCCGGCTCTCAACAGTCAATCGCCGGCTTCCCGACTCCTCAGGCGCTCCGGGCCTGGTCGGGATGGCGGCCCTCCGCGAACTCCTCGACGATCTTGGCGCAGAAGGCCGGCAGGTCCTTCGGGGTACGGCTGGTAACGAGCCCCTTGTCGCAGACGACCTCCTCGTCGACCCAGGTGCCACCGGCGTTCTCGATGTCCCGCCGAACGGTGGGGTAGGAGGTCAGCGTCCGTCCCTTCACGACGTCGGCCTCGATCAGGGTCCACGGCCCGTGGCAGATGACCCCGACCGGCTTGCCCGCGGCAAAGAAGTCCCGGACGAACGCCACGACATCCTTGCTCGCCCGGAGCTTGTCGGCGCCGACGCAGCCGCCGGGCACGACGAGGCCGTCGTAGTCCGCAGCCGATGCCCCCTCGATGGTCCTGTCCACCTTGTAGCGGTTGGCGGGATCAAGGTCGTTGTTGACTGTCTCGGCCTCGCCGGCCTCCAGACCGATGACCGTCACGGTCGCCCCGGCCTGCTTCACCGCCTCATGCGGCTTGGCGAACTCCGGATCCTCGGTGCCGCGCGGTGCGATCAGGATCGCGATCTTCTTGCCCTGCAAGCTCATGTCATCGTCCTTCTGGATGTCGGGATCTAACGGAGGCACCGTCGCGCCGTTCCTCACGACGGGATGCGGTCGATGCCGGAGGTATCCCGGCCGCGACGCCGTTTTCGCGGTGGCGGACGGCGCTCAGCGCCCGGTAGACTCGGAGACGCGCCCGCATCACCGAACCGAGCGGCCGGTGGGCCGCCAGACTGTGCGCTGGGCGGAAAGTCATCTCCCGGGATACGAACGAGTTCCTTTGCGGCCCGAGGGGGCGCCCATCCGCCGAACGGTCGCCACGACGCATGTTCTAGGCGCTTTTACCTCTCGGCAGGCAGCGTGGGTCGTTCGGACGATCCGCCGATCCGCGAATCCCCGCCCAGCGGCGGGATCGTCCGCTGCCGGGTCGGGATGCGAGACGGCGGGACGATCATCTGCCCTGACCAAGCGGGCATCACGGGCCTACAACATGGGAAGGTGGCGTGGTCGGGGACCCCGCGGAAACGCTGCGTCGATCCGCATGAACTCGTCTTCCGTCAGCCGCAGCGGGCCAGCGCTGGCGTTGTCGGCGGCATGCTCGGGACTGGACGCCTTGGGGATCGTGAAGGTGGACGGCCTCCGCGCCAGGAACCGGAGCGCGACCTGACGGGCGGTGGCGCCGTGGTTCGCCGCGATCTCATCCAGGACGCGGCCGCCCGATGTTCGTGGGCCAGGGAAGCTGCCATGGCCGAATGGGCTGTAGGCGACGACGGCGATGCCGTGATCCTCGCACCAGGGCTGGACGGCGTGCTCGATCGCGCGCTCCTCCAGGTGATAGAGCACTTGGTTGCAGGCGATGCGGCCATCGCCCCCGGCCTTCCAGGCGGCTTCGAGGTTGGGCACATCGAAGTTGCTCACCCCCCAGGATAGGATCTTGCCCTGTTCGCGGAGCCGCTCGAAGCCGGCGAAGGTGTCCTCAAGGGGATGCGAGCCGGGCCAGTGCAGCAGGTAACAGTCCAGCCTGTCGGTGCGCAGGCGCGCGAGCGAGCGCTCGCAGGCCGCCACCGTCCCGGCAAGGGAGGCGTTGCTGGGGAGAACCTTGGAGACGAGGAACACGTCGTCGCGCCGCCCGGCGATTGCCTCGCCGACCACGGTCTCGGCGTCACCGTACATCTCGGCGGTATCGATATGCGTCATGCCGAGGTCGAGGCCGCGGCGCAGCGCTGCGACCGCGGTGGGCCGGTGCGCGTCGTCAATGTACCAGGTTCCCTGGCCAATCACCGCAACCTCGCGCGGCACGGGACCAAACGGGCGCTGCTCCATGGATTTCCCTCCATCCGTGGACGGCACGTGCGCCTTAGGCGCGAAAACCGCGCGCACGCAGCCGTCCGTCTTGTGATTGAACATGTCGTAGCCGCGCGGTCCGTCCTCAAGGGAGAAGCGGTGGTTGGCGAGACAGGCCGGGTTGAGCTCGCCCTTCTGGGCGTGCGTCAGTAGCCGGTCCATGTAGGCCTGTCCGTGTTGTTGGGCGGTGCGCACCGTCATACCGCACCGTTTGGTCGCGCATTCCGTCGTCGCTGTATTCCGCCTAAAGAACTGGATGCTGCGATCTTGCGCTTAGGCGTGCCTTCCAAAGCCCACTGATGTGTCACAACATGAGAATGTCGTGGCCGCCGGCTTGATCGATATCTGCTTCGGAGACGCTCACGAGGGCCATCTAGTGACTGGAATGGGCGCAAAGCTGCCAGGGTAGGAATCAAGCCAACGTCCGCTTACGGGATCCACATAAACGCGCGTGAGCGACCGGGTTGGGTCCAGGCTGTGTGAGAAGTCGGTTTTGGTGGCTGGGTAGCTGGGTGAGCCCTTGCAGCGAACTCGCGCGCAGGGGTGGGCTACGCCCGTATCGCCGTGATCAGCGCTCCAACCCCGACGATCTGGATCATCCGCTTCATGTTGTAGGCTAGAACCTGCAGGCTCATCTCGGTTCTGACGTTCGCGAGTGTCCGCGTCAGGAAGTGCGTCGCCCCCATCCAGGCCTTCATCGTGCCGAACGGATGCTCCACGGTCTGGCGACGGATCAGCATCGCGTCCGGCATCCGGTCGAGCCGCTCCTGCATCGCATCGAGTACGCCCTCATGCACCCAGCGCTTGATCCGACGCGCCTTCGTCGGCGTGCAGCGGGGTTTGAGCTCACAACTTGAGCAAGCCTTGGGATTACTGTAGGGATCCATCGCGTCACCTCCGGACTGGCGATCGGATCGAGCGGCCCCCTTGGTCAGATGCTGGCCGGCGGGGCAGGTGTAGTGATCTTTCTCAGCGTCGTAGATGAAGTCTTGTCCGGTGAAGAGACCTCGCTTGGCGTGATTTGATGTCAGTGTCTTGGGCCAGCACGGCAGGAGGCCCGTGCCTTCACACGCCAGAACTTGATCGCCGTTGAGGTAGCCTCGGTCAGCCAGCACCGTGAGCGTGGCGCATCCCGTAGCCTCTTTGGCCAGGAGCCCCATCGGAACGAGCTGGGCGCGGTCGTTGCCGATGTTAGTCACGGCGTGGGCGACGATCAGATGATGCTCGGCATCGACCGCCGCCTGAACGTTGTAGCCGACGATACCAGTTCCCTTGCCGCTGGTGGCCATCGAGCGAGCATCGAGGTCAGTCAACGAGACTTGCTGGTCGGGGGCCTCCTCGACCTGCTGGCGCATCGCCTGCAGGTCCTTCATCTGCTCGCGCAAAGCTGCGATCTTCTCGGCGAGCCGCGTCGTTCGTGCTTCGGCGACGTCACTCGGCTGGCGGTCGGCCCGGTCCAGGGCCGCGAGATAGCGCGCGACGCTCACCTCAACCTGCACCAGGCGCGCCTCGACCTTGGCGACGGTGAAGTTTTTGTCGCGATTGTTGACCGCCTTGAACTTGCTGCCGTCGATCGCGACCACCGCCTTGCTGAACAGGTTCAGCCGACGGCAGAGGACGACGAACTGTGCGCAGGTGGCCTGGATCGCAGGTCCATTGTTCTTGCGGAAGTCGGCCAGGGTCTTGAAGTCGGGCATCAGCTGACCGGTCAGCCACATCAACTCGATGTTGCGCTGGGTCTCGCGTTCGAGACGGCGGCTCGACGGGACGCGGTTGAGGTAGCCGTAGAGGTAGATCTTGAGAAGTGTCGCCGGGTCGTAGGCTGGACGGCCGGTCGCCTCGGGCACGGCTCTGGCAAAACCGAGGGTGGCGAGATCGAGTTCGTCGACAAAGACCTCGACGAGGCGGACCGGGTTATCCGCTGTCACGTAATCATCGAGGCAATCAGGCAGGAGCGTGCTCTGACGACGATCCTCACCGGCGATGAAGCGGGACATCCCGACCTCCTCAGATCGGTGACAAGCTTAGCAGATCAAGGCGTTTTCACACAGCCTCGGTCAGAAGCGGCCGCCGCATAACTGATTAGACTTGGATTTAAATCCAGTTTTGCGGCTGGTTTTCCTTTGTTGCGCGATGACGGGGTCCGCCAGCAGAGGGTCGATGGGTTTTCGCATCTCGATTGGGGTTTCGCCAATTATGTCCCAAAGCGTAATTTGGACTGGACGAATTTGAGATTGGCAAATTTCGGACATTGTCATGCTCTAAATCTAGATAATCGGGATCTATGATTTGCACATCATCGCCCGACTGCTGATGATGATGGAAGAATTATTCCCGCACTAACCCTTGGGCGCAACTGCTTGTTTCACAACACGCGATGTGGAGACTTGAAGGTCTTGCAGGGGGGTCGGTATGAGTAGAGCCGCGGCAGGAAGGCCCTTCTCGCCCTCGCCGCGAGGGCGTTTTGCAGCTCATTGGCGTTTTCCGCCAATCGAACTTGTAAGAGCCTGGATGCCCCTCCGCTACTCGTTTTGAGCTCCATTTGCTTTCTGTGGATAAATCCTAAACGCAGATGGTGCATATGGGCAGCTGGCGATCTCGGGGAGTTTGGCGATCGAGTAGGGCAGCCGATGCCGGCGGAGGCGCTGCCTCCTCCCAAGGCCACCCTCCCGCCCTGGCTCGGCCGGTCACCATCCCGATCCATGGCGCTCGCGGCCCTTCGCTTCGTTCACGCGGGGGACCGTGCCAGCCCGGGCGTGTCCCGATCAGGGGCACGGTCGCCCTCGCGCGCGCGGGCAACGGTTCGCACGCATCCGAGACCTCAGGGGCGGTGCGGGCGACCCCTCGGGATAGCGTCACCGTAGCGCAGTCCCCGCGGAGGGTTGCCAGGCGGCGGGCCATTTGGAGTTCGCCTGCGACGCGGGTAGCCTGTGTGAATTCGCGGTGTGGTGCCCGCGGATTGCCCTTCTTTCCTCTGCGCGGTTCATGCCCTTCGTTCGCCCCTCCTTCCTTGCCTTCCTCGACGATCCGGACCACCGGGCGCGCCTCGCCGCGCTGCCCGCACGCCCCGTCGCGGTCGCGGACTACGAGGAGATGGTCGCCCACATCCGCCTGCTGCACCCGCGCGGGGGCGACGGCGTGTTCGTCCTGGCGACGAAGAGGGCCGGCTTCTACAGGCAGACGTCCTACGGCTGCCGCGATTACCTCGGCCTCGAAGAGCTCTCGGCGGCGCAGTTCGTGTCGGTGAACCGCTTCATGCGGCGGCGAGCGGGCGAGATGCTGGCCTCGGTCGGCCACGTCTGGCTGGAGTTCGATCCCTACGCCGAGGACGCCCTAGGCCGGGCGCTGCCCTACCGTGACCTGCCGATCGAGGACCTGCGCGTCCTCCTTGCCGCGGCGATCGCGGCGGCGGGTCTGCCGGCTCCCTCGTATTGGACCGCCTCGGGCCGCGGCCTTCATGCCGTGTGGCTGTGCGAGGCCCTGCCTGGGCGCGCCGGCCCGAAGCTGCGCCGCATCCTCGACGCTCTCTACGGCCCGACGCTGAACGCCGACGGCTCGGTGCCCGCCCGCCGCCGCGCCGACCCCGATCGCGACGCGCAGGAGGCCAAGCTCGCCCCGCTGTGGCGGACCTTCCGCGACGCCGGCCTCGATCGTGGGACGCAGGACGCGACCCGGGTTCTCCGGATCTGGGGCACCGTGAACCCGAAGTCGGGCACCTTGTGCCGCCGGCTGTGGCCGTCCTCGATTGAGGACATCCAGCGCTGCCGGATCGACGCGCTCGCCGACGCAGTCCTGCCGCTCACCGGGGCCGCATTCCGTGCGAGGATGGCTGAGAAGGCCTTGATGCCGGCCCCTGCGAATTCGAACAAGGCGCCCGCGGCCCGTGCCTATGCCGGCAAGACCGCCTCGTGGGAGCGGAGGCTCCAAGAGCTGCTCCGCCTGCGTGAGCACCGCGGCCGGATCGCCGTCGGTCAGAGGCATGCGTGGGTCTTCCTGACCGCTAACGCCTACGCCCAGGCGAAAGGCGGCGATCTGGCCACGTGGGCGGCGCTTCTCGCTCCGCTGGCTGGCCTGCCGCTCGCCGAGGCTGCCGACTGCCTCGGGACGCTCGGCCGTCGCCAGAAGCGCCACGAGGCGGGCGAGGTGGTGGAGCACGGCGACCGTGCCTGGAACCCGCTGTACCACTACAGCGGCGCGAAGATGGCCGACCTGCTCGGCGTGACCACCGAGGAGGCGGACGCGGCCGGCCTACGGTTCATCCGCCCCGGCAAGGCCGTCGCCTTGACCGCGATCGAGCGCAAGGCGGCCAAGAGGGTTCGCGACGGCGCGGTGCCGCGCTCGGACCGGGCCGACGCCAAGCTGCAAGCGGGGCGCCACGGCCTCGCGCTGCGGGCCGAGGGGAAGACCCTCGCCGAGGCGGTGGCGGCGATCCAGGCATCGCACGGTCGCGGTCGGACGTGGGCGTGCGAGGCGATGAAGGCCGCGAGCGAGGCTCCCGCCGAGGCCGTCGTCGAGACCCCGTCTCCCGCCGTCGAACCCCGGATGTCCGATGTTCAGCCGGTTCGGTTTTCGGGACGCTATATCGGGGGCGAAGCCCCGCCCCCGGCTCAGACCCCGGATCGGGCCGTGGATCAGACCCCTACCCCGCCGGCCGAGGACCGCGTGATCCCGTTCCCTACGCCCCGCATCCGTCGGAACTCAGCGATCAGCACCAGCATCGAGTTCTCCCCGGGGGTCGGGGTGACGATCCTTGAGGACAAGTTCTGGGGGCGTCTGGTCATACCCTTCGGCGGTTGCGATGACGTGAAGGTGCCCGACTGCTACTCCCCTCCGGTCAAGCGGCGCCGTCCTCCTGCCTACTCGCCGGCCGCCGCCTTCCTTTCCGCCTCGACCTCGGAAAACCAGTATCGCCGCATGAAGCAGGGCTGGTGACCCAATCGCCCTTGTGACGCGCGGGCGGGTGTCCTAGAATATCCTTACCGCGCGAAGGGCGAGGGACACGTGCACCACACGTTGTAGGCCCCTGGGGGAGACCCCGGGGGCTTCCGTTTTTCAGGGGTGCCGTAGGGCTGACCGGGACACGCCCGCGGTGGCAGCGTCCCCGCCATGGCACGCAGACGGCAATCCTCCGGCAGCTTCAACCTGAGCGGCTTCGACGCGGTCGACGTCGGCGTCGACCTCGGCGCGGCGATCGACGTGTAGCGCGACAAGTACGTCTCGGCCGTCGGGTGGGCGAAGTACCGGCGGGCCGCCGGGTGGGCCGTCGACGAGACCGCGAAGGCAGCCGTCCTTGGGATCCGCGCGGGCTTCCACAAGACCCTCAAGCGCCAGACCCCGTGGACGAAGAGCGCGGTCGCCTACAAGCGATTGAGCCCCTCGGACCTCGCCGGGATGGAGCGGGGCGAGCGCCACATCCAGGACGTCTACGCCCAGGTATTCGTCAAGTCGAAGCAGAGCGTCTACCTCAAGGTACCTCTTCGGCCTGCAGCCCACCGTCCGCTTGCCCGGCGACGTCGGCCTCAGCCAGCGCCACATCCTCATCCCGTGGTGGGACAACATCACCCTGACGCAGTGCGTCCGGCCGACGTCCAATGGCGGCGTGCCCCGCTCCTTCGTGTCCCGGCTGGTGCGCGAGGCTCGCCTGGACCGGGCCCCGAAGCGGTCCGGCACGCAGAGCCGGTGGGGCGTCTACTACGGGAAGATCAAGCTCCACGGGGTCCCGAGGCTCGCCTTCGTCGCCCGGCCGCCCCGGGTGCCCGTGACCGAGCGGGACGTCCTCGACGGGCGGAAGGGCGCGTCCGCCCTTGACCAGGTCCTGGTGACGAAGGGGGCGAGGTCCGGCGCGTCGGCCGGAAGCTCAAGGACACCGACCACCCGCGGATACTGTTCCTCGCGGTCGACCGGGCGACGTACCGCCTGAGCCTGCAGCAGCCCTGGGACGAGGCCTGCCGCGCCGCCGCCGCCCGGATCCCGACCATCATGGAGGCCCAGCTCGCGGACAACATCTTCCACAAGATGACCCGCAACATGGTCTAGCCGCCATGCGGGACCGGCGACCCCACGACATGGGGAACCCCGGGTAGCCGAATAGCGAGGCCTGGGGGACGCTTCGGGGGAACCCAGGAGCATGTCTCGTGCAGCCGCCCCCGAACCGCAGGCACAGCCGCAGCGTGGCAACCCAGACGGGATCCGTGCCCGAGCCACCGACCACGCAGTCCGCCGGTACGCCGAGTGGGCCCTCGGCGTCTGGATCGAGGGGATGGACGACGGGGCCGCGATCGCCGCCCTTCGCGCGCGGGGGATCAACGTCGGCGCCATCCGCCGGAAGCTCTCGATCCTCGGCGGCCTGGGGGTCGCCAACGACGCGACGGCCGTGACCGCCGACGGGCTCAAGCTCGTCATCTCCGACAGGGCCGTCGTGACCGTCCTGGCCAAGAAGCTGCGCCAGGACCTGACCTCGCTGAACGAGGCCTCGGCCGCCCCGGCCCCGCGCAAGCGCACCATCCTCGATCGGGACTACGCCGGCCATGACTGACAAGCCCTTCACCTTCGAGGGCTGCGACAGCCCCGCCGCCTGCCGCGAGGCGATGCGACCGCTCCTCGGCGCCGGCATGACCTGGTCCGAGGTCCACTGCGGCCGCTGCCGGTGCCAGGGTATCGTGCGCCACGCCGACCTCGCCGAGCCCGAGGTGGTGCCGGATGAGGCTGTGATCGCGGCCCTGCCAAGGCGCCCAAGGCCGAGCCTGCCCCAGTCGGGATCACCGAGGACGAGGGAGGTAAGGCATGAGCCGCGGCCTCCCGTTCCAGGGGTACCACCAGCAGCGCGAGGCCGAATGGGTCGGGGCCCTCGTCCTGCTGGGCGTCGCCGCGATGCTGCTTCTGCCCGACCTTCGACGCCCTCGAGGCCATCGCCCCCGAGGGCACCTGGGGGGCGACGCTCCTCGGGGTCGCGGTGATCCGCATGCTCGGCCTTTGGGCCAACGGCGACAAGCACCACTCACCCACGATCCGCCTCGTGACCGCGGCCGTCGGCGCGACCGTCTGGACCGGGCTCGCGTGGCTCCTGGCGCACGACGGCTACCCCGGCTGGAACACCGGCGTAGGGGCGTACGGCGTCCTCGCGCTCGTCGACGCCTACTGCGCCTTCCGGGCCGTCTGGGACCAGGGGACCAACGACGCACGGGCCGCCATCCTCCGGAGAGCTTCCCGTTGATCGACTGGCTCGCCGCCCTGACCAGCCTGCCCGCGGACGCCCTCAAGGCCATCGGCACCATCGCCGTCGGCGGCGTGCTCGCCGGCGCCACCTACGTGGTCGCCCGGATCAAGGAGGGGCGTCGGCCGCCCGAGCAGGCCGTCAGCCTGCCGCGCGTCGCCCTCGATCCCGCCGACCGCGACCTCGCCTTCACGATCGTCTGGACCGGGACCGACCTGACGCGGGCCCTGCACGAGCACGGCGAGATCCTCCGCGCCTCGCTGCCGCCGGGCGGCGGTGCGGCCGCCGCCCATGAACGGGCGCCCCGCACCACCCGTACCCGGAGGCCTCAGCCGTGAGGAAGCCCAAGCCCGTCCCGAACGCCAAGGCCGTCGTCCGGCACTCCTGGTCGTTCCAGCTCAACGCGGTAGTGACCGTCGCCTCCACGCCGGCCCCGCCCTGCATCGAAACGATACCGAAGCCCCACTCGCTTGCATGAGGCGAAAAACGTGAGCAATTCCAACGGCGGGCCGAAGATGCCGTCCCCCGAGGCCGAGGCGATCGCCTCTCTTGGGCAGGCGATGTACGGCTCAAGGTGGCAGGCCGAGCTCGCGGCCGACATTGGGGAGAACGTCCGCACGGTCCGGTTCTGGCTCGCCGGCGAGCGCACCCCGCCGGCGATCGCCCTGAAGCGCACCAGGCTCGCGGCGCA
>NZ_JACWCT010000162.1:0-4305 GCF_016613415.1 Methylobacterium ajmalii | reverse complement strand
AGCGGCAGGTCGCCCGGATCCAGCGCGTCCTAGCCCAGCAGGAGCCCCCGGCGGCCTAGCGGACCTGGCGGATGAGGACGGCCCTGCCGTTCGCCGGGCATCCCTGCAGCCAAATCTGGAGGTAGGGCGAGAGGCCACGCGTCCCGAGGACGAACCGGCCGGGCACGGCGACGTCATCGGCTCGCCCTTCGACGAAGCCGACCTCGGCCGGGGCGATGCCCTTGTACGTGAATAGCTCGTCCGGCTTGCGCGGATCCGACATGTCGAGGCAGCTGAGGCTCCAGCGCACGCCGCCGGTCCCGGGCTCCCAACGGAGCCAAGCCTTCCGCCCCTGGCCGTCGTCCAGGGATGTGACGAAGGCGGCCGCGGCGGGGGCGGCCGCCCCAAGGATCAGGGCGGCCGCGAGGATGGTGCTTCGCATCGTCAGATCTCCAGGATGAATGAGCCGTCGAACGCTGGGTTCTCGCGCTCCTCGACCCAGGCCCCGTCCCGCCGGCGGTGGGAGGTGTCGTGGCCCCTCGGGTTCGACAGGATCCGCGTCCGGCCGACCGTGTAGTCTACCGACTTGTGGATGTGGCCGTGTATCCACAGGTTCGGCGCGTGCGGTCCTTCCAGTATATCGGTCAAATCCGAAGCATAGGCGGCATCGATCATCTCGCGAACCTCCCCGTGCAACAACGACCGCGGATGCGGGGCGTGGTGCGTGACGACGACCCGAGGCCCATCCCACGGCTCCGCCAAGGCGCGTTCGATCCGCCCCCGGTGCTGCCGGTGGAGCTCCTCCGCCGCGAGCGGCCTGAAGGGCGCGGGAGTCCCCCGGGCATCGCGGCTCTGGATCAGTCGATGGTCGCGCATCCCGACCTGGCGATCTCCAACAGTAGAGAGCGCCAAGGATCGGTTGCCCGTGAGCCTGTAGTCAGTCCATAGCGTCGCCCCGACGATTTGGATGCCCTCGAAATTTAAGGTCTGCCCGCAGTCGAGCATGCGAATACCCGCGATAATCGCGGCTTCGCGCGCGGCCGCGATCTCGTCGGGGTAACGAGTTCTCCAGAAATCGTGGTTGCCCGGGACGTAGACTGTGCCCCTCGCGCGGGGGACGACGCGCTCGGCGAGCCACGGGATGGCCCGCCGGCACAGGCCGTCGGCGACGTCGCCGGCGATGATGGCGAGGTCGCAGCGCAGCCCCTCCGGCGGCGTCCAGGGGGACGCGTCGACGTGCAAGTCGGACAGGATCCAGATCCGTGCCATTCTCCCCTCCCTCAGATTGCAGCCCCGGAGCACTTGAAGCACCGGCATCGCATCCAGCCCCGGATCGTCTGGATTTCCCCCGGTGATCCGCAATCCTCGCAGATGAACCCTGACAGAAGGTCAACGCAGTCAAGGTATTAATCCGTTTCTTGAGAGAAATCGCTCGTCGAGACCTCCCATCTGAGCGTGCCGTACTTCTCCTTGATCTCGTGCGTGGCGATCCTTGTCCCGCTCGTGCACTGCGTGAGGAAGTCCGCGGCGCCTTCGAGTAGCCAGTACCATCCGGGGCCGACGCTGGGCGGCCACGGGATCACGTCGCTGAATTCGCGCTGCAGCCGGGTCGCCCAGTCGCGAGGGCAGTGCGGCCGGCCCGCCCTCCAGCGGAAGGCCAGCGTCCGACTGAGCACGTGCAGCACTGCGGTCGCGGGCGCGCTGTGAAGCCTCTCCGGATCCTTGGGCTTGCGGTCCAGGGACTTCGAGGCCGTCCACTCCACCAAGGGCCCAAGACCCGTCGGCGCAATGCCGGTGACTTGGATAGTCTTGGCGAAGCGGTTGTCCTTCAAGGCACGGCCAGCAATCGTGTAGGATTCGTCATCGATCACAGGTCGCCTCCTCTGGCAGAGGGCTGAAACACAGCGCAAGAGCCTCCGCCTCGCGGGCGAGCTGCAGGCCGGTGAGCGGGGGCAGGGTCCCGCCCTCGACCAGCTCGGCGATCCGGAGGATCCTGGCCCAGGCCCCGCGGCCGACGAGGGGACAGACGTGCCCCGTATCGAACGCGCGCGTGAGCGTGGCCGCGATCGCGGCGATCGTATAGAGCTCCACGGTCGCCTCCTTCAGTGCCGGGGAGCGAGGCGGTCGCGCCCGGCCAGCAGGGTTTCGACGATCCGCCGGAGTGGGCGGAGTGAGCCGCCCTTCCAGTGCCGCCCGAGCAGGGCGAGCTCGTCCCCGGCGAGGTCAGGCAGCCACGTCGCGTCGAGGCCCCGCTCGGCGCGGATCTCCGCGACTAGGTTCGCCGCGACGACGGGCAGGTGCTCCGGCCCGGGGGCCGGGACTTCGAGGATCCGCAGCCGGTCCCGGAGGGGTCCCGGGACGCCGTCCATGCTGTTCGCGGTCACGAGGTAGCTGACCGCCGAAAGGTCGACGGGCGCCTCGACGTATGGATCGAACAGAGCCTGGGCGCTCTCCCGCTCCAGGAAGGGCAGCAGCGTGTCTGTGAGCGACCCGTTCCGCCGGTCGGGTGATGCCTTCTCGACCTCATCGATGCCGACGAGAAACGTCGCGACGCCTTCCAACAGCGCGGTCTGGAGCGGGACGGATCCCCGGCCATTGGACCACTGGCGGCTGGTGCCGCCGAACGATCCGTCAGCCGACCCGGCGGCGCTGTAGATGCGCACCGGCAAGCCGAGGCCCTGCGCGATCGCTCGGATGGCAGCGGTCTTGCCGGTACCAGGGCGGCTCACGAGCGCGGTCGGCCGGGTCCAGGCGTATGGCGCCCCGACGAGGTCCTGCGCGATGGTCTCGAACACCGGCCGCAGCCACGGGGCCTTGGCCGCGCCCTCCTGGACGAACCGGTGTGGATCAGGCGCCGGGAGGAGCGGCAGGGCCCGCCCCTCGATCGGCTCGAACTCCGCTCGCGGGCTGTCGCGCCTCTCCTTGGCGTGGATGGCCGGCTTGGGCAGGTGCTGCAGGGACCGGAGGACCACCCGCCCCGCGGACGCCGGCCGCGCAGCCGGGGCCTTGGGCCTCCCCGCGTCGATCAGCGCGCCGAGCGACGGGAGGTCATCCTCCAGGCCCGGCAGGTAGTCCGGCGGCGGCGTGCCGCCCGCGGCCGCTCCGGCGCCGCCCCGGAGGATCGCGTCCTCGTCGCGGACCATCTCCTCGGCCTTCGCGATGGCCGCGAAGGCCCGCGCCAGCCCGAGAGCCTTCATGTCGAACGCCGACAGTCTATCGAAGTTCGGCCTGGGCTTGTACTTGACGTCTGTCAGGTCCTCCTGCGCATCCGACGCCCACAACAGGGCCGCCCGCAGAGCAAGCCACCCGCCGCCGATGTCATGCCCGGAGCTCAGCAGCGTCCATGCCAAGTCGAGGCTGCGGGCACTGCACCAGGCGGCCGCGTCCGAGCTCCCGAAGGCAGCCGCGTGGTACGGCAGTGCCTGTGCGGCCTGGTGCAGCCTGTTCGCGAGAGGATCCTCCCGGCCCGCAGCGTTTGCCGCGTCCCGCAGGGCTCGCTCGGCCCGCAGCGTGTTCTCGGCGTCCGGCTCTTCCCAAGCCGTTCGCAGGACGTGCTGGAGCGCGCGGCTGATGCCGTCCCGCTGCGCCAGAGGGCACAGGAGCGCTTCGAGGTCCGCGCGCGCGTCCCAGCATCTGAACTCGCCCCCGAAGGCCCGCTTCGAGGGGTCGAGCGGCTCGCCCGGCTCGCGGGGGCCGGCGTAGAGCTCAGGGTTGAGGATGGCCGCGCGGATCTCCGCCGGGGTGCGGCTGGTCGTGGTCTTCGACATCGGTGGCTCTCAGGAACGGGGACGCGCAGGGGCACGCCGAGCGGAGGCTCAGGCGGCGGTGGCGGGTTTCCGTTTCGAGAGAGAGCGCATCGGGGTCATCCCGTTCGAGGAGGGGCTCACGATGCCGGCGATCCGGCGCGCCCGCAAGCGCGGGATGCCCGCAGAGTGAAGATTTCCCTGGGCGAATACGCGAGTCGCAGGGGGGTACGAATCAGTCGCTGCGCGATTTTTGGCGGGGAGTCCAGTGGCGAATCGCCGGAAGTGCTACGTTCGAATCCGGGCGCGTGACGGAGGCGACGGGATGCGGATCGAGGTGGCGGGCGGGACGGTCGAAGCGGTCCCGCCGCAGCTGCGCGCGAGGCTCGCCGCGCGCTTCCCGAACTGCCCGCGGTGGGCTCCGCCCGTCGAGGCGCTTCCCGCCCCCTGGGAGCTGATCCGCGAGGTGCTCGCGTGTCCGCCGTCAGCGCCCGTGAGACAGAGTGAGGCCCTTCACGAACGGAGGATGACTGGTTCATCGTAGCCCCCAAGGAGCGAAGATGAAGCAGACATCCGGGCCGGC
>NZ_JACWCT010000161.1 GCF_016613415.1 Methylobacterium ajmalii | reverse complement strand
GTCGCCGGGCGGCCTCCCCGCCGGCCCGGGCCAGCCGCGCGAGGCGCGCCTGGAGCGGGCCGGTCTCGGCTCTCTGCGTCACAACGGTCTCCCCTGGATGAGGGCGTGGCTGCCGGTGGGGTCGGTCTCCACCGCGACGATGCGGTGGCGGATTCCCGCCAGGGTGATCTCGTCGTCGGGGTTCGGGGCGGCCCCCGGCGTCAGCACGACCGCCCGCACCAGGCGGCCCGGCAGGCCGGGCTCCTCGCCCGCCTCCCGGACGCTCTCGATCCGGGCCCGGACCGGCTCGTCGGCGAGGCCGGCCCGGTGCAGGATGGCGGCGTCGAACAGGGGGGCGAGCACCCTCCCGAGATGGCGGCCGAGACCGTCGAGGAGTCCCATCACACCACCGCCACGCCGGGGCTGTTGCGGCGCACCACCTCGTGGAAGCGCCGCCCGTAGGAGGTGAGCCCGAGGGTGCCCGGGGCGGCGTCCGGGGCCGGATCCCGGCGCTCGATGTGGAGCGTGCCGGAGCGCAGGGCCTTGAGGTCGAGGGCGCCCGCCCGGGCGAGCTCGGCCTCCGGTCCGCCCTGCCCGTCGAGGGTCAGCGTGTGGGCGGCGTGCAGCATCCGCCCGAGGGCGGCCTCCGCCGCCGGCCATCCCACCCCGACCCGCGGGGCTGCCTCGGCAAGCGCCCCGGCGACGACGGCGTCGGCGACGCTCGCGAAGGCCGGGAAGCGGGCCCGGAAGGCGTCCGGCGCGATCGCGTCCGCCATCTCACGCCTCCCCGCCGGAGGTCGGACGCTCGCGGCCGCGGCGGCGCTCGGGCCGGAGGTCGGGCCGGGGGTCGGGGCCGGGCTCCGCCGCCTCGATCCGCACCTCCCCGGCCGCCGCCCAGGCGGCGAGGCAGGGGTCGGGCCGGTCGGGAAGCGCGAGGACCGCGCTCTCGCCGGGCACCAGGAGTCGGGGCGCCCGCGCGCCCTTCGGCCAGACCAGCCGAGGGCCGGCGGCGTGGTTCGTCACCCGCATCATGCTCGCTCCCTCCTAGATGCCGTCGAGGTAGCGGCAGGCGGCGGGGCGGCGGATGTCGAGGCCGCCGAGCCGGAAGGCCCCCGGTACCTCGAAGCGCCACGGGCCAGTCTGCCAGGCCGGGAAGAACCGGAACGGCATCGGCAGCCACAGCTTTAGCACGGAAGGGTCGCGGCGATAGGCGACGAGGCGGGCGCTGCCGCCGGTGCCGGCCGTCTCGAGCGCCCGCACGCCGTAGACCGTCAGCTCCTGGCCGGTCTCCAAGGTGTAGACGTTGTGGCGCCGGATCCAGTCCAGCAGGGTGAGCGGGCTGATTCCGTCGAGGCGGCGAAGCCCGATGCCGAGCATCTGCTCGTAGGGCAGCAGCAGGGTGTCGGCCATCTCGACGGTGTTCGATCCGGTGAAGATCCCGATCAGCTGGCCGTTGACGTCGGCGAGGATCTGCTCGGGCGTCTTCCGGGCCCAGGCAGTGCTGCCGTCGGCGCCCGTCGCGGCGGCGCTGCCGACCGTCACGCCCGGGTGGTTGAGAAGCCCGGAGAAACCCTTGGCCGGGTCGCCCATGAGCGCGACCTGGTCGATGAACTCCTCCGAGGCGAGCCGCGCCGCGTCCGCCTTGTCGGCGTCGAGGTTCATGCCCAGCAACTGGGCCTTGCCGAGTTCCTCGAGGTCGTAGCCGTAGCCGATCCCCGCCATGGCGACGGCGGTCTCGTGCTGGCGGCGCGTCAGCTCGACCTTCGGCACGTCGGCGGCGGCGCCGTGGACCCAGGTCGCCTGCCCGACCCGGTCGACCGAGAAGTAGGTCACGGTCGGCACCCATTCGGGCGCCGCGGTATCGACCGGGACGAGGCGTGGATAGCGGATCGCCGGGTACTGGGCGCGGTAGACGGTCGGCTCGATGAAGGCTTGCTGGCTGACCAGGAAGGCGAGCGCCCGGGGCGCGTCGGTGACGAGGGTGCGGGTCATGGCGAGCCTCACTTCAGTTCAGGCGCAGGCGGACGAGGCCGCCCGCGGGCGCGGAGGTGTCGAACAGGGCGTTCGGGATCGGGGCGTTGCCGGAGGCGGCGGCGGTGATCGCGCCGGCGGGCGTCACGTAGGCCGAGCCGCCGGCGCTCGCGGCCGAGGCCGTGACCACCCAGACCGCGCCGCGCACCATCACGGGCGCGGTCTCGCCCTTGGCGAAGAGGTCGGCGCCGCTCGGGGACGGCCGCGCGTTGCGGTCGGCCAGCACGATGCCGCGGAAGACCGCGCCGGCGGCGGCGATGCTCTCGTCACGGGCGCCCTGGAAGGCGGCGCGGCCGAAGCCGATTCCCTCCGGGGTCTCGACGGTGCGGCTCAGGATCGTCGCGGGATTCTGATCGGCGGCCATGCCCTCGTAGGCGGCGGCCGGGCGGGTGGGATAGCTGGTCTGGACGGGGGGCATCAGCGGGCTCCGGCGGGTTTCCAAGCGTTGCGGAGGGTCTCGACCATGACGGCGTGGGCCGCTTCTTGGGTGAGCGGGGCTTGCGTCGGGGCGTCGGGGCGCTGGCGCAGGGCGTCGCGCAGCGGATCCGGAGCCTGGGGCGCGGAGACGTGGCGCGGTCCGGCGGCGATCACCCGGAAGGCGCCCTCGATCGCGGCGGCGCCCATGCCGCTGGCTTCCGCCTCGCCGAGGGCCCGGGCGACGGCGGCACGCCGGATCGCGTCGGCATTGAGGCCGGCGGGCTCGAAGGCGTCGCCGAGGATGCGGCGGGCTTGCGCCACCAGGGCGCCGCGCTCGGCCGCGAGCGCGTCGAGGGCGGAGATGTCCGGCACCCGGGCGCGGAGCGCCGCGACCTCGCCGTCGCGCTGGGCCAGGGCGGTCTCGGCGGCCTGCGCCCTTCCCTCGGCCTCGGCGAGGCGCCGGGCGAGGTCCGAATCGCCGATCCGGCACTCCGGGCCGGCGCGGCCCTGGGCCACGATGGCGACGTGGTCGACGACGACCATCGTCTGGCGAGCGTCGTAGGGGCTGCCGTCCGGGGCGGTGCCGGGGGTCCAGTCGAGGTCGCAGGTATACCCGACCGAGACCTCGCGCCGCCCGCCCTGCACCGCCGCGATGGCGGCGGAATCGGCGAGCAGCATCGGGATGCGGACGAACTCCCCGTCGCGCACCACCTCGTCGCCGACATGGCCCCGGGCGACGCCGCGCCAGGTCCGCGGCGTCACCGCCTCGGGCGGATGATCGAGGGTGACGGGCTTGTGGCCGAAGCTGCGCAGGGATTCGGGCCGAAAGATCTCGTCGGGGTCGCGGTAGATGCGCACCTGCGCAAGGTCCGGCCGGGCGACCTCGTCGCCGCGATAGACCTGGACGTTGCCGGCCCGCGCCGCGCGGGCCTGCACTACCAGGGCACCGTTGCCGAGCGGGCGCGCGCCCGCGATCTCGGCCGCGGGGCCGAGGCTGAGTCGGTCGAAGATGTGCATGGGGGATGTCTCGTGGTGGGAGGTGGGGAAGCCTCGCTCCCGATCGGGCTCGTGGGGTCACAGGCCGGGTCGCGCGCATCTCTCCTTTCCCCGCGGGCGGGGAGAGGGCAGCGCCACCGTTCAGGTGACGCGGCGAGGCGGCGGCCGAGGGTGAGGGGGTGTTTCCGGGGGAGCCTCAGGCGTCGAGCCCCCCCTCAACCCCGCTTCGGCTTCGCCTTCGCTTGCTGCAGACCCGACAAGGGGTCCGCAGCCCTCTCCCCGCCCGCGGGACGAGGAGAGAAGCCGCGCCTTTCTCGGGGATGTGACCGTGTCGGTCCGCTCGGGAGTGGGTTGGAAA
Source organism: Methylobacterium ajmalii (assembly GCF_016613415.1). Lineage (GTDB taxonomy): Bacteria > Pseudomonadota > Alphaproteobacteria > Rhizobiales > Beijerinckiaceae > Methylobacterium > Methylobacterium ajmalii. The sequence continues at coordinate 70,161 of NZ_JACWCT010000161.1, read as the reverse complement.
CCCGGCTCAGCCCGCCGGCCGTCCGTAGGCCGCGGCGATGCCGGGGAAGAGGTCGGCGGCGGAAAGCCAGCCCTCGACGCCGCGGACGAGGACGTCCGTCGGCACCACGCCCTCGCGGGCGAGCATCGCGGCGGTCTCGGCCTTGAGGCGGCCGACTTCCGCCTTCTCGCGCTCGCTCGCCTGGGCGAGAGGCCGCCAGGCGTAGCGCAGGACGGGCTCGTCGCGGCCGAGCGCGTCGCGGATCAGCAGCCGGTCGAGGCGGGCGATGGCGGGGGTGAGCTCGACGGTCTGACGGGCCGCGACGTGGTCGTGGTAGTTGCGGGTGTCCGATTCGCCCGTGGCGTTGAGGCCCGCTGGCGACTGCCCGAGCAGCCGCGTCACCGGGATGTCGGCGGCGCCCGCCGCGACCTGAAGGAAGAGGCGGGCCACCTCCGGCAGGCCGGAGAAGTCGAGCTGCTTCTGCTGGTAGCGCTCGCCCTCCGGCGAGCGGCCGTCGCCTTCGAGCAGCAGCATCCCGAACAGGCCCTTCATCCGGGCCGCGTAGGCGAAGCGCTCGGTGACGAGGCGGGTGCCGTCCTCCGTCGAGAGGGCTTGCGACAGGCCCGGCACCGAGATCACGTCCTGCTTGGCCTCGGGCAGCATCGCGGCGATGTGGGCGGCCGCCGCCGTCGCCTGGTCGATCGCCTCGAGCAGCGCCTGGAGCACGCTGTCGCCCCAGCCGTCACCGACCGCATCGTCCGGCAGGGCGGCGCCGAGGAAGCGCACGACGCGTGACGGATGGACCGCCTGCCCGCCGGCGACCGTGTAACCCCTCGGCTCGCCGAACCACGCCGAGAGCGGATCGCGCTCGACCGGGCCGGGCTGGATCGCGGTGCGGGGCAGGACGTGGAGGTAGCGCAATCCCCCCTGCCCGATCGTCTCGGGATCGAGCGCCCGGGCCGGATCGGGCGCGCCGTCGCCGATCAGGAGCGCGGCACCGCCGTGCAGGCGCGCGAGCCGCAGGGCCTGGAGCAGGCGCTCGCGCAGGGCGAGGCGCGCCTCGCTGGCGGCAAGAGCCGCCGCGACCTCGGGCGGCGCCTGCCAGGCACGCCACTCGCGCAGCATGTCGAAGGGCACGATGTCGACGACCTTGCGGGCGAGCCAGTTGTCCCGGTAGGCGGCGTCGAGCTCGGCCCGGGCGCGAGGCACGTGGACGTGCAGGTTGCCGGTGCTCTTGTCCCGCGGCCCGCCGAGGCCGGAGACGAGGTTGGCGAGGCGGTCGGCGAGCCACATCACAGGACTCCGAGCAGGCCGTATCCCGGCCGGGCCAGCGCCGAGAAGGCGCGCGAGAGGGCGTCGACCTGGTCGAGGAAGGCGCCGTTGGGAAACGTGCAGAGCTCGTCGAGGAAGGCCTCGTTCCAGGGCCCGGCGACGAGGTGGAAGTTGCCGGCCTCGGCCTGGGCCGAGACCGGCGCGGCGCGGGTCGCCTTGTCGCCGCTCTCCGGGCTCGCCCGCGCGTCGTAGCCGGCAAGCCGCCCGACGAGGTACTGCGCCTGCGCCTTGCCGGCTTGGCCCGGGTCCTGCGGCAGCGAGATCCGGCAGGCCGGGCCGTCCTCGGCGGCGGTGGCGAGGATCAGCCGCTCGACGCCGCCGGCCGAAAGCCGGTCGCGGCGGACATCGCGGACGTAGAGCCGCCCGTCGGGGCTGCGCGCGAGCTTGACGCCCGCGGTGTAGTCCGGCTGGCGCCCAGGCCTCGGCACGCTCGCCGCGAGGTCCCAGGCCCGCACTTCGGTGCAGCCGGCCGGGACCGCCCGCACGAGGGTGAACCAGCCGCGCTTGAACAACCCGCCGTCCCGGGGGGCCGGGCGCTGCTGGTACTGGCCGGCCGCCGCGTAGGCGCCCATCGTCGCCGTGTCGCGCTCCACCACGTGTTTGGGAAAGCGGGCCGGAAACAGCAGCTCGCCCGGCTCGCGGCGCGGGTCGGAAAAGCCGATCCGGGTGGCGCAGGCGCGCTCCGGCTCGAACTCCATCGGCAGCATCAGGTGATCGTAGCCGAGGCTTCTCGCCAGGATCACGCCCGACAGGTCGCGCTCGTGCAGCCTTTGCATGATGGCGCTGGGCCCAGTCCAGGCTAGAGCCCTTAGGCTCGCCGCTGGCAACCCATTGAGATTGCAGAACGAGTTCCCCTGGGAGTGGCGCCGTGAGGCGACCCCCGGGGTGCGAACCTTCGAGGAACACCGGGCCTTACCCACGGGCTCACGGCGCAACCAGTCCCGGAAAAGTCCCGGACGGAGACCCATGCCCCCGCCCTACCCGAGCTTCGCGGCGACCAACGCCGACATCGTTTCCAAGGGACCCTGCGAGAAGTGCGGGTCGTCAGACGCAAAGGCCACCTATGCCGACCTCCACACCCATTGCTACTCGTGCGGCCATCACACGCCTCCACCCGGGGGCGACGAAGGGGCAGGTGCTCCAGACGCTCATCATGTCCGAGCTTCTCGACCCCGGACCGAAGCGCCCGCTCTCCTCGTCCCCGGAGACGGCGCCTTCAGTAAGCTTGGCGTCCGCCGCATCGAGAGCGCGACGCTTCGACGGTTCGGCTACTTCGTAGCGGGCTTCAAGGGGCAGCCCTGCCAGGTCGCCCCCTACTTCGACCAAGACGGCGAGCCGGCCGGCCAGAAGGTCCGCACCCCGAGCAAGGACTTCTTGGTCCTAAAGGCCCACCCCGAGGCCCCTTCCATCGGCGAGTGCCAGCTCTGGGGCCGCCACGTCTTCGGGGACCGCTTCGACCGCAAGGTGGTCATCACCGAGGGCGAGCTGGACGCCATGTCGGTGGCCCAGGTGTCGGACTTCAAGTTCGCCTGCGTCTCCGTCAACACGGGGGCCAAGGGTGCCGCGAAGGTGCTCAAGGCCAACTACCTCTGGCTCGACCGCTTCGAGGAGATTATCCTCTGGTTCGACGCCGACGAGCCCGGCCAGGCCGCCGTGGACGAGTGCGCCAAGCTGTTCAAGGTCGGCAAGGTGCGGGTCGCCAAGGCGCCGGAGGGGCTGAAGGACGCCTCGGACTGCCTCCAGCAGGACCGGCCCGGGGACATCACCACGGCCATCTTCGCGGCGACCAAATGGACGCCTGCGGGTATCCGCAATGCCGCGGACCTGGCGAAGGACGTGGTGGCGCCCAAGGAGGAGGACGCCACCGGCTGGAGCTTCGAGTGGGTGTGGCCCGAGGTCCATGCGTTCCTCGGCCCCATCCGGCCGGGCCAGGTGGTCTACCATGTGGCCGGCACCGGGCTCGGCAAGACCACCGCCATCGCCGAGCTGGAGTATGACCTGGTCCACCGCCAGGGGGCCCGGTGCTTCCACATGGGCTTCGAGGACAGCCGGCGGGACGTGCTCCTGCGGCTCCTCTCCGTCCACACCTCGCTCCGGCTCGACATCAATCCCCTGTGCGACGAGGACATGCTGCGGCTCCACGCGGAGGTCTTCGGCGCCGGCAACGTCCACCTCTTCGACCCCGAGACGGCCGAATGGACGGTGGACGCCATCCTCAGTTACGTGCGGTTCTGCGCCAAGGCGCTGGACTGCCAGATCGGCTTCCTGGACCCGTTGAGCTTCATCGCGGCGGGCCTGGAGCAAGGCGAGGACGAGCGGCGCACCCTCGACAAGGTGTCCCGTGACCTCGCCGCACTCGCAAAGGAGCTGGGGGTCCACCTTCAGGTGACCCACCACCTCACGCGACCCATGGGTACGGCCCATGAGGAGGGAGCACAGACCTCCCTCAACCAGGTGCGAGGCAGCGGCGGTATCGCCAACTTCGCCTCCATCGTCGTTGGGCACGAGCGCAACCAGCAGGCCGAGGGGGAAGCCTCCCTCATCACGCGGCTGCGGAGCCTGAAGAATCGGCCCCGCTCGAAGACAGGCGTTATGGTCCACCTCAAGTACAACCTTGGGACGGGCCGCCTCCTGCCAACCAACGAGCCGTTCCCCGAGAAGGGCAACGGAGGGGGAGCCAAGAAGGATGGCTTCCCGCCGGTCGATGAGTATTGACCGGCCCCTCCCGCAACCTACTCACGAGACCCAACCATCATGAACACCATCGAGACCCTCCCGGCCCGTGTCCACCTGGACTGGGAGGTGGCGCCGAAGCCCCTGGCCGAGGTGAACGAGAACCTGCGGGCCCGCGTCCGGGAGCTGGAGGAGCAGGCCCAGGTGGCCGCCGTCCGGCACCAGATGGCCCAGGCGTTCGTCCAGATGCAGATCATGGGCTACTCCGCCCTCCAGAACTACGGCATCAACTACCACGACCTCCCCGCCTACAAGGACCCGGACGGGCTCCTGGAGAAGGCCGCCGAGGTGCCGCTCCTGGATGGCCAGGAGCACTACCTGGAATACTGCCGCCGGGTGGAGCACGACATCGCCGCCGCGGTTCGCCGCAAGCAGTTCGTCCTCCGAAACGGCGGCAAGGCTTTCCCCACCAACGGTTGACATCGAGGTACCTGAAATGGCGCAGAACCCAGCGTCGGCGCCCGGGAAGGTTCGCGCGACGCGACACCCCCTCGTCGCGGCGCTGCTCCTCCCCCTCCTCGCGGGCCCGGCCTGGGGGAACCCCTACCCCGCGCCCATCCTGGACCGCCTAATCCTCCAAGGGGAGGGGTCCACCGGGGCTATTGGCTCGATGAGTGCCCGCGCCGCAGGTTCGGCCTCGGCGCGAACCCTTACGGAGTGGTTCTCGGACAGGGCCAACGTGGTGGCGTTCGCGGGGCCAGACCTCAGCGCGAAGGTCGCGGCGGCCTGCGCCAGCCTGCCCCTCACGGGCGGCACCCTTTACATCCCCGGCCGCACCTACTCCACGGGGGGGCGCCTGGCCTGCGATGGTAAGGCGGTAAACTGGGTGGGTGACGGCCCGGGGGTTACAGTCGTCCAGTTCACCTCGGCGGTGCCGGGACAGGCCGGCCTCTCGGCGGCCCCCGGGGACGCCCTGCGACCGGTGACGGTCCGGGACATGAGCCTCATCACCGTGGTGGACCAGACGGGCGGCAACGCGGCTCTCACGCTCCGGTACGCCCCGGCCCCCTCCAACATCTTTAAGGGGCCCCGACTTGAGAACGTCGAGATTGCGGGGGTCGGCAACAACACAACGTACTGGGCCAAGGGTGTAGACGCCTACAACCTCTGGGGCTTTGACATCCATGGGCTCCACATTCGAGGCAAGGATGTCGGGAGCGCGACGGCCTTCCCCGACCTTAACATGGCCGCCGCCATCAGCATCACAGGTGAGAGTGGCGGCGGGTGCTCGGACGGCAAGATTACGGGCGTCAACGTCTTCTTCGCGAAGTACCTGGGCTTGGTTTCGGGGGACTGCGAAGGCCTCCACTGGGTGGACAACACCGGGGTCGCGGTGGACCAGGGCGTGGTGTGGCCCAACGCGCGGGCCCACCCTGGGTTCTTCATCAGCCGTAACCACATCAACGCCTTTACGCGGGCTGTTGCCATCAACGGCGCCTCGCAGGGCGTCATCTCAGACAACCTGTTCTACAAGTGGGGCGGCTCATCGCAGCCGTTCAAGGGGGTTGTGCTCGGCGCGTACACGGCTGGCGGCGTGACGTACTATGCCGTGGACAATAACATCCACCACAACACCATCGTCGGGTTTGCTGGCGGCGGTTCGGCTGGCGGTGAGGCCATCGGGCTGGACGCCTCTGGCGGTGATGGCAACCTCATTCAAGCCAACAAGTTCCTGACCGTGGACTGGGTCTTCGACTTCGGGAACCAGGGGTCCACCAACACGGTGGCCGACAACACCGCCACCGGGACGGTGAGCGGCTGGCAGAAGCGCATCGGGCTCAACACGATAAGCCGCAACAACACCCCGGTCCAAACTGGGGCCGACCCGTGGTTCATCCCGATGGTCGGTGGTGGTTCGCTGAATGTGGGTGCGTGGTTCCAACGACACTTCCTGGCGGCGGACAGCGCACCCGCGACCTATACGGACTTCACCAACGCCGAGGCCGGCCGCCAGATCACGATCATCGGGCAGAACGCAAACAGCACGATCGCCCACAACACCCGCATCCGTCTCCGCGGCGGAACCAGCTTCACCAGCTCCGCCGGCTCCACCCTCACGCTGACCTACACGGGTGAGTATTGGCTGGAGATCGCTCGCACCCAGTGACGCCGCCCGGCGGACCATCCTCAAACACGGAGACTAACCCATGGCCACCCAACCCGCGGCTCCGGCCGCCGGGATGATGCGCGTTGTCCGCATCGCCCACCATGTCACCGAGGCCTACGTGACGGCCTCCACCCCGGCCCAGGCGCTCGCCCTGGCGAAGGCCCTCAAGCCCACCGACTGGTACACCCGCCCGGTGCTCCAGCCGGCCGGCGAGGATGTCTTCGAGTACAACGTGGTCTCCTCGGACGGCCTGTGATGGTCCGCAAGCTGGTCCTCGCCGCGGTCCTGGCGCTGGCCGCCTGGCCGGCCCTGGGGGCAGACCGCCCGACACCCGCCCTCGACGGGCTCGGGATCGGCACCACGGCCCTCAAGGGGCACATCAAGATCCTGCCCAACGGCGTCCCGGCGTTCCTCAACGCCCACGCCCCGTCCAACACCCCGCAGCCGGACGGCATCTTCATCACGCCCTCGGGCCCCTACGTGGACTACTGCTCCATCGGCGGGTGCCTGGACGGACCGCACCTGCGGTCGCACATGCTCATCAACACGACCACGAAGACGGGGCCGGACTCCCAGGAGAACGCCCTCGCCATCAACTTCACGTCGAAGACCGGCAAGTACGGGCGCTGGGCCCCCAGCACGGCGTTCGCCACCGGCGACATCGCCAAGGTCTTCGGGTCGGTCTGCGGGGCCTACGGCGGGGGAGGCTACCAGAACGACCTCCAGGACTGCCTCTACCAGGCGGTCGCGGGCGGCACGACGGGCTCCCAGGGCCCGACCGGCAACACCACGTCCTACCAGGACGGCTCGGTGGTCTGGAAGTTCTACGGCCCCGGCATCCATGACGGCAAGACCGCGCTCAACATCGCGTGCAACGCCGAGGAGGGCTCGGGCCAAATCTGGTGCACCAACTTCAACTTCTCGGTTCGCTACAAGGGCGCCGGTACTGCCTGGGGTGAGGAGAAGGACTGCAACAACGGCAACGAGGACTCGTCGGCCGGCTCGCGGTTCTTCATGGCTTGCACCTTCTACGGCGGCGGCGGCCCGGGGACATACCCATTCCTCGCCCACCAGTTCGTCGGCTCTGGCGCGGTCAACTCCGGCTCGGCCCAGCCCTACGGGGCCCACGCCTTCATCCACATTGCCGGGAGCCCCGGGGACGTGGGGTCGGTCCTCAAGGACAACGTGATCCTGGACGGCGGCAACTCGGACACCACCATCCGGGCCCTCTCCGGTCGCCGCCACGCCATCGCGTTCCTGCTGGACGAGAGCAACTCTCAGGTGGTCCTCAAGGCAACCGGGAGCCACGCCGGGGGCGGCCTCGACTTCAAGGGGGCGACCTTCCCGGCCGGCACAGCCATCGCCGTCCCCACCACGTCGTTCATCGAGTGGGACGGTGGCAACTACATCGGGCGGAACGCCGGGCTCGGCGCCTTCACGATCGGCTCCAGCACCAGCGGCGCCGGCTACTCGGCTGCGGCCTGGGACAACGGCGACCTCTCCTACGCCAACCACCTCTGGTCCCGCGGCAACGCCCCGACACTCGTTTCCTGCGGGGCGGCCAGCCTCGTGGACGGCGCCACGGACGACCACGGGGTCATCTCCCTGCCCACCGGCGGCACCGGGTGCACCGTCAACTTCGCCTCGGCCCGCCAGAAGAAGCCCGCGTGTTCCTTCTGGATGACCTCAGGCCAGGTGCCGTCCGGCTCCACCGCCACCGTGGGCATCGTGCTCGCCTTCTCGGCGGTCCCGGCGGCGACCGAACTCCAATACCAATGCCGCGGGCGGTGACCCGGGCGACATGAGGAGCCCCTGACATGAGCGCCGCCCTGGCAACCCGATGGCGCCCCGAGGACGAAGAGTGGAACCCGACGCCGTTCCTCCAGGCCGGCCGCTCGGGCAAGGGGCGGCGCCTCTACTGGGACACCGAAGGCAACGGCCTCCTCCGGGCCCAGGGCCGGGAGGGTACCCCGAGCTACAAGCGGGCCGGCGACAAGGTCTGGTGCCACGCTGCCCTCGACCTCGACACCGGCGAGGAGTTCTACTGGGGGGTGGACCTCGGGCCCCACTCCGTCGAGGAGGGCCTCCGGTTCGTCGCCGAGGCGGACCTCCTCATCGCCCACTTCGGCATCGGCTACGACTTCCCATACGTCGAGAAGCTCTACCCCTGGTGGACCCGCCCGGCCAAGGCCTGGGACAGCCAGGTGGTGGCCAAGGTGGTCTGGCCCTACGACACCCTCATTGGGCCGGACCTCAAGCGGATCAACGAAGGCCGGATGCCCGGCAAGTACCTGAAGTCCCACTCCCTGGCGGCGTGGGGCTACCGCACCGGGACCCACAAGGGCGACTACACCGGAGGCTTCGACGCCTGGCAGCCCGCCATGTCCACCTACCTCATGGGCGACATCCGCGGCGGGGCGGCCCTCTGGCGGCTCATCGAGCGCCGGATAGGCTGGGCCAAGGATTGCCCCCCGGACACCTTGGTGTGGCCCGAGCTGACCCTGGAGACCGAGAACGAGGTCGCCCGGATCATCCACGAACAAGAGGAGGACGGCGTCCGCTTCGACCGGGAGAAGGCCATGGCCCTGGTGGCCGACCTTCAGAACGAGAAGCGGCGCATCGAGGTCCTCCTGGTGGAGGCCTTCGGTTCCTGGTGGCAGCCCCTCTGCGACCCCGAGGTGGGCGAGGAGATCGGCGCCACCCAGGAGCGGGCCCTCCCGCAATTCCCGGACATCACCGTCCGCCGGTTCTCCGAGAAGACCGGCAAGGAGCTGAAGGCCTACGTGGGGCCGCCCAAGGAGCTGCGGACGAAGGGGGACCGCCATGTCCCCATCGAGTGGACCACCTTCAACCCGGGGTCCCGCGATCACCTCGGGATGAGGCTCCAGGCCGTCTACGGGTGGAAGCCCAAGAAGTTCGGCAAGGACGGCAAGCCCTCCGTGGACGAGAGCACCCTGGAGGAGATCCCGGATGCGGTCCTCCCGGCGGCCATGCGCCGGCTCATCCTCGACTACTTCGTGGTCTCCAAGACCCTCGGCACCCTCTCGAAGGGGCAGAAGGCCTGGCTCAACCTGGTCACCCCCGAGGGCCGCATCCACGGCGGCATGGATACTTGCGGCGCCGTCACCCGACGCGGCACGCACAAGAACCCCAACCTGTCGGGAACACCAAGCGTCCGCAAAGAGAAGGTGAAGGGCGATGACGGGACAGTACGCGAAGAGGTACTTAAGGGGCTACCGGGTCGGTACGGATTTGAGTGTCGAGACCTATTCGTGGCCGACACCGGCTGGGAGATCACCGGAGTTGACGCCTCCGCCCTCGAACTCATCGACCTTGGACACTACCTTGAGCCGCTTGACGGCGGGGCTTTCCGAGATCGCGTCTGCGATCCTACCCGAGACCCCCACACCGAGCACGCCCAGCTAACGGGTATGAGCCGGGCCAACACGAAGACGGCTACTTACCTCTACGTGTACGGCGGGTCGGCCTACAAGCTGTCCCTCGACCCGGCCATGATCGTCCTCCCCGAGGAGGTCCCCGAGCTGCTGGCCTACCGGGGCCTCCCCATGCTCCTCAAGAGCCTGACCAAGCGGTTCGATGAGGACTTCGTCCTGAAGCTGGACGACATGCAGAAGGCCCGCATCTCCAAGGCCCGGCAGATCATCGTCGCCTTCGAGAAGGGCATCGACGGCATCAAGGACCTCAAGGAGAAGGTCGGCAAGGCGGCGGAGCGCGGATGGCTCAAGGCCATGGACGGGAGCAAGATCCACGTCCGCAAGGCCCACGCGGCGCTCAACGCCCTCCTCCAGACGGCCGGCGCCATATCGTGCAAGGTCTGGAAAATGATCCTCCACCGTAAGCTGCGGGCCGCAGGGCTCAAGCGTGGGGTGGACTTCAAGCAGGTGCTCTGGGTCCACGATGAGGTCCAGCTAACCCACCGGCCCGGATTGGGCCCCCTCATCCGACAACTGGCCGAAGAGGCCCTGGTGGAGGCCGGCGAGCTGCTGGGCCTCCGCGGAAGGTACCGCACCGATGGCAAGACCGGGCTCTCCTGGGCCGAAACTCACTGACCTCCTCGGGGAAATCCTGGAGCAGTTCCGCCTTGTCGGCGAGGACATCGTCCGGGCCTCTACCGGGAAGGTGGTCCAATTCCGGCCGCAAGCCAAGCGTGGTGGGTACGGCCAGGTAGGGGTGGCGGACGGCAACGGCCGGTCCATTCTCGTGTCCTACCACCGGGTCAAGTTCGCACTCGCGTGGGGCTTTCTACCCCGCACGGTGGACCACCGAGACACCGACAGGTCCAACAACGAGGTGGAGAACCTCCGGGCTGCCACCCACCAGGAACAGAACCGGAACCGGGCCCGCCCTGGTGGACTGCGGAAGTCCGGGCTCCCCCGCGGGGTCACCCGCAGACGGAACGGCCGCTTCACGGCTGCCGCCACCGTGGACCGGAAAGTCTTGTGCCTCGGGACCTTCGACACCGCAGAGGAGGCTTCGGCCAACGTCGAGGCGTACCTGAAGGTGGAGCACGGGGCGTTCTACCGTGCCGCATGAAACCCGTAGCCGCCCCCAGGTCGGCATCGGCTACCACGGGGACCTCCCAGACGACATCTGGGACCTCCTCGCCCACTGCCACCGAACCCCCCTGTACGTCTCCAGCAACATCGCCCGTGAGGCAGCCGTTGTGGTCGCCCTCGCGGCGTCCATGGGCTGGCTCTCGGTGGTGGACCTGGACGGCAAGGGCTTCTCACGAACTTGGAGACTTACGCCTGAGGGTGGCTTTGCGCTCCGCAACAAGGGACACGGAACATGAAACCCCTGAAGACACTCGCCCTCGGCTGGGCGGTGGCGTTTGGCATCTTGCTCGGCCTCCTCGTTATCGCCGTGGGCTCGGTCGTCGGCTTCGTCTACGTGGCGCTGGCGGCGAGTGAGAGCTTCGGGCTCCTCGGGGTGGCCGCGGTGATCCTGGTCCTTGTCGCCGGGATGGGCGCCACCGTGTTCGCGATCGACCTGGCGAGGGGCAAGGTGTGAAGACCCACCTCCTCATCGACGGGGACGTGGTCGCCTTCTCCAGCGCCGCGGCTGCCCAGAAGGTGGTCGAAGGGGAAGACGGCTGGGTCTACCCGATGGCCCATAAGGCCGAGGGCGAGGCCATCGTGGAGAACGCCCTGTGGAGCCTGAAGACCGGGCTCGGGGCCGACTCCTTCGAGGTCATCCTCACGGACCCCGCCGACAACTGGCGGTTCCAGGTGGACCCCTCCTACAAGGGGAACCGCACCGGCGAGCGCCCGCTCCTGCTGGGGTACCTGAAGGACTACCTCCGGGAGCGGCACGGGGCCTACCACTGGGCGGGGCTTGAGGCAGACGATGTGCTGTCCATCAAGATGACCACGCCACCGGGCTGCGACGTGTGCGGGGGGGATTGCGCCTCGGCCAACCCCCAGCCGGTCTTCTGCGGCGCTCCGCCCCGCCTCATCTGCGTGGGCCGCGACAAGGACTTCAAGTCCATCCCGGGGCTCCACCACACCTGGAAGGACCTCGACGCCCGCGGCAAGCCCATCGTCCGGGAGGTCACCCAGTGGGAGGCCGACCGCTGGCACCTCATCCAGACCCTCGCGGGGGATGCGGTGGACGGCTTCAAGGGCTGCCCTGGGCTGGGCATGAAGCGGGCCGCGGAGATCATCGACAGCCCGCACCGGCTGACCGCCAAGGAAGGCGTCATCACCCGGGGCATCAACAAGGGCCAGAAGGTGACGAAGTGGGTCGCCGAGCCCACCCGGGACTACTGGGAGGCGGTGGTCTCTCAGTACCGGAAGGTCGGCCAAGGAGCCGAGGAGGCGCTGGTGTCGGCCCGGCTGGCCCGGCTGCTGCGCTTCGGGGAGTACGACCCGGAGACCGAGGAGCTGACCCTGTGGACCCCCGAGATGCTCCGGGGAGTGGGACAGTGAAACTCCTCCAGGCGGCCCCCGATGGTGGGGCCAAGTCTGGGGTGAGAGGGTATTTCCTCATCGAGCACAAGAAGACCCTGTCCATTGTCCTCCTCCGTTTCGAGAAGGGGACACGCGAAGCCTTCCACGAGCACGCCTTCAACGCTCTCACGGTCTGGCTCAAGGGTCGTGTCCTGGAGCACCACCTCGACGGGCCCACCAAGGCCTTCCGGGGCGGGCAGTGGAAGCTCACCCCGCGCTCGACCTTCCACAAACTGGAGGCGCTGGAGACCACTTGGGCCATCTCCTTCCGGGGGCCTTGGGTGGACCGCTGGCGGGAGTGGCGGGGCGGTCGGATGGTCACCCTGACCCACGGCCGCAAAGAAGTCCCCGGTCCGGGGGTCTGAAGAACTAGCCGCGACCAGCGGCACCAATCCATCACAGCAGGAGAGAGACCCATGACCCGTCGCCCTGGGCCGTCCGAACTCGTCGTCGTCAACCTCTGGACCGGCCCCTGCGGCGGCAAGTCCACCGTGGCGGCGGGCCTCTTCAACCTCCTCAAGCAAGGGGGTGTCCGCGTCGAGCTGGTCTCGGAGTTCGCCAAGGACCTCACCTACGAGCGCAACTACGGGAGCCTGGAGAACCAGCTCGCCATCCTCGGGGAGCAGGACCGTCGGCTCCGCCGCCTGGTGGGCCAGGTGGACTTCGCGATCACCGACAGCCCCCTCCCGATGGGCATGGTCTACATGACCCCCGAGTACGAGGAGTGGCTCCCGGCCGCCATCGAGGGCGCCTACGAGCGCTACACCAACGTGGACTTCCTGCTGGCCCGGGGCGACTGGCCCTACCAGACGGTGGGCCGCAACCAGACCCAGCACGAGGCGCTCACCCTCGACATGCAGATCCGCCGGGTCTTCACCGAGTTCACCCAGTGGAACGGCGCGGCCGAGGACTTCGACGCCCAGGCCTTCCACATCCGGTCGGACGAGTTCGCCCCCTTCAAGATCGCCCAGTACCTGGAGATCGACAGCATGGAGAAGCTCCTTGCAGCCTAAGAGCCACAGCCGGGAGGATGCCTTCGAGCCCCAGATCCACGGCTGTCTGACGTGCCAGGACGGCCGGGGTGTCTGTCCCGGCGACCCGTGCCCCCGCGAGCTGGTCCACCGGGCCCACGTCACCAGGGGCATCCCCGTCACCGACTACGCCCGGGGCCGTGACGGTCGCCGCTATGTCACCGTAGGGGGCCTGTCCCTCTACGCCTCCCCCGCCGAGGAGGAGATGATCCGCATGTCCGCCCTGGAGCAGGCCGTGACGGAGAACCTCCTGGCGGCCGAGGCCATGGGCATGGTGGACGCCGGGGAGCTGGAGGCAGCCTGCGCGGCCTCCCTCGCCAACCCGCCGCAGCCCGCAGGCACAGGCAAGCCCTTCAAGCCCTACGTGGCGGGGTGCCGGTACTGTCGGGACGGAGAGGTGGCCTGCGGACTCCCCGAGGCGTGCAAGCGCCAGGCGGGGGCCCCGGGCGACAACGTCCACCTCCCGAAGCACTATGCCCGCTTCAAGATCGAACCCATCTCGTTCATTTGCGAGAACGGGCTCAACTTCTTCCAGGGCAACGTCGTCAAGTACGTGCTCCGGCACGACGCGAAGAACGGGCTCGAAGACATCCGCAAGGCCAAGCGGTACCTGGAGATGTACGAGAAGTACCTTCAGGGCGACAAGGAGTGGTGGAGATGAGCCTGCCCGTCGTTCTCCTCCTCGTCCACTGGAACAGCTCCGGGGGGCCCACCGTCGTCACCCAGCGGTTCACCACCGTGGCCGCCTGTGAGCGGTTCGCAGCGGACTACCGCGAGCTGCGCCCCTACAGCGGCACCCCCTCCTGGCGGTGCCGGAAGGACCCCGAATGATCCCGCACAAGCCCAAGAACCACGTCCAGGAGGTCATGGAGACCATCCGCCAGGACGCCGCCACGGGCACCGTCTGGCCGGACATCCCGGAGGACCTGGTGGACTTCCTGGACGCCACCTTCCCGCCGCGCTGCTACCAGTTCGGCGCGGAGGCCTTGGAGGAGCACCTCCTGTACGCCGGCTCGGTCGCCCTCGTGCAGGTCCTCCGGGGCGTCTTCGAGCGCCAGGCCAAGGAGGCCGAGGACGACGCGGAGGATGGCAGCGAGGAGTCATACTGGGCCGACCGGGCCGCCGCCGGCCTCGACACCGGGGGCTGACTGTGTGCTTCGGCGGCTCCAAGTCCACCAACAACGTCAACTCGCCGGCCTACGCCGCGACCCCTGAGGGCGGCGCCACGGCCATCCAGCGGGACAGCGTCGCGTCCCCGGCGGACAACACCCCGGCCGGCCGCGGGCTGGCTGACAGACCCACCCAGGCTGACGTGACCTCCGTGGACCGGAGGACCAACGCGGCTGGGATCAACGTGAGAGGAATGCTCTGACATGTGCTTCGGTGGTGGTGGCGACGACAAGCCCACACCGGCCCCCGCGCCGGCTCCCCCGCCCCCGGCCCCGCTGGCCGAGGAGACCGACCCCACGGCCCCGCGCAAGGCCGAGGACAAGGCGAACTACGACAGCACCACCCCGAGCCTGAGGGTGGACCGCTCGACCACCTCCGGCGGCGTCGGGGCGGGTGGTAGCGGTCTTCGGATGTAGCGGGTGGCTGACAACTTCCTGCCCGCCACGGGCCAGGGGGTAGCCGCAGACGAGGACTGGGAGGAGGGGGAGGACCGGGGCGAGTACAGCCTCGGGGAACCGGCCAAGGACGCCTACGAGGCCCTCTCGACCTATCGCGAGTCCGTCAACTGGATGGCCCGCCGGATGGCCGAGCTGACCATCCCCTCCGTCTTCCCCCCGCAGGGCTACCGCGCCGGGGACGACCTCCCGGGCAACAACCACTCGCTCGGCGCCCAGTGCGTCAACACGCTGGCCTCGAAGCTCCTCTTCATGGCCTTCCCCCCGGGCCAGCCCATCGCGAAGCTGGAGCCGGTGGTCGCCTCGATGCAAGAGGCCATCGACCAGGACCCGGAGCTGTACGCCAAGACCCTCCTGGCGCTCTCCCAACTGGAGCTGATGCACCGCAACAGGTTCGCATCGACCCCGCTCCAGGCCACCTACGTGGGGTACCTCAAGCTCCTGCTCATCGCCGGCAACGCGCTCTGGAAGCACATCCGGCTGGGCTCCCCCACGTTCCACCGCTCGGACTGCTACGTGGTCTCCAGGGACCGGAACGGGCACCCGCTGGTCACCATCCACCACGAGAAGGTCCGCGTCACCACGCTCCCGAAGGACGTGCAGGAGGCCATCTACGAGGACCGCCCCGAGCTGCTGGACGTGAAGCCGGAGTGGTCCCGCGAGGCCGACATCTACTCCGTCTGCAAGCTGAAGACCGGCGAGGCGGACGATGATGGGGACGAGGACCGCTCCTGGCTCTACTGGCAGGAGACGTGCAAGGGGAAGCTCATCCCCGGCACCGAGGTGGAGACCGACTACGACGACGCCCCCATGTGGCCGGGCTGGCTCATCGCCAACTACGGCGACAACTGGGGCCGGTCCTACTGCGAGGAGTATCGAGGCGACCTCTTCTCCGCGGAGGTCATGGCGTCAGCCCTCAACGACGGCACGGCGCTGGCCTCGTGGGCCCTTACGTTCGTCAAGCCCGGCTCGCGGACCTCCGTGCGCCAGGTCCAGAAGGCCCGCAACCTCGACATCCTCTCGGGTGCCGCCGAGGACGTGACGGTCTTCCGCTCGGACAAGACGGCCGACTTCAACTTCGTGGTCAACCGCGAGGCCACTGTGGGCCGCCGGCTCGGGGCCGCCTTCCTGCTGGACAGTGCGACCCGCCGTGAAGGCGAGCGCGTCACAGCCGAGGAGGTCGCCCGGGTCGGCCGCGAACTCGACCAGGCCATGGGCGGTCTCTACACGCAGATCGGCCACGGCGACCAGCGGCGGATCATCATGCGGGCCATCCGGCTCCATGAGGAGGAGAACCGCAAGGTCCCCGCGCTCCCCAAGGGCGTGGTGGATGTCAACGTGGTCACCGGCGTGGACGCCATGGGCCAGTCCACCGAGGTCAACAACCTCACGGGGTTCGTGAAGGTCCTCGCCGAGACGTTCGGCAACGAGGCAACCGCGAGTCTCCTCAAGGCCGGCAACTTCGCCTCCCGCCTCGCCGCCGCAATGTCGGTCAAGCCGGATGGCCTCGTGCCGTCCCAGCAGGAACTCGACCAGGCCAAGGCCCAGGCCCAGCAGCAGGGCATGGCCCAGGAACTCATGGGCAAGGCCGCCGGGCCGGTCGCCGGAGCGCTCGCCGCCCGCATGGCGGATGGCGGGCAGTCACCCCCAACAGAAGCAGGACAGTAACGCATGAGCGACACCAAGCCGGGCGCCGTCGAGGTGGAGATCGTCCGCCCCGGTACCGCCACGGAGAAGCCGACCGGCGCCAACCCGCAGACCGTCCAGTCCGACGACACGGAGCTGGACTTCGGGTCGGGCCTCGGGCCGGAGGACCAGGAGGACGAGGAAGACCTCCCGGAGACCACCCCCGAGGACGAGGACAAGCCGGAGGGCGACGACGAGCCGTCCGAGGGCGACCTCCCGGACTACGACCCGGACAACGAGGAGACCAAGGCCGCCTACGACAAGAAGTACTTCACCGACGGCGGCAAGGTGAACCTCCAGGTCCTCTCCGCGGAGTACTTCACGAACGCCGAGAAGGGCGAGGACAAGGCGGGCCTCAACGCCGGCACCTACGCCTACCTGGAGGATACCCTCGGGCTCGACAAGGCGGCGGTCCAGGAGATCGAGCGAGGGCAGCTCGCCCTCCGCGACCAGGCCACCCAGGCCTTCTACACCAAGGTCGGCGGCAAGGAGGGCTACGAGGCGGCCCTCGCGTGGGCCAAGGACGGCGGCTACAGCGAGGCCCAGCGCCAGCGCTACAACGCCCTCCTCGCCAAGGGCGGCGCGGACTTCGAGGACGCCGCCGAGGCCCTCATGGCCCGCTACGCCAAGGCCACCGGCAAGGCGGCCCCCGAGGCCGGCCGGCGTGGTCCCCCGCGGGGCCGGCGCCCCAGCTCGCCCCAGCGTGACGTGACCGGAAGCTCCCGTACGGGGTCCGGCGAGGGCGGCCCGAAGATGACCCAGGCGGCCTACGGTCAGGCCTGGCGCGGCGTCCTGGACGAGGTCCATGCGGCCAAGAAGTCCGGCGACAAGGCGGCCATCCGTGCGGCCGAGGCCAAGCGGGACAACCTGCGGGCCAAGGCTCGCCGGCAGGGGCTCGTCTGATGGGCGGCGCCGTCCTCTCCTTCCAGGTCAAGCAGGCCATCTCCTCGGGCCTCGCGGCCCTGGTGGCCCTCGCGGCCATCTGGGGGTTCGACCTCTCGGCCCTCAACAACCCGGTGGTCCAGGGCATCATCATGTCGGTGGCCGCCGCGGCGGCGTCCTTCCTGGTGAAGCCCCCGGCCAAGTCCCCGCCCACCCTGGAGGAGGCCTACCATGTCGTGGACAAGGCCAACCAAGCTCGCGAGCGCAGCGTGCTTCGCGATGCTTCTCCCGATCGGCTGCATGAGGACGACGGGTTCAAGCGGCCCGACCCGCAGTAGCCCGCCCAGTTACCAGGCGGTGGTCTGCAAGACCCTGAAGCCCATCGCCTGGTCTGACAAAGACACCGCCGAGACCATCCGCCAGGTCAAGGCCAACAACGCCGCCTACAAGTCCCTCGCCTGCGGGCAGGGCACCAAGGAGAACCAATGAGCGTCTACACCGACTCCCGCTCCCGCCCCGGCGCCAAGGGCACGAACGACACCAACGACCGGACCACCTTCCTCACCGAGTTCGGCGGCATGGTGCTCAAGGCCTGCGACGAGGTCATGAACTACGACTCGATGCGCTGGACCAAGCAGATCACCCAGGGCAAGGCGGACACCTTCCCCGTGATCGGCCGGAAGCGCGACGGGCAGGAGCACGAGCCGGGCGAGCTGATCCTCGGCGGCAAGATCGACCACGACGAGGTCGCCATCTCGCTGGACAAGATGATCGTGGACTCGGTCTTCATCGCCGAGATCGATGAGCTGATGCTCCACTATTCCATCCAGGAGCCCTACGCCAACCAGCTCGGCCAGTCGCTCGGGTCCATCACGGACAAGCGCATCGCTATCATGCACATCCTGGCGAGCCGCGGCGCCAGCATCCACCAGGACGCCGGCAACCTCCCGGTCCCGGGCTACTACTGGGCGGCGGACCTGAAGACCAACGCCGCGAAGCTGGAGGAGGCCCACTACGCCGCCAGCCTCTACGCCCGGCAGAACGACATGTCCGGCGAGCCCTGGAAGTCGATGCTGCCCCACCAGCAGGTCCTCCTCCTCGCCCGCTACACCGGCATCGAAGGCGGCCCGGTCTCGACCGGCTCGGCCAACCGGGCGCAGGGCACCGTGGGCCCGCTGGGCGGCATCCAGCCGAACGGCACCAACCACATCCCGAACGTCAACATCACCACCGGCAACACCAAGTACCGGGGCAACTTCTCGACCACGGTCGGCCACATCTCGAACCGCATGGCGGTCGGCACCCTGGAGCGCCGCGGCCTGCGGATGAACATGGTGGACCAGAAGGACCGCCTGGGCACGCTCATCATCGCGTCCATGCTCAACGGCCACGGCACGCTGCGCAACGAGTGCAGCATCGAGCTGCGCACCGACGCCATCTCGGTGCGTATTCCGACGAAGCCGGCCGGGTGTTCCGATCTGATGCCGGCCATCACTCCAAAGCGAAGCCGGCCACCGGCCCGATCTGAAGGCGGCCGGTGACGGGGTGCTCCCACGGGTCAGAGAGGAAGATCACGAGGTTGGGTCAACGGGTCAAGCGGCGGGCTCGGCAGCCTTGCGCTTGCGCAGGCTCTCGCCGGCCAGCTCGATGCGATGAGCGTTGTGGACGAGCCGGTCGAGAACGGCGTCAGCCAGCGTCGGGATGCCGATGATCTCGTACCAGCGGTCCACCGGCACCTGGCTGGTGATCAAGGTCGAGCCGGCGTCGTAGCGATCCTCGACGATCTCCAGGAGGTCGCGGGCTTGCTCGGGCAGGAGCGGCTCGGGTCCCCAATCGTCGAGGATCAGCAGGTTCACCTTGGCGATCTGACGCAGCAGCCGGCCGTAGCGGCCGTCGCCACGGGCAAGGCCGAGCGCCGCAAACAGGCGCGGGACCCGGTAGTACAGGACCGAGAAGTCGTCCCGGCAGGCCTTGTGCCCGAGCGCGCAAGCCAGCCAGCTTTTGCCGAGGCCGCACGGGCCGGTGATGATGAGGTTGCGCCGGGTTCGGATCCAGTCGCCGGTGGCGAGCCTGAGGAACAGGGCCCGATCCAGGCCGCGATGGCTGCGGTAGTCGACGTCCTCGATGCTTGCGGGGTGACGCAGGCGGGCCGCACGGGCGCGGGTCTCGAAGCGCTTCTGGCGGCGCGCCGTCGCCTCGTGCTCGAGCAGCAAACCGAGCCACTCGGCGTGGTCGAGCGCACGGGCCTCCGGGTTGGCCTCGAGCGTCTTGAACCCCGCCGCCATGCCGCTCAGGCCGAGGTCGTGCAGGAGATCGAGAGTGGGATGGGTCAGCATCATCGTCTCCGTCACTGGAAGTAGCGCGGGCCGCGCAGGTTGGGATGGAGCAGCACCGGGGCTGGCTCGGGAGGCGCTGCGGCGCGTTCCAGACCGTTGGCCAGGATCGAGGCAATGCTCGCGTAGGTGAGCGCCCCGATGGCCACGGCCCGAGCCGAAGCGGCCTCCGCCCGGCCAGGGGCGAGCCCGCGATAGAGGCGCAGGATGCCGAGGCAGGTGCGGAAGCCCTGTTCGGGATGCGGCCGATCATGGAGGACGGCGATGACCAGCCCTTCGGTCTCCGGTCCGATGCTGCGCGCCCAGCGCCGGAAGCGCTCGGGGCTCCACTCGGCGTAGCGCCGATGCGCGCTGGGCATGTGCGCGGGATCGGTCCCGTGGCGCCGGCCGCCGTAACGACGTTCGTGAGCGGCGACGCGCTGACCGCGGTGGAACACCTCGACCGTGTGCGTCGTGAGGCGGACGTCGACCTGCTCGCGGATCAGGGCATGGGGCACCGAGTACAGGAACCCGCCCGCCTCGACGTGGTAGTCGAGGTTGACCCGGGCCAGCCGCCACTCGGCGAAGATGTAGTCCTCCTCCGGCAGCGGACGCAGAGTTGCCCGCTCGATCGCCTCGAACAGGGCGCGACGCGTGGTCCCGAGCCGGCGCATGAGATGAGCGTTGATGCGCTCCACCATCTCGGCAATTGCGGCGTTACATTCGGCCAGTGAGAAGAACGTCTGCCGGCGCAGCCGTCCCAGGATGTAGCTCTGGGCAAAGCGGACGCCAGCTTCCACTTTGGCCTTGTCGCGTGGCTTGCGGGGCCGCGCCGGCAGGATCCCGATACCGTAGTGGTCAGCCATCATGCCGTAGGAGCGGTTGATCTCCGGGTCATAGAACGAGGCCTTGTGCACCCCGCTCTTGAGGTTGTCGGGCACGACGAGGCGGGGAACGCCGCCAAGGAAGCGGAACAGGCGAACGTGGGCGCCGATCCAGTCGGGCAGCGCCTGGGTCCAGGTTGCCTCGGCGTAGGTCAGGCTCGACGCGCCGAGCACCGCCACGAAGATCTCGGCCTCGCGTACGACGCCCGTGGCAGGATCGACGATCCCGATCTTCTTGCCGGAGTAGTCGACGAAGATCTTGTCACCGGCCGCGTGGTGCTGGCGCATCACCGGCGTGAGACGGCCCTCGAACTCGCGGTAGAGGTCACAGAAGCGAGAGTAGCCGTAGCCCTCCGGATGAGCCTCCCGGTACTCCTCCCACAGCACCATCAGGTTGACCCCGGGCCGGCGCATCTCCCGCACCAGCGACGGCCAGTCCGGTTCGGGCAGCCTACGCAGTCCCGGCTTCACTCCGGCTCGGGCGAACAGGCGCTGCTCCAGCATCGCGTCGCTGACCTCGGGGCCAAGCGGCCAAGTCACGCCGGCGGCGCTCGCCCGGGCGAGGTTGTCCTGCACGGTGGAGCGGGCAATGCCCAGTGTTCGTCCGATCTCGCGCGAACTCACACCGTCGTGGGCGAGCCGCAGCATCTGTCTGATCTGTCGCATGGTCAGCTCTCTCCTGGCCGGCATTCCGCTCTCCTCGTCGTCGAGGACAGGATTGCCGCGGTTGCTGACCCATGGGAAAACCGCCGCCGATTTCGGCTACAGACTGGCCGGCTTCATCTCGGAAAGGTGGCCGGCATCAAATCGGAACGCTGGCCGGCTTCGTCTCGGAAGAGGTGGCCGGCTTCCTTCGGAATCCGCAATCTCGGGCCGCACGCCCATCTCGGCCTGACGCCAAGGGACCCCCGGGAGCAATCCTGGGGGTCTCTCCTTTCGCGTGGGCTGTCGCCTCCCGCTGCCCAGCCGCAAGGAGAACCCCAACGATGTCCTCAGGTATCGAACCGTCCGGCCTCACCGCCGCGAACGGCACCACGCTGCTGCAAGCCGTCAACCAGATGCTCCAGGCCATCGGCCAGGCGGGCGTGATGAGCTTGCAGACGGAGAACATGACGGAGCCCGCCCAGGCAGCCCTCCAGATGCTCTCGGACACCAACGCCGAGGCCCAGAGCCGGGGCTGGCACTTCAACACGGACGAGGAGCTGCTCCTGGAGCCGGATGTCTTCGGCTTCATCAACCTCCCGGCCAACGCCCTGTCGGCCACCATCAACCCCCGGAGCTACCCCGCAGATTTCACCTGGCGGGGCCAGCGGCTCTACGACCGGGGGCGGCACACCTACCAGTTCACCGGGCCGGTCTACGTGGACCTCACCTCGGCGCTGGAGTTCGAGGAGACCCCCCAGCCCTTCCGCTGGTACGTGATGGCGTCCTCGGGGCGGAAGTTCGGGGTGAGCCGCCTACCCGACAGCGCCACCTACAAGTTCACCAGCCAGGTGGAGCAGGACGCCTGGGCGGCGCTCCTCCAGTTCGACCAGGACGCCCGATCGGCGGACCTGTCCAGCACCAGCCCGCACTTCGCCAGCTTCAGGCGCGGCCAACGGAGGATCGTCTGACATGGCGATTACCTCCAAGACCGTCCCCAACCTGGTCCAGGGCGTCTCCCAACAGTCGCCCCAGCAGCGCCGGGACAGCCAGTGCGAGCTTCAGTATGACTGCGTGAACTCGCCCAAGGACGGCGCAGTGGCCCGCAATGGGGCCGAGGTGGTCCGCTACCACGCCGGCTTGGACCTCCGAAACGCCTACTGCTACGAGCTGATCCGGGGCCGCCAGGAGCACTACCTGGTGGTCTGCCGTCGGCGGGCGGAAGGGGGCGTGACGGTCTTCGACTTGGCGACAGGCCAACCGTGCGTCGTCACCTACCCCGCGGGAGCGCCGCCGGCCTACTTCGACAGCGACGAGGTGGCCGAGTACGCTTTCACCGCTCAGACGGTGGACGACTACACCTTCATCGCCAACAAGACTGTCCGCCCCGGCTTCACCGCGGACCGCACCCTGTCCCGCCCCCGGGAGGCCCTGGTCTTCTTCAAGGCCGGCGGCTACTCGATGACCTACGCCATCTCCATCCTGTGGAACGGCGTCACCTACCGCTGGCTCTACCAGACCCCGGACAACTCCACCTCGGCCAACGCCCCGTATATCGCCACCAACTACCTCGCCGCCATCTTCTACCGCGCCATGTCCGGCTCCGTGCCCGGCGGGACGGTCTCCGGCGAGGCGGTGGGCGGGGTCTACGACGGTAACCCTGGGACGGGCAGTCTCCGCGCGGAGACCTCTCAGGATGCCGGGGCCGCCCCGACGCTCCCCGAGCTGGGCTTCTCCATCGCGATCAACGGCAACCTCCTCCGCATCTGGCGGAACGACGGCCGGAACTTCACGATGGACACCTCGGACAGCGCCGGGGACACCTACCTGCTGTGCTTCAAGGATACCGTCCGGTCCTTCACCGAGCTGCCCCGGGGCGGATTCCAGGGGTTCCTCCTGAAGGTCAAGGCCAAGCCCAGCTCGCAGGACAACACCGCGGACTACTTCGTGGAGTACGTGGCTGGCGGCGCGGCGGCCTCCTACTGGCAGGAGCGGGCGGCGCCCAACATCCCCTACGTGCTCGACCCCGACACCATGCCCCACGCCCTCATCAACACGGGCCCCGGGCTGTTCGAGGTCCGGCCCCAGGTGTGGTCCACCCGGATCGCGGGGGATGGGGAGGACACGGCGAAGGACCCAAGCTTCGTCGGGAAGCCGATCGAGCGGATGTTCTTCCACAAGGGCCGCCTGGCGTTCCTCACGGAGGGGTCCGTCATCTTCTCGAAGGCGAGGAACCCCTTCACCTTCTTCCCCGACACCGTTCAGACCCTCCTCGCGGACGCGCCGATCGACATCACCCTCACGGCCTCCGAACAGGTCGCCCTCATGCGGGATGTCGCCCAGGTGGACGAGAGCCTCCTGCTGTGGGCCCAAGGCGCCCAGTTCCGGGTGGCATCGGGCAACGACCCGTTCCGCCAGGACACCGTCGAGGCCAGCCTCACGACCGCCTACGAGTTCGCCGAGAAGGCTAACTTCGCGCGGGTGGGGGCGAGCCTCTACTTCGCCACGGAACCCAACGCCTACGCCACGGTGCGGAACCTCCTGTTCAACCAGGGGCGCCCCGTCGGAGACACGGATGTCACGGCGCACATCTCCGAGTACATCCCGGCCGGCATCAAGCGGCTGTCCCCGAGCGACACCGGGCAGTTCCTCTTCGTGCGCTCCGGTGGCGCCCCCGGCGACCTCTTCGTCTACAACTACCTGGTCCAGGATCGGACGGTGGTCCAATCGGCTTGGAACCAGTGGCGCTTCCCCGTGGTGGGCATCCTCTGGGCCGCCGTCTACCGCCTCGACCTCCTACTCCTGGTCCAGCTCCAGTCCGGCGTGGCGTTCCTCAAGCTGCCCTTGAGCGCCCGCGCGGTGGACGACGAGGCGGGCTCCGGCTACCGGACCCGTTTGGACCTCCGCGTCACCGAGGCGGCGTGCTCGGTGGTCTACGATGCGGATGCCGACACGACCACCGTGCGGCTGCCCTACGCCGTGTCCGACCTCCAGGCCATCGGCTGGCTGTTCGTCAGTCGGGCCAGCTCGGCGGCTCGGCCTCGGGGGCGGGAGGCCATCATCGTGGGGAGGACCACCGAGCTTCCCGAGACGGGCCGCGGGTTCATCCTCAAGGGCGACTGGAGCACCACCCCGTTCTACGCCGGCAACCGGATCGTCTCGGAGCGGCTGGAGAGCACCTTCTACCTCCGCACCGAGGAGGGCGTGGTGCCCACCGACAGCATCACCCTTCGAGAGTTCAACCTCCGCTACGCTGACACCGGGTACTCGCGCGTCGAGGTGGACCGGGGGGCCGGCCGCGAGCTGGCCCGCTACGAGCTGCACCCCATCTCGGTGGGCACTTCCGACGCTCCGGTTGGGGCGCCCCCGAGCCTCGCCAAGGGGACCCTCAAGGCCACCCTCGACGCGCCGCACGAGTCCGTTCAGGTCCGCCTCATCAACGACTCGTGGCTGCCCTCGCGCTGGCAGACGGCGGACTGGCGGTACGATGCGGTCCTCCGGGCCAAGACGGGGGCTGGGGGGCGATGATGGAGTTCGAGGTGCGCCCCGCCCACCCGGACGACACCTACTGGGTAAACCGGGATGTGCGGCGGGACGATCGCGTGGAGTGGGCTCTGGCCGCCGGCCGTCCGCTCCGCCGGACCCTCCGCGAGGCCATCGAACTGGGCGAAGGGCACGTCAGAACGATGTGGCTTCTGCGGCCCTTCATGGACCGCCCCCTCTGCATCTGGGGCGCCACCCCGATCCCCGAGCGGCCCGGTGTCGGCCGCGCCTGGCTCATCGGGACCAACCTTGGGCAGCGGCACGTCCGCCGCGTCCAGCGCCACTTCTGGGCCGGCCTCGGGGAGCTGCACGCCCGCTTCCCGCTCCTGGAGGCCTGGGCCTACGAGGGAAACACCCTCCATCACCACTGGATGGAGCGCCTCGGGTTCGAGCGGACCGGCGACCGGCAGCTCATGGGCCTGGGCGCCCCCTTCATCCACTTTGAGAGGAGAGCCTCCGAATGTGCGTAGCGGCCCTGCCCATCCTCGGGCTGGCCATGTCTGCGGCGTCCGCTGTCGTCGGCTTCGCTGCCAAGCAGCAGCAGTACGAGAAGGACGTTAAGCAGTACAACCAGAACTACCAGAACGCTCTTGCGGCCAACCGGGATGACCAGCGCCAGATCGCGGTCCGGCAGATGCAAGAGGAGCAGGCGTTCCGACAGAAGGACCATGTGGCTGCCATTGAGCAAGCCCAGAAGGAAAGCCAGGTCTCCGTTGCGGCGGCCTCGGCCGGCGTCGGGGGTCTGTCTGTCGGGAACCTCATCGCCGACATCCACCGCAACACCGCCCAGAACCGCTCCGTCATGGAGACCAACTGGATGAACACGGCGGCGCAGCTCCAGACCCAGAACGACGCGGCCACCAACCGGGCCCAGTCCCGCATCCAGTCCATGCCGGTGCCCACGGCCCCGAGCCCCCTGTCCATGTTTGTGGATATTGGCGGGAGCGCGGTGAAGGCTTTCAGCGGCAGCGGCAGCGGCGGGGCGGGCGGCGGAGTGCAGTTCGCCACCTAACAGGAGAGCACCATGAATATCGGGTTCTTCGTCATTCGGGGTTGATCGGGGCTCACAGCAGCCCAGATCGGCACCAGTCTGGGCCCGGCCGGAAGGGTGCGCGTTAAATGAAACACAACTTAGAGGGCTATAGCGCTGTTCTCGCGGTCGTTCGCTCCGCTTGGGCGCTCGTGGACAACACTGCTTATCACGATTGGCTTCCGCTCACCGTTAGCCGCGATGATTGGAATGACTTGGTGGCCGACCTCAACAGGCTGAAAGCGTTCATCCCGCCTGACGAGCTACCAGCCGAGCCGCCTCACGCGGTTACCTGTCTGTTGTTTGGACGGCCATCAACCCCGAACGACGAAGCGGGCTTCAAGCCCGCCTCTCGTCCATCAACCTCGAATGACGAATGACCGAATATCGGAGAAGCGGTCTCCGCCATGCGGGATGCCCGCTGGGTGCGCCGCGCCGGCTGGAACGGGCAAGGGATGCACCTCTACCTGGAGGATCACCTCTACCGCACCATGCCCCGCGCCGACGCCAAGGGGCGGGTCACCTACGAGGACCAGGGCAAGTACGAGCCCTGCGTGGTCCTCTTCACCGCGAACGGGCGCCACCAGCCTGGCTGGAACGCTTCGACCCCGGACCTCCTCGCCGAGGACTGGGAGGTCGTCCCCTGGGACGAGATGCGATAACCCCCTAGGAGCACCGGATGGCCCGTGAGCCTTACCGTGGCGTTGAGCTGACGGAGGCCTACCGGCCCGTAGCTGCGCCCGTCGATACCTTCGTCCAGGCCCAGGCCCCCTCCCGCGACACCTCCCTCCAGGACCTCGCCCGCTCCCTCGCGGGGCTGGGCGGGAGCCTCGGGGAGCTGATGGGGAAGCGCGACAAGCAGGAGGAGGAGGACCAGCGCCTCCAGGGCGAGGCCGCCTTCCACACCAGCAACCAGCAGGGCTACGCCGAGGCGGTGGCGTCGGGGGCGATCCCGGCGCAGGCCTCCAAGACCTTCGTGTCCGGCTTCAAGCAAGCCCAGGGCACCGCCGCCGGCAATGACATGGAGCAGCGGTTCGCCGCCGCCTATGACACCTGGGAGGGGAAGAACTCGGCGGACCCGAAGGCCTATGACGGCTTCGTGGCCAAGTTCATGAAGGACAACATCGGGACCAGCGACCCCGATGTCCTCCGCGGTCTCCTGCCCAAGGTCCGCCAGATCACGGCGAACTACCAGCAGAAGCACATCGGCGACGTGTCGGCGGCCATGATGAAGGACGCCGTGCGCACCGAGGGCGCCATCAACGACCAGGCCATCGAGACCGCGGTGTCGGCCGGCCTGGCAAGCAAGAAGGGCACCGACTACGCCACCGTGGCGGCGACCCTGGAGGCGAACCGCGCGGCTGCCCTCAAGCGGGGCATCACCGAGGACGCCTACGACCGCTCCCTGGTGGACGGCATCACCGCCCAGGCCATCAAGCAGAACGACCCCAAGCTCCTCGGCATCCTGGACCGCAAGGTCCCCGGCAAGGATTATACCTGGGCCAACACCCCCTATGGCCGAGACGAGAAGGCCAAGGCCCAGGAGACCATCGACGTGGCGGCCCGCAAGGCTGTCGTGGAGGCCGAGAAGGCCCGGCGAGAGGCCAAGCAGGCCGACAAGGACGCGGTCACCCGCGACACCATCAACTTCATCCTCAAGGACCCCAACGCCCCCGTCCCGGAGGCCCTCCTGGCCCGCGGCGAGAAGGTGGACCCGGACTTCCGGATCAACGTCATCACCTGGCGGGACAAGATCGGCAAGGGGACCCAGACCTCGGACAACGGGGACCTCCTGCGGGTCACCCGGGACATCCTCGACGGGGGCGGCCCCGCGGTGGTCCAGAAGGCCATGCGGGACGGGGTCTTCAAGAACCCCGAGGACCTCCGCACGGCCTGGAAGTTCGCCGAGGGGATGCAGAAGGAAGGCCCGAAGATCGACGGCATCCTCAAGGGACAGTCCGTCAAGACCCTCTTCGACACCATCAAGGTCCGCACGGCCAACGACAAGGATGCGTCGAAGGTCTTCGATGATGGGTCTGTGTCGAACGAGGGGCTCCAGGCCCAGTACGACTTCCGCACCCAGCTCCTCCAGTGGGCCATCGACAACCCGAACGCCAACGTCCTCCAGCAGGAGAAGGCGGTGGCCGACATCGGCGCCGGCATCCTCAAGCGCCTGGAGCAGCCCGGAGGCGACCTCACGGGCATGACGCTGAACCGGCAGGGCCTCCCCGAGCCCAACAAGTTCGGCGCGGCGACCTCGCCTCAGCCCGGTGCCCCTGGTGCCCCGGTGGTCCAGACGGTGCCCAACCCTCTGGTGCCGCCCCCGGCCGCCTCGCCGCAGCCCCAGGCACCCGCCCAGCCACAGCCGCCGGTCCCCGGGCTTCCTGGCGCCGCCACATCCGCGACCCCGGGGGATGTCGCCCGAGACGAGTACGGGATGCCCCGGCTCGATGCCCCGGCTCCGCAGGCCCAGGCCGCCCCGGTGCCGGCCCCAGCGCCAGCTCCGGCCCCCGCTCCGGCCCCCGCTCCGGCCCCGCAGGCCCAGCCTCCAGCCGCCCCGGCGAATGCCACCGAGTGGCTCGGCTCCCTCCCGCCCGCCACCCGGTCCGCCCTGGAGGGGATCGCGGCGAAGAAAGGCCAGACCTTGGAGCAGACCGCGGCGGAAGCCTACCAGAAGGGGGTTGCCTCAGGTCGCATCCCCGCCCCGCCGGCCCCCGGCAAACAGAGCATGGCGGCCCCGGATGGGACCCCGATCGCGCCTGCCTCCCTGGCGCCCGTCACCGATCCGGCAACCGGGCTTTCGGATGCCATCGAGCGGGCCGCCCAGGGCGCCTACGTCGGCCGAGCCACCTTCAACGGGAGCACGGCCACCCTCAACGGCCAGACCTTCACCGGCCCCGCCAGCCCGGACCAGGTCGCCCGGAAGTTCGAGGGGTTCAGCGAGAACGATCCCCAGCAGCGACAGGCCCTCACGGCCTTCCTCTCCAAGGCGGCCGGCAAGGAGATCGACCCCCAGAAGATCCCCTGGTGCGCCGCCTTCGTGGATGCCGTGCTGGACGCCTCGGGCAAGCCCAAGCGCGGCTCCCTCATGGCGGTGGACTTCCTCGACTACGGTACCGCCACCGAGAAGCCGACCAAGGGCGACGTGGTGGTCTTCAAGTCCATGGCCGCCGGCTCCTCGGGGCACGTCGGGTTCGTGGTCGGGATCGAGGGGGATCGGGTCCGCTACATCGCCGGGAACGACGACAACAAGGTGCAGGAGGACACCCTCCCGCTCTCCAAGGTGGCCGGCTTCCGCCACCCGCCCGAGGCCGGCACCGCGCTGCCCGAGCCTGGCTCCAGCCCCACCCAATCAGGCTTCGCTCGCGCCTTGACCAGCGCCGAGCCCACCCAAGGGAACTACACATTGGCTGTCATCAAGGACAACCCGAAGGCCGCCCGTATCCTCGACTTCGTGGCGGGCCCCGAGAGCCGCGGCAACTACAACGCCTACTTCGCCAACGCCGGGTCCACCGAGGACCTCTCCAAGCGGACCCTGGACCAGACCATCGAGTGGTCCCAGAGCCGCGGCACCAAGTCCTCGGCCACCGGCCGCTACCAGTTCATGGCGGCGACCCTGAAGGACCTGAAGTCCAGCATGGGACTGAAGGGCAGCGAGCCGTTCACCCCCGAACTCCAGGACCGCATGGCGGTGGCCCTACTGGAGCGCCGCGGCTTCTCGAAGTGGCAGGCGGGGAAGATCACCGACGCCCAGTTCGCCAACAACCTGGCGCTGGAGTGGGCGAGCCTCCCGAACGTCACGGCCCAGAATGGGCGCCAGGCCGGCCAGTCGGCCTATGCGGGCGACGGTCTCAACAAGAGCCTCGTGACCCCGGACCAGGTGCTCGGCGCCCTCCGCGGCTCCGGTGCGCTCCCCGGCGCCCAGCTCGCCCAGGCGGCCCAGCAAGCGGTCAAGAAGCCGGGCCTCGTGGAGCGGGCCAAGCGCATGTTCGGGATCGGCACTGCGCCGGCTCCCGAGGCCGCGCAGTCGCCCGTCAAGCCGGTCCCGCTCCCGGCCCCGGTCAAGGCCGCCCATGACCAGGTCCTCGCCGGACTGGAGCCGGATGTCGCCGCCGTGGTCCGCCGGGCCCAGGCCGACAACCCGAACCTCCGCCTGGCGCCGGTCGCCGGCCGCGGGGGCTACGTCACGGTCCGCCGGGTGGATGCCTCGGGCCAGCCCACCCAGTCCGGGGACGAGGTCGGCGCTGCGCTCCAGCGGGCCGCCGGCCAGCTCGGGGTGGGCGTCAACTTCGCCAACGGCACCCTCACCAGCACCAAGAAGACCACCCGAGCCTAAGGACCACCCATGAGCATGACCCCCGAGGAACTCGAAGCCCTGATGGCGGAGGAGGCCCCGGCCGCCCCGAAAGCCGCCCCGCAGGCGCAACCGGCTCCCTCGGGGGTCACCCCTGCGCCGGCACCCGCAGCCCCCGCTCCGGCCCAACCGGCCGCACCCACGGAGCCCCCCGCCCAGCCCACCGCTACCGGCCGCGCCATCGACCGCCTGGACGCCGCGGGCCAAATCGGTGGGGCCATCGTCACGGGCGCCGCCAAGTCCATCTATGAGACGAAGGACTTCCTCTTCGGCCAGACCGCGGAGGCCGACAAGTCCGAGCTGCGGCGCAACATCGAGACCCTGGACAAGGACCTCGGCAACGCCAGCATTGCCAACTCCTTCGTCTCCGGCCTCTCCCAGTTCGCCACCGGGATGCTCGGCGCCGGGAAGCTGGTGGGCATCGCCAAGGCTATTCCGAAGGTCGGCGCGGCGGTGGGCGCCCTGGAGGCCACCAGCAAGGGCTCCGCGGCGCTCTCCTCCGCCAAGGCGGCGGCGGTAGGTGCGGTGGCGTTCGACCCCTCCGGGCCCCGCCTCTCGGACCTGGTGCAGAAGTTCCCCGCCCTCCAGAACCCCGTGTCGGACTTCCTCGCCAGCAAGCCCGGGGACAGCGCCGCCCTGGGCCGGACCAAGAACGCCCTGGAATCCATCGGCGTGGATGCCGCCCTTGCGGGGGTCTTCGCGGCGAGCGTGGCGGGCTTCAAGGCCCTCAAGTCCGGGGAACAGGCGGTCACCGACGCCGCCCTGAAGGACCTCTCGGCCGCCGTGGCGCACAAGGACGCCAAGCTCGCGGCCAGCAAGGGAGACCTAGAGACCGTCGAGGCGCTGCGGCTGGAGCACCCCGAGGCCGTGGCTCAGGCGGAGGCGGCCCTCCCGCCGCCCCCGGCGCCTGCCCCCGTGGATGCCATCCAGTCCGACGCGATGTCGGCTCGCAGCCCCCGGCGGTCCCTGGCGGAGCGGGAGGCGGCCGGCGAGGCGGTGGACTACGGGCCGGATGCCCCGGCGGCGCTCCAGGAGGGCGGAGGTGGGCCCAGTGTCCCCTCCGTGCCCCAGGCCAAGGATGCCCTCGCCTCCGAGGCCATGAGCGCCAAGCCCCCCGCGCGGCCCAACCGGGCGGCGGAGCTGGAGGGTGACATCGCGCTCCCAGCCATCGACGTGCCGCCGGAGGCGCCCACGGTCACCCGCGTGGACTCGCCGACCCAGGGCGCCGGGCCCGAAGGACTACCCGCCAAGCCCCGCCTGATCCCCGTCTCCGAGGAACAGGTCACCAAGCTCATCTCGGACGGGATCACCGACACCGTGGAGCTGATGGGTCCCGGAGGCTGGGACGGTGCCGTGGCTCGCGGCCACCGCTTCGGCGACGGGGGGTCCATCCCCTGGCAGAAGCTCCATGCCGACCTCGGGATGGGCGACCAGGGCCAGGAGGGGCCCATGGGGGCCATGATCGGCCGGGTTGCGGAGATGCTGGAGCCCCAGCTCAACAAGGCGAAGGGCGGGAACGCGGAGGGGGTCCTCACGGACGCCGCCGTGGATCGTCTCGTGGCCCAGCGCACCCAGCTCTACAACGAGGACCCCCAGGCCCTCCTCGGGGCCATCCAGGTGGCCGGCAAGAACGCCAAGACCATGGTGGCCAACATGGAGGCGGCCCAGCTCATCGGGAATCGGGCGATGCTCGACACCCTCAACCTCCGGTCCCGCATCCAGCTCGGGATGCTGGAGGAGTTCGGCGGCGACCTCGGCAAGGCCCGCGAGGCGCTCATGCAGCACCTCGAAGTCGCCTCCTCGTTCTGGGCCGAGGGGCAGGCCATGCGGGCCTCCGCCGGCCGGGCGCTCCGTCGCAACCGCTCGGAGTTCGCCTTCACGGCCGAGGACCTGGCGGCGATGAAGGGGCTCGATGACGCCCGCTTCTTCAACCTGCTGGACAGCGTCGGGCACGACTTCCAGGTCGCCACCAAGCTCATCAAGCCCGGCTTCTGGACCCGCCTCAAGGAGGACGCCGCGTACCTGTACGTGAACAACCTCCTCTGGGGTCTCCGAACCCACTTCGTGAACACGCTCACCAACAGCTACATGCTGGTGGGACGGCCCATGGAGCGGATCATCGGGCACGGCATCCTCGGGGATGTCGGCGCGGTCGCGGAGAACGCCCGCCAGTACGGCTACATGGCGGCCAGCATCCAGGAGTCCTGGCGGGACGCGGTCCGCACCTGGAAGACGGGCGACAGCATCATGTCCCCGCACACCGCGGAGATAAGCCCCCAGGGCACCGCGGACGGCACCGGCGGCACCAACTGGGTCGCCGAGGGCTTCAAGCAGTGGGACAGCGTGCCCAACATCCTGTCCAACGCCTACACCGGCTTCATGAAGGCCGCCGGCACGCCCACCCGCCTCCTCGGGACGGTGGACGAGCTGGCCAAGCAGGTGACCTACCGCTCCAAGGTGATGGCCTCCGCCCATGCGGACGGCATCGCGGCGGGGCTGGAGGGGCAGGCGCTCAAGGACCACGTCAAGTCCACGCTGCTGAACTCCTTCGATGACGCCGGCCGGGCGGTGGACCTCCGGGCTCTGGAGGAGGCCAACATCGCCACCTTCCAGCAAGACCTCCTCCCGGGGTCCATCGGCAAGACCATCCAGACCTCGGTGGCCAACCACGAGTTCCTCCGCTACGTGGTCCCCTTCGTGAAGACGCCGACCAATGTCCTCCGGCTCGGCTGGAAGATGACGCCGGGGCTCAACATGGCCCAGGCGGAGTACCGGCAGATGATCCGGGGCGACATGGGCCCGGAGAAGCAGGCCCAGGCGATCGGCCAGATGGCCATGGGGTCCCTCTTCATGGGAACCGCGGCCACCCTGGCGGTCCAGGGCCACATCACCGGCGGCGGGCCCACCGACCCGAAGCTCCGGCAGGCCCTCCAGGCCACCGGCTGGCAGCCCTACTCCTTCGTGATCCCGCGGGAGGACGGCACCAAGACCTACGTCAACTTCGGGCGGTACGACCCCGTGGCCATGCCCATGGGGATCATCGCGGACATCATCGACATCGCCTCCCGCGACCAGGACGGGGACGGCTACGGGGAGCAGGCCTGGAATGCGGCTGCGGGGCTCGGCATCGCGCTGGCCAAGCAGATTACCTCCAAGACCTACCTCACCAGCCTCCACGATACGCTGGACGCCATCATGGACCCGGACCGGAACATGCAGAAGGTCGCCGGGTCCACGGCGGCCAACTTCGTGCCGTTCGCCTCGGCGCTCCGCTTCGGCAACCCCGACCCGCTCCTCCGGGAGACCCGCGGGGTGGTGGACAAGATCATGGCCACTGTGCCGGGGCTGTCCGAGAAGCTGCCACCCAAGAGGGATGTCTTCGGGGACCCGCTCACGGTCCACAAGGGTCTGTGGGTGGACGGCGAGCCCACCGCGGTGGACGCCGAGGTCCGCCGGATGATCGATGAGTCCGGGATGGCCCCGCTGGGCCCGCCCAACCCCAACTACAAGGGGACCGACCTCCGGGACGTGTCCATGTCGGACGGGCGCAACGCCTTCGACCGCTACCAGGAACTCGCCGGCCATCCCGCCAGGGGCCCCTCCCTCAAGGAGACCGTGGCGAAGGTCATGAAGACGGAGGCCTATCGCAAGGCCCCGGACGGCGACCCGGAGACCAAGGGCACCCGGGCGGCCATGCTCACCGGCACCGTGGCGAAGTACCGGGAGGCCGCCATGAAGGCGCTCAAGGCCGACCCCGCGGTGCGGGCGGCCATCACCAAGCGGGACATGGAGGCGAAGGCGGCGGTCGCCAAAGCCTACGCCCCGAAGTCCAACACCCAGACCGGAGCAGAGCAGCTCAACGCCCTCGGTAAGGCCGCAGGCGTGGACCTCTCGGGCTTCCTTCCGCAGTGAGGTAACATGCCCTACAGCCTCGTCGAGACGCCAGCGCTCGGCGACACCAACGCCTTCCCGGTTCCGTTCCCCTTCCTGAAGCGGCCCGACATCCACGCCTACGTGGACGAGGTGGAGGTCCGCCCCCTCACCTGGCTCACCAGCAACCTAGTGCGCCTCCCGGTGGCCGCGGGGGACCTCGCGGGGAAGGTGGTCCGCATTCAGCGGATCACGCCCAACCAGGACGCCGTGGTCACCTTCAAGCCCGGCCAGCTCGACCAAGGCGACCTCAACCGGGCGGTCTTGCAGCTCCTCTACGTGTCGCAGGAGGCCGCCGACCGCGTGGCCGCCCTGCCGACACCGCTCCCGGGGAACCGCTACGACTTCAAGGGCCGCCGGGCGGTGAACCTCGGGGACCCCGTGGACCCCCAGGATGCCGCCACCGCGGCGTGGACGCGGGAGCAGACGCAGGTGGCCATCGAGCAGGCCCTCTTGGCCGACCTCCTGTCCACCACCTCGGCAGCCTTCCGCATCCTGTTCGCGCGGTTCCTGGCGGGGCTCCCGAACCAGCCCCCGCCCGGCGACCTCCAGCCCTGGCTCAACGGCGGCCTTCTGGCCGTCACGGACGGGGAGATAGCGCCGACGAGTCCCCAGCAGGCCGCGTTCAACGCCACGTTCGGTCCCTTGTTCGTGGCGTACCTCCAGAACCGGCCCACGGTCCCCTCGGGCGCCCCGCAGGAGGTCTACCTCAACGGTGGCCTCGTGGCTCTCGCGCCCTGATGGCGTCCACCGCCGAGCCGGAGGGTGATGCCCCCCGCAAGGGCCGCGGCAACGCCATCCTCACCTACGAGACGGTCGCGGCGCTGGACGCCAAACTGGTCCGCCTCGACGCCAAGATGGACGGGGTGGTGGACGGTATCCGCCGCCAGGAGGCCGACCACGCGGACCACGAGGCCCGCCTCCGCTTCCTCGAAGGCCAGATGGCGGGCATAGCCGCCGCCTCGGCCGCAACGAATGCCGCCCGCGTCTCCACTCGGACAGAATACCAGTGGGCGTGGGGGGTTCTCCTGACGGTCATATCCCTCGGATTGTCCGTCCTCACCTACCTACACAAGTAAGGATCACTCCATGTCGTCTTCCCAGGTCGGCTTCAAGCCCCGCGTCGAGGTCGGTATCCCGGCGGCGGACCTGCCGAACAACGTCACCCAGAACTTCCTCTGCCCGGACGACGGCACGCTCTCGGAGCTGTCCGTGGTGGTCCAGGCGGCGGTCACCACCGGCGGCACCATCACCGTGCAGAACTCGGCCGGTGTCGCGGTCGGCGGGCTCCAGGTCACCGTCCCGAACGGCGCGGCAGTCGGCACGATCCTCAAGGCCACCGCCACCAAGGGCGACACCAACCGCCCGTGCGTCCGTGACGGCCTCGCCAAGCTGGTCCCGGCGGGCTTCGCCACGGCCGGCGCCGTGCGCTGCTACGTGACGGTCCGCACCAACGACAACCCGCAGCAGCCGTTCTGACGCATGGAGGAGCCCGAGGGCGGTAACCCCGCCGAGGAGGCCGCCTTCCTCGACCTCGCGGGGAAGACCCTCCACGAGGTCCTCCTGGCCGGCCATGAGGCACTCCTGCGGCGCTACGTGGCCAAGGCCCAGGCCGGCACGATCGGCCACCAGGAGGCGGCGATCCTCCGCAATCTCCTCCGCGACAACGGCATGACCTACGCGCCGCCCCCGATGAAGACCATCGAGCACCAGGAGCGGAAGGCCCTGCCGTCCTTCGATCGACCCGACTACGAGGACGCCTGACGCCATGGACACCAAGGTCACCATCACGAACCTGGACGGACACTACGCCCTCTTCCACGCCACCCCGGCCGCCGTCGAGGAGTTGGAGCGCTACGACACCCAGGACCAGGGCGTGGCGGGGCTCAACGCCGCCCTCGGCGACCAGCCGGCCACCTTCTTCCTCGTGGACCGGCAGGCCCGCGAGCGGGTCTACGAGGTGGCGTGGCCGGGCCGCTCGGCTGCCCCTGCGGAGCCGGTGAAGGACGAGCCCGAGGCCACCCCGGCGCCGACCGCCGAGCCCGACACCAAGTAACCACCAAGTCCCCGCGCTGCCCTCCCCGGGTGGTGCGGGGCTATCTGTTTTAGAGGAGAGCCGTATGCCCCGCTTCATGCTTCTCACTGATCTCGCCGACGACCCGGTGATGGTCAACGTCAACGACATCGTCGCGGCCATTCTCAGCTTGGAGCACAACGGCGCCACCTCCGTGGTGATCCGCCAGCACGCCGAGGCCATGGGTGTGGCTGCCATCCGCGTGAAGGAGACCCCGGAGGTCATCTTCAACTCCATCGAGATGCTGTTCGGGCGTGCCTAAGCTCATCGACCCCCTCAAGGCCCTCCAAGAAGACCGCGAAGCCACCGGCGGGACCTCCTCCGCCGAGGTGACGGGGGCTCGGAAGAAGACCGCCAGACGGCCGGCGAACGCGAAGGTGGTGGGGCCGGCCCAACAACGCCACCTCGACAGCACCACCAGTCACACCCACCCGGGCGGCCTCCCCGACGAGCAGAGCGAGGAGGCCCGCTACATGGCGGCCATCCTGGCGGACTTCCGGGTCTTCCTGACGTTGGCCTGGCGGTTCCTCCTCGGCAACGACCCGAACGAGGCCCAGCTCGCCCTCGCGTACCGGCTCCAGCACGGCCCCGAGCGGGACGTTATTATGGCCTTCCGTGGGTTCTCCAAGAGCTGGATTGCAGCCCTCTTCGGCATCTGGCTCCTGTTGAACAACCCGCAGCTCAAGGTCATGGTGGTGTCGGCCAGCTCGAAGCGGGCGGTGGCCACGGTCAACTGGTGCTTGCAGGTCATCATGACCATGCCGGAGCTGGAGAGCCTGCGGCCGAAGGCCCACCAGCGCCAATCCAGCCAAGGCTTCGACGTGGGGCCGGCCCTTCCGGAGCAGAGCCCCTCGTTCTTCGCGCTTGGCATCACGGGCCAGCAGGCCGGCTGGCGAGCGGACTTCATCCTGCCGGACGACGTGGAGTCCGACCAGAATTCCCTCACCGTGGACGGTCGGGAGAAGATCAGCGAGGCGGTCAAGGAGTTCGACGCTATCCTGAAGCCCTACGCGCCGGAGGTGCATGGGGCGAACTTCAAGCCTAGCGTCAAGTTCCTCGGGACGCCGCACGATGCGGCCTCTCTCTACAATGAGCTGCCCAAGCGCGGGTACGGCGTCTTCATCATGCCCGCCCGCTACCCGGACGCGGCGCAGATCAAGCGGTACGGTGACAGGCTGGCCAAGTGGGTCCTCGCCCAGCTCGCCAAGCACGGCCCGGGGCTGGTCGGCCGGTCCATCATGCCCCTGCGGTTCACCGACGAGGACTTCGCCAAGCGCGAGCTGGCGGTGGGCAAGAGCGAGTTCCAGCTCCAGTTCATGCTCGACACCTCGCTGTCGGACAAGGACAAGTACCCGCTCAAGGTCCGCGACCTCATGGTGATGTCCCTGGACCCGCGGCTCGGCCCCGAGACTGTCTTCTGGTCTGGCGAACCGGCCCACCGTGACTCGACGTTGCCCGCCCACGGCTTCGACGGCGATTACTGGCAGAAGGCCCAGGTGGAGGAAGGAACCGCCAGGGTGCCCTACAGCCGCATTGTGGGGCACGTTGATCCGTCCGGCCGCGGCACCGACGAGACGACCTTGTGGATTGCCGGCGAGCTGAACGGTTTCGTGTTCCTCCTGCACATGTGGGCGGGCATGGGCGGGTCTACTCCGGCGAACCTTCAGGCCATCGCTAAGTGCTGCGTTCGCTACCGGGTCAACACGCTCAACGTCGAGGAGAACTTCGGCTCCGGTATGTTCGCCCAGCTCCTCCGGCCGGTCATCGAGAAGGAGTGGGAACGGGCCAACAAGGCGGCTCGTGCGGCCCGCAAGGAGGAGGGCGGCACCGCGGTGGAGGACGTGAAGGCCACCAACCAGATGAACAAGGAGCGGCGCATCCTGGAGGTCCTGGAGCCGCCCTGCCAGGCCCACCGCATCATCGTGAACCGCTCCATCATCGAGTACGACGAGGAGTCGGTCCGCGCGATGGAGGGCGTGGACACGCGACACCGCTACGGCTGGGGCTACCAGCTCACGCACCTCACCCGCGAGAAGGACTGCCTGCACCACGATGACCGCATAGACGGCATGGCGGGGGTCGTAGGGGCCTTCGCGGATGTGCTGGGGGTGGACCCCCAGATGATGGCCACCCGGGCCTCAGAGGAGCGCCAGGACGAGGAGTGGGAGCGCCTCTTCGGCCCTGACGATGGCGAGGACGAGAATGGCCTGCCGATCATGGGCCGCTCGGATCGCAGGGCGGTGGGCCTGAAGCCGACCGCGAGGTAGGCAAAAAGCCACCTCAATGAAATCAATGACTTAGACCCCCTAATTAGCTTCGTATATGAAGGGGGCACCTCCAGGTTACCTATAGGAGATAGATAGAGGGAGAGACCCATCCATCTCCCTCCTCCAAGGGGTCGCAGAGAGCACCGGGGTACTGTGCTTAAAGTGACCGACTAGAGGCCCCTCCTCGCCCACCACCAGGTATCGAGGAGCTGTGCGCAATATGACCGAGAAGACCCTAGGCCTCCTCGAAGCCACCCTCACCTTCCTCGCCAGCATGGTGCCGCTCCTCCTGGTACTCTGGCGGGGGAGGCGGGATAGGGGACAGCCCCCGTAGCAAGGCAGATGGTCACCCACCCGAGGGGACACCCACGCGCAGCGGCGGCGAGGTTTCCCCCCTATGGGGTGCCCGACGGCCCTCCTGGCCGCCAAAAGGGCACCGGGTGGGGGCCTCGGGCTGCCATGGGCCGCTAACCCATTGAAATCATTGGGATCAGATGTCCTCGGCTAAGGACATTGGGCCGGCCTGGGGCTACCATCGAGGGGGCATCGAGCCGCCTCGGGCCCTCAGGCTGTCACCTCTCCTCGTGTGATACCATCTGTGGACCTCTAGTCGGTCACTTTGAGCACCACAGGCGCAGAGGGGTCTTGATGCCCGCCTAGGGCAGCCCCGATGTCTCCGCGGGGCCGGCCTGAGGGGTGCTAGGTGCTGGCGCGGGGTCCGCCCCGAAGGGTGAGCACACGGGCGCCCTCAGGAGGCTCACGGCCCGGCACACGGACACGGCGCCTGTCTTGCGGTCGATGCGCCAAGCCACGTCCCGGGAGGGGGATGCGAGCCCGTAGGGGCCGGCCGAGCTGGCCCACGCCAGGCCAGCCGCCAGGGCGACCACAGCGCCGCCTACGGCGAGGATGTCTCTCATGTGGCCTTGCCCATGGCCTTAGCGTGCGCCTCCAGCAGCCGCTCGATGTAGGCAGCCACCGTGCGCCCCTCGGCCTGCGCAAGCTCCGTGATGGTGCGCTTCAGGTCGGGCGTGATGCGCACCGTGAAGCTCTCCGACCGGATCTGCTTGGGCAAGGGCGTCATGGGGTGCGTTGTCCTGCCGCACCCAATGAGTGCGGATGAGTGTTGACGAGTGCGGTTCGCCCATACAACTTAGGGCCACAGACGGCGAGCGCCAAGCGGCCAGCCGGCTCCCTCCCCAAACCTTCGGCTCAAAAGCTCTTCCCAGAGGACGACCCGTCATGCCCGACGCCCTGCACTCCCGCTCGACCACCGCCCGTAGCCCTCGCCGGCCCATCTGGGAACGCGAGGCCCCGACCACGGTCCCGAGCCTGACGGGTGAGCTTGATGCCCTCTCGGGGGACTTCGACGGGCCGGCCCACATCACGGTGGAGGCCGCGGCGGACCTGCTGGGGTGCTCGGCGGCTGTCCGTCGGTCGATTGCGTCGCGTGGTCTTTGAGGGAGGGCGGAACGATGGCTCGCACCTGGCAAGAGCGCACCTACAGCAACGGCGTCTACCGCCCGATCAAGGACCTTGTAGCCGAGGGGACGCACAGCATCGGCTACACAGGCAACAGCAGGGACGGCTGGTTTCCCTGCCTGGTGCAGGGCCAGACCATCATCGACATCGGGCCGCTGTTTGCCCGCGACCTAGGGGACAGACTGCGGGACCTCAAGGAAACCGCAGGCCGCCTCTACGGCGTCGCGCCGTCATCCCTGCGGTGCGCCCGTACCTGGTGACCTGGCGCTCCGCCTCGGGAGCTTGAGGCCATCCCTCAGGCTCTCGCACGGAGCGCCAGCGGACCTGGCGACGACTGAGGAGAGAAGCAATGGCCACCCACATCATGTCCCTCACCTGCGGCGGACGGGCTCGTGCGAAGTGCCGTGTGCATCTCCACGACACGTACATCATGGTCAACTTCAACCCGGGCACCCAATTTGCCCAACGCATCATTGCGAACGCCCACGGCGAGCAAGAGCAAGTGTGCGCCCAGATCGGCTACAAGCTCTACGGTCTTCGCCAGTGCCCGGGTAAGGCGGTGGGCTTCGAGGCGGCCCGCTGACATGCTCCCTCTCTACGCCTTCCTCTTCTGCGGGCTCCTCGTGCTCGCCCTCTCGGTCACCCTCCTCGCCATTGCGGAGGCTTGACGTTCCGCCTCGGGGCCGTGCTGCTAAAGTAGCAGGCGGCCTCGCACGGAGCGCCATGGAGAACGCCTAAGGAACGATTGCGGAACATCGCGCATTCTTAGGATTGCCAAAGTCACCGCATGGGTTCTCCTGCCGGTCCAAGCTCAACCTCAACTGAAGGCACGCCCACATGACCAACACCGCTACCAACGTGACTGCCGCCCCGTTCGCCTCGCGCACCATCCCGGTCCACAAGACCGACGAAGAGGGCGTTCTCTTCATCAACGCGCTGTCGGGCGTGGTCCAGCAGCCGATCGAGGACCGGCCGGAGTGGGCCGATGGTCTGTCCTGCGCCCTCCTGGCGGAGCGGCACGGCTGGTACGCCTCGCGGCTCGGCTCCCAGTACGCGGACGAGCACAAGATGCCGGAGGTCTTCAACTACGCGGACCTCGGGTGGATCGGCGTGACGGAGGAGGGCGAGGCCGTCGAGATCGCCGCGGACGACGAGTTCCGCATGGAGGTCATCTCAGAGGTCATCGGCGCCGACCGCGACGAGGGCACCATCACCGGCGAGGGCCGCACCGAGGTGGAACTCTCCCTCGACCGCACCCGCACCGGCGACGAGGTGGCGGCCCTGGAGCACGCCCAGGAGCAGGGCTTCGAGCCGATCCTCAAGGACGGCACCCACAACTGACCACAGCCTGACATCGGCGCAAGGCAACGCCTGAGCCATCGGAACAAGATGGGGTCTCCCTTGCGGGGGGCCCCTTTTGCTTTGCCATAGGGTGAGAGCACGAAGTTCTCACGGAGTTCTCATCCTATGCCAGAGCAGACGAAGGACACGAGGACCTTAGAGGAGGCCTTGCGGGAGACAGCGGGTCGCAAGTGGCAGGGCCGGCGGTGCTACGCCACCAACATGAGCCAGGCGGAAAAAGCCATCCGCGCGGTGGCCTACGAGGCGGCCATGCGCCTTCGCTTCCCGCGGGACGGCGCCGAGTATCGCGTGGTGATGGTCGCCCAAGTGTCGGACCTCGACATCCGCCGGGCCACCTCGGAGTGGTACGTCCACGGCCTCTCCCCGGCCACGATCAACAAGCGGCTCAACTGCCTGTCGGCGATGGGTGTATGCGTCGAGGGTTGCCGAGCAAGGGAGCCCAAGATGCTCAAGTGGTGGTTGAAGCCGGAAGACGAGGAGCGCCTCCGGCGGTTCCTCCTCGCCAAGAAGACCGAGGGGGGCGTGCTGCACTCGCGGTACGGCGACATCTGGCGGTTCATCCAGTGGACGACCCGCACAGGCCTGCGCGTTGAGGAGACGCTGCGGCTCCGCCGGTCCGACTTCTCCGAGGACGGCGGCAAGTGGTCCGTCACGGTTCCCGGGCTCAAGACGGCCGGCGCCCAGGCCACGCTCCCCTTGAGCGACGAGGCCGCGGAGCTGGTTGCGCAACGCTTCCCGCCCGGGGCTGCCCCCGACGCACCGTTCATCTTCGCGGGTTACGACGCCTTGAACGGGTTGTGGCAGGAATGTCGCGAGTTCCTGAAGGTGCAGGACAACCCCACGGCCACCCTCAAGGCCCTCCGGCGCTCCGCCGCCCGCCACCTCCACGTCACCAAGGGGATGCCCCTGGACATGGTCCGCCAGTACCTCCGCCACGAGGACATCGAGACCACCATGGGCTACCTGCGCCTGACCGGCGGGTACGGCACCGAGGAGATGCGGAAATGGCTGTGACCGACCAGACCTTCACCGAGGCCGAACTCGCGGAGTTCGACAACGCATCCCGGCAATCCGCGAGCCGCGATCAAGTCGTGCGCATCTCCGGGAGGCAAGCGCTGCGGGCTCTGGTTGAGCGCCACGGCAAGCCAAAATGCGACGCGATGTGGGAGGCCATCCAGGCGCGTGAGAAGGCCGCCCGGCTTGGCCGGAGGAAGAAGGAGAAGGGGGAGTGAACGCCGGCCTCCCGATCGCCCGCAGCTACGCCCGCGAGGACGCCGAGGGCAACCTCGTCCACGTCCGGGTGCTGCGCCATCCTCGCTCGGGGGCCTGCGTCCAGGTCACTCGGGCCGTCGAGGGGGCCTCACTGCGGGGGTCGTTGAGCGGCTGCGGAGCTTGGCTTCGTGGGGCCCTGCGGCGGGCATCCGGCCGGCCTTGAGGTCCTCCATGCGGTCGGCGGTCGTCTCCTGGGCCGCCTCCCGCACCTGATCCTGAACACGCTTGAAGGCGCGGCCCGGGCGGTCCCCGGGTCGCACTTCGTCGGGGCCCGAACGCCGGGGCTCCAGTTCCGCGTCGTCGCGTCCCGAGGGAGCTTCAGAAAACATGCTGACCGATCCTCCGTCCTATCCGACTAAGGCTCCCGAGCCCTTGAGGGGCGAGGAGCATCCGCTGTGGTCCCGACAAGTCGAGATGGAGCGCGGGATGCTCCACGATGGCGCCGATCGGGTGCGGGACAGGGTGGTCAACGCCACGCGGCAGAAGACCATGACCGCCCTCGCCCCCGTCCGGGGCCTCCTCACGGACTGGCTCCCCGATGTCGCTAAGGACCTCCGGGAGTGGGTGGACAGCTTCGACAAGGTGCGGGGGCCGAAGCCCATCTCCCTCGCCAAGCTGCGTTACGCGACCAAAGCTGTGGACCCGAAGACCGGGGCGCAAACCTCTGAGCCAACCCTCGCGGACCCCTTCGTGATGGGCATGGTGGCCCTGAAGGTCGTCCTCGACGGCATAGCGACAGAGCGCCACGGTATCACGGGCCTTGCCATGGAGATAGGGCGGGCATGCGAGCATGAACAGCAGGTGCGGGCGTGGGAAAAAGCTGACCCCGACTTGTTCCATAGGATACAGCGCCGGCTAGACAAAGACGGTGCCACCGAAGTTCACCGCAAGAGAGTGAACATCAATCGGTTCAACCACCTGTTGTCTACAGGTGAGCTACAGGTTAGCTGGGATAAATGGGGCCAGGAGATGCACCTCCGCGTGGGCGTCGCCCTGCTGGATTGCATCATCCGCGCTACCGGCTGGTTCGAGCGTATGCCGGACCCGAACCACGTCTTTAAGGCGGGCTCGAAGCGCGGCCCGAAGGAGGTCTTCGTGCCCAAGCCCGGGCTGTTGGAGCACCTCGCCAAGGAGCTTGACCACTGGGAGCTTCGCTCACCCGCCTACAAGCCCACGATCATCCCGCCCAAGCCTTGGACCAATACCCGGGACGGCGGCTACTGGACCCCCTACGTCCGCGGCCCCCGGCTGATCCGCTTCAAGGCCCACCAGGAGGCGCAGAAGGAGTGGGCGGCCGACGAGTACGAGGCCATCGACATGCCCCAGGAGTACGAGGCCATCAACTGGCTTCAGGACCGGCCCTGGCGCATCAACAAGGCGGTGCTCGCGGTGATGCACCTCGCCTACACCCACAACATGGCCATCGGCGGCCTCCCGCTCATCGAGCCCATCCCGGAGCCGGCCCAACCGGCCGACATCGCGACGAACAAGGAGGCGCTCAAGAAGTGGAAGCAGCAGCGGGCCCAGGCGGTGAAGAAGAACCTCCGCCGGCTCGGAGCTTGTCTACGCACGGATAGGCTCCTCGGGGTTGCCTTCGAGTACCAGGACTTCGAGGAGATCTTCTTCCCGCACATGATGGACTTCCGGGGCCGCAAGTACCCGATCCCGGTTGGCCTCCAGCC
Organism: Methylobacterium ajmalii; assembly: GCF_016613415.1. Taxonomy (GTDB): domain Bacteria; phylum Pseudomonadota; class Alphaproteobacteria; order Rhizobiales; family Beijerinckiaceae; genus Methylobacterium; species Methylobacterium ajmalii. The sequence continues at coordinate 25,986 of NZ_JACWCT010000161.1, read as the reverse complement.
CCAAGGGGACGATGCCTCCCGGGCCCTGCTGGAGCTGGCCAACGGAAAGGCGGTCTCCTCGGACGAGACGGGCGGTTGGATCGCCGTCCACCTCTCGGCCTGCTGGGGCTTCGACAAGGCCAGCTACGAGGACCGCATCGAGTGGGTGCGGGAGCGGGAGGCCCTGTGGCGGCGCATCGCGGCGGACCCCCTCAACAACCTGGAATGGACGGCCACCAGCGGCCCCGACAAGGTGGACAAGCCCTGGTGCTCCCTAGCGGCCATCTATGACTGGGTCGCCTTCCTCGACCACGGCGAGGGCTACATCTCGCACCTCCCCATCTCGGTGGACGGGACGTGCAACGGCATCCAGCACCTCTCGGCCATGACCCGGGACGAGGTGGCGGGTGCCTACGTCAACCTCATCCCCGGGGACAAGCCGCGGGACATCTACAAGTACGTGGCGGGGCTGCTCCAAGACGAGCTGGAGGCCGTGGAGAGGGGCGGGGTCAACGCGGAGCACGCCACCTACTGGCTCGACCTCTGCGGCCGGAACCTGCCCCGGGGGCTCACCAAGCGCCAGGTCATGGTGCTCCCCTATGGCGGCTCCAAGGACGCCTTCTTCAAGTACACCCGCGAGTGGTTGGACGAGGCCGATCCGCTGCCCGAGGAGCTGGACTGGGAGAACCCGGCCACCCTGGCGATGCTCACCGAGCGGACCACACGCATCACCTGGTTGTCGCTCAAGATGTGGGACGTGGTGCGTCGGGTGGTCTCCGGCGGCGCCACGGTCATGGAGTGGCTCCAGGAGACCGCGAAGGCGACCACGAAGGGCAACCAGCCCATCTTCTGGACGACGCCGTCCGGTTTCGTGGTGCGGCACTTCTACGGGAAAGTGCTGGAGAAACAGGTCAAGGTCATGCTCGGGGGTGACACCGTCCAGCTCCGCGTGGGGGAACAGACGGCCGACCTCGACGCAGCTTCGCAGCTCCGGGGCATCGCGCCCAACTTTGTCCACTCGCTCGACGCCGCGGCCCTGACGCTCTGCCTCCTGGCGGCCAAGGAGCGCGGCCTCGACGGGTTCACCTGCGTGCATGACGCCTACGGTACCCACGCGGCCGACATGTGGGCGCTCTACCACATCCTCCGGGAGGCCTTTGTCCTGGTCCACTCGGAGAACATGCTCGCCGCGTTCCGGCAGGCGTGCTCCACGGTGGTCATAGGCCAGCTCCTGGCGGAGCGGCACGACTTGGACTTCGAGCGGGCTGGCGAGCTTGCCTCCGAACAGCTCCCCCAGCTCCCCGACATGGGCAGCCTGAACCTCGCCGACGTGCTTTCCAGCGACTACTTTTTCGCCTGATAAATCAAAGGCTTATAAATAGGCTTCGATATGAGAAGACCTAGCGCCCGCCGCCAGGCCTTCCCACCGGCAGACAGCGAGCAAGACACTGGCCAGGTCCACGCTCGGAGGGGCTCGGGGTTCACACCTCGGGCCCCTCGCCATTTGTGGCCGACCCCCACGCACCCTCACCATCAGGAGCACACGATGGCCCGCAAACAGAAGTTCGCCACCACCATCCGCATGGGGGCGGCCTACAACGACATCACCACCCGGTCGCTGGACGGCAAGAAGACCGCTACGCTCCCCCTGCCGCGGCCCGAGAAGCGGGACCGCAAGGACGGCCGCAAGCTGGCCCTCGCCGACCTCACCAGCGTGGCGGAGATGGTGTGCGAGCTGCACGGCATCCGCGAGCCCCTGAAGCGCAACGCCAAGGGCCACTTCGAGAAGCGCCAGCCCAAGCCCAAGGCCGTGAAGCCCTACCGCCCGCTCGGCGGCCACCGCATCGTCACCAACCCCCGGGGTACCCACTGCGGCCTCCAGGTCGGCATGGTGGTGCCCGCCTGATGAAGCTCCACGGCCACCGCCCGCTGGACAAGGACCAGCTCCACGCCACCCCCCGCGAGGAGGCCCTCCGGTGCGCCGCCCTGGCGCTCGATGGCATCCAGCGGGAGACCCCCGAGGCCCAGGTGATCGCCGCGGCCACCCTCTTCGCTGCCATCTCGGCCCGCACCGGGATGGATGCGGAGCAGCTCCACCATCTCGGACGGCGCGTCCTGCGGCCCGAGAAGCATCACACGAAGGCGAACATGATGGCCGAGAGCACCGCGGATTTCGTGGGGCTGGTCATCATGGGGCAGGAGGTCGTCTGCGCGTGAGCCGAGTGGTCCGCATTCTGGAGGCCTTCCGGTTGGAGGGCGAGGCCGTTGTGCGGGCCAGCACTGGCGCCGAGGTCGTCTTCCGCCCCGGCAAGCGCGGCTACTGCACGGTGCGCCTAGGTCGGCGCGGGGAGGGCTCCATGGAGTACCACCGCGTCAAGTTCGTCCTGGTCAACGGGTATCTCCCGCCCAGGGTGGATCATGCGGACCGGGACCGCTCGAACAACCGCAAGGGTAACCTGCGGGCGGCCACGCCAGCCCAGAACGTACAGAACAGCTCCGCCCACCGTGACAGCGCCGCCGGCCTCAAAGGGGTTTCGCGGCACGGGTCGGGGTGGAGAGCCCAGATATTCACTGACGGACGCAAGCGCCATCTCGGCACCTACCGCACACCGGAGGAAGCGTCCGCCGCCTACCAATCGGCAGCCCGTGCAGCGCACGGAGCCTTCTTCATGGAGCCGCCCAGTGGCAACCCCCGCCAAGCGCACCTACCGGACCTCGCCGTTCGGCAAGGCCGTCCACCCGTGGTTGAATAAGGCCGACACCAAGTTCAACGAGGCCGGCGTCTTCAAGACCGGCCAGCGGGTCCCCATCGCCGAGGCCCAGGCCATGATGGACCTGGTCCAGAAGGAGGCCGAGCGGTACCTCGCCGAGGTCACCGAGGGCATGACCGCGAAGGACCGCAAGGCCTGGACCCTCTACGTCCCCTTCGAGGTGGAGACGGACGACAACGACAACCCCACCGGCTTCGTGGTCTTCAACTACAAGCAGAACGCCACCATCCGCCTGAAGTCGGGCGAGGAGAAGAAGATCACCATCCGCCTCCAGGATGGTACCGGCGCGGACAACGCCCGGCCGATCTTCGGCGGCTCGGACATCCGGGTGCTCTATGCGCTCCGGGACGTGAAGATGACCTCTGGCAAGCAGGCCGGCGTCCGCCTCGACTTCTGCGGCGTCCAGGTCCGCAAGTACGCCGAGGGCGGCCAGGCGGGCGGCGGCTTCGGCGCGATCGACGGCTGCGAGGACGAGGACTACGGGGCCGGCGAGGCGATGCCTCCGGCGGACCGCTCGGGTTCGGCCGCCGCCGCGGACGGGGACTACTGAGGTGGGCCGAGGCGCCGCCCTCCACTCGCCGCTCGCCCTCCGCCACCTCGACGTGTTCACCCTGCCGGCCTTCGCGACCGGCGGCCCGGTGACGGGCTTCAAGGACGGCGTGGCGTTCACCGACACGGTGGCGGCCAACACGCCCTACAAGGCCTACGACAAGGACACCGCCCGCCGGGACATCTGCATCGTCGCCACCGGGGCGAATGACGGCGAGTACGGCTACACTGCGGACCTCCAACCGGGCCGGGGCTGGCTCTGCATGGCTGGCGGGGGTGGTTACGCGGAGACCATTGCGCACATCGGCGAGGTCTACCTGGCGAGCGGCGCCGGGACGACCTTCCGGGTGAACCGCGCCTAGGAGGCCACCGTGCCTCCCGTCCTGCCGCCGGCCTCGGCCCAGCTCATCTCGGTGCCCGGGATCTCCGCCCCGCATGTCCTCGGGCAATGGTTGAAAGACCCCATTGGGGTGGAGCGGTTCAACTGCAAAGGAGACTTCAACGGCTCCACCGGATTCGATAACCAGAAGACCCTCGCGGAGGCCATAGGGTCTGGCGAGAAGCTGGTGTTTGCGCCGGGCAAGGCCTACCTCACCGGGGTTCCCCTTGTCGCCACCAACCGCGCCCTCGGGATGGAGGGGACCTACGGGGCTTCGGCCATCGTCATGCCGGCCGGCGTGCCCGGCATGGTGGTGTCGCAGGATACCTACAGCCACGCCACAAACATCCGCAACCTAAACTTTCTGACCCTCGGTACGGAGACCGCCCAGAAGTCCGCCCTCACCGTGCAGTACGCGGTGGATGACAGCGGCAACTTCCGCAACCACGAGCGATGCTCCTTGGAGGGCATTGTGGTTGGCGGGGTGGATTACCTCCAGCACGGCTGGGATGTGGGCATCGACACGATCGACGTACACAACCTCAGTCTGCGGTACCCCTTCATCCGCGGTCGCCGGAACTTCGCAGACTACGGCGGGGGCCGGTTGTCGTTCGCGACGATGACGGCGGGTATTCGAAACACCGGCACCAGCGAGTCCAGCCGGCCCAGCGACGCGCTGGTGGAGCGGCCTTACGTCTTCAACGCCAAGACCGCCATCCAGAGCCGCGGCGAGGTCGAAGGCTTCGCGGTCGAAAACCCGATCCTCGTGGCCGTCCTCGTCGGCTTCGACATCCAGAACTCGTCGGCCCGCCCGTGGGGGAGCATCAGCGGAGGGCACATCTCCGCGCTCGATGTCATGATTAGCGCCAAGAACTGTCCGTCGTTCATGGCGCGGGACATTCTGTTCTACAAGGGTGCCCCGGCTGGCGTCATGCCGGCGGGCATGTACCCCACCGACATCGTACCGGGACCGGCGGGCACCGTGGTGGTTTACCTGGAGGCGTGCCCCGGGTTCGACCTCTCGGGGCTCAAGGCCATCAACAACGCGGCGGACTACGCCTCCGGCGGTGCCCACATCGGCGTGGTCTTGAAGGACTGCCTTGCGGGTGACATCCGCGAGTTCCGCCACAACAAGCCAACCGTCAGCGTTTACGAGATCGGAACCTCGGGCGGCAACATCACCTCGAACCTGCGCACGCAGGGGACGTACACTGGCTCCCCGGTTGCGGAGTACGTGGACCGAAGCACGGGTGGTGGCAACGAGCGCACGGACGGCAACCGCCCGGTGGGCACGGTGACCAACGCCGCCCCCATCACCGTTGGCACTACACCGGACCAGACGGTCTTGGTGTTCGTGCCGATGGCCCAGGTTGGCCAGCGGTACCGCGTTGACGTGCAAGTGGAGGCGGGCCTCACGACAGCCGGGGAGGTGAACTTCTCGTTGTCGAATGCCGGCGGTAGCGCATCGGGCGCTTGGGCTGCCAGCGCCGGCTACGTCCCCGATCGGGGCCAATCGGCGGCCGGTACCCGGGGGAGCACGATGAGCGGCACCTACACGGTGTCGGCCCGGGGATCGCTCGCCCTGCGGCTGTCCCTTCAGATGCTGAGCGGCGCGGCCACTGTGGGCGCGGGGAAGGCCCAAATGACCGTGACGCTTCTCTAGGCCGGCGCCGTGCCCAACCCCCCAGCTCGCCACTGGGCCGCCCGGACGCGATCCTCGGACGCCCGCGGCATGGCTCACGGCTACCGCTCGGGACTGGAGGCGAAGAACGCGAAGCACCTCGAAGCCCTCGGAGAGCCCGTCCTCTTCGAGGTCTTCAAGGTCCCCTATGTCATCCCCGCGGCCAAGCACACCTACACGGTGGACTTCAGGCTGCGGAACGGCATCCTCGTGGAGACCAAGGGGCGCTGGCTGTCGGCAGACCGCGCCAAGCACCTCTTCGTCCGCCTCCAGTACCCGGACCTCGACATCCGCCTGGTCTTCGACAACCCCAAGAGCAAGATCGGCCCCAGCTCCAGCACCACGGTGGCGGAGTGGGCCGACAAGCACGGGTTCGTCTGGGCCGTGAAGACCATCCCCGAGGAATGGACCCGCGAGAAGGGTCCCGAGGTCAGCCCGGAGGAGGCCCTGAGGAAGGGGCCCCAGGGCTTCCAGGACCTACTCAAACAGGAGCGCAAACGGAAGTGATCGCCCCCGAGACCCTCGACACCATCCACGCCCAGGTCCAGCAGGAGACCTCCGCGCGGGCCGAGAAGCTCGCCCGGATGCAGGGCCTCCTGACCCGCACCCAGAGCGTGAAGGAGCTTCAGGCGAAGCTCAACGCGGAGGTCCAGGCCATCCAAGACGCCTTCGCCATCGAGATGAACCCCCTGGTGGCGGTGGCCTCGTGAAGGCTGGCCTCCTCTTCCGCCTCGCGAGCTTCTGGGTGGGCGCCCACTGGTCCCCCTACAACCGGCGGCTCTGTGTCAACCTCGTGCCGTGCGTCACGGTCTGGGTGATGCTGCCGGGCGGGAACGCCCCCTAGGTGTTCGCCTGGCGCCCCCGCACTAAGACCACCCGCCTCATCGTCCACTCCTCCCACATGGCGGCCTCGGTGCCGAACCACTGCGCCGCCATGCGGGCCAGGGGGCGGGAGATGGGGCTCCTGGAGGTCGGCTACCACTTCGTCATCGAGCGGGACGGCTCCCTCGTGGAGACCCGCCCGCGCGGCTCGGTGGGCGCCCACACCCCCGGCAACAACCACAACAGCATCGGGGTCTGTCTCGCCGGGGACGCGGCCTCGCGCCACACCGTGGAGCAGAGGGTCATGCTTCACGCCCTGGTGGTGGACCTGATGTGGCAGTTCGGCCGCCTCGAAGTCGTCGGCCACACCGAGCTGCAACGCTACCGGAACCGCGAGCTGCGCTGTCCGCACCTCGACATGGACGAACTCAGGGAGACCCTCATGCACATCACCCAGGACATCCCCGACAAGGCGCCGGCCGCGGCCGAGCCCGAGGACAAGCTCACCCCGCAGCAGCGCCTCATCCTCGACTACCTCGGCGCAGGCCGCACGCTGACCACCAAGGTGGCGGTGACCTCCCTGGGCATCATGTCGGTGTCCAGCCGCATCGCCGAACTGCGGAAGATGGGCCACCCGATCCTGGAGCGCGAGGCCAGGGACCACTTCGGCAAGCGGTACCTGAAGTACTTCGTGGAGCAGCCGGCGGAGGCCGTGGCGTGACCTGCGCCACCTGTCTCCTCGCGGGGTTCCTGGTGACGTGCCTGGTGTGCCTCGGGATCGCGGCCAAGGCGGCGGACCGGGGGCTGGCCAAGTGGGACCTCGGGAGATGGGGCCCGTAGTCCCCTCCCCCTTGGCGGCGGCTTTCGAGAGCAAGGCGACCATCTCGGCCCCGGAGCTGTGCCGCCTCCTCCCCCTGGACCCGAAGACGCTCAAGCGCCACTGTATGGCGGGCCACATCACCTACGTGCAGACGGGCTTCGGGGAGCGGCGACGCTTCACCCTGGAGGCCGTCATGCGCTTCCTCGCCGAACGGAGCAGGACCGAATGTCCGTCTACAAGCCTGCCAAGTCTCCGTACTACGCCTACGACTTCCAGCGGGGTGGTAAGCGCTATAGTGGCTCGACAAGAGCGACTTCAGAGCGGGCGGCGAAGGCTGTAGAGAAGCACTTGATTGCCGAGGCGGAGAGAACGCTCAAGGTGGTGGGAGGGCCTGCCGCCATGAGCCTGTTGGAAGCTGCGGACCGCTACTATGCGGAGGTGGCCAGCCACGGCTTCGACCCGAAGACGGCCGGTGAGGTGCTGGGTCGCATGACCAGGCTGGTAGGCAAAGACCTCCCGCTAACCGCCGTCACGGATGAGGTTGTTGCCCGCGCCGTTGCCGCCCGCCGCGCCGAGCACCGCTACGGGGACCCCTCCAAGGGCCTCGTGCTCCCCTCGACGGTCAACCGCACGCTCACTCAACCCCTCCAGCGGGTCCTCACCCGGGCCAAGAAGGTCTGGCGCATCCCCCTCCCCCAGGAACCAATCTGGGGAGACCACCTCCTGCGGGAGCCTAAGGAGCGGGTCCGGGAGCTGCGCTATGATGAGGAGGAGAAGCTCGAAGCCGCCGAGAGGGAGGACTACCGGGCCCCGCGCCTCTTCGCCCAAATCACCGGCCTCCGCCGCCGCGAGGTGGCTGGCCTGACGTGGTACCAAGTGGACTTCGCCGCCGAGGTCATCCGCGTGGTCGGCAAGGGGGACAAGCCGCACGTCCTGCCCATCACGCCCGAGCTGCGAGCCATCCTCGCGCCGCTTCAGGGACACCACCCCGAGGCGGTCTTCACGTACCGGGCGAGCAAGACCCGGGACTGCAAGAGGCTCGGCCGCAGGGTGGTCCGCGGCGAGCGTCTGCCCATCCACCCGGAGGGCTTCAAGCGGGCCATGCGGGCTGCCCTGGACAAGGCCGGTATCAAGGGGATGCGGGCGGTCCATGACCTCCGCCACACCGCGGCCACCCGGACCCTCAGGGCCACCGGGAACCTGCGGCTGGTCCAGAAGCTCCTCAACCACTCCTCGCCATCCATTACCGCCAAGTACGCCCATGCGGACCTGGGCGACATCCGGGAGGGCATGGCGAAGGCGGCGGAGGATACCGCGAGGCGCCGAGAGTCCCGGAAGAAGCCCCAGACTGGGGAGGAGGTGGAGGTCTAAGACCCCTATCCCAAACGGTAAAACGACCCGCCAGCTCGTGCAGCCTTTGCATGATCACCACGATGGCGGAACGGACGGGGTCGTTGAGGCGGGTCGGCACCGCCTCCAGGAACCACTGGGCCACCGCCTCGCGCACCCGCTCGGAGGCGGCGCCGTCGACCGAGATCGGGTCGTCGAGGATCACCCGGTCGCCGCGCGAGCCGGTGATCGAGCCGGCCGAGACCGCCTCGCGCAGGCCGGTCGCCGTGGTCTCGAACCGGCCCTTGCGGTTCTGGTCGCGGGTAAGCCGCACCCGATTCCCCCAGAGGCGCCGGTACCAGGGCGAGGTGATCAGGCGGCGCGTGCGCAGGTTGTCGCGCAATGCCAGCCGCTCGGTGTGCGAAACCGCGACGGTGCGCAACGACGGGCGGTTCTTCGGCCCCCATTCCCAGGCCGGCCAGAACACGCCGGCGAGCAGGCTCTTCATCGTACCGGGCGGCACGTTGATCAAGAGCCGGGTGATCTCGCCGGCGGTCACCGCCTCGAGATGGGCGGAGACCGCGTCGATGTGCCAGCCGTGGATGTAGGGCGCCCCCGGCTCGATCGCCGGCCAGGCCCGGCGCACGAAGCCCGCTAGGCTCTCCTCGCTATCGAGCCGATCGAGGGCCCGGATCAGGGCCGGTGGGTCGCTCAGCCAGGCGCTCGGCGATGGCCCGGAGCTGGGCGCGCTGCTCGCCGTCGAGGAGGCGGAAGGCGGTTTGGGGATCGAGGGACGCGGTGTCGTCACGGAGCTTTCCGTCCCCCTTGCCGTCGAGATCCCAGGCCTGGCGTTCGAGGGCGATCCACAGCCGCGCCGCGGCGGCGAGGTCGCGCAGGGCCGCGACCCGCTTCTGCAGCGCCGCGGCGCGGGCGAGCCCGCTCTCCTCCGGGGCGTTCTCCGGTCCGGCTTCCTCGGCGATCGCCGCCCGGAGGTCGTCGAGGAGCCGCAGGGTCAAGGCGGCGCCCTGGGCCACCACGACGCGGTGGCCGCCGAGCACGCCGCCGGGACGGGCTGCGTCCGGGGAACCGTCGCCCGGGAGAACGACCGTCGGGGCGTCCCACCCCTCCGCCCGCGCCCGTCGCCGGAGCGTCTCCGGGTTGAGGCCGAACTGCCGCGCGATGGCGGGCCCGCTCTCCGGCGCCGCCCGGTAGGCTGCCGCGACGCCCGTCCAGTCGACGACGCACCGGGCCGCGGGCTTGGCCGGATGGTTCGCGGTCGAGGGCTTTCGTGTCGATGCCGGTTGCGCCGCCGTCCGTTCCCGCGGCGTCTCTGCTCGTGGCGTCCTTGCTCGTGGCGTCTTGGCCATGTCGCCTCGTCGGAAGGTGGGAGGCGCCGGCGCAGCCCGAAACCGCCGGCCCCGAGGCCGACGGGCACGAGCCGCCCTTCGCCTCGGTGATGCCGTGGGCCGGGTCCGGGGACACATCCCCGCATCGGCGGGGCAGTCGAGCAGCCACCTCCCCCGAGGGGCAGGCCGCAGACCCGGATAACCTGAAACCCTTGTACCCGCGTCGCCGATGTTCGTCAAATGTTCTTTTCGAGGGGTGCGATTTATGGCTGGGCTTGGCCTGCGCCGCTTGCGCCACCCCCCGCAAGCAAAGATATTGCGTGCTCATGTCGATGCATTTTATTGATTGATATGCAAGATGTGATTTTTTACTATTCGATCGCATTGATCATATTTTACATCAGTTCATTGCAAATATATTCATGCCCACCGCCCTGCCGGCGACCTTCGTTGTCGAGTGGTGCTGGGTTGAAGAAGGCCCGTCGTGTTCGCAGGTATCTGCCGCCTGTCATTGACGGCCCGGTTGCGCGCGTGGCTTTGGCGGCGGCTCCGATGGATGGGACCGTCCCTCTGCAGCGGGCCTTAAGTGTCTCTCACAAAACTCCCGATCACCGCCTCGGCTTGCTGTAGCAGCGACATTGCGGCGGGATTTTTGTGAGGTGCACTAAGTCCGACGCCCCCGCGCTACTCGATCAGGTTGCGCAGATGTCCGGCTCGCGTTGATCCAAGAACACCTTGATCCAAGAACACCTTGATCCAAGAACACCTTGATCCAAGAACATCTTGATCCAAGAACATCTTGATCCAAGAACATCTTGATCCAAGAACATCTTGATCCAGGACCGCCTGACTCGAGGCCGGGGACGGACAGACTCGAACGTGTCTCAAACATCGATATGGTGATTCGATCTCCATGAGTTATGGGAGATCGAGGACATAATGGAGAGCTTCATGCGCCCGGCTACATCGATGCCGGCCGGCCCTCCAAACGAGAATCGCCGGAGCACGGAGGCTCCGGCGTCGATCGCTAGCCGACGGGCCGTCGGGCAAACGGGGCGCCGGTCCTCCCTCAGCAGCTCAGCTTGCGGCCCTCGCGGAAGCCGTGGACCCGGAAGTGCTTGTAGCCCGACTCCATCTTGCCGGCGAGCACGGCGCGGGCGACGTCCGGGTTGCAGCGCAAATACTCACGCTCGTTGAAGGCGGCGGCGCCATTGTCCCGTGACCCGCGGTCCCGGTCACGTGCGCCATAATCCCGGTCTCGGTCGCGATAGCCGTAGTCGCGATTGCGGTAGTCGTCCCGCCGGCCGTAATCGTCGCGGCGATCCCGATAGTCGCGGTCGCGATAATCGCTGTCTCGACTGCGGTATTCGCGATCCCGGTAGTCGCGGTCGCGATAGCCGTAGTCGGGCCCCCAGGACTGGGCCGAGGCGGTCCCCACCGCGCCGATCAGGCCCAATCCGATGACCGCCATCACCCCAAGCGTCCTCATCGTCTCCGATCCTCCTTCGCACGGCGCATCGCCGCCGCTGCGGAAGCTAGAGCATCGAGGCCCGATGGGGATAGCGCCGTGGTGTCTCGGATGGAGTCGACGCAGAGCGCGCGCCGGCTCGGTGCGCCAGCGGCCGATGGCGCGCGGGCGGCACGGATGGACGAAGCTGACGCCCCCGACGGCGTGGCCGTAAAGGTCTCCACCCCTGAGGCGCGGGCCAAGTGCCTCCCGCCGCGGGTGCATCGAAGGCGGCCTTGGGCACGCGATCTCCGCCTGACACGCTACCGGGAGCAGAACCCAGCGGCGATGGAGGACGGCATCAGCATCGCCGGCCGCCGCAGGCTCATACGGTTCGATGAACCGGACGAATCTGGCAGGGCGGTCTGTCGCACATGCAGTACCGGTGCCCCGATAGGAGGGAGGTCTTGCTTGCGTCCGGTCAGAAATCCACCGAGGCCGACAGCAGGAACGTCCGCGGCGCGCCCTGGCTCAGGATGCCGCGCCCGGTCGAGGCCCAGTAGTTGGTGCCGGTGACGTTGGCGACGGTGGCCCGCAGGGTCAGCGGCCGCTCCTGGAACGTCGTGGCGTAGCGCAGCCCCACGTCCAGGGTCGCCCAGTCGGGGATCTTCTGGCTGTTGGCGAGGTCGTAGTACTGCGCCGAGGTGTAGATCACGCGGCCTGTCAGGGTCAGACCGGGGACGAGGCTCGGCGGCAGGTCGTATTCGCCGTAGAGGTTGAGCTGCACGTCCGGTACGCCGACCGCGGTCCGCCCGACGTTGCGGGGATCCTGCGCACGCACCTGCACCCCGTCGAGGAGGGTGATGCCGCCGAGGAGCCGCACGCCCGGCACCGGCTCGCCGAACACGGTCAGCTCGACGCCGCTGTTGCGCTGGCGGCCGTCGACGGAGAAGACCAGGGTGCGCGAATCGAGGAAGCCGGAGGGCTGCTCGATCTCGAAGGCCGCGAAGCCGACCCCGACCGTGCCGAAATCGTACTTCGCGCCGACCTCGGTCTGGCGCGAGACGAAGGCCGGGAAGGCCGCGGTGGCGTTGACGGCGTTCACCGGCGCGGCGGGCGAGGTCAGGCCCTCGATGTAGTTGGCGTAGAGCGACAGCCTCTCCCACGGCTTCACCACGAGGCCGACGCCCGGCGAGAAGGCGCCGCTCTCGCTCGCCCCGGTCCGGTACCCGGTGGTCGCGCTGTAGGAATTGACGTCGAGGCTCTGCCAGCGGCCGCCGAGCGTGAGGAGCACCCGGTCGTCGAGGATCGACAGCGTGTCGGCGATGGCGATGCTGCGGTTGATCCGGCTCGAGGTGCGCGGCGTCGCGTTCGACAGCCCGAAGGTCGAGCGCGGGGCGACGTAGGTCGGGTCGTAGAGGTTCGAGGTGATCGTCGATCCGACGGTCTGGGCCGGGGGCTGGGCGAGGTCCTGCCAGAACCCGACCGCGGCGAGGCCGAAGCTGTGCTTGACCGGGCCGGTCTCGACCGTGCCGCGCAGGCCCGCCTCCGCGGTCTGGTTGACGATGTGGAACGGCAGGTAGCTGATGGGATCGCGGTAGTCGCCCCGTGCATTGAAGATCGTCAGCACGCCGCCGAAGTATTCCTGACGGAAGTTCGACACGCCGTAGGCGCCGTAGAGCGTCAGGTCCGGGGTCAGGTCGTACTCGATCCGGGTGGCGAGCTGCTGGTTGGCGCTGTCGCGGTATTCCCAGGGCTGGTGCTGGTTGAGTGTCAGGTCGGGCGCGCGCGGGATCCGTACGCCCGCCGCCACGCTCCGGTTGCGCAGCGGCGAGGTGAAGTCGAGCTCCTGGTAGCCGAGGTCGAGGCTCGCCCGCAGCCGCTCGCCGCGATAGTCGAGGGCGAGCGCGGCGGTGCCGAAATGGACGCTCTGGTTGTCGATCGGCGTCGCGCCGTTGTTGAAGGCGCCGTTGAAGCGCACGCCCCATTCCTTGTCGTCGCCGAAGCGGCGGCTGACGTCGATCGCCTTGTAGATTGTCGCATTGGAAGCGTAGCCGATCGTCGCGCGGGTCAGCGGCTCGTCGAGGGCCCGCTTCGGGATCAGGTTGATACTGCCGCCGATATTGCCGAAGGGCGGCACGCCCGAGAGCAGGGTCGAGGGGCCGCGCAGCACCTCGACGCGCTCGATCGGCTCGATCGCCGGGTTGAACGCGTCGGCGACGCCGTAGAGCCCGTTGAACGCCATGTCCTGGGCGAAGACCGGGAAACCGCGGATGAAGAAGCCGAGAATCCCCGAGAAGGCCGGCACGTTGGTGCGGATCGACGGGTCGTTGTTGACCACGTCCTGGACGTTGCGGGCCTGCTGGTCGCGGATCAGCTTCTCGGTATAGCTCGTCGCGCTGAACGGCTGGTCGAAGACGTTGCGGTTGCCGAGGAAGCCGAGGCGCGAGCCGGAGCCGACGGCATCGCCCGCATAGGCCGGGGGCGGCGGCCCGACCACGCCGGTCGGCGGAGCCGGCCGGGCCGCGGGCATGGCGCCGCCGCCGCCGCCCGCCACGGTGATCTCGTCGAGGCGGATCTCGCCCTCGGCGAGCGCGCCCTGCACGAGGCACGGCAGCACCAGCGTGGCCAGGCCGAGACCGGCTTCGAGGCGGCGGTTCCTGGGACGGGGGCGTCGGGCGTACCGCATGCGATGACGATCCAGCAGAGAGTGGTCTGAGCGCCGGCGCGCCGCCGGGTCGTTTTTTCTATTCGGTGTCTCCACGCGGCACGCAACGGTTTCGCGATCGATCTTTGCGGTTATCCGCATGATTGTGGCCGTTCGGGCACAAACTTTAAAATATAATATCTCTAAACTACGGGCTCATTCAGGACATCGGTCTTATGAATGCTGCCGGGATCCGGCGCGACATCGATCCGACTCCTGCGGCATCGTGACCGATCCGGCGATGCGGACGGACAGCACCGGTGCCGCCGAGAGCCGGCCGTGCATCGCAATCCCCTGTTCTCCCTCGAAAAATCCCGCTCCCTCGAATTTGTCGAATTCCGATACGGTCGCTCTCTCGCGACGATCGCGATCTGGAATAATAACAGCTTGCGAATACTGCGAACAAAATCGTTTGAATGCTGCGCCGTCATGGCTATCTACGCCGCACATCGGACCGGCGCCTCACGAAGACGGGCAAACATCCTGTCTCGTCTGCAGAGATCACGGCCGATGTCGAACGAACGCCAGACGGGGAGTTGTCCATGAAGCCGGCGCTTGAAATCCGTGTCGGAGACACGCCGCTCGTCGCTCTCGACAGGTTGTTCCCGCCGGATATCGTCCCGGTCTTCGCCAAGCTCGAGATGCTGAACGTCGGCGGCAGCGTGAAGGACCGCACCGCCCACTACATGGTCTCGCAGGCGCTGGCCGCCGGCCGGGTGACGGCGGACAGCCACCTCGTCGAGAGCTCGTCGGGCAACCTCGCCATCGCGCTCGCGATGATCGCGCAGCGCGTCGGCATCCCGTTCACCGCGGTCGTCGACCCGAACATCGCGCCGACCAATTGCCGCCTGATCGAGGCCTTCGGCGGCCGGGTCGACATGGTGCGGGAGAAGGACGAGGGCGGCGGTTACCTCCACACCCGGGTGCGGCGGGTGGCGGAGCTCTCGCGCACCATCCCGGGGGCGGTCTGGCTCAACCAATACGCCAATCCCGACAACTGGCGGGCGCATTACCACGGCATCGGCGCCGAGATCGTGCGCGAGATGCCGGCGGAGCCGACCCACCTCGTCGCCGCGGTCTCGACCTGCGGCACCCTGATGGGGATGGCGCGCCGCCTGCGCGAGCGCTGGCCTCGGATCGAGGTCGTCGCCGTCGACCTCGACGGCTCGGTCATCTTCGGCGGGCCGGGCGGACGGCGCGACATCCCGGGCATCGGGGCGAGCCGGGTGCCCGAGCAGCTCTCGCTGCCCGAGGTCGACGCCGTCATCCACGCCACCGACTGGGAATCGACCCTCGGCTGCCGGGCGCTGGTGGCGCGCCAGGGCATCCTGGCCGGCGGCTCCTCTGGCACGGTCGTCGCGGCGATCCAGAAGCTGATCCCGCATCTCGGCCGCGGCGCGCGGATCGTCACGCTGCTGCCCGATCGCGGCGAGCGCTACCTCGACACGGTCTACGACCCGAGCTGGCCGGCGGCGGACCGGCGCCTGACGAGGCCGTTCGAGGCTTCCTACCGCCGGATCGCGACCCGCTCCGCGGCCTGAGCCGCCCGCGACGCCCCCATCACGCACCGACAAGGACCGTCACCATGGCTTCGACCAGCCTGCGCTACCTCTCGCGCTCCGACATCGTCGAGATCGGGGGCGACCGCTCCGAACTCTACATGGCGGCGATCGAGGAGGGCTTTCGCCTCCACGCCGCGCGCGACTTCGTCCAGCCGCTGAAGCCCTACCTGCGCAGCCCGCGCGCCACCCACATCGCCGACCGCATCATCGCGATGCCGGCCTGGATCGGCGGCGACCGGCCGGTCGCCGGCCTCAAGTGGATCGGCTCGAAGCACGACAATCCCTCCGCGCGCGGCCTCGATCGCGCCAGCGCGGTGATCGTCCTCAACGATCCCGAGACCAACCACCCGGTCGCCGTCATGGAGGCGGCGCTCATCAGCGCCATGCGTACCGCCGCGGTCACCGGTCTCGCCGTGCGCCACCTCGCCCGGGCGGGCTTCTCGGAGGCCGCGCTGATCGGCTGCGGTCCGATCGCGGCCCGGCAGGCCCAGACGCTCGCCGAGCAGTTTCCGACGCTCGATTCGGTCCGCCTGTTCGACCTGCGCCCCGAGGCTGCCGAGGACCTGGCGGCCCGACTGCGCGACCGCTTCCCGCGGCTGCGCACAATCATCGCCCCGAGCGCCGAGGCGGCAGTGCGCGACTGCCCGGTCGTCGTCACCTGCACCGTCACCGACACCCCCTACCTGCCCTATCGCTGGCTCAGCCCGGGCACGCTGCTCGCCAACGTCTCGATCATGGATGTCGAGCGCGAGGTGTTCCTGAAGGCCGACAAGGTCGTGGTCGACGACTGGGACCAGTGCAATCGCGAGAAGAAGATCATCAACCTCCTGGTCGAGGCCGGCGAATTCTCCCGCGACAAGCTCCACGCCGAGCTCGGCGAGATCGTGGTCGGGCGCAGGCCGGGCCGCGAGAGCGACGACGAGATCATCCTGCTCAACCCGATGGGGATGGCGATCGACGACATCGCCTGCGCCCGCGCGGTCCTGCGCCGCGCCGAGGAGGCGGGGGCCGGCACCGTGCTGCCGCTGTTCTGAGGGAGCGCCTCGATGAACGCCGTGCCGTCGATCCCCGCCCCTTCCCGGTACATCGCCCGGGATCGCCCCCGCGCGCCCGCGCCGCATGGCGCCGCCCGGGAGATCCTGTCCGAACTCTTCGACGCGCTCTGGATCGAGGACGTCGCGGGCCTGCGCAGCCGCGGAATCCTCGGGGGCCCGAGCGAGGACGGGACCCACGACTACGCCCTGGCCCTCGGGCCGGGCCACTTGCGGGCCCGGGTGCGGCCGGACGAATGGCGCGACGGCGTGCGGCTTGCCGGCGGCACCCGGTTCGAGACCGCCCGCGGGACACGGGAGCTCGACGCGGCGGGGCTGCTCGCGCTCGCCCTCGACGCGCTGCCCGACCTCCCGCCCGCCATCCGCCAGCGGACCCTCGCGGCGATGGACGGCGTCCTCGACGCGCTGCCCGACCGCGAGGCCGCGACCGACCCTCTGGTGGCGCAGGCGCTGTCGGGCGATGCGGTGGCCGCGCCGCTCGCCTGGGAGCGCCTCGCGGCCTGGCGCGACCGGCCGTTCCATCCGCTCGCCCGCGCCCGCGGCGGCTTCGACAGGGCCGAGAGCCTCGCCTACGGCGCCGAGGCCGGGCGCTATTTCGCCCTGTCCTGGTGCGCGCTCGCCCGCGACCGCCTGGACCGCTCGCCCGGCGCGGCGCCGCTGGATCCCGCCGCCTGGCTCCTCGATCCGTCGCAACGGGCGCTGCTCGCGCAAGAGATGGAGGCGTGCGGCCTCGACGGCTCGCACGTCGCCCTGCCGCTCCATCCCTGGCAGGCCGCGCACGTTCTCCCCGAGCGCTTCGCCCCCGAGATCCGGGGCGGGCGCCTCGTGCCCCTCGATTTTCGCGGGCCGCTCGTCGCCGCGACCTCGTCGTTGCGCACCGTGGCGCTGCCGACGCGGCCGGGGCTCCACCTCAAGCTGCCCCTCGACGTGCGGACCCTCGGGGTGCGCCGCCTGCTGCCGCCGCAATCGCTGCATAACGGCCTGCACGGCGCGGCGCTCCTCGCCGCCGGGATCGCCCGCGACCCGGAACTCGCCCGCACGGTCCTGATCGCCGACGAAACCGCGTTCTGGCACTTCGCGGAGGCCGACGGCGACCTCTACGCGGAGCGTCCCGGCCTTCTCGGCTGCGCCTTGCGCCGCTTGCCCGTAGCCCCGGCGGTACCGCTCGCAAGCCTCGCGGTCGCGCCGCGCGGCGGCGTGCCGCCGGCCCTGCAGGCGGTCGCCGGGGACGCACCCGATCTCTCGGTCCTGTTCACGGACATCGCCGGCCTCGTCCTCGGCACGGCCCTGCGCTGCGCCTGCCTCGGCTTCGTGCCGGAGCTTCACGGCCAGAACGCCCTCGTGGCCTTCGAGTCCGGACGGCCCCGCCGCCTGATCCTGCGCGACCACGACACGGTGCGCACCGCCCCCGACTGGCTCGCCGGCGTCGGCCTGCCGGTCCCGGCCTATCTGGTCACCGATCCGCGCCGCAATTCCCTGCTGTTGCGCCGGCCCGAGGACCTGATCGCCTACGCCCAGACCCTGGCGCTCGACGTGGCGCTCCGGGCGGTGGCCGAGGCCTTCGCGGCGGCGGGCCGCGGCTTCACCCTGGCGCAGGCGCGCCAGATCCTGATCGCCACGGTCGAGGCTGCGCTCGACGGGGTGGAGGTCCCGGCGGCGCGCAAGGCGCTCGTCGCGTCCTGCCTCGTCGCCCGCCCGGACGCGCCGTTCAAGGAGGTGCTGGCGCCGCTGCTCGCCGCGCCGGCGCTCACGACCTCGATGCCGAGCCGGCTCGGCCGGGCGCCGAACCCGCTCGCCCCCGGGGTGGGCCGGTGACGGCGGGGGCGGGCTGGCCCGCCATCGGCCGCGCCGGGCTCGCCGTCCTGGTGCTGCTCCAGCTCGCGGTGACGGCGGCCCCGCTCGCGCTGCTGCCGGTGCTCGGGCTCCATGTCGCCAGGATGGAAGCCGCCCGGATGGGCGCGACCCCGGCCTTCTGGACCGCGTTGGTTCTGGCCGCGCCGGCCGTCACCACCCTGGCGATGACGCCGGCCTGGACGGTCCTGTCGCGGCGCCTGTCGCTCTCCTCCCTGGTCGTCTGGACCGGCCTCCTGTCGGCGGCGAGCTGCGGGCTGATCGCGCTCGCGACCGATCCGCTGCTCCTCGTGGTCGGCCGTCTCGTCCAGGGTCTCGCCGGCGGCGGCGTCGTGCTGGCCCTCGCCTTCCGGGCGACGGGCGGCAGCGCGGGGCGCGGCTTCGCGCTGATGCAGCAGGCGGTCTCGGCCGGTTGCCTTCTCGGACCGCTCGCCGGCGGGCTCGCCTTCGAGCGCGGCGGGATCGGCGGGCTGATGCTCGCCTGCGCCGGGCTGATCCTCGTCCTGACCCTGGCGGCGGCCCGCGCCGCCCGGGGGCTGGCGGCCGAGCCGGAGGCCGCGCGCGCCACCTCCGGCACCCGCGATGCGCCGACGCTCCTGCCCCTGCTGCTCGCCGGGACCTGCGGCAGCGCCGGCGCCTTCGCGTTCGTCGCCTTCTTCCCGACCTGGGCGAGCGCGCACGATGCCGGCCTCTACACCCCCGGCCTGATCGGCCTCCTGCACAGCCTGAGCTGGGCCGTCGCCCTCCTGATCCTGCCGCTCTGGGCGCGGGGTCTCGACGGCGCCGCGCCGGTCCTCGCGCTCGGCCTGTCGCTCGTCGGCTGCGGCCTCGCCTATGCGGGCGTCCCGCTCGGCCTCGGGCTCGCCGGCATCGTCGCCCTGCGCCTCCTCCAGGGGGCGGTGTTCGCCGGGCAGGCGCCCGCCCTGTTCGCGGCAGCGGAGAAGGCGGGGCCGAGCCGCACCACCGCCCTCGCCCGGGCCCGGGCCGGGCTCACCGTCGGCCAGCTCCTCGGTCCGGTCGCGGCGGGCCTCGCCCTCGCGCCCCTCGGCCCGTCGGGCCCGCTCCTCGTGGCGGCGGGGCTGTCGCTCGCCGGCGCCCTCGCCCTCGTTCCAGTCCTTCTCGCCCCTCACCCCGTTGCCCGGAGCCGCGCCCCATGATGCCCTCGCCCCTCGCCCGGCCGGCCCCGGAGGCCGTCGATGCCGTGCAGGCCGGCCTCGCCGTCGAGCGCCTGATCAACACCTGGCTGCGCGAGCGCAGCCCCAACCTCGTGCCCCCGGAGGGCGAGACCTGCACGATCCCCCTCGGCGACGCGACGCTGCTGGCACCCTGCCGGCACGCCTCGCCCGGCGGGTTCCACGCCTGGGGGCCGTGCCGGCTGCGGCTGCCCGACGGCCGCGTCGTCGACCTCGACGGTCCCGCCGACCTCGCCCGGCGGATGATCGACGCCGCGGTGCCGGAGGCGACGCCGGTGCGGGAGGCGATGAAGCGCCGCCTCCTCGACGGCCTGCGCCGCTCGCGCGACCATGCCCGGGCCTGCGCCGCCCGGCCCTTCGAGCCGACGCCGACCGGGCTCGAGCAGGGCCTCTGGCACGGCCACCCGTTCCATCCCCTCGCCAAGAGCGTCGACGGCTTCTCCGAGACGGATTCGGACCTCTACGCCCCGGAGCGGGCGGCCTCGTTCCGCCTGCGCTGGCTCGTGGCCGATCCCGCCCTCGCCGCGACCCTGTGGCGCGAGCCCGAGGCCGAGGCGTGGATCGGCGCGGCGCTCGCGCGCCTGTCGGGGCTGTCGCGGGAGACGATGGCGGGCCGGGTCGTGATCCCGAGCCATCCCTGGCAGGCCGCCCGGCTCGAAGCCGATCCGGCGATCCGGGCCCTCGTGGCGCAGGGCCGCCTCGCGATCACCCCGCCCTCCGGCACGCCGGTCACGCCGACCTCCTCCGTGCGAACGGTGTTTTCCGCCACCGAGAACCTGTTTCTCAAGCTGCCGATCGCGGCCCGCATCACCAACTTCGCCCGCACCAACAGCCGCGAGCACCTCGCCCGCAGCCTGTCCGCCGCCCGCGCGCTCGCGGCCCTGCCCGAGACGGTGGCGGCCTGCGGCCTCGACATCCTCGGCGAGCCCGGAGCCCTCGCCCTCGCCGATCCCGCGTTCGAGGCGGTCACTGGCGTCCTGGTACGGGAGGGCCCGGCGGGCCCGGCCCTGGTGGTGGCGGGGCTCCTCGAACCCTCGCCCCGCGACGGCCGCCCGGTCCTCGCCGCGATCGGGGCGTCGCTCGCCACGGCCGAGGACGCCGCGGCGTGGCTGCGCGCCTATGCCGGCGCGGCGATCCTGCCGCCGTTGCGCCTGTTCGCCCGCACCGGCATCAGCCTCGAGGCGCACGCCCAGAACAGCCTGCTCGTCCTCGACGGCGGCCTGCCGTCCCGCCTGGTGGTGCGCGACCTCGAAGGTGCGAGCATCGACGGCGCGCGTTTCCGCCGCCGCGTACCCGACCTCGCCCTCGACCCTGCCGTCCTCTACGGCGCCGAGGAGGCCTGGCGGCGCCTGCTCTACTACCTCGTCGTCAACCAGGTCGCCCATGTGGTCGCGACGGTGGCCCGGGCCGCCGACCTCGCCGAGGCGCCGCTCTGGCAGGTCGTCGCGCACAGCCTCGCGGCCTGCGACGAGGACGCCGCGACGACGGCCCTCATCGAGCGGCTCCTCGCCGCCCCGACGCTCCCGGCCAAGGCCAACCTCGCGAGCTGCCTCGCCGGCCGGGGCGAGCGCCCCGACTACGTCGCCCTCGCCAACCCGCTGAGAGCCGCCCGCGCGCAAAGCGAGGCGCAGGCCTGGCACGAGGCCGGCACCCGGGTCACCGGGCAGCTCCTCGGCGCCCTCCTGCACGAGGACCTGCTGCCCGCTTGCGTGGCCACCCTGTCCGGGCCGGACGCGGACCTGTCGATCACCCTCGTCCCGTCGCACGGCCGGACGCGCTACCGCGCGCGGGGCCGGCGCATGCGGGGATACGAGCGCGTCCTGGTCATCCCCGGCAGCATCGTGGCGGAGACCGATCCGGCCTCCACCGCCGAGTCCGTCCGCGACGCCCCGTCGGTCGACGCCTCGTCGGTTCACGACGCTTCGGCCTTCCTCGCCGACCTGCTGCCGGACCTGCCCGGCACGGGCGCCGACCACGCCCGCTTCGCCGAGGAACTGGCGCGCACGCAGGCAAACCACGCCGCGAGCCTCCTCCAGGGCGCCGGCACGGCCCTCGCCGGCCTCTCCTACGAGGCCCTGGAGGGTGCGCTGCCGGACGGGCACCGCTACCATCCCTGCTTCAAGTCCCGGATCGGCTTCACCCCGCGGGACAACCGCGCCTTCGGGCCGGAATTCGGGCGGCCCCTGCGCCCGGTCTGGATCGCCGTCCACCGGTCGCTCGCGGTCGCCGGCTCCCTGGCCGAGGCCGGCGGGCAGGACGACGCGCTGCTGGCCCAGAGCCTCGGTCCGGAGATCCTGGCGGAGTTCCGGGGCCGGCTCGACGGGCGGGCGGACGAGTTCGTGCTCCTCCCGGTCCATCCCTGGCAGTGGCGCCAGGTCGGCGAGGCCGCGACCGAGGCCGAAGAGCGGGCCGGCCGCGTGGTGGTGCTCGGCGAAAGCCCCCACCTCTACGGCGCGCAGCAATCGATCCGCACGCTCGCCGACCGCACGGCGCCGGGCGCGCCTTCGCTGAAGCTCGCGCTCTCGATCCGCAACACCTCGACGGCGCGCACCCTCGCCCCCCACACGGTGCTCAACGCCCCGATCGTCAGCGGCTGGCTCGCGGAGATCGCGGCCGAAAACCCCTACCTGCGCGACAGCGGCGTGGTGCTCCTCGCCGAGCGGATGGGCGTCGCGGTCACCGCGCTCCCGCCGCACGACCGGGACGGCACGACGCGGGGCGCGCTCTCGGCGATCTGGCGCGATCCCCTGACGCCGCACCTGCGCGACGGGGAGGCGGCGGTGCCGTTCACGGCGCTCACCCACCACGACCGGGGCGCGCCGTTCATCGCCGGCTGGATCGCCCGGCACGGGATCGAGCCGTGGCTCGACCGGCTGCTCGCCGTCGCGATGCTGCCGGTGGTGCACCTCCTCCTGGCCGAGGGCATCGCGGTCGAGAGCCACCAGCAGAACATGGCGCTCCTCCACCGCGACGGCTGGCCGGCCCGCGTCGCCCTCAAGGACTTCCACGACGGGGTCCGGTTCATCCCCGACCACGTCGCCCGGCGCCCGCTCCTGACCCCGACGCCGCCCGAGCACGCCCGCGTCAACGCCAATTCCTACGTCGAGGCCCGGGACGTCGAGGACGTGCGCGACTTCATGGTCGACGCCCTGTTCGGCGTGAACCTCGCCGAGCTCGGCTACGGCCTCGACCTCTGGTTCGGCTATCCCGAGGCGCGGTTCTGGGAGCGGGTCGTCGCGGCGTTGGCCGGGCATTGCACGGCCCATCCGGCGGCCCGGGCCGGGGCGCTGCGCTACCGCCTGACCGCCGACACCCTGGTGGTCGAGGAC
Source organism: Methylobacterium ajmalii (assembly GCF_016613415.1). GTDB lineage: Bacteria > Pseudomonadota > Alphaproteobacteria > Rhizobiales > Beijerinckiaceae > Methylobacterium > Methylobacterium ajmalii. Next base: position 3,169 of record NZ_JACWCT010000161.1, on the reverse strand, counting down.
CTGGCGCGCCGCCGCCTCGATCCCGCCCACGCCAGCGGCCGGCGCCGGCCCAACCCCCTGGCCGGCCTGGGGCCGCTTCTGTGAGCGCGCGCCTTCGCCTGAAGCGCCTCATCGAGGCCGGGCGGACGGCCGGCGGCCTGTTCGTGTCGATTCCCGCGCCCGAGATCGTCGAGATCGCCGCGGTGGCCGGTTTCGACTTCGTGCTCGTCGACCTCGAGCACACGCTCGTCGACGGCGCGGACCTGGAACGGATGATCGCGGCGGCCGACCGGGCCGGCCTCAGCGCCCTCGTGCGGGTGCCGGGGGCGGGCTCCGAGCGCATCCTCCAGAGCCTCGATGCGGGGGCGGCCGGCATCGTGGTGCCGCGAGTCTCCTCCCTGTCCGAAGCCGCCGAGGCGGTCCGGCGCGCCCGCCACGCCCCCCTGGGGATCCGCGGCCTCAATGCCGGGCGGCTCGGCCGCTACGGCGACGCCGACCTTCCCGCCATGCCGGCCCGCCTCGACGCCGAAACCCTGGTGATCGCGATGATCGAGGATCCGGCGGGCCTCGAGGCGGCCCCGGCCATCGCCCGGCTTAAGGGCGTCGACGGGCTGCTCTTCGGGGCGGCCGACTATTCGCAGGCGATCGGCCTGCCCTGGCAGACCGGCGCCCCGGCCGTCGCCGCCGCCGGCTCGGCGGTGGTCCGCGCCTGCCGGGAGGCCGGCATCCATGCCTTCGCCGTCACCCGCATCGAGGCGGACCTGCCGCGCCTGCGCGAGGAGGGCGTGCGCGGCCTCCTCGTCGCCAACGATCGCGGCCTGCTGCGCCGCGCCCTCACCGACGCCGACCGCATCTGGCGCAACCTTCCGGGAGCCTCCCGATGACCCTGTATCGCCCCACGACCGAGACCGTCGCCGCCGTCGCGCGCGCGGACCGGCCGGTTTGCGCCTTCCTGCACGACCTCGACGCCCTGCGGCGCCAGGCCCGAATCCTGACGGCGCCGCTCCCGCCCGGCACGTCGTTCCTCTACGCCGTCAAGGCCAACAGCGACCCGCACGTCCTGCGCGCGCTGGAGCCCTGCGTGAGCGGCTTCGAGGTCGCCTCCGCCGGCGAGGTGCTGCGGGTGCGCGAGGCGGTCGGGCCGGAGGCCCGCATCGTGATGGGCGGGCCCGCCCGCACCGAGGAGGACATGCGGGTGATCCTCGCCCACGGGGTTGAGCGGCTGCACGTCGAAAGCCTGCACGGGCTGCATCTCGCGAACGCCGCGGCGGCGCGGGCCGGCGTGACCCTGCCGATCCTGCTGCGGGTCAACCTGACCGGGCCGGTCCCGGGCGCGACCCTGACCATGGGGGGCGCCGCCACCCAGTTCGGCATCGAGCAGGGGGCGATCCCCGACGCCATCGCGCTCGCGCGCGACTACCGGTCCCTGCGCCTCGACGGCTTCCACTTTCACACCGTCTCGAACAACCGCGACGCCATCGGCCATGCCGCCCTCTGCGCCGCCGAGCTCGCCCTCGCCCGCTCCCTCGCCGCGGAGCACGGGGTGGACCTGCGCGTCGTCAATCTCGGCGGCGGCTGGGGCGTGGATTACGCCGACCCCGACTGGCGCTTCGACGTCGCCGCCTTCGCGCAGGCGCTGCGCCCCCATCTCGACGCGGGCGGTCCCGCGCTCCAGTTCGAGTGCGGGCGCATCGTGGCGGCCTACCACGCGGCCTACCTGTGCGAGGTCCTCGACGTGAAGCGCAGCCACGGCCGCGCCTTCGCGCTCCTGCGAGGCGGCACCCACCACTTCCGCCTGCCGAGCTCCTGGGCGCACGACCACCCGTTCAGTATCCTCCCGCGGGAGGCCTGGACCCATCCCTGGACTCGGCCGGAACTGGCCGACACCGCCGTCACCCTGGCGGGCGAATTGTGCACGCCCAAGGACGTGCTCGCCCGCGACGTCCCCGTGCGGCGGATCCGGGTCGGCGACCTCGTTCGCTTCGAGATGGCCGGCGCCTATGGCTGGGACATCTCGCATCACGACTTCCTGCGCCATGCCTATCCGGAGCGGCTGTTTCTCGACCAGGGCCATGTGGCGCGGGCATGACCATGAGCGAGTTGTCCCTGATCCCGCCGCGCCTGCTGCGCCCGACCGAGGAGACGGTGCGGGGCCGGATCGGCGAGGTGATCGCGCTCATCCTCGCCGAGCAGGCCTGGACCCAGCCGATCTGCGTCGAGCGCGACACCCTCGCGGTGCTCGACGGCCATCATCGTCTCGCCACCGCGATCCAGCTCGGCCTTTCCCGGGTGCCGGTGCGGCTCTACGACTATGACACGGTGCCCCTCGCCTCCTGGCGGCCCGGGATCGTCCCGACCCGCGGCGAGGTCCTGCGCCGGGCCCTCGCCGGGCACCTCTACCCGCCCAAGACCACCCGACACAGCTTCGCGCCCGAACCGCCCGCTTCCGTGGCGCTGGCTCAGTTGCTCGGCGAACCCCTTGGCGCATCCACGATTCCCGACGGAACCGAACTGTCTCCGGGGCGTCCGATGCTCCCGTTCGACGCCGGAAAACCCCACCCATCCCCGCGGTTCTGGCCCCGTGTTGACAGGGGAGCCGGCTACCCTTAGACAGCCGCTCACCGACGGGGCGCCGACGAACTGGCCGCCCCGCCGAACCTCCCCAGAGACGAGCGAGCAAGGGCCAGGGCAACCCGGCGCTGCTTTGCGTTTCCGGTAAGGTCGAGATCTGGCTTCGCCCGGATCGGCTCTTTGACAAGTTCATCTGAGAAAGAGAAGCGTGGACGGCGTCGTCCCTGCGGGTCGGTTCCTTCGGAACCGGTCGTGAGTAGGATGATGCTGGTTCGACGTTTCGGTGCTCACACGATCAGGTGGAAACGCCGATCGGTTGTGAGCCTCCGTTTATGTTGTGATCAGCTATGATCAGCTCTTCAACTTGAGAGTTTGATCCTGGCTCAGAGCGAACGCTGGCGGCAGGCTTAACACATGCAAGTCGAGCGGGCATCCTCGTGGTGTCAGCGGCAGACGGGTGAGTAACGCGTGGGAACGTGCCCTTCGGTTCGGAATAACTCAGGGAAACTTGAGCTAATACCGGATACGCCCATGGCCTCTGGCCCTGGGGAAAGGTTTATCTGCCGAAGGATCGGCCCGCGTCTGATTAGCTAGTTGGTGAGGTTATGGCTCACCAAGG
>NZ_JACWCT010000017.1 GCF_016613415.1 Methylobacterium ajmalii | reverse complement strand
CGCGAGGGCGCCGGCGGTCGCCGCGGCGGCCGCCGCGAGGGCGGCGATCACCGGGCCGACGGCCGGCGGCCGGCGCGGCGTCGTCGCCTCGGTGCGGGCGCTCAGAAGCATGTCCTGTCTCCGAGCCTTGTCGGTGCCTCTCGGGGGCGTCATCCGTCTCCGCTGGCCGCCAGCTTAGGCGCCCGGGGGTAGCGCCGTCACCCCGTCCCGAAGTACGGGATGCGCGGAACTCCGCCGCGATGTCGAACGGATCCTTCCACCGATCGCCGGCCGAGGAGCGGATGGCGCAGGACCGCATACGCAACCTCTCGCTCAAGCAGCTCCATGCCGTGGCGGCGATCGCCCGGCTCGGCACCATGACGCGGGCGGCGCAGGAACTGAACGTCACGCCGGCCGCCCTGACCGCGCGGATCAAGGGCCTTGAGGACGAGATCGGCCTGCTCCTGTTCGACCGCACCCATGCGGGGCTCAAGCCGACCGATGCCGGCCGCGAGCTGCTCTGGGCCACCGACAGCATCGGTACCGTGCTCGACACCTGCGCCGAGCGGCTGCGGGCCCTGCGCGGCGGGCGCGGCGGCAAGGTCTCCCTCGGCGTGGTCTCGACCGCGAAATACTTCGCGCCGAGTATCGTCGGCGGCTTCGCCCGGGCCCATCCGGGGGTTGAGATCGACCTCGTGGTCGGCAATCGCGGCGCCACCGTCGAGACCCTGCGCGACTACCGCGTCGACCTCGCGCTGATGGGCCGGCCGCCGCGGGACTTCCCGATCGCCGCCGAGGCCTTCGGCCCCCACCCCCTGGTGGTGATCGCCCCGCCCGGCCATCGCCTGGCGGCGCGCCGCGGCGTGACCCGCGAGGAATTGGCCGAGGAGCCGTTCCTGGTGCGGGAATACGGCTCGGGCACCCGCACGGTGTTCGAGGAGTTCATGGCCGGGCTGCTGGTGCGGCGCGCGCCGATCGGCATCGACAACGGCTCGAACGAGACCATCAAGCAGACCGTGATGGCGGGCCTCGGGATCGCGCTGATCTCCGGCCACACGGTGGCCATGGAGGTGGCGGCCGGCCGCCTCGTGCTCCTCGACGTCGAGGGCCTGCCGATCCGGCGCGACTGGTTCGCGGTCCGGCGGGCCGAAAAGGTGCTGAGCCCCGCCGGCCAGGCCTTCTGGGACTTCCTGGTGGAGGAGGGCGCCACCTGGCTGCCGGAACTGCCGGGCGCGGCCCGGTAGCGGATCAGGCGGCCTCGCCCCGGACCGGCTCCGGCGGGAGGTCGGCGGGCACCTCGCGCAGCAGGGCCGGAACCCGGGCCCAGGGTTCGGTCAGGGCCGGCAGGTCGCGCAGGCGCGCCGCCGCCGAGGCGCCGACCGCGAGGATATCGTCCCAGCGCGACAGGAAGGCGGCGACGCAGGCCGGATCGAAGTGGCGGCCGCTCTCCGCCTCGATGCAGGCGCGCGCCTCGCAGGCCGGCATCGCCGCCTTGTAGGGCCGCACGGTGGTGAGCGCGTCGAACACGTCCGCCACCGCGACGATGCGGGCGGCAAGCGGGATCGCCTCGCCGGACAGCCCGCGGGGATAGCCGCCGCCATCCCAGCGCTCGTGGTGGGATTCCGCGATCTCGGCCGCGAGCCCGATCAGGGCGCAGTGGCTGCCGCCCAGGATGCGCTTGCCGATCTCCGCATGGGTGCGGATCAGGGCGAACTCCTCCGCGTCGAGACGGCCGGGCTTGAGCAGCACGCCGTCCGGGATGCCGACCTTGCCGACGTCGTGGAGCGGGGCCGCGAGGTAGACCCGCCGGCACAATTCCGCGTCGAGCCCCAGGGCCTCGGCCATGATCTGGCTGTAGCGGGCGACCCGCCAGGTGTGGTCGCCGGTGTCGTTGTCGCGGTACTCGACCGCGAGGGACAGGCGGAAGATGATCTCGGCCTCCCGCTCGCGCAGGACCCGCACCGCCTTCTCGACCTCGCCGGCGAGCCACGACGCCTGGTCGTCGAGCCGGCGCACCGCGGTGGCCAGGCGCACGACGTTGCGCATCCGCACCTTCATCTCGACCCGGCCCATGCGCTTGTCGAGGAAGTCGGTCGCCCCCGCGTCCAGGGCGGCGAGCCGGGTCCGGTCGTTGACCTCGCTGGTGATCATCACGATCGGCACCTGGGCGTAGTGCTCGATCGCCCGCAGGTGGCGGATCACCGCGATGCCGTCCATCTCGGGCATGTTGTAGTCGACGAGGACGAGGTCGAAGGCGCGCATCCGCGCCTCGTCGAGGGCCGAGAGTGGGTTGTTGATGGCGGAGACGTAGACCTGCTGGTCGTGCTCCAGGAGATGCTTCAGCCGCAGGAGTACCGTCTGGCTGTCGTCGATGACGAGTACGTCCATCTGCCCTCTCCCGCGGCGCACAGCGTCCGACCTTCGGCCGACCCCGCGGCGTGGGAAGCCCTCGCGGCTGCCCATGTGCGAAACCAGGATTCGATCTTCCTGGCGCGGCATCTTGGATTTTGCCACTTAACCGAGAGTAAACGGAGCGCATCGGATTTGGCCGTCACGGTTACGCCGGCATTTCTGTCGTCGGCGCATCCGGAACGAACAATGCAGCCATGATGCCGACGAGCGACGCGAGGCTCGATCGAACGATCTGCCGGCACTCCGCCGGGACAGCGGGCGGATCTCGTCTCGTGATGATCCTGCGGCGGAGGCGTGTCTTCCGGACCGTCATGCCGCCGAAAGACATGCGTCGGCGGCCAGCGGGTGCCGCGGCACGGTACGGAGTCTGTCGGAACGGGTCGCTCTGCTGCGAGTCGCCCGCCCGTGATGCGGCTCGATCCCGACGGCGAGCCCACCGGCCGGGATCGTCCCGGCCGGTGGATCGGATGTCGGAGCATTTTCCGACGAAGTGGGTATCAGCTCGTCGTAGAAAATGCGGCAAAACAAATACTGGGAGAGCTTCGTGATTGCAGCGCGATCGTGAAGCTCTCTAGAAGTAGAAGCGCGGACCGTAGATCCGGCGGTAGTGCGGCCGATAATAGGGACGATAGTAGCGGCGGTAATACGGGCGATAGGCGCGCCGGTAGTACGGCCGGTAATAGTAGCGCCGGTAGGGCCGGTAGCCGTAGTAGCGGCGATACGGGCGGTAGCGGTAGTAGCGGCGGTAGTAGTACGCCTTGCCGACCAGCGCCGTGGCGGGGGCCGCCTCGGCTGCGAGGGCGCCGGCGGTCGGCAGGGCGGCGGCGGAGCTGCGGCTGGTGCCGAGCCCGATCCCGGCGACCAGAAGGGTCAGGACCAGGCCGATCCATCGTAGGACGCGCATGATGTCGGTCTCCCTCGGGCGGCGCGACGCTCGTCGCCGGCGCCCCGTCTGCAATTGGACAACGAGACAGAGAAGGCCCGCCGGATCCGCGGCGGGACGCCCGCCCGACGACCGAGGGGCGCTTACCGAACAACTAGATCGCGACGGCCCCGCTTCAATCGACGCATCCCGCAAACGTGAGGACCGGGCGGGACGCCCCGCATCCCCTGCGGCACCGGCCCTCGCTTGCCGGGACGGGGCGGCCCGCGTACCTGTCGGGCGTCCCCTCGGAGATCCCTGCGCCCATGCCGTTCCGGCCCTTCGACGCCCTGTGCGCCCTCCTGCCCGAGCGGTGGGCGCGCCGCCATCCGGTGGTGCCGGTGGTGCGCCTGAGCGGCGCCATCGGGGCGGTCTCGCCGCTGCGGGCCGGCCTGTCCCTGGGCGCCTGCTCGCCGGCGCTCGAGCGGGCCTTCGGCATGAAGGGCATCCGGGCGGTGGCGATCGTGATCAACTCGCCCGGCGGCTCGGCGGCGCAGTCGCACCTGATCTTCCGGCGCATCCGGGCGCTCGCCGCAGAGGCCGAGGTGCCCGTCCTGGCCTTCGTCGAGGACGTCGCGGCCTCGGGCGGCTACATGATCGCCTGCGCGGCCGACGAGATCTTCTGCGATCCTGCCTCCCTCGTCGGCTCGATCGGTGTGGTCTCGGCGGGTTTCGGCTTCACTGGCCTGATCGAGCGCCTGGGCGTCGAGCGCCGGGTCCATACCGCCGGCAAGGCCAAGGCGATGCTCGACCCCTTCCGGCCCGAGAACCCCGACGACGTCGCCCGGCTCAAGATCATCCAAGCCGACGTGCAGGCGATGTTCACCGAGCTCGTGCGCAGCCGCCGCCCGGCCCTGTCGGGCGATCCCGACGAGCTGTTCTCCGGTGCGGTCTGGACCGGGCGCCAGGGCCTGGCGCTCGGCCTCGTCGACGGCCACGGCGACGTGCGCTCGGTGCTGCGGAGCCGCTTCGGCGACACGGTGCGGTTGCCGGTGGTCGAGCAGGCCCGCGGCGGCCTGCTCTCTCGGTTGCTGCGCCGGCGCGAGCCGGGCGCGGTCGGAATCGCGGCGATCGAGGGCATGCTCGCCACCCTGGACGAGCGCGCGGCCTTCGCCCGCTACGGGCTTTAGGGATCAAGGCGCCGCCGGCTCCCGCAGGCTCGCCGGCAGCTGCGTCAGGCACAGGATCTGGTCCTGCCGCTCGTAGGTCTCGCGCTCGCGGATCGCCCGCTCGACCTCGTCGGTGTCGGCGGTGGAGTAGCGCAGGCCGAAGGGGATCGAGCCGTCCTTCGGGTAGGCGGCGAGCTTGCGCCGGGTCTCGGCGCGGCAATAGGCGACCCAGTCCGGCGGCAGCCCGAGCCGGCGGGCGGTGGCCGCCACGGCGGCCCCGACCCGGATCTGCGCCTCGCGCTCGCTGCGGGCGAGCGCCCGGTCGTCGAGCCCGTTGATCAGCCCGGTGACCACGAAGCCGAGGGCGACCACGATGCTGACGAGGACGAACAGGCTGCGCATCGTCGAGGCCTGCTCCCACGCGGTGGTTCGGGCGTGAGACTCCAGATGTCGCGCCGGGCCGCCTTGGCAACCCGGCACGACGGGATGCTCAGTTGCCGCGCAGGAGCGCCTCGAGCACCTTCGCGCCGGGACGGCCGGTCTGCGGCATGCCGAGGCGGCGCTCGACGTCCTTGATCGCGTCGCGGGTCTTGGCGCCGACCTTGCCGTCCGGCTCGCCGACGTCGTAGCCGCGGGAGGCGAGCGCGCTCTGGAGGCTGCGGCGCTCGGCGCGCGACAGGGGCGGGTCGTCGGTCGGCCAGGCGGTCTGCACGCCGGCCTTGCCGCGCAGGCGGTCCGACAGGACCGCGATGGCGAGCCCGTAGGATTCGGCGGCGTTGTAGGAGTAGATCGCGTCGAAGTTCTTCGTCACCAGGAAGGCCGGGCCGGCGGCGCCGGCGGGCGCCAGGATCCCGACCGGTCCCTCGGCCGAGAGCGGCCGGCCGTCGAGGCGGGTGACGCCGAGCGAGGCCCAGTGCCCCACCGGCTTCTTGTTCTTGCGGCCCGCCGCCGCGACGTTGAAGCCCGGCGGCAGCCGCACCTCGTAGCCCCAGGGCTGGCCGTTGTGCCACTTGGCGACGCGCAGGAAGTTGGCGGTGGAGCCGACCGCGTCCGGCACCGAATCGACCACGTCGCGCCGCCCGTCGCCGTCAAGGTCGACGGCGAGGCGGTGATAGGTCGTCGGCATGAACTGGGTCTGGCCGAAGGCCCCGGCCCAGGAGCCGGTCAGGCGCTCGGGCGCGATGTCGCCCCGGGCGATAATCTTGAGGGTGGCGATCAGCTCGCCCTTGAAGAACTCGCGCCGGCGGGTGCCGCCGCAGGCGAGCGTCGCGAGCGACTGCACCAGCGGCATCTTGCCGAGGTTCTTGCCGAAATTCGATTCGACGCCCCACACCGCCGCGATGGTGTAGCGGTCGACGCCGTAGCGCGACTCGGCCAGCGCCAGGGCGCTCGCGTGCTGGCGCATGGCGGCGCGGCCGTCGTCGACCCGCTCGTCGTCGACGAGGGCGGCCATGTAGTCCCAGATCGGCGTCTTGAACTCGGGCTGGGCCTGGGACAGCTCGATGACCTTGTCGTCGAAGCTGATCCCGGCGGTGGCGGCCTGGAACGCCGCCGGCGAGACGCCGGCCGCCGCGGCCTCCTGGCCGATTCCGGCAAGGCAGGAGCGAAAATCCGCCAGCGCCGCCTGGGGCAGGCCGAGGCCGGCGAGGCAGAGCAGGGTGGCGGCCTTGAGGGTCGCGCGCCGCGTCATGCAGAAATCTCTCCCGTTTCGCCGATCCAAGCACCGGAATAGGGCGTCATCAGGGTTAAGGAAAACCTGACGAACTCGGCGACCGACGGGAGATCCGCCGCGGCGAACGGCCCATCGGCCCGGCGGGATTATTTTTGTCGGAGAGCATCATGCCCGGAAAGGCGTCTTGCTCCGTCGGTGCCGGCTTGACGTGAGCGGAAGGTCCCAAACCACCCACGACCTCATCCCGAGGTGTTGGTCGATTGCAAATCGACCGACCTCGAAGAAGGTCTCCAGTTCGCGCATGGGTGACTGGAGCCCTCCTTCGAGGTCAGTCCATCGCAGATGGACTGACACCTCAGGATGAGGTCGTGGGCGAGAGGAAAATTTATTTTCTAGTGCCGCGTCTGACAATCAGCCACGCTCTCAGGCCCAGGGGCGCTCGGCGAGCTTCTGCTCGTAGGCGTCGATCGAGGCGGCCTTCTCGAGCGTCAGGCCGATGTCGTCGAGACCGTTGATGAGGTTGTGCTTGCGGCCCGGATCGATGTCGAAATGCAGGGTGCCGCCGTCCGGCCCCTTGATGATCTGGTTCTCGAGGTCGATCGTCAGCGTCGCGTTGGCGCCGCGGTTCGCGTCGTCGAGGAGCTTCTCGAGGTCCTCAGGCGACACCGTGATCAGCAGGATGCCGTTCTTGGCGCTGTTGTTGAAGAAGATGTCGGCAAAGCTCGTCGAGATGATGCAGCGGATGCCGAAATCGGCCAGCGCCCAGGGGGCGTGCTCGCGCGAGGAGCCGCAGCCGAAATTGTCGCCCGCCACCAGGATCTTGGCATTGCGGTAGGCCGGCTGGTTGAGGACGAAGTCCGGGTTCTCGGAGCCGTCGTCGCGGTAGCGCATCTCGGAAAAGAGGCCCTTGCCGAGGCCGGTGCGCTTGATCGTCTTGAGGTACTGCTTGGGGATGATGCGGTCGGTGTCGACGTTGACGATCGGCAGCGGCGCCGCGACGCCCTCGAGAACGGTGAACTTTTCCATTGTGTCTGCGTCCGAGATGCGTGCCGCGCGGGGAGGACCCGCGCGGCGCCAGTTCGGAGGTGTTCTAGCAACTCGCCGGTGCGGCGGGAAGCGCGCGCCGCGTCAGTGCGAGCGGGTCGCGCTCACCGCGACCCCGACAGCTCCAGCACGTCGTCGAAGGTCCTGAGCCCCGGACGCGGGGAGTTCACCAGCACCGCCATGTTGCCGGGCGCGTGCTGGTTCTTCCACATCTTGGTGTGGGCCTCCGGGATCTTGTCCCAGGGGAAGAGCTCGCTCATGCAGGGATCGACCCGGCGGTCGATGACGAACTGGTTGGCGGCGGCCGCCTGTTTCAGGTGGGCGAAGTGCGAGCCCTGGATGCGCTTCTGGCGCATCCAGACGTAGCGGGCGTCGAAGGTGATGTTGAAGCCGGTCGTGCCGGCGCAGAACACCACCATGCCGCCGCGCTTCACCACCAGCGCCGAGACCGGGAAGGTCGCCTCGCCCGGGTGCTCGAACACGATGTCGACGTCGTTGCCCTTGCCGGTGATGTCCCAGATCGCCTTGCCGAACTTGCGGGCTTCCTTGGTCCACTCGTTGAACTCGGGCGAGTTGACCTTGGGCAGCTGGCCCCAGCAGTTGAAGTCCTTGCGGTTGATGACGCCCTTGGCGCCCAGGCTCATGACGTAGTCGCGCTTCGACTCGTCGGAGATGACCGCGATGGCGTTGGCGCCGGCCGCCGCGCAGAGCTGCACGCCGAACACGCCGAGGCCGCCCGACGCGCCCCAGATCAGCACGTTCTGGCCCGGACGGATGGTGTGGGGCGCGTGGCCGAACAGCATCCGGTAGGCCGTGGCGAGGGTGAGCGTGTAGCAGGCGCTCTCCTCCCAGGTCAGGTGCTTGGGCCGCTTCATCAGCTGGCGCGACTGCACCCGGCAGAACTGGCCGAAGGACCCGTCCGGGGTCTCGTAGCCCCAGATGCGCTGGGTCGACGAGAACATCGGGTCGCCGCCGTTGCACTCCTCGTCGTCGCCGTCGTCCTGGTTGCAGTGGACGATGACCTCGTCGCCGACCTTCCAGCGCTTCACCTTGGCGCCGACCGCCCAGACGATGCCCGAGGCGTCCGAGCCGGCGACGTGGAAATCGGCCTTGTGGACGTCGAAGGGCGAGATCGGCTCGCCGAGGCCCGCCCAGACGCCGTTGTAGTTGACGCCGGCGGCCATCACGAGGACGAGCACCTCGTCGTCGCCGATCGACCAGGTCGGCAGGACCTCGATCTGCATCGATTCTTCCGGCGGCCCGTGCCGTTCGCGCCGGATCGCCCAGGCGTACATCTTGGACGGGACGTGACCCAGTGGCGGGATCTCGCCGATCTCGTAGAGATCCTTGATCTCGGTCCCACCCTTCGGGGACCCACCCTTCGACACCGGATCCAGCGCGGCGCTCGCTGCCATCGTGGTCCCTCCCTTGAAATATTGCACTGCACCGTGGATCCTAGCGGTGTTCTAAGGGGCCTCCAATAGCCCTTTTGGCGGTCGGTGCGACTTGTCGGCCTTAGGTCAAGGATGACGGTCGACCCGCGCGTGTCTACCATCCGGGCGCGAGTGGGCACCGCCCACCGGGCCGGTCAACGAGGGCGAGGGCGGAAATGGGCGAACCGGAGGTCAAGCGCGACAAGCCGTGGATCATCCGCACCTATGCGGGCCATTCCACGGCCGCGGAATCGAACGCGCTCTACCGTGGCAACCTCGCCAAGGGGCAGACCGGCCTCTCGGTCGCCTTCGACCTGCCGACCCAGACCGGCTACGACCCCGACCACGAGCTCGCCCGCGGCGAGGTCGGCAAGGTCGGCGTCTCGATCGCGCATCTCGGCGACATGCGGACCCTGTTCCAGGACATCCCGCTCGCCCAGATGAACACCTCGATGACCATCAACGCCACGGCCCCCTGGCTGCTGGCGCTGTACCTCGCGGTGGCCGAGGAGCAGGGCGCCCCGTTCTCCGCGCTGCAGGGCACGACCCAGAACGACATCATCAAGGAATACCTGTCGCGGGGCACCTACGTCTTCCCGCCGGGGCCCTCGCTCAGGCTCACCAAGGACGTGATCCTGTTCACGACGAGCCAGGTTCCGAAGTGGAACCCGATGAACGTCTGCTCGTACCACCTGCAGGAGGCCGGGGCGACGCCGGTCCAGGAGCTGTCCTACGCGCTGGCGGTCGCCATCGCGGTGCTCGACACGGTGCGGGACGATCCCGATTTCGACGAGGCGAGCTTTTCCGACGTGGTCGGGCGGATCTCGTTCTTCGTCAATGCGGGCATGCGGTTCGTCACCGAGATCTGCAAGATGCGGGCGTTCAGCGATCTCTGGGACGAGATCACCCGCGACCGCTACGGCATCACCGACGAGAGGAAGCGCATCTTCCGCTACGGCGTTCAGGTGAACTCGCTCGGGCTCACCGAGCAGCAGCCCGAGAACAACGTTCACCGCATCCTGATCGAGATGCTGGCCGTCACCCTCTCGAAGCGCGCCCGTGCCCGTGCCGTGCAGCTGCCGGCCTGGAACGAGGCGCTCGGCCTGCCGCGCCCCTGGGACCAGCAATGGTCGATGCGGATGCAGCAGATCCTCGCCTTCGAGACCGACCTGCTGGAATACGACGACATCTTCGACGGCTCGGTCGCCATCGACGCCAAGGTCGAGGCGCTGAAGACCGAGACCCGGGCCGAGCTCGCCCGGATCGGCGCGCTCGGCGGCGCCGTCACCGCGATCGAGACCGGCCTGATGAAGCGGGCGCTGGTCGAATCGAACGCGAAGCGCATCGCCGCGATCGAGCGCGGCGAGCAGGTCGTGGTCGGCGTCAACAAGTTCCAGAACGGCGAGCCCTCGCCGCTCACCTCCGGCGACGGATCGATCTTCACCGTCTCCGAGACCGTCGAGATGGAGGCCCAGAGCCGCATCAAGGCCTGGCGCGCGCAACGCGACGCCGCCGCGGTCGCGGCGGCGCTCGACGAGCTCGAGGCCGCCGCCCGCGAGGGCCGCAACGTGATGCCGGCCTCGATCGCCTGCGCCAAGGCTGGCGTCACCACCGGCGAGTGGGGCGAGCGCCTGCGCCAGGTCTTCGGCGAGTACCGCGCGCCGACCGGCGTGACGCCCGAGACCGCGACCTCCGGGGCGGCCGAGGAGGCGCGCCTCCTCGTCGCCGATCTCGGCGAGCGGCTCGGCGAGGCGCCGAAGCTCGTCGTCGGCAAGCCCGGCCTCGACGGCCACTCGAACGGCGCCGAGCAGATCGCGCTGCGCGCCCGCGACGTCGGCTTCGATGTGACCTACGACGGCATCCGCCAGACCCCGGCCGAAATCGTCGCCAAGGCGCGCGAGCGCAACGCCCACATCATCGGCCTGTCGATCCTGTCGGGCTCGCACGTCCCGCTGGTGCGCGAGGTCCGGGCGCTGCTGCGCCAGGAAGGCCTCGACCACATCCCGGTCGTCGTCGGCGGCATCATCTCGTCGGAGGACGAGCTGGTGCTGAAGAACATGGGGGTCGCGGCCGTCTACACACCGAAGGACTACGCCCTCGACACCATCATGGTCGGCCTCGCCAAGGTGGTCGAGCGCGCGATCGCCCGCCGCGATGCCGAAGCCGCGGAGCCGCGGCGCGAGGAGGTGTTCTGAGGGCGGGTCCACTTTTCGCCGGTCGCAGCCACGACCGGCGTCATCCACGATCCGCGGGAGATCGACGGGGTCGTCCTTCGTGAGCCTAGGGATGGGGTCGATCTGCGGAGGTGCTGCAGGTCGACCGACGGCCTGCAGGCTGTCCGACGTGCCCGTCCCGAGACGCCACCGACTCGGGCGCGATCAGCGCAGATGCGCGAAGCTCCGGCAAATCCCGGACGAGCGTCAGGAACTCGACCGGGGTCGCGATCCCGGGCCGTCGCTGTGACGGCGTCCGAGATCCCGGCTCGGGTCCCGACGCTCGCGTAGAGCGCAATCCCTAGCCGAGGCTGTGACGCCCACCACACGCGGTTCGGATGGGGGCCGAAGCGACGATCGGCAAGGCCTGGAGAGAGAGGACGGCCGGGAGTTCTCGCCGTCTCGAGGACGGATCGAAAGACGCTGCCTGCGAGCCGCCGGACCGGCCGGGCTGAACCGGGGAACGTTATCCATGAGCCTTGGCGACCTGCCGACACTGGTGACCCGGCGCGAGGATGCCCTCACCCTGCTCGAGGCCGTTGCCTCGGGCGTCGACGAGTGCGCGTTCGCGCCGTTCGTGCGAGCGCTCACCACCCCCGAGGTCGAGCAGGCGGTCGCGATCATGCGCGGCTCGGGCAACGAGATGAGCCCGCCGGTCCACCTCGGCGCCCTCCTCGCCGCGGCCGGCCTGGTGACCAATGACGAGGTGTTCCAGGCCCTCGACGCGCGTCGGGCCCGCGCCCGAGGGAGCGGTGGCGTGAGCGACGATCCCGACGTCTACGAGGGCACCGAACCACCCCGGGTTTCTTGAAGGCTGTTCGTCTTCGGTCCGGCGGCCGAGGCTTGGTCGCCGACGTTGGCATGATCGCGCGCTTCGGATTCGGTGTGAGGGACGTTGCCGATCGGTGCGAGCAGGCGGCGGCTGTCGTACCGGTCGATCCATTCCAGGATGGCGTACTCGACGGCCATGATGGGGCGCCACGGCCCGCGTCGGTGGATGACCTCCGCCTCGAACAGGCCGTAGATCCTCTCGGCCAGGGCGTCGTCGTACGGGTCCCCGACGCGGCTGCACCATCACGTTCCGGGACTGTACGTCCAACGCAGCGCATTCCAGGGCCGAGCGGAGCGCATGGCGCCCGGCCCCCATCGTGCGACAAGGGGGCGGGGCAGAGCCTAACAACAGCCCGGGACGCGAGGAAACATGCACAACAGCGAGGCGATCTGGGGGCACGTCGACGAGCACGCGGAGGCGTTCGTCGCTCTCTCCGACCGGGTCTGGGAGATGCCGGAGCTCAACTTCCAGGAAGTGCGCTCCGCGGCCGAGCACACCGCGATGCTGCGCGCCCAGGGCTTTCGGGTGACCGAGGGCATCGACGGCATCCCGACCGCCATGATGGGCGAGGCCGGGGAGGGCGGTCCCGTCATCGCGATCCTTGGCGAGTACGACGCGCTGCCGGGCTTGAGCCAGGAGGCGGGGGTGGCCGAGCATCGGCCGCGTCCGGGGGAGGGCGCCGGTCACGGCTGCGGTCACAACCTGCTCGGCGCCGGCGCGCTGCTGGCCGCCACCGCCGTCAAGGACTGGCTCGCCCGTGAGGGCCTGCCCGGCCGCGTGCGCTACTACGGCTGCCCGGCGGAAGAGGGCGGAGCCGCCAAGACCTTCATGGTGCGCGACGGCGTCTTTTCCGATGTCGACGTCGCGATCACCTGGCATCCGGGCCCGTTCGTGGCGATCTGGGAGCCGGTCTCCCTGGCGATCCAGCTCATCGACTTCGCCTTCGTCGGCAAGGCCTCGCACGCGGCCGCCGCCCCCCATCTCGGGCGCTCGGCCCTCGACGCGGTCGAGCTGATGAACGTCGGCGTCAACTATCTGCGCGAACACATGCCGAGCGACGCGCGGGTGCATTACGCCTATCTCGATGCCGGCGGCATCGCCCCCAATGTCGTCCAGGCGAGCGCCACCGTGCGCTACCTCGTGCGCGCCGCCGACCTGCCGAGCCTCCTCGACCTCGCGGCCCGGGTGGAGCGGATCGCGCAGGGCGCCGCCCTGATGACCGAGACCACGGTGACGAGCCGGGTGGTGAGTGCGATGTCGAACCTGTTGGCGAACCCGCCGCTGGAGGAGGCGATGCACGCCAACCTGATGCGCCTCGGGCCTCCGCCCTTCGACGCCGAGGACCGGGCCTTCGCGGACAAGATCCGGGCGACGCTGACGGAAGAGGACATCGTCTCGGCCCATCGCCGCTTCGGCATGCCGGTGACCGACGCGCCGCTCTGCGACGCGATCGTGCCGCTGCGCGCGGTGGGCGAGCGGATGATGGGCTCGACCGATGTCGGCGACGTCAGCTGGGCGGTGCCGACCGTGCAGGCGCGGGGCGCCACCTACGCCATCGGCACCCCGGGCCATTCCTGGCAGATGACCGCCCAGGGCACGAACCCGGCGGCCCACAAGGGCATGATCCACGTCGCCAAGGCGATGGCCGGTACGGCGGTCGACGTCCTGCGCGACCCCGACCTCCTCGTCCGCGCCAAGGCCGACCACGCCGAGCGCCTGGCCCGCACGCCCTATCGCTGCCCACTGCCGGACGGTCTGGCGCCGCCCCTCGACATGGTGGGGTGAGGCGGCTTCCTCCCTCTCCCGGGCCCCGGACAGGGGTCCGGGCAGGAGACCGGGGAAGAGGTTCGGGGGCCAGGTGCCGTGTCCCCGAGGAATCGCCGGTTGCATCAAATGCGACGCTTTCGCCTCACCGGGCGACGAGATCTCGCCCCGTAGCGTCAAGCTCGACGGACGCCGACGGCCCGCATCGCGGACCGTCGGCGAGAAGGCCATGCCACCGTCGCACCGGAGCATGTCATGATCGTCACGGGTGCCTCTCTCCTCGGGCAGGTCCTCGCAAGCCGCGCGTCGCCCGGCTTCGCGCCGGCGGCATCGTCCTCTCCGGCAAGCCGTGATCCGGCCCCGGCGCCGGACGTCGCGACGCCGAAGGTCGCCTCCGTGACGATGTCCCCGTCGATCCTGTCGGCTTTGCTCGACCTGCGGTCGTCCTCCCGCGCCTCGCCGGATGCGGGCACGCGGGACGAGGCCGCGTCGTCCGATCGGCCCGGGGCCGGATTCCGGACCACCGTGGATCCCGGCTTGGTGCGCGAGACGATGGCGGTGCTCGAAGGCCGGAGCGGGGCCGGCGCAACGGCAGGGAGGGACGGCGTGGCCCGCCTGCTCGACTTGCTCGCGGCGAGCCGAATGACGGGCACTGACGCCAGGGCCACGGCCGGACAGGCGCCGAGTTCGGTCTTCGACCTGTTCGACCGGGCGGTCGCCCACTGAAGGCGGGCCCGCGACTCCTGGCGCGGGCTACCGACCGTCAGGCCTCGCGTCCGCGGTGGCGGCGCAGCCACGATGCCGCGTAGCCGCAGAGCGGCACGATCTGCCGGCCCTCCGCCCGCGCCGTCTCGGCGACCGCCCGCATCAGCCGGTCGGCGGTGCCGGTGCCGCGCAGGGCCGGCGGCGCGTACACGTAGGCAATGACGAGGGCGCCGGGCTGGCGGCGATAGTCGGCATAGGCGACCTCGCCGTCCACCTCGAGCTCGAACCGGCTCCGCCCCGGATCGTCGCGCATTCCCGTCCCGTGCATGGCGCCGCCCGGCCTCTCGTGTGTCTGGGGCAAGACCCCGATGCCGGCCCGGTTCCCGTTAGCCGGCCAATGCCGCGCGGAGCCGCTCGGCGTGGGCCGCCAGCACGGCCGGATCGGCCATGCCCTCGACGTGGCGGCGCGGCGGCGCGCCCTCGTGCCGGGGCAGGACGTGGACGTGGAGGTGGAAGACGGTCTGCCCGGCCGCCGCCTCGTTGTACTGGTAGACCGCGACGCCGTCGGCCGCGAAGGCCGCCTTGGCGGCCCGGGCCACGCGCTGCACGGCGGCGTAGAGTGCCCCGAGCGTCGCCGGGTCCGCGTCGAGCAGGTTGCGGCTCGGGACCTTGGGCACCACCAGGGTGTGGCCGTCGGCCTGGGGCATCACGTCCATGAAGGCGACGACGTGCTCGTCCTCGTAGACCTTGTGGCACGGCACCTCGCCGCGCAGGATCTTGCCGAAGATGTTCTGGGGATCGTAGGCGGTCTCGGTCATCTCGAAATCCCGTGTCGCTGCGAGCTCGTGGGAGCGCGGGCCGGGGCCGACGCTCCCTCGGCGGCGTTCCGGGCATGCTCCTGCGGCAGGACGGCGCCCCGGCGCAACCGCTCATTTCCGGCAAGGGTCTGCCGGCAAGGGTCTGCCGGCGAAGGCGCCGCCGGCACGGGACGGCGAGGCCGGACCCGCCGGGGGGCGGGTCCGGCCCCCTTCCGTCACGCCGCCGAGCGCCGCTCGACCAGCCGTGCGAGGTAGGCCGCGCCGAGCGGGATGATCGCGTCGTCGAAGTCGTAGGCCGCGTTGTGGACGGCCGCCCCGCCCTTGCCGTCGAGCCAGGCATAGGCGCCCGGCACGGCGAGCAGCATGTCGGCGAAGTCCTCGCTGCCCATCTTGGGCTCGGGCGCGGTGTCGACCTTGGCCGCGCCGAACAGCTCGGTGGCGATCTCGGCGGCGGCCCGCGTCTGGGCCTCGCTGTTGCGCAGCACCGAGAAGATGTTGCGGATATCGACGACGATCTCGGCCCCGAAGGTCGCCGCGATGCCGGCCGCGATCTCGCGCATGCGCTTGGCCACCAGGGCGCGGATGTCGTCGTCGAAGGTGCGGATCGTGCCGGCGAGGTGGGCCTCCTCCGGGATCACGTTGTAGGCCGCCCCGGCATGGACCTGGGTGATCGACAGCACGGCCGATTGCAGCGGGTCGGCGTTGCGGCTGACGATCGTCTGGAGCGCCTGGACCAGGGCGGCCTGGACCACCACCGGATCGACGCCGCGGTGCGGCTGCGCCCCGTGGGCGCCGCGGCCGACGATGCGGATGTCGAAGAAGTCGGCCGCCGCCATCGCGGCGCCGGCCCGCACCGACAATTCGCCGACGCGCCCGCCCGGGTTGTTGTGCAGGCCGTAGACCTCGTCGCAGGGAAAGCGCGAGAAAAGCCCGTCGGCCAGCATGGCGCGGGCACCGCCCAAGCCCTCCTCGGCGGGCTGGAAGATGAACACCGCGGTGCCGTCGAAGTCGCGGGTCTCGGCGAGGTACTTGGCGGCGCCGAGCAGCATCGTGGTGTGGCCGTCGTGGCCGCAGGCGTGCATCTTGCCCGGCACCGTCGAGCGGTAGGGCAGGTTCGTCGCCTCCTCGATCGGCAGCGCGTCCATGTCGGCGCGCAGCCCGATGCGGCGCGCACTCGTTCCGCGGCCCGTCAGGACGCCGACGACGCCGGTGCGGCCGATCCCGCGATGGACCTCGATCCCCCAGGAGGCGAGGTTTTCCGCCACGATGCCGGAGGTGCGCACCTCCTCGAAGCCGAGCTCGGGATGGGCGTGCAGGTCGCGCCGGATGGCCGTGAGGGCGTCGAGGTCGGCGGAGATGCGGTCGATCGGGGACATGCGGCGGAACGCTCCGGGACGTGACGGCCCGTGTCGCCAGGGCCTGACGGCACGCATCCTCCGGTGGCCGCAGGCGCAAGTCCAGGGGCTCCGATGCATGGGGCACCGATGCATGGGGCACGGATGCTTGGGGCGCGGATGCAATCACCGTATCCGGCCGCCCGTGCCCCGGATCGCTCAATCGGCGATGGCGCCGTAGACGAGCTGCTTGATCTCGCGCCGGTAATGGGCGCGGCTCGGGCCCGGCGCCTGGGTCATCATCACCACCGCCAGGTCCTCCTTGGGATCGACCCAGAAGAAGGTGCCGGCATAGCCCGCCCACATGAACTCGCCCTTCGAGCCCGGCACCCCGGCGATGCCGGCGTCCTTGCGCACCATGAAGCCGAGGCCGAACGTGTAGCCGGGCACGCCCATCAGCAGCTCGCCCGGGCCGACCACCGGCTTGATCCGGTCGCCGAGATGGTCGGCGGTCATCAGCTCGACGGTGGTCCGGCTGAGCACCCGGGTGCCGTCGAGGCTGCCGCCGTCGAGCAGGGCCTGGGCGAAGCGCAGGTAGTCGGCGGCGGTGCCGTAGCCGCCCGCACCCCCGGAATCGTTCTTCGGGACGGCGCCGTCGATGAGCCGGTTCGGCGCGCCGGTGGCGGGATCGTTCGGCAGCGCCTGGGCGATCCGCCCGGCCTTGTCGGCCGGTACCGAGAAGCCGGTCTCGGTCATCTTCAGCGGCCGCAGCACCCGCTCCGCCAGGTAGTCGCCGAGGCGCCGGCCGGAGGCCTTCTCGACGACGCGGCCGAGCACGTCGACCGCGAGGCTGTACTGCCAGACCGTACCGGGCTGGTAGGCGAGGGGCGCCCCGGCGATCCGGCTGGTGAACTCGTCCGGGGTCAGGTCGGTGGTGTTGTAGTCGAAGTCGGGCTTGACCAGGCCGGCCTTGGCGTAGGCGGCCTTCACCGCGGGGTTGGTGGTGATCTCACCGTAGGCGAGGCCGGCCGAGTGGCGCAGGAGGTCCTGCACGGTCGGCGCGCGCTCGGCCGGGACGAGGTCGGGCGCGGACTCGCCGAGCGCGTTCGGCCGGGTGCCGGCGACCTTCAGGTCCTTGAATTCGGGCAGGTACTTCGCGACCGGGTCGGTCAGCTGGATCCGGCCGTCCTCCACCAGCGTCATCGCGGCGACCGAGGCGAGCGGCTTCGTCATCGAGTAGATGCGAAAGATCGCGTCCTTCTCCAGCGGCGCCCCGGCGGCCTTGTCGCGGAAGCCGAAGCTCTCCGCGTAGGCGAGGCGGCCGCGCCGGGCGATCATCACCACGGCCCCCGGCAGGCGGCCGGCGGCGACCTCCTCTTCCATTACTTGCCTGATCCGGCCGAGCCGCTCGGAGGAGAGCCCGACCTCCTCCGGCCTGGCCGGTGCCAGGGCCTCGCCGGTGCGCGGATGCAGGGCCGCATCCGCGACGGCCGGGGTTTGCAGGGCAGGGATGAACAATGCCAGCACCACCCCGAGGCAGCCCGACAGGACCCGGCGGGACGCGCGCCCGCGTCCTCCCTCGCTCGTCGACATGACGTTTCGCTCCCGAACCGGAGCCTCTTGTCGGGCCCCGTCCTGGGAGCCTAGAGCATTTTGCGACGAAGTGGGAACCGGTTCGTCGCAGAAAATGCGACAAAACAAAGACTTAGAGAGCTTCGCGATTGCGACGCGATCGTGAAGTGCTCTAGCGGCCCTCCGCGCCGGGCGCTACGGCGCGGTCAGTCCTCGCCGCGCCGGAACGGTGTCGCCGCATCGAGCTCCTCGGCCGCCGCCGCGACGTGGCGCGCCTCGCGCCGCAGGTAGTCGGCGATGGCCGCCCGCAGGCCGGAATCGGCGATGTCGTGGGCCGAATGCGTGATCACCGGGCGATAGCCGCGGGCGAGCTTGTGTTCGCCCTGCGCGCCGGCCTCGACCCGGGCGAGGCCGTGACGAATCGCGAACTCGATCGCCTGGTAGTAGCAGACCTCGAAATGCAGGAACGGATGGTCCTCGATGCAGCCCCAGTTGCGGCCGTAGAGGGCGCGATCGCCGATCAGGTTGATGGCGCCGGCGACGTACTGCCCCTCGCGCCGGGCCATCACCAGCAGGATCCGCTCCGGCATCCGCTCGCCGATGAGCGAGAAGAAGCGCCGGTTGAGGTAGGGCCGGCCCCATTTGCGCGAGCCGGTATCCATGTAGAACCGGTAGAAGGCGTCCCAATGCGCCTCGGTCAGATCGGCCCCGGTGACCCACTCGATGGTGAGGCCGGTGGCGAGCGCGTCGCGCCGCTCGCGCTTGATCGCCTTGCGCTTGCGCGAGGCGAGCGCCCCGAGGAAATCCTCGAAGGTCGTGTAGCCGTCGTTGTCCCAGTGGAACTGCTGGTCGACCCGGCGCAGGAAGCCGAGCGCCCCGGCCCGCTCGGCCTCGGCCTCGGGCAGGAAGGTCGCGTGGATCGAGGAGGCCTCGACCTGCCGGCGCAGGGCGCGCAGGCCGGCGACGAGCGCGGCGGTGGCCTCGTCCGCGTCCTCGCCCGGGGCGATCAGGAAGCGGGGTCCCGTCACCGGGGTGAACGGCACGCTGACCTGGAGCTTGGGGTAGTAGCGCCCGCCCGCCCGCTCGAACGCGTCGGCCCAGCCGTGATCGAACACGTACTCGCCCTGCGAGTGGGACTTCAGGTAGCAGGGCGCGTAGCCGATCACCCGTCCGTCGCGCTCGGCAGCGACGTGCAGCGGGACCCAGCCGGTGCGGCCGCCGACGCAGCCCGAATCCTCCAGCGCCGACAGGAAGGCGTGGCTGACGAAGGGATTGTGGCTCTCGCCCGCCCCCGCCATCGATTCGGCGGAGTGGGCGCAGCGGTCCCAGTCCGCCGCCGCGATCTCGCCGATGCGCTGGACGACGCGGACCTGCAGGGTGCCCGGCGCCGGGGTGTCCCCGCCCTCCGCCGCGCCGCATCTCTCGCCGGGTGTCTCCATGGCGGGGAAGCTAGGACGGGTCCCGGGGGCCGGCAATGCGGCGCGGCCTCGCAGCGCCGCCGGGCCGGTGGGCCCTCGCGGAACCGTTGGCCCATCCGGTCCATTTGTTTCCAATCATGACCAGAGACGACATCACGACACGCCCCCTCCCGCCCGCGGCGACCGGCACGCCGCCCCTGACGGGGAAGGACGCCCTTGCCAAGGCCTGGGACGACCGAATCGCCCGGCTGCTCGACCTCCTGCCGCGGCGGGTGGCGGATTCCGTGTCCTGGCTGCGGGCGCCGTCGCGGCGCTGGGTGCGGATTCCGGCGGCCGTGCTGCTGATCCTCGGCGGCTTCCTGGCGATCCTGCCGGTCTTCGGGCTGTGGATGCTGCCGCTCGGGCTCGCGCTCCTGAGCGAGGACATCCCCGGCATGAAGCCGTCGCTGGAGCGCGCGGCGCGCTGGCTCGAGGACAAGTGGCACCGGCTCGCCCGCCGGTGGCGCGGCGAGCGCTGAGCCGGTTTCGGGTCGGGACGGCCCCCGAACGAGAAAGGCCGCCTCGACCCGGCAGGGGAGGCGGCCTTCCTGTCGTCGCGGTGATCCGGGGAGGATCTTACTCGGCGGCGACGGTCTTCTTGGACTTGTTGGTCTTGCCCTTCTCGGCGCCGCGCTCGGCGCGCTCGGCGATACGGGCCGACTTGCCGCGACGATCGCGCAGGTAGTACAGCTTGGCGCGACGCACCTTGCCGCGACGCACGACCTTGATCGAATCGATGTTCGGCGAGTAGACCGGGAAGACACGCTCGACGCCTTCGCCGTACGAGATCTTGCGGACGGTGAAGCTCTCGTTGATGCCGCCGCCGGAGCGGGCGATCACGACGCCCTCGTAGGCCTGGACGCGGCTGCGCTCGCCTTCCTTCACCTTGACGTTCACGATGACCGTGTCGCCGGGCTCGAAGTCGGGGATCGTCTTGTTGAGCTGAGCGATCTGCTCCTGCTCGAGCTGCTGGATGATGTTCATTGTCAAACTCCTGCCGTCGCCGCCGCGCCCCGGCATGGGGTCCGGCGTCAGGATTTCGGCGTCCTGTTGTGAGTTGCCGGCTCCCTTACAGGAACGGTCGCGGCTTGTCGACACGGGGTCTCGCGCCTTTTTCGAGGCCGCGTGCCAGCGAGGGGCAATGGGAGAAGACGAGGGAGACGAGGGAGAAAGACGGGGGTGGGAACAGAACGGCGCATTCCCGGTTGTGTCGGCTCGGCGCGGCGGCCGATACCGGTCCCGCCCGCTCCACGGACACCGTCACGGACTACACGGAGGACCATCCGCATGCTGATGCGTTGGAAGATCGCCGGCCTCGCCGCCCTGGCGTTCGGCGGCCTCGCGGCCGCTCCCGCGAGCGCCGCCCCGGCCGGCCCCGGCCTCTCGGGCGTGCTCGCCCCCGAGGCGCCGGTGACGCAGGTCGCCCAGGGCTGCGGCCCGGGCTTCGCCCGCGGCCCCTGGGGCCGCTGCCGGCCGATGTACGGCCGCCGCTATTTCGGTCCGCCGCGGGTCTACGGCCGCCGCTGCTTCATCCGCCCGACCCCGTACGGGCCGCGCCGGATCTGCCGCTTCTGACCGGCCCCCGATCGCTCGCGATCGGCCTCCGATGAACCGGGCGGGGCTTCCCACGGGACCCCGCCCGTCTCACGTCAGGACCGGCCGGAACGCCACTAGGGCCATGTCGTCCCGGCGCGGCTCGGGCCCGCGATGGTCTGCGAGGTCGCGTTCCAGCGCCGCCACCTGCCCGGCGAGCGGCAGGTCCCGGTGCCGCTGCAGGATCCCGGCGACGCCTCGGTGACCGAGGAGCCGGCGCGAGGCGCCGCCCATCTGGTCGCTGACCCCGTCGGTCATCAGGAAGAAGGTCTCGCCGCCGTCGAGCGCCAGCACCGTCGCGGCGAGCGCCTCCTCCCGGCCGGTCGGCCGGTAGCCGAGGCCGTGGCGCCGGCCCTTGATCCGGGTGATCGTGTCGCCCGACAGGACCGTGAGGGCGAGGCCGGCTCCCGAGAAATGCAGGGTGCGCGCCGCCCGGTCGACGACGCAGACGCCGCAATCGAGCCCGTCGTCGGAGCCGCCCGCCCCGTCCCCGGCCTGCCGCAGCCGCCCCCGCACCGCCGCGTCGAGGGCGGCCAGGATCGCGTCGGGCGCGCGCAAGGCCCGGTCGTGCAGGATCCGGTCGAGGGCGGTCGCCACGATCAGGGTCAGGAAGGCGCCGGGCACGCCGTGGCCGGTGCAATCGGCCACCACGACGACCGTGAGGCCGTCGATCTCCTCGACCCAGAAATAATCGCCGCCGACGACGTGCAGCGGCTCCCACAGCACCGCGAGGTCGAGGCCCGAGTGCCGCAGGGCATCGGGCCCGGGCAGCACCGCCTGCTGGATGCGTCGGGCGTAGCCCAGGCTCTCCATCACCAGGCCGTTGGCCTCGGCGAGCTGCCCGTGGGTGCGTTCGAGCTCGGCCAGCAGGTGGCGCGCCTCGTCGCCGCTCCGAAGGCCCTCGACCATCCGGTTGAAGGCCGCCGAGATGTCGGCGATCTCGCGGCTAGGCCGCCGGCGGCCGGCGAGGTCGACCGTCGCCCAGTCCTTCCGCTCGACCCGGCCCATGGCGGCAAGCAGGTGCGCGAGGGGAGCCAGGACGTGGCGGCGCACCGCGACGCGCAGGGCGAGGGCGAAGGCCAGGATCAGCACCAGGCTGGCGCCCAGCACCATCACGAACTGCTTCTCGGCGTTGGCCCGCAGGCCCTCGGCCGAGAGCACAAGGGTCAGGCTGCCGGGGGGCGTGCCGCCCGCGGCCGGCGCGCCGGCGCCGCCCTCGATCTCCGCCGAGACCTGGATGCGCTCGAAGTTGCGGCCCCGCGGCTCCTCGCCGAGGCGGGCCACCACGCCGCCGGTCCCGTCGCGCAGGACCGCGTAACGGAAGCCGGGATCGAGGCCGAGCGCCTGGAGCGACGGGCCGTAGGAGGTGGTCCAGTCCGGGCGCGACAGCGCCCGGGCGGTCATGTCGGCCATCGTCTGGGCGCGCTCGCCCGAGAGACGGATCTGGTCGCCGTAATTGACCCAGGCGATTACCACCTGGGTCAGCAGCACCAGGGCGGCGATCACCGGCGACAGACGCAGGAACAGGGTGTGGGCGAGGCCGTCGAGGTTGCGGCCCCGGGCGGCGCCGCGTAGCGCCCCCGGGCGCATCGTGTCGGCGCCGCCATCCTGCGTCGTCGGCACCCCGGTGACGCCGGGACCGGGCGGCGCGTCGCCGCGGCGCAGGGGGCCGGCCCCCCGCAGCGACCCGCCGCGGCGGGGGC
>NZ_JACWCT010000160.1 GCF_016613415.1 Methylobacterium ajmalii | reverse complement strand
GACCTCGGCGAAGATCGGCGACATGGTCGGGCTGATCTCGAACATCGCCAGCCAGACCAACCTGCTGGCGCTCAACGCCACGATCGAGGCGGCGCGGGCCGGCGAGGCGGGCCGGGGCTTTGCGGTGGTGGCCGCCGAGGTCAAGGAACTGGCCAACCAGACGGCGCGGGCCACCGACGAGATCGCGCGCCAGATCGGCGAGGTCCGGGGCGTGACGGACCAGACGGTGGGGGCGATCGAGACGATCACGGCGCTGATCCGGGAGATCGACGTGGTGGCGACGTCGATCGCGGCGGCGGTGGAGCAGCAGGGGGCGGCGACGCAGGAGATCGTGCGCAACGTCAGCCAGGCCTCGGTGGGGACGAGCGCGGTGACCGGCAACATCGCCGGGGTGGCGCAGGCCTCGGAGACGACCGGGATGGCGGCGACGCAGGTGCTGACCTCGGCCTCGGCCCTGTCGCGCCAGTCCGAGCAGCTGACCGCGGAGGTGCACCGGTTCCTGGCGACCGTCCGGGCGGCCTGACCGCGGATCGGAGGGAATGGCGAAGGCCGGCCCGGGGGCGATCCCCGGGTCGGCCTTCGCATGTCGGAGGGATCCGGCCGCTGCGAGGATTTCAGTCGCCCGTGCGGCTCTGGATCAGCGCGAAGACGGCGTCCGCATCCGGGATGCCGATGAACTGGGGCGTCGGATCGAGGGTCGGCTGCCAGACGCCGAGACCGGCCGCGTGATTGCCCCGGACCGGACGCGGCGCACCGAACAGGATCGTGCCGGTCCCGTCCGGCATCTCCTTGAGCTCCAGGTGCGGCAGGCGCGTGAGGTCGAGCGACAGCCGCGTCGGCCACGGACCCGTTCGCGCGATGATGGCGCGCCGATCGGTCACCACGTAAGAGAGATGGCGGCGCATGTAGCCGTCGAGCAGGAAACGCCCGATGACGGCGTAGACGCCGACGATCAGCATGACCAGCCCACCCAGCCTGGACACCGATCCGATCGCCGCGTCCCAGGTCTTGATGTTCCAGAACAGCGCCATCCCGGCCCAGAACAGGCTGAAGGGGATCAGCGCGAGGTCGAGCGGACGAAGCATCAGGCCTTGGATCGGGGCTCCCTGCCAAAGAATACGTTCGCCGGCAAGAAGCTGTGGCGCAACCTTTCTCTCCATTGATCCGCTGCTCCGTCTCGTCCAGGCCTGCGTCATTCCCTGCGTAACCCTGTGACAGGGGGCTGACAATGCACCGCGGCGGGTCGGTGCCGGAGGCCGATGGCGCGACCGGCGATGGCCCCGCCTCGACGTCAGGCCGGGCCGTGGACGTGCGGGCGCGGGGATCGACGAGCGACGGAACGCGGTTCGGTTGGGGTCCGTCCCATGGGCGGCCGACAGGATGGGCCTCGATCCGGGCCGTCGCCCCGATTGGGTCGCGATGGAAGGCCACCGGCCGGCCGCGCTGTCGGCCCCAGGGAGAAGGATTATTCGGCAGGAAAACAAGGAGAATGTTGCTTGTTTTTCCCTTAGGGAATAAGATATTTTATTAATATCTCAGCATATGAATTCTCAGTGATTGGTGATTCTTTAAGAGATACATCTTACAAGAGGGCATTAAATATTTGGAGTGCCGTTGAGGCGGCAGATTCTACGATGGTCAAGCTCAGCATAGGGCGCAAGCTGGCGCTGTCTTCCGCGGTCACGGCGTTGTTCGTCGGGGGGGCGGTCTACAACCAATGGTCCAGCAATCGAGAGATCCGTGCGGCGAACGACGCGCTGGCACGCGAGGAAACCATCCTGCGCGGGATCTCGCAGGCGCAGGTCGCCGTCGCCCGGATCCAACTCAGCCAGAAGACCATGGAGTTGGCGCGCAACGCCACCGCCTCCGATGCGGCGGCCGCGGCCGCCCTCGAGGAGGCGCAGGCGGTCGCGAGCGCCCTCGAACGCCCGATCGCGATCGCGCTCGATCCCGATATCCTGCGCGAGAGCGAGCGCGCCGTGAGCGCCCTCGCTGCCGAGGTGCAGCGCTACGCCGATGCCGTGCGGGTCGATCCCTATGGCCGCCAGTCCGACCCGGCCGCGGCCAGCGCGTCGCGCGAGGAGATCGCCGCCCTGACCGCCCGGGCCGAGAAGACGATCGGCGAATCGGTCGCCAACGCCAACCGCCTCACCGAGGCCGCCATGACGACCGCCGCCGAGCGGATCGACGCGGCGACGCGGCTCGGCCTCCTGGCCGGTGCGGCCATGCTGCTGAGCCTGCTCGGCGCCGCGCTCCTGCTGATGCTCAACATCCAGCGCCCGCTCACCCGCCTCGTCGCCGTGCTGGAGCGCATGGCCGCCGGCGAGATCGACGCCACCATCGCGGAGGCCCGCCGCGGCGACGAGATCGGCGCCCTCGGCCGCGCGGTCGAGAGCATCAAGACGATGGTCGCCCGCAAGGCTGCCGAGGACCTGGAGCGGCGCCAGATCGCCGACGCGGCGGCGGCCGCCGCCCGCCAGACCGCCATGATCGAGATGGCCGACGGCTTCGAGGCCGCGGTCGGCGGCATCGTCGGCGCGGTGTCGTCCTCGGCCTCCGAGCTGCAGGTCACCGCCCAGTCGATGACCGCCACCGCCACCCAGACGGC
>NZ_JACWCT010000159.1 GCF_016613415.1 Methylobacterium ajmalii | reverse complement strand
ACCCTGGAGGCCGATTTGGAGGCGGGGCTACTGTGAGCCCCTATCAACCCCGAATGACGAAGAACCCGAAGGTGTTGTTGTCGTCGAGCTTGTAGGTGACGGCGCCGGTCAGCCAGCTGATGTTGCCGGAGAAGAACCCGTCGGTGCCGGCGACCGAGGCCGACCACGGCCCGTCGCTGTAGTTCACCTGCACGCCGTGATTGATGATGTTCTCCTGGTTGAACAGGAGGCCGCGCGAGATGTTCAGGTTCTGGAAGGTGAACGGCGCCTCGGTGCCGATCAGGGTCGGCATGCGGCCGCCCTGGATCGACCAGTTGTCGTTGAAGACGTACTTGCCGAAGGCGACCGGCAGCGGCGAGAACAGCAGGTCGGTCTGGTCGAGGGCGCTGTAGTTCAGGAAGCCGAGCGCCGGGATCGCGTAGGCGCCGGCCTGGACGTAGAACTGGAACGGGCCGTCGGCCTTCTGGATCCAGCCCTGGATGTTGGTGAAGTCGACCCGGGCCGCCCGGTCGCTCGGCAGCGGCGCGGCCGAGAACGGGAACGGGTTGGTCTGGGTGTAGGCGTAGCCGGTGATCGCGCCGCCGACGTAGATGTCGCCGAAGCCGCCGAGGGTGAAGCAGGACGGGTTCGGGTTCGGCTTGATCACGCCGCCATAGGCCGGCAGCGACAGGGTCGCCTTGCAGCGCTCGACAACCGCCACCGGGGCAGGGGCCGGGGCGGCCAGGTCGGCGGCCAGGGCGGAGCCGGTCGACAGCAGGGCGACGGTCAGGCTGCTGAGGGTGAAGCGCATTGCCACGGTGAGGAGTCCATCTGGGGCCGGTGACGGCCGGGCCAACTGCAGCCAAGCTGGCAGTATGGCCGGAACGTGGCAAAACCGAATGTTGTGCATCTGCTCAAAAAATATGCAAAATTAGCCATGTTCAGTCTGGGCTTGTTGCTGCGTGTCTTTCTCGCAACGCAACGGCATACTTGCCGCCGGTGTCGACCGCCGAGATCTGACGATCGTCGGCTCTGCGACGGACGCACCGCCAGACTGGTGAAAGGATTCGGTCACTTGTGACGGCGCGGCGCCGGCCTCACGCCTCCTCGGCCAGCATCCGGCGCAGCCAGTCGAGGAAGGCCGCAGCCTCGGGCGAGAGCGGACGGTCGGGCGCCGGAAGGGCCGCGAAGCCGTTCGCGAAACGGTGGAAGCCTGCGGGCGCGACGAGGCGCCCGGCCGCGAGGTCGTCGCGCACCAGCATCTGCTCGACCAGGGCGACGCCGAGGCCCGACAGCGCCGCCTCGATGCACAGGCCGTTATGCGGAAAGGCGATGTCGCGCGCGGCCGCGAGCTCGCGGCCGGTCGCCGCCTCCCAGGCCGGCCAGGAATGCGGCGTGTGCTCGTGCCGGATCCGGGTCTCGGCGCAGAGGCGCCCGCCCTCGGCCCGGACCGGGTAGGCCGGCGCGCAGACGATGCCGAAGGCGACATCGCCGAGGCGGATCGCCCGCGCCTCGTCGCGGATCGGCCGGGCGAGCCGGTCCCAGCTCAGCATCAGGTCGGCGCCGTCGTCCCGCGGCGCCCGCGCCGAGGTCATCGAGAGGCGGACCTCCACGGTCGGCCGCTCGCGGTAGAAGCCCGACAGGCGCGGCACCAGCCAGCGCATTGCGAAGGTCGCCCCGCAGGCGAGGTGGACGGTCGCCCCGCGCCCGGCATCGCGCAGCCGCTGGTAGCCCCGCTCCAGCTCGTCGAGCACGCCCGCCACCACGCCGCGAAAGGCCTCGCCGGCCGGCGTCAGCCGCAGGCCGGTCCCGGCCTTCTCGAACAGGGCGGTGCCGGCCTGCTCCTGCAGCGCCCGCACCTGGCGCGACACCGCCCCGTGGGTGCGCCCGAGCTCGTCGGCCGCCTTGGTGACCGAACCGAGGCGCGCCGCGGCCTCGAAGGCGCGCAGGGAGGCGAGCGGCGGCAACTGGCGCATGGGGCCCATCCGTGAGCTTTACGCACGAAGCGCGTGGAAGAACTCAATATACGGCGAGGATCCGCCCGGGTAGGGATGGGGCGAGACAGAAGGAGATCCGCCGTGGCCGCCACCGTCATCCCGTTCCCGATGCACCGCGTCGCCGGCGCTCCGCGGACGCTGACCGTGAGCCGCGTGCACGAACCGCGCCTGGCCGGCGTGGCGATCCTGCGGGGCTGGCTGCGCCGCTGGTCGGCCCGGCGCGCCCTCTCCCGCGACCTGCCCCGCATGACCGACGAGATGCTTGCCGATGTCGGCCTGAGCCGCCGGGAGGCCGTCGCCGAATCCCGTCGCCCGTTCTGGCGGGCCGGCGCGCACGACGCGGCGTGAGCCGCCCCGGGCCGGCTCCCTCCGGGGCGGCATGCGTCGCGGCCGGTTGACCGGCGGCAGGGCCGCTGCCAGCCTGATCCCGCCGGGGCCCGCACCAAGACGCGCCCCGCCGGGAGGATGAATCGTGCCCCTACGCGTTCGCGCCGCCGTGCTGCACCACGCCCCCGTGGCGCGGCCCTATGCCGAGACCCGGCCGCTGACCATCGAGACCATCGAGCTCGACCCGCCCGGGCCCGACGAGGTGCTGGTCAAGATCGCGGGCGCGGGCCTGTGCCATTCCGACCTCTCGGTCATCAACGGCGACCGGATCCGGCCGGTGCCGGTGGCGCTCGGCCACGAGGCGTCGGGGGTCGTCGAGGAGCTCGGCCCCGGCGTGACCGACCTCAGGCGCGGCGACCACGTGGTGATGTCGTTCGTGCCGACCTGCGGCGGCTGCGCGCCCTGCCGCGAGGGACGCGGGGCCCTGTGCGAGCCCGGCAACGCCGCCAACGGCCGCGGCACGCTCCTGTCCGGTGCCAAGCGCATCCGCTGCGACGGGGTGGAGGTGAGCCACCACAGCGGTGTCTCGGCCTTCGGCGAGTACGCGGTGATCTCGCGCCGCTCGATCGTGCGGATCGATCCCGACATCCCCCTCGTCGAGGCGGCCCTGTTCGGCTGCGCGGTGATGACCGGCGTCGGCGCGGTGGTGAACACCTGCCGGGTGCAGATGGGCCAGAGCGTCGCGGTGGTGGGCCTCGGCGGCGTCGGCCTCTCGGCGCTGATCGGGGCGGTGGCCAGCGGCGCCGGCCGGGTCGTCGCGGTCGATCTCTCGGAGGACAAGCTCCGGATCGCCCGCGAGCTCGGCGCCACCGACGCGTTCCTGGCCTCCGATCCCGATGCGGTCGCGGCGATCCGCGACGCCACCGACGGCGGTGTCGACTACGCCCTGGAGATGGCGGGCTCGGTCAAGGCCTTCGACACCGCCTACCGGATCACCCGCCGGGGCGGCACCACGGCGACCGCCGGCCTCGCCAACCCGAACCACAGCTTCACCCTGCCGCCGGTCGGCCTCGTCGGCGAGGAGCGGGTGGTGCGCGGCAGCTACATGGGCTCCTGCGTCCCGGCCCGCGACATCCCGCGCTACATCGCGATGTACCGCCAGGGCCGCCTGCCGGTGGACAAGCTGATGACCGGCACCCTGACCCTCGACCAGATCAACGAGGGTTTCGACCGGCTCGACCGCGGCGAGGCGATCCGGCAGGTCATCGCCATGTGAGGTCACCGGGTCGGGCCCCGCGCGTGTCGGGCGGGGCACGCCGGCGGTTTTTCGTAGGCGGGAGCGCCGTCCTCGGCACTCCGCCGCGCCGCGCGGGCCGGTGCCGCCCTTGCCGGCGGGCGCGGGCCCGGGCATCCATGCTCGATCGCGCGCCCGGACGGGCGCGGGGAGGGCCGTCCGCGGCCGGCCGAGGGACCTTGACCGAAGGACGTGCCATGGGGCTGTTTCAGGATGCCTTCACCCGGGTCGGTCGGGTCGTCATGTCCTATGCGGGGGACACCGCCTTCCTGCACGCCGCCTGCTCGGCGGCCGCCGCCGTGATCCTGGCCGACCAGGAGATCGACGAGCAGGAGATCGAGACGGCGCTCGCCGACCTCAGCAACAACCCGATCCTGCACAAGTCCTACGGCGTGCTGAAGCTCGAGCAGGAACTGCACGAGGCGATCGCCCGGGCCAAGAGCCGGGCCGGGCGGCTGGAGAACCTGCGCTTCGTCGGCGGCATCGCCGACCGGCCGCTGGAGCAGCGCCAGGACGTCTTCCTCATCGCCGCCGACGTCGCCGACCAGGGCGGCATCAGCGAGCTGGAGCACAAGGCGCTGGACGAGATCGCCGAGGTGCTGTCCGTCGACAAGGCGGCGCTCCTCGGCCTGTAAGGCCCTGACGCCGGGCGATTCCGCCTTATCTCCCGCGCGACGACGCGGGAGACGGATCGCGATGGATGTCGGATTTCTCGGGCTCGGCCGGATGGGCCGGCCGATGGCGCTCAACCTGGTCAAGGCCGGCCACCGGGTCCGGGTGTGGAACCGCTCGGCTCAAGCCGCCGAGGACCTGCGCGCCCACGGCGCCGAGCCGGTGGCGACGCCGGCCGAGGCGTTCCGGGGCGACGCGGCGGTGACGATGCTGGCCGACGACGCCGCGCTGCGCGCCGTCATCGTCGAGGGCGGCCTGCTCGACCAGGCCGAGCGGCCGGGGCTCCATCTCGGCACCAGCACCATCTCGGTCGCGCTCGCCGAGGAACTGGCGGCGGTCCACGGCCGGGCCGGCGTGCCTTATATCTCGGCCCCGGTCTTCGGCCGGCCGGACGTGGCGGAGGCGGGCAAGCTCAACATCCTGGCCGCCGGCCCCGAGGCGGCGATCGCCGCAGCGCAGCCGCTTCTCGACGCGATGGGGGCGAAGACCTGGCGCTTCGGCGAGGCGCCGGCCCGGGCCAATGCCGTCAAGCTCGCCGGCAACATGATGATCGTCGCGGCAATCGAGGCGATGGGCGAGGCGGCGGCGCTCGGCGAGGCCCACGGCGTGCCGGCGGCCGACCTCCTCGACCTCCTGACGAACACGATCTTTTCCGCACCGGTCTACAAGAACTACGGCGCCTCGATCGCGGCCGCCCGCTACGAGCCGCCGGGCTTCGGGCTGGCGCTCGGCGCCAAGGACGTGCGCCTGGCGCTCGCCGCCGCCGAGGCCGTCCGGGTGCCGATGCCGCTCGCCAGCGTGCTCCGCGACAGCCTGCTCGACGCGCTCGCCCACGGCGACGGCGAGAAGGACCTGGCGGCTTTGGCGACCGTGTCGGCGCGGCGGGCGGGGCGGGGGTAGGGCGAGGCCGCAAGGGGGGACGATCGATCGGATCCCGCCCCGGCCGGCGGATCGCGCGGCCGCGACGGCATCGCCGTCGGAGCCTGCGATTCTAGAGCATTTTCCGACGAAGTGGATGCCGGTTCGTCGAAGAAAATGCGACAAGACAATGACTTAGAGTGCTTCGCGATTGCAGCGCGATCGTGAAGCGCTCTAGGCGGTGTGGACTCTTGGGGTTTCCTGGTTGGGCGAGAAGTGATTGAAGGCTGCTTTTTGGAGGGCTGCCTTGGGAGTTCTGGACCGGCTCGTTCTCGGCGATGCT
>NZ_JACWCT010000158.1 GCF_016613415.1 Methylobacterium ajmalii | reverse complement strand
CACCGAGCGCTTACTGGCTCGTCGCGCCGAACCGCGCTGATGTAAGCGCCCTTACGTCGATCGTGACCGATCCCCGGACAGCCGGGGGCAGGGGAGGGGGCCT
Source organism: Methylobacterium ajmalii (assembly GCF_016613415.1). Classification (GTDB taxonomy): domain Bacteria; phylum Pseudomonadota; class Alphaproteobacteria; order Rhizobiales; family Beijerinckiaceae; genus Methylobacterium; species Methylobacterium ajmalii. The sequence continues at coordinate 36,437 of NZ_JACWCT010000158.1, read as the reverse complement.
TCCGTGGGGGCCCTCCATACCGTCATTCACGGCGTCGTTGCGTCGTGCGGCGCCCGCTCGGCGGGGGCACAGATTCCCGTCAGGGCGGTCCACGCGTCGGCCGGCAGGATTCGTCGCCCGGCTGCGCCGGGACCGGCGAGTGCGCGGATCGTGGTGGCGCGCTCTGCGGTAAGGGGGTGGCTGCGCAGGACGTCAAGGTTCCCGCGCGGTCCGTCATCGGCGGCGATGCGCTCGAGGATGTCGGCCAGGGCGGCGCCGTTGCCGCCGGCGCGCGTCATCAGATCGACCGCGTAGGCGTCGGCTGCCCGCTCGGCCTCGCGGCTGTAGCCCGCCGAGAGCACCGCTTCGCCGACCGCCACGATCACCGTCGAACCGGTGAGGTCGCCGAGTACGAGACTCAGCAGGAACGACGTGCCGGAGGCCCGGATCAGGGCGCGGGTCGGATCGCGTGCCCGGACATGGCCGAGCTCGTGGGCGAGCACCGCCGCGACCTCGTCGGGCGATCTCGCCCGCGCGATCAGGCCCGAGAGGAGCATCACCCGGGCGCCCGGCAGCGCGAGGGCGTTCGCCATGTCGTGGCGCCGCACGCTCACCGCGAGGTCCGCCGGCAGCGATCCGTCGGGGCGCCGCGCTGCGACGAGCCGGGCGACGAGGCGGTCGAGGGCGGCGCGCCCGGCTTCTCCGGTGCAGGCCGGCGGATGTCCCAGGACGCGCAGCACCTGCGGCTCGACTACGGCGCCGAGACGCGCCTCGACGGTATCCGGCACCAGCGGGACCAGCAGACGTGCCACGTACGGCACGCCGAAAAGCGCGACGAGCAGGACCGAGATCCCGGCGGCGACCGACCACAGCACGAGGCGCGCGGTGCCGCCCGCTCCCTCCCGCCGATGCAGGTCCGGGCAGCGCTCCGCCAGGGCGGCGGCGAGCGCCGCATCCGCGAACTCGACCCGGTCCGGCGCGTGGCCTGGGCCGACCCGCATCAGCGGCGGCGGCGCATCCGCCGCCCGGAGGTCGAGCGGGTCCCAGTTCTTCGCGACGGCGCCGCCCGTGATCCGGAACCGCTCGTCGAGCCGCAGGCGCACCGGGTGCGGGCGCGCGCTGAGGCCGTCGAAGTAGCGGCCCTCGGCCTCGACGGGGGAGGTCTGCGGCAGCGGGTGTCCCACCGCTCAGAAGCCGATCTGGAGGGCGCCGCCGACGTCGAGCGCGTCGGCGAGGCCCTCCTGCAGGCCGCTGCCGGCACCCCGGGCCGAGGCGAGGATCGCCGCGAGCTCGTCCGGGTCGACGACCGTCAGGCTCGTCGCGACCGCGGCCCAGAGCCGGGCCTGCACCAGGCGGACATAGAGCACCGCCAACAGGGGCGCACCGCCGAGATAGGCCAGGACGACGGCCCAGCGGACCACGCCGATCCCCGCCTGCTGCGCGGCCAGGGTCAGGAGGCCGACCCCGAGGCCCAGTGCGAGCAGGAGGCCGACGAGCGCTGCCGCGTAGCGAAGATAGGCCGCGTAGAAGGTTCGCGCCCGCAGGGTCGAGGCGAGACGCACGCCGCCGAGGCGCAGGGCGTTCGCGAAGGCCCGGGCCTCGCGGGCGCGGTAGTACGGAAACAGCAGGAATGCTGCTACGAGGCAGACCGGGGCGGCGACGAACAGGGCGTTCGCGAGGTGGCCGATCGTCGCGCCCGCATAGGCCGGGTTGAGGATCGTCTCGCCCGCCTTGCCGCCGGGCTTCGGCACCATCAGGTCGGCCGGCAGAGAGAAGTCGGAGGCGACCAGCAGCGCGACGCCGAGCCCGATCGGTATCCCGAGACCGACGACATACAGCAGCAGCCACGGCCCCAGCACGCCACGGCCGCGCGCCATCGAGCTCAGCCGGCTCGTACCGACCAGGGTGTGGCCGACGCGATAGCGCTCCTGGCTCGCGCGCATGAACGGGAAGGCGAGCCCGAAGCTCAGGTAGACGAGGAGCCACCAGCCCGCCGCCCGGGCCGCATAGACGAGGGCCGACCCGTCCTGGCCGAGCCGGATGCCGCGCCACAGCGTGCGCATCGCCCGGTAGCGGCGCCCGCGATAGAGCGCGTATTGCCCGAGCACGAACAGGGTCACGAAGGAGATCGCGACCGAGAGCGGGGCCAGCGCCGGGACCGCGAGCGAGATCGCGAACAGGCCGAGATAGATCGGCACCAGAAGTGCCAGAGCCACCAGGAAGCCGAGAAAAAGCTCCTTGCCGGTGCCGGTATACTCGGCCGGCGACCCGTCGACGGCGGTGCGGCTCCAGAAGTAGCGCCGCAGGTCGGTGACGTACCAGAAGCGGTAGATCCCGAAGGTCACGAGCGAGAGCAGGACGCCCTTGAGGGCGAGCCGGGTCAAGCCGCCGAGCCGCGCGTCGAAGGTCACGGGCGCACCCCGCGGCGCAGGGCTTCGGCTCGCTTCGATCATGGTTGAGGTCATCCTGCCTCCCGGCGCCACGGACACTGGCGTGTGCCGCATCTTACGCAAGGAGAGGTGAAACGCCAGGGAAGGTTGTTGTTCGTCTCGACGTATTCACGCCAGAGTCGCACGACTCGTCGCGTACCCACGGATGCGCACCCGCAGGCGGAGCCGGATCACCGGCCCCGCCACCGGAGGACCGAGCGGCTCAGCCGGCCGCCTCACGCTCGGCGAACACCGCCTTGGCGGCGAACAGGCCGTTCAGCGCCGCCGGGAATCCGGCATAGACCGCCATCTGCATGAGAATCTCGACGATCTCCTCGCGCGAGAGACCAACGTTCAGTCCCGCCGCGATGTGCACCTTGAGTTGCGGGGTCGCGTTGCCCATCGCGGTCAGCGCCGCGATGGTGGCGATCTCGCGGGCGCGCAGGTCGAGGCCGGGGCGGCTGTAGATGTCGCCGAACGGGAACTCGAACAGGTAGGTCGCGAAATCCGGGGCGATGTCGGCGAGCGAGGCGACGACCGCCTCTCCGGCATGGCCGTCGATCTCAGCGAGCGCCCGGCGTCCGCGTTCCAGCCGGCTGTCGCCGGCCCGATGGTCCTGTGTCATGCGCCTGCATCCTCTCGTCGGTGCCGGCATAGCCGGCGATCTTGGTGTCAAGGACGAGAAGGCAATCCTGCAGCTCAGCGACGTGAGCGCGGACGCGCGCGCGGTGCCGTTCCAGCATCTCGCGGCGCTCCGCCTGCGTGGCGGGGCCGTCGTTTCGCAGGGCCGCGTAGCGCACCATCTCCCGGATCGGCATCCCGGTCGTCTTGAGACGATCCAGGAAGGCGATCCAGGTCAGGATCGATGCGTCGTAGTCACGGTGGCTCGACCGGTTCCGGTCGGCGTAGGGGAGCAGCCCGATCCGCTCGTAGTAGCGGAGGGTGTGGGCGGTCAGTCCCGAACGCGCGGCCAGTTCCCCGATCCTCATGCGCACCTTCTCGCCACGACGCATCCGAGGCTAGGGGTTCGAGCGCGCTCGAAGTCAAGCGGCGGGCGGGTGGTGCGAGTCCGGCCTCACGTCCCGGCGGGAGCGTGACCGGGAGCGTGCCCTTCGCCCGTCTTCTGCGGCCGGATCCGGTACCAGCCGACATAGAGCGCCGGCAGGAAGAACAGGGTCAGGAAGGTCGCCGCGATGATGCCGCCGATCATCGCGTAGGCCATCGGCCCCCAGAAGACCTCGCGGGCGATCGGCACCATGCCGAGGCTCGCGGCGGCCGCGGTGAGCAGGATCGGGCGCATGCGGTGGCAGGTCGCCTCCACCACGGCGTCCCAGGGCGTCATGCCCTCGGCCTCGAACTCGTCGATCTGGGTCACCAGGATCACGGCGTTGCGGATGATGATGCCGATCAGCGCCAGGATGCCGAGGATCGCCACGAAGCCCATCGGGGCGCCCGACGGCAGCAGCGCCGCGACGACGCCGATCAGGCCGAGCGGGGCGACGCTCGAGACGAGGAAGAGCTTCTGCACGCTCTGGAGCTGCACCATCAGGAAGAAGGCCATCACCAGCAGCATCACCGGCACCACCGCGGCGATCGGGCCCTGGCCCTTGGCGGCCTCCTCCACGGCGCCGCCGGTCGCGAGGTCGTAGCCGTCGGGCAGCTCCGCGCGGAACTGCGCCACCGCGGGGGCGAGCGCATCGACGACCGTCGGCGGCTGGGTCGCGTCGGTGATCGAGGCGCGCACCGTGATGGTCGGCATCCGGTCCCGGCGCCAGACGATCGGCTGCTCGAGGTCGTAATGGATCTTGGCGAAGGCGAGCAGCGGCACGGTGGCGCCGCCGGCGGTCGGCACCTGCAGGCTCTGGAGCGTGTCGACGGACCGCCGCTCCGGCCCCTGCGCCCGGCCGACCACGTCGACGAGGTAGATCGCGTCGCGGACCTGGGTGATCGTGGTGCCGCCGACCACGCCGTTGAGGATGCCGGCGATGTCCTGCGAGGTCACGCCGAGCTGGCGCGCCTTGTCCTGCAGGATCTCGACCCGCAGGACCTTGCCGGGCTCGTTCCAGTCGAAGGTCGGCAGGCCGACATGCGGGTTCCGCGCCACCAGGTTGGCGAGCTTGAGCGCCTGCGCGCGCACCACCTGCAGGTCGGGGCCGCTGATCCGGTACTGGATCGGCCGGCCGACCGGGGGGCCGAGGTCGAGGGGATGGATGAACACGTCGGTGCCGACGAAGTCGCGCCGGGCGAGCGCGTTGAGCCGCGCCATGGTGCGGTCCCGGGCCTCCAGCGACACGGTCTCGATCACGATCTGGCCGAAGAAGGCGTTCGAGAGCTGCTGGTCGAGGGGCAGGTAGAAGCGGATCGCGCCCTGGCCGACGTAGGAGCTCCAGCGCTTGATCTCGGAGTCGCCCTTCAGGGCCTCCTCGAACCGGTCCATCTGCGCCTTGGTCTCACTGATGCTGGCGTTCTGCGGCAGGGTCATGTCGACCAGCACCTCGGGCCGGTCGGAGGCCGGGAAGAACTGCTGCTGGACGTGGCCCATGCCGACGACGGCGGCACCCAGCATCCCGACGCAGGCGGCCACGGTGATCCAGCGGAAGCGCATCGCCGGCAGCAGCAGGGCCCGGAACCCGTTGAGCAGGCGGCTCGGCTTCTCGTGGTGGCCTTTCATGGTCTTCGGCAGGATCTTCACGCCGATGAGAGGGGCGAACAGGACCGCCACCACCCAGGAGACGAGGAGCGAGGCCGCGATCACCACGAACAGCGAGTAGGTGTACTCGCCCGCCGCCGAGCCGTTGAAGCCGATCGGCAGGAAGCCCGCCACGGTGACGAGGGTGCCGGTGAGCATCGGGAAGGCGGTCGAGGTGTAGGCGAAGGTCGCGGCCTTGTGCAGGCTGTCGCCGGCCTCCAGCCGCGACACCATCATCTCGACGGTGATCATCGCGTCGTCGACGAGGAGGCCGAGCGCGATGATGAGGGCGCCGAGCGAGATGCGCTGCAGCGTGACCCCCATCACCTCCATGACGACGAACACGATGGCGAGCACCAGCGGGATCGAGAACGACACCACGAGGCCGGCCCGCATCCCGAGGCTCAGGAACGAGACCACGAGCACGATCACCACCGCCTCGACCAGCGCCTTGGTGAAGCCGCCGACCGCTTCCTCGACGATTCTGGGCTGGTCCGAGACGAGGTGGATGCCGACGCCGACGGGGAGCTCGGCCTCGACCTGGCGCATGCGGGACTTCAGGGCCTCGCCGAACTCGAGCAGGTTGCCGCTCTGCTGCATGGCGATGGCGAGCCCGATCGCCGGCCGGCCGTTGTAGCGGAAGAGCGCCTCGGGCGGATCGGTGTAGCCGCGCTCGATCTCGGCCACGTCCGAGAGGCGGAAGAAGCGGTCGTTGACCCGCAGGTTGATCGCCTTCAGGCTGTTCTCGTCGGTGAACTGCCCGCCGACCCGCACCGAGACCCGCTCCGGCCCGGCCTGGATCACGCCCGAGGGCGCCACCGCGTTCTGGGCCTGCAGGGTCTTGATCAGCGATTGCACGTCGACGCCGAGGCCGGCGAGCTTGCGGGTCGAGAAGCCGAGATAGATCACCTCGTTCTGGGCGCCGATGATCTGGGTCTTGCCGATGCTCGGCACCTTGATGATCCGGGTGCGCACCGTCTCGACGTAGTCGCGCAGCTGGCGCATCGAGAGCCCGTCGGCCGTGAAGGCGTAGACGTTGCCGTAGACGTCGCCGAACTCGTCGTTGAAGAACGGGCCCTGCATGCCTTGCGGGAAGGTGCCCTTGATGTCGCCGAGCCGCTTGCGGACCTGGTAGAACAGCCACGGGATCGTCTGCGGCGGGGTGGTGTCGCGCAGGTTCACGAACACCGTCGCCTGGCCCGGCGTGGTGTAGCTCTTGGTGTAGTCGACCGCGCCGATCTGCTGCAGCTCCTTCTCGATCCGGTCGGTGACCTGGTCGAGGGTGTCGCTGATCGTGGCGCCGGGCCACACCGCCTGCACCACCATGGTCTTGATCGCGAAGGCGGGGTCTTCCTCGCGGCCGAGCTTGCGATAGGACATCGCGCCGGCGACGATCGCCACCGCCATCAGGAACCAGACGAAGGAGCGGTGCGACAGCGCCCATTCGGAGAGGTTGAACGACTTCATCGGGCGCGGCCTCGCGCTGAAAGGGGTCTGGAAGGCGGGCCGGGTCGGGCCGCGCGCGAAAAAAATCAGGGAGCGGTCAGAGGCCCGAGGCGGTCAGGCGCACCGCCTGCCCGTCCTTCAGGCTGTGGACGCCCGCCACCACCACGGTCTCGCCGGCCTTGAGGCCGTCGCTCAAGGTCACCGCATCGTCGTCGTGGTGCGCGGTGTCGGAGACCGGGACCACCGCGACCTCGCGGCGGGCGACCGACTTGCCGTCCGGCGCGACCACCCAGACGCTGGTGCGGCTCTCCTCCCGCAGCAGGGCGGTGGCCGGCAGGGTGATGCGCGGCGGGGTGGCACGGGCCAAGGCCACCGTGATGGTGGTGCCCAGCCGGAACGCCTCCGGGGGCGCCGTGAGGGTCATGCGCACCCGGCGCGTGCGGGTCGCGGGGTCGGCCAGCGGCCCGATCTCGCGCACCCGGCCCTTGGCGGTGATGGTCGGGGCGGCCTGGAGCGTCACGGTGAACTCGGTGCCGGCCTTGATGCCGGCCATCAGCCCGTCCGGAATGTCGACCACCGCCTCGCGGATGTCGGGGCGGGCGAGCGTCACCACGACCTGGCCGGCGCTCACCACCTGGCCGACCTCGGCGTTCCAGGCGGTCACCACCCCGTCGACATCGGCCTTCAGGGTGGCGTAGCCGAGCTCGTCGGTCGCCTTCTGGAGGGCGGCCTTGGCCTGGGCCAGGCGCGCCGCGGCGGTGTCGCGGGTGGCGACCGCCGCGTCGAGGGCGGCCTGGGTGACGTTGCCGCCGTCGAACAGGGTGCGCTGGCGTCCCTCGACGGCGTTGGCGTTGGCGAGCTGCGCCTCGGCGTCGGTGACGTCGGCCCGGGCCCGGGTGACGGCGAATTGCAGCACGGTGGGATCGAGGGCGGCGAGGCGCGCGCCCTTGGGCACGAGATCGCCGACATAGACGTCGCGGGCGACCATCCGGCCCGGCACCCGGAACCCGGCCTGGGTCTGGTAGCGCGGCTCGACCGTGCCGGCGAAGGGCCCGAAGGTCTCGGCGGTGCGGATCTCGACCTTCGTGGTCAGCACCGGGCGCACCGGCGGCGGCGCCTCGGCCTTCTTCTCCTGGCAGGCGGCGAGGAGGACGAGGACTGCGAGGGCGGGGACGTGCTTCACTTCCCGTCCTCCCCGACCACCGCGACCGCCTGGCCGGGGCGCAGGAGCTGGATCCCGGCGGTCACCACCCGCTCGCCCGGCGCGACGCCGTCCGACAGCACGATGGCCGAGCCGGCGTAGCGGTCGATCGTGACGGTCTTCGGCGCGACGGTGCCGGTGCCCGGATCGAGCACCCAGACCGCCGGCTGGTCCTGCCAGCGAAACAGCGCGCTCCAGGGCAGGCTGATCGCCTGCCGGGCGCGGAAGCGGCCGAGGCCCGCCACCGTCGACCCGAGCGACATCTCGGGCGGTACGGCCGAGAGGCCGATCTTCACCCGCACGCCGCCCGAGGACGGATCGACCGCCGGCGAGATCTCCCGGACGGTCCCGGTGGTGCGCACCCGTGGATCGGACAGGAGGATGATGTCGACGGTCTTGCCCTCCGGCGGCTCGGCGAGCAGCGTCTCGGAGACGATGAACACCGCGTCCCGCGGCCCGTCCTGGGCGAGCGTGAACACGGTCTGGCCCGACTGGACCACCTGGCCTGCCTCGGCGTTGCGCGCCGTGATCATGCCGGCGACCCCGGTCTTCAGCTCGGTGTAGGAGAATTGCTCGCGGGCGTTGCCCAAAGCCGCCTTGGCGGATTCGACGGAGGCCTGGGTGGTGCGCAGGGTCTGCTCGGCCTGGTCGTAGGCGGTGCGGGTGGTGTAGCCGCTGCGCATCAGGGATTGCTGGCGCTCGAAGCCGACCTTGGCCTGGGTCAAGAGCGCCTCGGCCGAGGCGAGTGCGGCTTGCGCGGTGTCGACGTTGACCTGCTGCTCCTGCGGCTCGAGCCGGGCCAGCACCTGGTCGGCGGTGACGTGCTCGCCGACCTCGACCAGGCGCTCCTGGATCTTGCCGCTGACCCGGAACGCGATGTTGCTCAGGAACTTGGCCTGGATGTCGCCGGTCAGCACGACCTCGGCCGAGACCGGGGCGAGCGCCGCGGTGACCACCCGCACCTCGGCGGGCGCGCCTGCAGGTTCCGCGTCCTGCGCCGCGGCCGGCTTCGCCTCGTCCTTGGCCGTCGGAGCGGGCGCGTCGGCGCGGGCCTGGCCGGCGAGGGTTTGCCCGCCGAGGACCTGTCCCGCAAGGAGCAGGGCGGTGACCACGGCCGAGCGGTGGAGGCCCCGGAGGGTCGGGCTGGATCTCATGGTCGTCGAGCGTACCGGTTCGGCGTGGGACGGGAAGCCCCGAAGGACAGCACGGGCGGGGGGTGGATGTGAAGGAGCGGCCGCGAGGGGGCGGGTGCGGCCGCTCCTTCCAGATGCGGCGGGCCGCCCGCGAGGGGAGGCGTCGCCGCATCTGTGGGTGAGGCCCCGGCGACGGACCGGGGCGAAGGCGAAAGGACGTGCCGGCTCAGAGCCGGCCCTGCTCGACCACGCAGGTCGTGCAGGGCGCCGCCACTGGATCGATGCGGGTCCAGGCGAGCAGCCCGGCCCGGCCGGCGATGGCGACGAGCACCAGGGCGAGCGCCGGCACGGCGCCGCGCCGGGGCAGCAGCGGATGCGCGCGGGAGGACGCGGGAGCGTGCAGGTCGAGGCCGTTGGCCAGGCGGGTGAACCCGGGCCAGGTCGGCTGGGTTGGACGAGACCGGCGGATCCGGGACGGGCACATCACCGTGCGGGCCATGGCGCGCTCCTTGAAGGCGACCCCTGTCTCGTACTAATAACTGACCAGGCAGTCAATAAGGGTACGAGATGGCAGTGGCGGGACAGCGCCGGCGGCGCAAGGAGGAGCGGCCCGGCGAGATCGTGGAGGCAGCGTTCGAGGAATTCGCCCGCAGCGGCTTCATGGCGACCAAGCTCGACGACGTGGCGGCCCGCGCCGGCATCACCAAGGGCACGATCTACCTGTACTTCCCGAGCAAGGAGGACCTGTTCCTTGCCACGATGCACGAGATGAGCCGTCCCTCGCGCGAGCACCTGGCGGCCCTCACCGCCGCCCCGCAGGGCTCCGCCATGGCGATCCTGCGCACCCACTTCGCCTTCGAATATGCGCAGATGGTCGAGGACCGGCGCACCCGGGAGATCATCCGGATGCTGCTTGCGGAGGTCAGCCGCTTCCCCGACCTCGCCGATCGCTGGCGCGCCGAGGTGATCGGCCCGGAGGTGGAGGCCCTGCGCCGGGTCGTCCGCTACGGGGTCGAGCGGGGCGAGTTCCGGCCTTCCGCCGCCGAGCAATTCCCCCACCTGCTCTTCGCCCCCGTCATCATGGCCTGTACCTGGCGGCTGATGTTCGGCGACGACCACGCCCTCGACGGGCCGGCCTACCTGGACGGGCATCTCGACCTGCTGGAGCGGGGGCTGATGTGCGGTTCCCGGCCGAACCCTCCCCCCTCTGCGGGGGAGGGTGCCCCGCGGAGCGGGGCGGGAGAGGGGACGACGCTTCCGGAGAGGTCGCGACCATGATGAAGGGCACCTAATCCTGAAGTGTCGCGCTGCCCCTCTCCCGGCCCCCTCCGGGTGCCACCCTCCCCCGCAGAGAGGGGAGGGTTCGGGCGCTGTCCTTCGTATTTCGGAGCCCGTCCCCCACCGCCCCGCTCCCGCCGCAATGCGGCGGGACCAGTGCGCCACCGGGGGCGCGACGCGCTTCACCACCGCTTCACCACGACGGGCGAGCGTCGCCGAAGGACATCGTCATGCTGCGCCCGTCCCGTCTCCTCGTCGGCCTCCTGCCTGCCGCCCTCGCCGCGGCGACGCCGGCTCTCGCGCATCCGCACGTCTGGATCGCCACCCGGGCCGAGCTCGATTACGGGCCCGACGGGGTCCTGCGGGCGGTGCGCCATGCCTGGACCTTCGATCCGACCTATTCCGCCTTCGCGATCCAGGGGCTGGGCCAGTCGACGACCGGGCCGGTCAACCCGGCCGCACTCGCCGCGCTCGCCCGGGACAACGCCGAGAACCTCGCCGACAACGCCTACTTCACGGTGCTGAAGGTCAACGGCCGCAAGGTCGATCTCGGCGCCGCCGCCGAACCGGCGATGACCTTCTCGGACGGGCAGCTGACCCTGCGCTTCACCCTGCCGCTCAAGACGCCGGTCGCCGGCACGGCCTCGCTCGAGGTCTACGACCCGACCTACTTCGTCGCCTTCAGCCTCGCCGAGGGCGGCGAGGTCGCGACGCTGGTCGGCGCGCCGGCCGCCTGCCGCGTCACCGCGCACCGGCCCAAGACTACCGCGCCTGCGCCCGCCGCCACCGGCATGTCGGAGGCCTTCTTCGAGGCGATCACCGCCGCCTCGACCTACGGCGTGCAGTTTGCCAACCGGATCGTCGTCGCGTGCTGACTCGCGCCCTTCCCCTCGCTCTCCCCTCCCGCGGGCTCCAGCGCCTGCTGCTGGCTGCCCTCGCGGTCCTGGCGGCCGCCGCGCTGCTGGCCGCCTTGCTCGGGCTGCTGGCTCCCGGCTTCCGGGCGCCGCCGCGCTCGCCTTTCGGCATCGGCTTTCGCGAGGCGAGCCCGAACGGCGCCACGAGCCTCGGCGCCTGGCTGCTCGCCATGCAGGCCGGCTTCTCGCGGGCGCTCCAGGCCGCGGTTTCGGCGGTCAAGGACGGCCGGGACGGGGCCCCGACCCTCATCGGTCTCGGCTTCGCCTACGGGGTGCTGCATGCCGCCGGGCCCGGCCACGGCAAGGCGGTGATCGCCGGCTACCTGATGGCCGGCGAGCGCGCCCTGAAGCGCGGCTTCACCTTGAGCCTGCTGGCGGCCCTGCTCCAGGCGGTCGTCGCCCTGGCGCTGGTCGGCGGCGGCGCGGTGGTGCTGCGCCTCACCGCCGCCGGCCTCAACCAGGCCGGCACGGTGATCGAGACTGCGGGCTTTGCCTGCGTGGCGGTGCTCGGCGCGGCGGTGACTTGGCGCAAGGCCGGGCAACTCGCGCGCCTCCTCAACCGCGAGGCGGGGCCGGCCTGCGGGCCGGGCTGCGGCCATGCCGGTCTTGCCGACGGAACCAGGGTCGAGCGGCTGGCGGGCTGGCGCGAGCAGGCCGGCGTGGTGCTGGCCGCCGGGACCCGCCCCTGCGCCGGGGCGATCCTGGTGCTGGTCTTCGCCCTGTCGCAGGGCATCCTGTGGGCGGGTGTCGCCGCGACCCTGGCGATGGCACTCGGCACCGCGATCACCACCGGAATCCTCGCGGCGCTCGCGGTCTTCGCCAAGGCGCTCGCCCTGCGGCTCGCCGGGGGGCGCGGCCAGGGCGGGGCGATCGCGGTCGGCGTGCTCGAATTGTGGGCCGCCGCCTTCGTGCTGGTGCTGGGCGCCGGCCTTCTCTCGGGCTGGGCCGCGACGGCGTTCTGATCGGGCAACCCCGATCGCACCACCCGATCGGGGCGACTTCAGGCGACCTGGGCGACCCGCCGTCGCGGGCTCGCCTCCGCGACGGCCGCGAAGGTGATCTCCTGGCGTTCGCGGGCCACGAAGGCGCCGGGCATCTGGCCCTGCATCTGGACCTCCAGGTCGCGCAGCAGCGAATCGGTGTGCTGCGGGTAGAGGTGCACGATGGCGAGTTTGCCGACGCCGCCGGCCTGGCACAGCTCGACGCCCTTCTGCCAGGTCGAGTGTCCCCAGCCGCGGCAGGACGGGTACTCGCCCTGAGTGAACATGCCGTCATAGACCACGAGGTCGGCGCCGCGCACGAAGTCGAGGAGCGCCGGGTCGGGCCAGGGCTCAGAATGCTCGAGGTCGCTGATGTAGCAGGCCGAGCGGCCGGCATGCCGGAAGCGGTAGCCGGTGGCGCCCTGGGGGTGCTGCAGCGGGATGGTGTCGACGACCGCCCCGTCCGGGAAGGTCAGGCTCTCGCCGGCCCGGAACCCGTGATGCACGAAGCGGGCGGGGAACATGTCGAGGGTGATCGGGAAGAGCGGCGGCGAGAAGAGCCGGTCGAGGGGCTCGGCGGCGCTCTGCCCGTCGAGGTTGCCGCACCAGGTGTGGATCTCGCGGGAGGGGTCGAGGACCGCCGGCTTCATGAACGGCAGGCCGCCGACATGGTCGAGGTGGAGGTGGCTGAGCAGCAGGTCCACCCGCTGGGGCACCCGGTCGCGGTGGTGGGCACCGAACGCGTTGATGCCGGTGCCGGCATCGATCACGAACAGCCGTTCGCCGCAGCGGACCTCGACGCAGGGCGTATGCCCGCCGAATTCCACGAAATCGGGGCCCGAGGCGCAGGTCGACCCCCTGACGCCCCAGAACCGGAGCGTCAAGCCGGCTTCCATGAGAGGACCCCTCGTTGTCATGCCGGTGACCGTGATGGGGGTTGCAGGGGATGGATGTGCGACAACGCACATGGCGAATGCTCCGGCCGGACAGACCGGCAAGACACGGGTGGGAACTCTACACGAAAGATGTGCAGCACGAACGGTGAGCACAAGACGAAGGTTCCCCCGGACGGCCTAATCTGCCGTTAAGCGAGTGCGGTCCCGCACCGGCTCTGTGGATGACTCGGTCGCCGGGGACGACGCGGCGGCCCGGTCCCCGAACGGCGCGGTCCGCGCGGCATCCGGCGGCCCGCCGGCCCGCACCACGGTGGTGCGCTCGGCCCGCAGCACGACGTCGAAGGGGGCGGCCTCGTCCGGCCGGCACTCGGCCGGCAGGCAGACCACGAGGCCGCGGCCGGCCCGCGCCGCCCGCAGCCGCTCGATGCCCGCCATCACCTCGGGGGCGCCGCGGTCGTCGAGGGCGAGGCCGACCACCAGGATGTCGGGACGGCGCACAAGGCAGCGGGCGAGGTCGATCGCCGCGCGCTCGAACGGCGTGAAGCCGTCGCGGCCGCCGAGCCCGCTCTCCGCCGCCCGCGGGTCGACCTGGCTCGCCAGGCCGAAGCGGTAGACCGTGCGCTCGAGGCCGCGCTCGCGCAGCACCGCCTGCATCAGGGCGCGCACCCGTGCGCCCGCCCCGGCCTCCGCCCCGGCCACGCGGCCGAACAGCAGGTTCTCCTCCAGGCTCGCCGCCGCGGTGACCTTGCCGGGATCGTAGAACTCGACCGAGCCGGTGAGCGAGGCCGGCAGCAGGGCCGCGAAGGTGCGCCGCGCCGCGACGAGGCGCGCCTCCATCGCCTCGTCGATGAGGCCGAAGCGGTGCCGGGTCTCGCTGTAGCGCAGGCACAGGCCGATCAGCCGGGCGCGGTCGCGCTGGCCGGCGGGGCCGCGGCGCCAGCCGGAGGCCTCGGGCTGGCGCGCCACCAGGTCCTCGAAGAAGCCGCGCTCGCGGGCCGGAAACAGCGAGAAGGCGTCGAAGAGCGGGTGGTCGTCCGGCAGGTCGGAAAAAATCTCGACGGTGGCCCGGGCGATGGCGAGCCCCATCTCGGTCATCGGCCGGGTCAGGCCTTCGGCCTCCAGCACTGCCCGGGTGAAGGGGTGGCCGGCGAGCCGCGCCTCCGAGAACGCCGAGCCGACCGGGGCGCCGAACAGGATGTTCTCGCCCACCGTCGCCTGGCGGTTGTAGCGGGCGGGGTCGAACGGCTCGATCAGATGCGCGGCGTGGTCGGCGGCGAGCGCCGCCCGCAGGGCGTCCCGGGTCTCGACGATGGCCGCGGCGGTCGTGGCGTCGAGGCGGCGCGGCAGCACGCTGGCCAGCCCGCGCCCGTAGACCAGCCGGTCGAGCCCGGTGACCGACAGCGCCTCGACCAGGCGCTCCTCCAGCTCGCCGGCGTTGGGCGTGCTCGCGTCGGGGCTCGATCCGTCGGCGAAGGCGGGATCGCCGTAGAGGATGTTCTGCAGGAGCGTGCCGCTCATCAGCACCGGCTCGCCGCCCGCATAGGCGATGCGGCGCGCCCGCTCCGCCGGCTCGACCGAGCGCAGGTCGGTGCCCGCATAGGTCACCGCCCCGGCGGTCGGCTCGAGCTGGCCGGCGATCAGGGCGGCCAGCACCCGGCTGCCGCTGCCGCGGTCGCCCAGGATCGCGACGTGGCTCGGCATCGGCAGCGAGAGATCGAGGCCGATCAGGCGCTCGCCCGAGGCCGGATCGTAGGCCGCCACGGTCGAGAGCACGATCGGCCCGCCGTCCGGCAGGGGAGCGGACTGGCTGCGCAGCCGGCGCGGCGCCCGGGCGCGGGCCTCCAGCGAGGCGGCCGCGCGGGCGATCTCCCGGAAGGCCGGCAGGGCGGCGCGGCGCCGCCGGCTCTGGCGCAGGAAGGCCGCCACCGCGCTCGAGGCGATCGCGAGCGCCCCCAGCACCGCCGACAGGCCGCCGGCGCTCACCGGCGCGGCGGGGGCGGGGGCCTGCCACAGGGCGGCCGCCAGCATCACGGTCGGCACCAGCACCGCCAGGGCGAGGGCCGGGGCGCGGGCGCGGGAGAGGTCGTTCTCGGTCTCGGTGAGGGCCCGGCGCGCCCGCTCGGCGACGTGGCCGAGGCGGGCATGCTCGAAGGCGGTGGTGCCGTGGGCCCGCACCGCCGGCAGCCGCCGCACGAGGTCGGTCAGTCCGCGCTCGAGGGCGGCGCCCTCGAGCCGGCGCTGGTCGTCCCGGCGCTCGGTCCTGGCGATGAGGAGCTGGCGGGCGAGCGCCGCGGCGACGAGGCTGATGCCCGCCGCCGCCACGAGACGCGGCGCCACCGCCGCCGCGACCGCCAGCGCCAGGAGCACGCTGCCCGCGGCGAGCGCCGGGACCAGGATGCCGACGGCGAGGAGCCCGTCGGCGGCGCGGATCGCCGCCCCGACCTGGCCGGCGAGCGCCCGGGCGTCGTCCCGGGCGGCCGGCCCGGAGCGCAGGATCGCGTCCTCGGCCACCTCGCGCAGGCGGCGCACCGCCTCGGCCTGCGCCGTCACGCAGAGCCGCGCCACGCCCCAGCCGAGCCCGGCGAGCGCCAGGGCGACGAGGATCAGGGCGCCGAGCGCCCACAGGGTCAGGGCGCTCTCGGGCAGCGGCCAGCCGCGCACCAGCACCAGCCCGTGGCCGCCGAGGCGCTCGGGCAACGGCACGACGAGGTGCAGGAAGTGGATCGGCCCGCGCCCCGGCTCGGCAAGGGCCAGGAGCTCGTCGACGAGATCGCGCAGGGCGAGCAGCCCGAGCCCGACCAGGGGCGCGCCGAGCCCGAGGGCGACCGCGATGGCGGCGGCGTGCCGGCGCTTGGCGCTGCGCCAGGCGAAGACGATCGGATCGCGGTCCATCAGAGCGGGCGACGGAACCGCGGGGCGGGGGCGCCCGGACGCCGCAGGGCCGGCGCCGGTCCGGAGCGCGGGGGCAGGCCCGGAGGCCGTCTCGCGGTGGTGACCATGGGCCTCCTCGATGCTGCCGGTGGTATGGGCCGCGGGGGCCGGAGCGGTCAAGCCGGGGCCGCCGGCGGCGACCGATTCCGCGCGGGCGGACGCCTCGCGGCGCCGTCCCGTCCGATGTCGTCCTGCGATCCACCGATAGCGCGTGCGCCGCCGCACAATGCCGCCCGGGCCCGGGATTATCTCGCAGGATCAACCCGGGTGCGTACCCGCACATCCCCGGAACATCGTCTCCGTCATTGTCCTCATTATCGGCGCGGCAACGACGGATCGCCGGGAAATACAGTCGGTGACTTGCGGATCGTCTCGCTTCTCCGCGCAAGCGGCGGGAGCGGGGTCCGTACGAGCCGGCCGCGAGCCACCATCCCGACGGATCGCGGCGTTGCCCGCATCCTCCCGTTCCCGCACCTCATTCCCGCACAAGGACACCTCGTGGACAGCAGCATCATCCAGGGCATCTCGACCTTCCGCGGCAGCGTGTTTCCGGGCCAGCGGCAGATGTACCGGCGCCTCGTGCGCGACGGGCAGCAGCCGAAGGCCCTGATCATCGCCTGCGCCGATTCCCGGGTCTCGCCCGAGCACATCACCCAGGCCGGGCCCGGCGAGCTGTTCGTCTGCCGCAACGCCGGCAACATCGTGCCGCCCTTCTCGCAGATGAACGGCGGCGTCTCCTCAGCGATCGAGTACGCGGTTGTGGCGCTCGGGGTTCGCGACATCGTGGTCTGCGGCCACTCGGATTGCGGCGCCATGAAGGGGCTGATGCAGCCCGGCGCCCTCGACGCGATGCCGAACGTCGCCGCTTGGCTGCGCCACAGCCACGCCGCCGACCGCATCGTCTGCGAGGCCTACCCGGCCGAACTCGGACCGACCGAGCGCCTGCGGGCGCTCGCCCTTGAGAACGTGGTGGCGCAGCTCGCCCACCTGCGCACCCATCCGAGCGTGGCGGCGGCGCTCGCCAAGGGGCGGCTCGCGCTCCACGGCTGGTTCTTCGAGATCGAGACCGGCGCGCTGCTGGCCTATGACGGGAGCGCCTTCGTGACGCTCGCCGACGACGGCGTGCTGCCGGTGGCCCACGCCCCGGCGCCCCGGCGCGCGGCCGGAGACGGGATGCTCCCGGTGGCGGCCGCGTAACGCCGGGATCGGCCTGCCCCGCACGGATGACGGGGCAGGCCCCGCCGATTCGCGCTTCCGGCGTTCCGGGCGAGCGCTAGATACGGTGCCATGCGCACCGTCCGGATCGTCCCCCTCGTCGTCGCGACGGCCCTGTTCATGGAGAACACGGACTCGACCGTGCTCGCCACGTCGCTGCCGGCGATCGCCGCGGACATGGGCGAGGACCCGATCGCCCTGAAGCTGGCCCTGACCTCCTACCTGGTCAGCCTCGCGATCTTCATCCCGATCAGCGGCTGGGCCGCCGACCGCTACGGCGCCCGCACGGTCTTCCGCTGGGCGCTCGCGGTGTTCATGGCCGGCTCGCTCGCCTGTGCGGCCTCGAACTCGCTCGGCTGGTTCGTCGCCGCCCGCTTCCTGCAGGGCATGGGCGGAGCGATGATGGTGCCGGTAGGGCGCCTCGTGCTCCTGCGCAGCGTGCCCAAGGGCGAGCTGGTCCAGGCGCTCGCGACGCTGACCATTCCGGCGCTGGTCGGCCCGGTGATCGGCCCGCCGCTCGGCGGCTTCATCACCACGGCGCTCCACTGGCGCTGGATCTTCTTCATCAACCTGCCGATCGGGCTCGCCGGCATCCTGCTCGCCACCCGCTACTTCCAGGACGTCAAGGAGGAGGAGCGCCCGCCCCTCGACCTCCTCGGCTTCGTCCTGTCGGGGGCCGGGCTCGCCAGCCTGATGCTCGGGCTCGCCTCCAGCGGGCGCCACCTGCTGCCGGAGGCGGTGTCCTGGGCCTGCACCGGGGCGGGCGTCGTGCTGTGCGGGCTCTACCTCGCCCATAGCCGCCGGGTGGAGCATCCGGTGATCCGCCTCGACCTCCTGCGCTACCCGACCTTCCGGGCGGCGGTGCTCGGCGGCAGCCTGTTTCGCATCGGCACGGGGGCGATCCCCTTCCTGCTGCCGCTGATGCTCCAGCTCGGCTTCGGGCTCGACCCGCTGCATTCGGGCCTCATCACCTTCGCGGCCGCCGCCGGCGCCCTGTTCATGAAGACGATCGCGGCCCGCATCCTGCGCGCCTTCGGCTTCCGGGCGGTGATGACGCTGAACGCGGTGGTCGCCGCCGGCCTCCTCGCCGTCAACGGCCTGTTCACCGCGGGCACGCCGCACGCCCTCATCATCGCGGTGCTCCTCGTCGGCGGCTGCTTCCGCTCGCTGCAATTCACCGCCGTCAACGCCATCGCGTACGCCGACGTCGACCCGCGCGACATGAGCGCGGCGACGAGCCTCGCCAGCGTGGCGCAGCAGCTGTCCCTGAGCATCGGCGTCGCCTTCGGGGCCTTCGTGCTCCAGTCGGCGTCCGAGTGGCACGGCCGCACCGAGATCCGGGCGGAAGACTTCGGGCCTGCCTTCCTGGCCGTGGCGATCCTCTCGGGGCTCTCGGCGCTGTCGTTCCGCCGCCTCGCCCCGGAGGCCGGCGCCGAGGTATCCGGCCACCGCATCGTCCGGGCGAAGCCGACGGCCGACGCCGCATAGCAGGCTGAAGGAATCCTGTGCCCAAGCTTCAGCCTCCGTTCAGCCTGGCGGTGCGATAAACGGGACAACGAGCACGCAGGGACCACGGTCATCGGGTCTGATGTGCTCGCGAATGCTTGTTCAACCCTTACGTCATGGGGATCTGCCATGAAGCGCATCGCATCCATCTGCGTGGCCGCGGCCACCCTGGCGAGCGTGACCCTGGTCGGCGCCGCCCCGGCCGAGGCGCGCTGGCGGGCCGGGCCGGCCTTCGCCCTCGGGGCGGTCGGCGGCCTCGCCCTCGGCAGCGCCATCGCGGCCGGCTCGCGCCCGGCCTACGGGTATGGCTACGGCTACGCGCCGGCTCCTGCCTACGGCTATACCCCCGTCTATGGCGGGCCGGCCTACGGCTACGCCCCGGCCTACGGCCCCGAGTGCTACACCGTCCGCCGCCGGATGATCGACGAGTTCGGCGACGTCTACATCCGCCGCGTCCGCGTCTGCGACTGAGCCCCCGGGGTTCGTGACGGCCGTGAACCTGCTCGTACGTCACATCCCGGCCCTGCCCGCCTCCGCCCTCGCGGATCTCGCCGCCGAGCCGCCCTGGGCGCTCACGGGCGCGGCAGACGACATCGTCCGCCGGCTGCTGGCCGGCCTGGGCGCGGATTTCTCCGTCGCCGACGAGGTGGCGGTGCATGCCAGCACCCGGATCGAGCCCGGCGCGGTGCTCAAGGGCCCGCTCGTCGTCGGGCCGCGCTGCTTCATCGGCCACGGCGCCACCTTGCGGGGCGGCGTCTGGCTGGAGGAGGCCTGTACGATCGGGCCCGGCTCGGAGCTGAAGGCCTCGTTCCTGTTCGCCGGCACGGCGCTCGCCCATTTCAACTTCGTCGGCGAGAGCGTGATCGGCCGGGCCGTCAACCTCGAGGCCGGCGCGGTCATCGCCAACCACCGCAACGAGTGGCCCGGCGCCACGGTGGCCTTCCGGTACGACGGCAGGCTGATCGAGACCGGGCGTGCCAAGTTCGGCGCCCTCGTCGGGGACGGGGCGCGGCTCGGCGCCAACGCCGTCGTGGCCCCGGGCGCGATCCTCGCCCCCGGCACCGTGGTGCCGCGCCTCGGCCTCGTCGATCAGGGCGTGGCGCCGGATCTCAGATGAACTTGTGGACCGGCACCGGCTCGCCGATCCCGCGCAAGCGGCGCAGCTCGTATCACCCCTGCCCGCCGAGCCGCGACAACGCCTCCCCGTCCAGCCGGAAGAACACCTTGTCGGGTTTCGGCGCCGCCCCGAGCCCCTCGTAGAACGCGAGCAGCGCCGGCTGCCCGGCATCCGCCGTCCAGTCGACGCGCTTCAACCCGCGCGCCACCGCTTGCGCGGCCACCGCCCGCACCAGGGCGCGGCCGTGGCCGCTGCCGCGGTAGCGGGCGCCGACGAACAGCTCCTTCAGGAAGAGGCCGCCGGCGAGGCCCGGGCCTGGATAGATCGCCGAGAAGGCCGCGAAGCCGGCGAGGGCCCCGCTCTCCTCCGCCACCAGGATCTCGGTGCCGGCCGGGCGTCCGGCGAGCGACGCCTCGATCTCCCCGCGGGGCGGGCAGGGCACGGCGTAGTAGGCCTGCATCTCCTCGAAGAGCCGCGCCAGGGCCGGATGGTCGGCCTCGACGGCCGCCCGGATCACAGGGCGCCCCGGCGCAGGTCGGCGAGCACCGCGGCGAGGTGCGACAGGAAGCGGGCCGCCGCCGCGCCGTCCACCGCCCGGTGGTCCCAGGACAGGCTCAAGGGGAGGATCAGGCGGGGCTGGAAGGTGCTGCCGTCCCAGACCGGCTCGATCCGCGAGCGCGCCGCGCCGAGGATCGCCACCTCGGGCGCGTTGATGATCGGGGTGAAGCCGTCGCCGCCGATGCCGCCGAGCGAGGAGACCGAGAAGCCGCCGCCCTGCATCGCGGCGGGCGGCAGCGTGCCGGACCGGGCCTGCTCGGCGAGTTCCCCCATCTCCTGGGCGATCTCGACGAGGCCCTTGCGGTCGCAGTCGCGCACCACCGGCACCAGGAGGCCCCGCGGCGTGTCGACCGCGAAGCCGACATGGACGGTGTCCTTCAGGATCAGGCCGTCGCCGTCGAGCGCCGCGTTGAAGCTCGGATGGGCCCGCAGCGCCGCGGCGGCCGCCTTGATCAGGATCGCCACCATGGTGACCTTGTGGCTGCCGGGGCGGGCGGCCCCGTTCAGCTCGCGGCGCAGCGCCTCGGTCTCGGTGACGTCGGCGTGGTCGAAATTGGTGACGTGCGGGATCGTCAGCCAGTTGCGGGTCAGTGCCTGGCCGGAGATCTGCTGGATGCGCGACAGGGACTCGCGCCGCACCGGGCCGAACTTGCCGTGGTCGACCTGCGGCCAGGGCGGCAGGCCGGCGCCGATCCCGGATGCGGGCGCGGCCGGGGCGGCGGTGGGCGCCGGGGCTGTAGGAGCCGGGGCGGCCATCTGGCCGCGCACGAAGGCCAGCACGTCCTCGCGCAGGATGCGCCCCTGGGGCCCTGAGCCGGCGATGCCGGCCAGCTCGACGCCGAGCTCGCGGGCATAGGCACGCACCGACGGGGTGGCGTGGGCCTCGGACGGGACGGGGGATGCGGGCGTACTACCGGCCGCCGGGGCTGCCGGGGCCTCGGCGGGGGCGGGGGGCCGCGGGGCGGGGGGCTGCGGGGTGGGAGCCTGCGGGGCAGGGGACAATGCGGCGGGGGCGGGCGCTCCCGCCTCGCCGGAGGTGTCGACCATCAGGATCGGCGTGCCCTGCGACACCCGGGTGCCGGGCGCGACCAGGATCTCGGACACGATGCCCGCCACCGGCGAGGGCACCTCCATGGTGGCCTTGTCGGATTCGATGCTGATCAGGAGGTCGTCGACGGCGATCCGGTCCCCGGGCTTGACCAGGATCTCGACCACCGGGACGTCCTTGAAGTCACCGATGTCGGGCAGCGCGACCGGCAGGCTGGCACTCACGAACGTCCTCCGCGACGGTTTCTCGTTCTGTCGCCGCGGCTTCGCCCGTCACGGGCGGCACGGCATTCCGGATGCCGTGCCTAGACCATTTCGCGGCCGAGGTGAAACCGCCGCGCTCCGCACGCCGAGCCCGGCTCACCGGGTCTTGCGAGTGCGCTCCGGCAGGGCGGGGCGCAGGGCCGGGGCGGCGGTCGCCGCCGGGCGCAGGCGCGGCGAGGCCGGGCCGTGGGCCGGGCGGTGCTGGTCGGGCGTGGCGCTGCGCGCGGTCGGCTCGCCGCCGAGGATCGAGGCGACGAGGTCGCGCGCCGTGGCGGCGTCCATCGAGCGAAACAGTCGGGTCAGGCCGAACACCGCGTCGACCGAGCGGGCGATCGAGGGATCGAGGCGCAGGAAGATGAACACCGCCTCCTCCTCGGCGAGGTCGGCGGCCCGCAGGGCGAGCGCCAGGAGGTCGCGCCGCTCCGGCTCGGTGGCGCGGAAGCACGCCCCCGGCATGCCGAGCGCCTCGCCGAGCGCCGCCTCGAACCTCTCCGGCTCGCCCCGGCCCGCGAAGGCGGTGAGCGCCGCGCCAGCGGCGCGCATCCCTGCCCGGCCCTGCGGCCGCAGGGCGGCGCGGGCGGCGACGCCCTCGCGGATCGCCGTGCGGCGCTCCGGCTCGGCCTGGAGGTAGAGCGGGGCGAGGTCGACCGCCGGCAGGTCGTCTCGGGTGAGCAGCAGGGCTGCGAGATCGGGCCGCCGGCGCGCCCGCTCCACCAGCCGCTCCAGGGCCGGCCCGGCGAGCGGCGCCCCCGGGTTGCCGGCGAGCGAGAGGTCGACCTCCGGGTCGCCGCGCAGGCTCAGGTCCTCGACCAGGGCCCGGCCGAGGTCGGGCCGGCGGGCCAACACCGCGTCGAGGCCCGGGCCGCTGCCGGCGGCCTCGAGCAGGGCGGTCGTGAGCACCGGGCTCCCGGCCAGCACCGCGTCGCGGGCGCCGCCGCCTTGCGCGGCGAGCAGCGCCAGTACGCTCTGGGGCGTGTCGGGGAGCGGCGCGAGCTTCTGGGCGACGATCTCGGCGGTGGCGGCGTCCACCGTCGGGATCAGCCCGCAGGCCAGGGCCTCGAAGGCCCGGATCGTCGCGACGTCCCGCACCGGTGCGGCCCGGAAGAGGTCCGTCTGCACCCGCAGCAGCACGGGTTTCATGTCGAGACGCCGGTCTCGTGCGAGATCGAGGAGGCCGGACAGGTCCGGCGGAGCGTCGGCGGCGGAGCGGGCCATGGGCGATCGGTTACGCAGGACATGAAAGCGATCCCGAGAATGCGAGGCCGCGCGTAAAGCGACGCTTAAGGCTGCGGGCACGGGTCGGCCCGGGGCCTGGGGACAACGGGGATGACGGCCCGGTTCGCGCATCTCCGCTCACCGATGGTTTACGCCGAAGTCCCGGCGGCCCCTCGGGAACGGCGGCTCGGAAACAGTCCGTTAACCATGCCCGTGCTTTGGTCGATCCGTGAAGCCGCGACGGGCGGCGGTCCCGGAGGGACGTGGAGAGGCGGGAGAGCGCGCATGATCGGCCACCAGCGACGTCCCTCAGCGGACATCATCCCGTTCCGGGCCGGCGGCCCGCGCCGGGCGGGCGGCACGACCCGGGCGGGCGGCGCGGGCGAGGCCGCGTCCGGCCCGGTCGATCACCCTGCGGCGGACCCGGTCCGCGGCACGATTCTGCTGTTCACGGGAGTGCGCTATGAGAGGCTGCCCGATCCCGCCGAGACCGATCTGCCCGCCCCCGAGCGGCGCTGCACGCGCTGAGCCGAGGCTCCGGGTCATGGCTCCCCATGTCACGGTTCTCCGGGCCATTGCTTCCCGGGCGATGTCCGCGCGCGGTCTCGTCGTCGGCGGCGTGCTGCTCGCCGCCCCCCTGGTGGCGTCTTGCGTCCAGCAGGGCGATTTCGGCCGCCCGGCGCCCACCGCCTGGAACAGCCTGATCGACGCCGCCGGCACGCTCGCCGCGCGCGAGCGGGGCGAGGCGGCCTCGCTGTTTCCCTTCACGGAGGACGAGCGGGCGCTGCGCGACCGGGCCTGGCGCTTCCTGATGCCGGCGCGCGAGCGCAGCCTGTTCGAAGCCGCCCTCGACAACCTCACCCGTGCCCGGGTGCTGCCGGTCGGCTGGCGCCTGTCGGACCCCGCCGCCTATTACGAGGCGATCACCGCCGGACCGTACCGCTCGGCGATATCGCGCTACCGGCGCCTTTCGGACGACATGGTGGCGGACGGCCGCCTCGTGCCGGCCTTCGCCGAGACCGCGTCCCGGGTGGTGCGGGCGGACCTGACGCGGCTCCAGAGCCTGCCCTTCATCACCACCCTCGACGACCGCGACGTGCGCAGCGCCGCGATGCGGGTGGCCGAGAACCGCTGCCTCATCGCATGGGTGCGGCTGGAGACGGGCGCCCGGGCGGCGTCCTACCGCTACGCCCTCGAGCACCTGCTGGTCGCAGCCCCCGAGGAGGAGGCGGTGGCCGGCGAGCGCGCCCTGGCGTTCCTCGACTCGCGCCGCAGCCTCCTCGACCCGCTGCTGCCGCCGGATGCCGAGGCGCGCTGCGGCCTCGTCCCGCCGGAGCCCGGCCCTGCGGTGCTGGTGCGCAAGGGATAGGTCCGCCGCGCCTTCGAACGGATGCGTGCGACGGCGCCAGGACCAGCCCGAACGGGCATCGACGTGTCGATGCCCGAGGACAACGAGGCCTGCGGCCTACTCGTCCGGCCCGTCGATGGTGCAGGACACCGAGCGGGCGGCTTCGTTGGCGAGCGCCTGCTGGCTCGGCAGGGCGGCCAGCACCCGGATGCTGACGAAGCCCTCCCGGCTCGGGGCGACGATCCGCATGTCGCGGTTGCGCTCGTCCTCGTCGGCGCTCGCCAGCGCCTCGTCGTACTGGCGCTTGGTCATGATCACCAGCTCGACGGTGCCGCGCAGGGCCGCCTGGTCGGTGATGGCGTAATAGGCGCCGTTGCGGCCGTGCAGCGCGATCGTCTCGAGGAGCGGGCCGGTCTCGGCGGTGATCCGCACCGGTCCGTCGTCGAGGTCGTAGGCGCAGACGCCGACCGCCACTGCCGGGTCCTGCCGCGGCAGCCAGCCCGCCGCCGGCGCGCCCTCGGCCTTGCCGCCGGTCTCGACGGCGTGGACCAGCACCGAAGTGTCGTTGGCGAGCGTGGCGCGGGCCTGGCTCAGCGCGTCCCCGGTGGCGAGGTAGGGGATCGCCAGCACCGCCGCGACGTGGACGAGCCCTGCCAGCACGAGGCCGCACAGGGTGGCGAGGATGAAGCGGCCGAGCGGCGTCACGGGCAATCCTCCCGGGTGATCGAGGGCACGCCCTCGCGTTCGAGCACGCCGGTGCTCGCCGCCACCGGCGTGTCGTAGAGGCGCAGGACCAGCCGGATCGAGCCCTCGCCCGCCGGCATCGGCAGCCAGTTGCCGGGCTGCACGACCGGGCCCAGGGTCACGGCGAACCGGCCGTCGCGGTCGCGCAGCACCTCCGTGGAGGTGAACCCGGTGCGTGGCGCTCCCGCGTCCCCCGCTCCGTCGGTCTTCGATCCCTCGGTCTTCGCCGCATCCGTCGCCGCATCGGCCCTGGCCCGGCCGCGCCGCTCCACCGTCAGGGTCCAGGCCCGGGACGGCGGGGTGGCCCCGGCGATGCGGTAGCGGCAGGACGGATCGAGCCGGCGCCCGGAATCGTCGGTGAGCGCGGTGAGCAGCAGGCCCTCGCCGAGCGCCAGCGGCACCTCGCCGGTGCGGGCATGGATCGCCCGCACGTAGGGGTCGGCGTCGCGCGCGCCGATCTTCGGCCAGGCGGTCCAGGCGTTGAGCGTGACGCCCCCGAACGGGTAGCGCCCCCGCGTCGCCCAGTTGGCGGTGGCGAGGCCTAAGCCCGCGCCCAGGGCCAGCGCGTAGAGCACCAGTCCGACGGTCCCGAGCCGGCGCAGCCGCACGGCGCCCCGCAGGAGGCGGGCAGGAAGTCGGCGGCCGGAGGACGCGGCGCGCCCGGAATCCGGGAGGGCGATTT
Organism: Methylobacterium ajmalii; assembly: GCF_016613415.1. Lineage (GTDB taxonomy): Bacteria > Pseudomonadota > Alphaproteobacteria > Rhizobiales > Beijerinckiaceae > Methylobacterium > Methylobacterium ajmalii. Next base: position 10,865 of record NZ_JACWCT010000158.1, on the reverse strand, counting down.
TCTCGGTCAGCATCGTGGGCCGTATCTAGCCCAGGTCGGGCCGGGGCCGAACGGGTTTTTGGGCCGGCCCTCCGGATTGTGGCCATGGCCCACGACCGGATGATCGACGGGTGGGCCGGGCGTCACCGGAGCGGCATCGACACCCGGGTGCGAAACCCGCTACATCGCAACCCTGCGCCCATCAAAGGACCTCTCGATGCCGGTAAGAATCTTCGAAGAGCATGCGGGACAGAACCAAATCGACCTATCGGAACAAATGCTTGAGACTGGGAATGGATTGATAGAAATACTTGGATACGGAAATACGATATATATAGGAAATCCGATCGCTTGCGCACATATTCATTTAAAGATTCATGGAAATAATCACGTTTACATCGGCGAGCAGTGTGTATTGAACGGAGTCAATATTCAGCTGATCGCCCCGGGCTCGCTGCGCATCGGCGCACGAACCGGTTTCAACGGCCATTCCCACATCCACATGCACGAGAGTGCGAAAATCGAAATCGGCGAGAATTGCTTGATCGCCGAAGGCACGAATTTCTCGACGTCGCACGTTCACAAGATCATCGACGTCGCGACCGGTGAGCGCCTGAACCCGCCCGGCGACGTGATCATGGAGGATCACGTCTGGAGCGCCGGCAGCGTCTCGCTGTGGGGCGGCGCCCATATCCGCCGGGACAGCGTCGTGGGGAAAGGGTCCTTCGTCTCGAAGCAGAGCTTCCCTCCCAACAGCCTCATCATTGGCGCACCGGCCAGGGTGGTCCGCGAGGGCGTCACGTGGGAACAATGACGATCCGCGGTGGAGCCGAGGCTCCCGTGTAAGGCTTTCGGCCGGTGGGGGCGGCGTCCCGCCCTCGTCGGAGTTTCGTGGGCGCCCGGTGGCCCGAGCGAGCGATCTCGATTCCGTCCCGGCCGGCGCCCGGACATCGGCACGTCACCCTTCGCGGGGCACCAAGAGCGGAGCGAACTCAGCGGCAGTGGTGAGCCAAGGCTCGCCGGGTGCGCGCTCATCCTGCGAGGACGGCGCTCGGGGTGTCTCGCGTACCGAGATCGCGACGACGACCCAGAGTCCCGCCCGGCGCATTGTAGATGTAGTCCGAAGCGGATTTGTTGAAGTTGGCGCAGTATCGTTCGAACGACAAGGTGTTCGAGAATGTGCTGCGCGAATTGCCGACGTACGTTTTCGCCATTTTCGCGATTTCAAAATCGACGATCGAGGAATTCAGCTGATTCATCGCCGAGAGTTTGGCTTGATCCCCCACGTCCGATTTGAAAAATATATCGATGCCGCTCGCCATTTTGACGTTTTGTCTAATCGTTTCTTTTGGTTGCCTCAAGTAACGCTCATCGCAGGTGACGTACAGGCTGGGCTGGCCCATATCGATGCTGGCTTGTATTTTCTTGGAAATATCTTCGGGGTCTAGATAAATATCTTCCGGCTCTTTCAAGGTATGAGATAGGTGATTTACACAAAATACGTGCCAATCCTCTTCAATTCTAAATTGTGCAACTGTATTGATATTTCTATCAATATATATCGCTTTGCAAATCTCGATGAAAGACCTGTCGAATTTTACCTTGGGAACCAGCGACCTGAAGAAGTCGGACGACAGATCCTCGAATATCGTTTCCCGACGGTGGGTGCAGAGATCGGCGAGATGGCAGGACGCCTCGCCGAAATAGGTCCATCCGCCACGCGCGATCCGTTCCTGATCGAAGAAGAGAGGCCGACCAACGATCTCGATATTCCAGCGTCGGGCAAAATCGCGAAAAACGTCTTCGAAAAAGACATCGCCGAATGGGACGCGCGCCGACCGCGTCTCGTCATGATGTTTGCTGTAGAGGTCCGGCAGGAACATCCTGCGTTTACGCGGCTCAGTTTGTTTGTCGACCGCGAGCACGAGGCCGAGCAGGGTCAGTTTCTGATTGCTCAATCCTCCGTCGTTGTAGTCGTATCCGAAAGCTGCTGGTCTCAACTGTCGCTCTGCGCGGAGCATCAGGGAGCGAATGTCGGGCATGAGTCCCTCGTGGATGATGGGGCATGGACCTGGTCCCGAGGGAACGATGTCCACGACAGCGATGGACGTCCATGGTTGGCGAACTCGGTACCGATGCGCGCGCCGCCCCATGTCGGTGGGCGGCGCACCGGCCTGGTTCGGTGGCGGCGATGGCGACCGGGCGGAGCCGACCGCTCCGAAGACTCCCTTTGCGGGCCGCGCGGGACCATCGCTCGACGAGCGGGTGTCCACTCTGCCCGACACGGCGCCGGGTCTTCGCTCTGGCCGCGTCCGCTGTCGACGAACCGAAATCCACTTCGCCGGACAAGGCTCTACGCGGACACGATCCTCGCGAGCCTGTCCGGATCGATCTGGATCGAACGGTCCCAGGGCAGGCTGCCGGTTTGGGGTCCGACTTCCGTGCAGCGGATTTCCCGATAATCGAGGCGCCGCGCCTGGGCGATCATCCAGAACAGCACCTCGGATGCGGTGTTCGGCATGAAACAGAAGATCGCCGTTCCAGGATTGCAGAAGGCGATGTTCGTGAGGGCTGCCCCCATCACGCCGACGATGCGTTCCGCGCCTTTGAACATCTTGATCTGGGACTGAAAGTCGAGAGCGCCGGAGAATTTCTCGCTGTATCCCAGCTCGATCAGCTTGCGCGCGGCGACATCTTCTTCATGGAAGTTGCGCGACGAGTTGGCCCCGCGACTCGCATAGATCTTTTTGTCCGCGTCAGCTTGAATATTCGCTGATATTTCGTCGAGGCATTGAAAAACAAACGGAGATAAATAGTACGAGTGTTGCGTCAGGCCGTCGACGAAGATCAGGTGTTTGACGAAGATCGGCTCTTCGCCTGTCAGGACGATCTTGTCGTCGGGCACGCCGATGGCGTTCAGGGCCTGCGACGCGGTTCGAACGAGATCCGCCGAAGCACGATGGATCAGGACCGGCCAGTCGTCCACCCGAAGGTGCCTGCGGGCCACCCACGCTCGGGGGAGCATCTCGAGAATGAAATGCCCGTAATTGGTCGCTCCCCGGCTCTTCCCCAGAATGCACCGATCGATCGACGCTCCGTCGCCGGACAGAGCGAACGATCTGACTTTCTCAAGTCCTTCGTTGACTTCGCCGTCGCTATGATATGTCCGCGTTTCCGGAATCAGATTGAAATCGCGATCGAAGACGAGGCCTTCCTTCGCAACGAAAACATCGAAAAATTGTAGAATCCTGATTTTCCGACCTTCATGAACCGAGCGCCGCCACAGGAATTCGAGCGTCCCCTTCACGTTTCCTGGAATCGCTTCGAGTTCAAGCAGGTTCGGATAGGCATAATACGAGTTCGCGCAGCTCATCTCGAAAACGCAGGTATCGGCGTCGTTATGAGTTTGTCTGATGAGCGAAGGTTGGGACATTAGCTTACCAAGAATTCAAATTCTAGATCGCAATAACTTTGGAGGATTTCGATGTCAATGGTGCGGTCCGGCGCCTTCGGACCCGCGGTTAGATGTGTCCCTGCGGCCAGCGCCGGCCGGTCGAAGGCGGGGATGTCGGCGCGAGGGTTCGCCGACGGCGCCGTCGTGTCGCTCAGCCCGGCCGATGCCCTCGTCCATCGCCGCAGGCCCGTGCGGTCGCCGCCGGCACCATCCCGCGAGCGCTCAGGACGGCGTTGCGGGATGACGCGGTGAAACGAGAGCGACCCGGGCGTCGCCGGGCCACCGCACATCCCGGACCGGAACGGAACCCGGGAGGTGCCGCTCGGAGGAGCGAGCGACGCCGCGCTTCTCCCTCCGCGGCATCGATGGGTTCGGCGGGATCGATGCGGTCTCACCCGAAAGGCGGCGTCGCGCCGGCCCGGCCGAAGCGGTCCGCCCATCCCTCACGGCACCCCGACCTGCCCTCCCACCGCGTTGAACGCCGCCCGCCCCGGCGGCGGGCTCTCGACCGAGCGGAAGAGCTGGCCGAGCCCGCCCAGCACCTCGAAGGAGCGCCGCGAGAGGGCGCCTGCCGGGGCGCCGGGGGGCGGGGTGGTCGGGGCGGGGCCTTGCGCTGCGCGGGCGGCCGCCTTGTCGGATTCGAACCCCGGCAGGGCCTTCAGCTCGATGCCCTGGTGGGCCGGGGCCATCACCTCGTGGAAGGTCATCGCCGGCAGCGAGCCGCCGGTCATGTTCTTGGTCGAGGAATGGTCGTCGTTGCCGTACCAGACCGCGGTGACGAGGTTGCCGGTATAGCCGACGAACCAGGCGTCGCGGTAGGCGTTGGTAGTGCCGGACTTGCCGGCGGTGCGCACGCCCTCGATCGCGGCCTTGCGGCCGGTGCCCTCGTCGACGACCTTGTTGAGCATGAAGTTCATGTCGGCGACGACGCGCGTCGACAGCACCTGCTCGGGGGCCGGCTCGCTGGTGTCGTGGCGGTAGATCACCTCGCCGGCGCCGGTGCGGATCTCGGTCGCCGCGTAGGGCTTGGCGCGCCTGCCGCCGTTGGCGAAGACCGAATAGCCCGCCGCCTGGTCGATCACCGTCACCTCGGCCGAGCCGATCGGCAGCGAGACCGAATCGACGAGGTTCGAGGTGATGCCCATCTTGTGGGACAACTCGATGATCTTGGCCCGGCCGAGCTTGGCCGCGCGGGCGTCGTGGGTCTCGCCGAGCTGCTTGCCCATGGCGATCGAGAACTGCACCGGGATGGTGTTGATCGATTTCGCCACCGCGACCCAGAGCGGCACCGTGCCGGCGAACGAGCGGCCATAGTTCGCCGGGCACCAGTTGCCGATGCAGACCGGCCGGTCGACCACCTTGCTCTCGGGCCGCCACTGCCCGGTGGCGAGCGCCGCGGCGTAGACGTAGGGCTTGTACGACGAGCCGGGCTGGCGCAGCGCGTCGGTGGCGCGGTTGAACTGGCTCTGGCCGTAATCGGCCCCGCCGACCATCGCCCGCACCGCCCCGTCCGGATCCATGGTGACCAGCGCCGCCTGCTCGACGTCGAAGGCGTCGCCGAACTGGCGCAGCACGTTCTCGACCGCTTGGTCGGCCCGCTTCTGGATCGCGAGGTCGAGCGGGGTCTTCACGACCAGCACCCGCTCCTTCTTGAGCTTGCCCTCGTCGACGAGCTTCTTGATCTCGTTGAAGGCCCAGTCGAGGTAGTAGTCGGCGCTGATGTCGCGCGAGCGCGTCACCGGCGTCGCCGGGTTGCGCAGGGCCGACTGGATCTGGCCCTCGGTCAGGTAGCCGGCCTCGACCATGTTGTGCAGCACGTCCGCCGCGCGGGCGCGCGCCGCCGGCAGGTTCACGTGCGGGGCGTACTTCGTCGGCGCCTTGAACAGGCCGGCCAGCATGGCGGCCTCCGGCAGGGTGATGTCCTTGAGGTTCTTGCCGAAATAGTAGTCGGCCGCGGCCGCCGCCCCGAAGGTGCCGCCGCCCATGTAGGCCCGGTCGAGATAGAGCTTCAGGATCTCGTTCTTGGTCAGGTGGCATTCGAGCCAGAGCGCCAGGAACGCCTCGTTGACCTTGCGCTCGAGCGAGCGCTCGTTCGACAGGAACAGGTTTTTGGCGAGCTGCTGGGTCAGCGACGAGCCGCCCTGGACGTGACCGCCGCCGCGCGCGTTCACGGTGACGGCGCGCAGGGTCCCGATCGGGTCGATGCCCCAGTGCTCGTAGAAGCGCCGGTCCTCGGTCGAGATCAGCGCCTTGACCAGGATGTCGGGAAACTCGTCGACGCGCAGCGAATCGTCGTGCTTGATGCCGCGCCGCCCGACCTCGGTGCCGTAGCGGTCGAGGAAGGTCACGGCGAGGTCCGGCGCCTTGAGCCAGTTCTCGCTGGTCTGGTTGAAGGCCGACTGGGCGAGCGTCAGCATCACCACGCCGCCGGCGAGCCCGAGGGTCACGCCCTCGCTGGCGAGGTCGAGGACGAGGCGCTTGACGCCGGTGACCCGGAAGCGCCGCTGGATCTTCTCGGCATAGCGGCCGTAGCCCTCGCCGAACGAGCGGCTGCCGCTGAACAGCGCGTCGTTCAGCCAGGCGTCGAAGCCGAGCGCCCCGCGGGACAGGCGGGTCCGGAGCTGGGTCAGCCGGTTGGTGGGCCGGTTCTCGGGCACGACGGGTCCTCGGATGGGCGCGCGGTTGGGTCTATCAAGCCCCGCACTCTAGCGCGAGACCGGGGCGGCAGAGAGGCGGGTCGTTCCTCTCCCCGCACTATATGGGGCACGGATGCGCCGACACGACGTCGCAGGATTGCGCAGCCTCCCGCCGCCGCGCTTGCCCTCGGCCCCGGCCTGCGGCAGGGGAGGGGTCTTCCTTCCGTTCTCCCCCGCATCCGCGCCCGATTTCCCGGCGCCTTCGAGGCCCAGCACCCGTGGCCGACGCCCGCAAATCCCCTCCCGGCACCTCTCTTCCGGGCAAGGCCACCCCCCTCTCGTCGAAAGCCGAGAGCTCCCTCAAGGCCGGCACGCCGTTCTGGCGCGGGAAGAGCCTGGAGGCGTTCAGCCCGGCGGAGTGGGAGAGCCTGTGCGACGGCTGCGGCCGCTGCTGCCTCCTGAAGCTCGAGGACGAGGACACGGCCGAGATCCATTACACCGATGTCGGCTGCACGCTCCTCGACGCCGCCACCTGCCGCTGCCGCGACTACGCCCGGCGCCAGAAGAAGGTGCCCGACTGCGTCCGCCTGACGCCCGAGGCGGTGCGCACCCTGACCTGGCTGCCGCCGACCTGCGGCTACCGCCTGGTGCGGGACGGGCACGACCTGCCGTGGTGGCACCCCCTCGTCTCCGGTACACGCCGCACCGTGCACGAGGCCGGCATCTCGGTCCGCGACCGCGTCAGCGGCACCGAGGAGGAGTTCGAGACCGAGGAGCTCCTGGACCGCATCGTCGACTGGCCGGGCCAGGACCCCCACGACGACCCCCACGACGACCCGCAGGCGGGGGAGTGAGGCGGGCCCGGCACGACCGGGTGCGTTGGCACGCCTCGTGCATGGTTTTCGCCGACGCTCATGGGCGTTTCCTCCCCGACTTGGGGCCCCGCCGCGACAAGCGCGCGGGGCCTCCCTCCGTTCGCAGCCGTTGCCATCGGGCGCGGGCCGCCCGATAACCCCGGGCGACCGGAGATCTCCCGACATGGCCCTCACCGTCGCGGTCCAGATGGACCCGATCCAGGCGATCCGCATCGCCGGCGACACCACCTTCTCGCTCCTGCTGGAGGCGCAGCGGCGCGGCCACACGCTGCTGCACTACACCCCCGACCGGCTCTCGATGCGCGACGGGCGCGTCACCGCCCGGGCCGAGCCCCTGCGGGTGCAGGACGTCGAGGGCGACCACGCCCATCTCGGCGCGCAGGAGCGGATCGATCTCGCCGAGGTCGACGTGGTGCTGATGCGCCAGGACCCGCCCTTCGACCTCGCCTACATCACGGCGACGCACCTCCTCGAGCGCATCCACCCGCACACGCTCGTGGTGAACAACCCGTTCGAGGTGCGCAACGCCCCCGAGAAGCTCTTCGTCACCGCCTATCCGGAGCTGATGCCCCCGACCCTGATCACCCGCGACAAGCAGGAGATCGAGGAGTTCCGGGCCGAGCACGGCGCCGTGGTGATGAAGCCGCTGCACGGCCACGGCGGCGCCGCGGTGCTGCGGGTGCTGCCCGACGATCCGAATTTCGGGTCGATGTTCGACCTGTTCTCGGTCACCTTCCGGGAGCCCTGGGTGGTGCAGCGCTTCCTGCCGCGGATCACCGAGGGCGACAAGCGCATCATCCTGGTCGACGGCGAGCCCTTGGGCGCCGTCAACCGGGTGCCGGCGGCCAACGACATCCGCTCCAACATGGTGCGGGGCGGCACCGGCGGGGCCACGGCGCTCACCCCGCGCGAGCAGGAGATCTGCGCGGCGATCGGCCCGGAGCTGCGCCGGCGCGGCCTGATCCTCGTCGGCATCGACGTGATCGACGGCAACCTCACCGAGATCAACGTCACCTCGCCGACCGGCATCCGGGCGATCAAGCGCCTCGGCGGCCCCGACCTCGCGGTCGCGGTCTGGGACGCGATCGAGGCCAAGGTGACGAAGCCGCAGAGCGCCTGACGCCGCCGAAGCCGAGAGGCCGTTCAACCTGGAGGGCGGCTTTCATCCTACCCGCGATCTCATCCTGAGGTGTCAGTCCATCAGTGATGGGCTGACCTCGAAGGATGGTTCCAGAAGTCTCCGAGATTACGGGAGCCCTCCTTCGAGGTTAGTCGATCTTCGATCGACTAACGCCTCAGGATGAGGTGGGAGGAGAGGATGGGACGATCCCCCCGGGGTCCGTCCCGGGCCGTCGCGCCTCGCTCGAAGGGCAAGCCTCAGCCCGCATCCTCCCCCAGCGTGTCTTCGATGTAGAGCCGGTCGAGCAGCACCTTCACGACCGCCATCAGCGGCAGCGCCAGGGCGACGCCCCAGAGGCCGAACAGCACGCCGAGCAGGATCTGGCCGGCGAACAGGGTCGCGGGCGGGATGTCGAGGGCCCGCTTCTGCACGAACGGCGTCAGCACGTAGCTCTCGAGAGTCTGCACCAGGAGGTAGACGGCCATTCCGGCGACCACGCCCTTCAGCCCCGAGGCGAGGGAGGCCAGCACGATGATGATGCCGGCGACGAGCGCCCCGATGGTCGGGATGAAGCAGAGCAGCCCGGCCTGGAGCCCGAGGATCAGGGATCCGTCGATGCCCACCAGCGTCAGCCCGAGCCAGACGCAGACGAAGATCGCCGCCATCACGACGAGCTGGCCGAACAGCCAGTGGCGCAGCGTGATGCCGATGTCGTCGGCGACGGAGGCCGCGTGGGTGCGCTGGCGCGACGGCACGAAGCGCAGGAAGCCGTCGCGGTAGGTGCGCGGCTCGGCGGCCACGAACAGCCCGAGCACGACCACGATGAACACGTTGCCGATGGCGCCGAACACCGCCAGCGCCACCGTCGAGGCCTGGCCGAGCACGCTGCCGGCGCCCGAGAGCAGGGTGCCGGGGCTCGGCAGGCTCGGGCCCTTCGGGCGCTCCTCCTCGGCCGCGCCGCCTTGCGCCCCGCCGCCCTGGGCGGCCGCGTCCTTGAGCTTGCCGAAATCGAGGAAGCGGGTATCGACCCCGCGGGCGTCGAGCCAGGACTTCACGGTGCCGGACTGCTCGCGCAAGGTCTCCCCCAGGCGCTGGGCCTGCCCCGCCACGGTGGCGCCGCCGAGCCCGACCATGCCGAGGACCATGACGGTGAGCAGCACGCTGACGATCGCGAGCCGGAACCCGTGGCCGAGCGGCACGACGCGGCCGAGATAGTGCGTGAGCCCGTCGAGGAAGACCGCGAACAGGATGCCGGCGAAGATCAGCAGCAGCGTGTCGGCCGAGTGCCAGGCCAGCAGCAGCGCCGCCGTGAACGCCACCACCCCGATTCCGGCGAGGACGAGCGAGCGGGTGCTCGTCCAGGCGGGGCGGGGTGCGCCCGGCGCGAGGGCATCCGGCGAGGGGGAAACGGGCATGTCGGGGGAACTCTCCGGCCGGCGGCACCGGGCCGCCCTGCCGGCACACATAGCCTTGCGCGGCCATCCGGCGACCGCCGTACCGCTGCCTAACCCTCCTCGCGCCGGCGCCGCACGCCGGCGAGCACGGCGGGATGCGCCGGGGTCTTCCACGCCGCCACCTCCGGCGCGGCGACCGGCTCGGGCGCCGTCATCCCCTTGGGCAGGGCGATGGGCTTGGGCAGCGCCAGCGCCGGGGCCGGGCGGCGGGGCGCCCACTCCTCCGGTTCCAGGATCTCGACGACCGGCATCGGCCGGCGGCGGGGCCGCTTCCGGACCGGCTGCGGCGCCCGACCGAAGACCCGCAGCAGGGCCCAGCCGACGAGGCCGCCCCAGGCGAGGAGCACGCCCCCGGGCGTCGGCCGCTCGGAGATCAGGAGGGTCACGAGCCCGACGAGCGCGCAGACCATCGCGAGGTTGCGCGCGCTGAAGGGATCGAACGGCAGCGGGTCGGAGGATCTGTGGTCGCGGATCATGGGACGAGCTTGCCCGAGCCCGGTCAGCGAATCCTCAGTTCGACCGCTCGAATTGTCCGCAATCCCCGCTTCCCACGATTCGAATGCTGTCGTTTTCGTGGATTCGCCCGCGAAGGAGCGCTTGCCCGCCCGGGCCGGTGCGGCGCGCGGGATGTCATGTCGATCCGTCCGGGGCCCGCGTCGCGACGGTCGGGGCGGGCGCCCGCGCTCACCAGCGCGCGGCGGCCGCCGCGTCGTGCTCCATTGCCTCGACCCAGCCGCCCAGGGTGCCGTCGGCCCGGTGCTCGCGCTTCCAGAACGGCGCGCGGGTCTTGAGGTAGTCCATCAGGAAGCTCGCGGCCTCGAAGGCGGCGGTGCGGTGGGCGGAGGCGGCGAGCACCAGCACGATGCCCTCGCCCGGCCGTACCAGGCCGTGGCGGTGGATCGCCACCGCGCCCTGGAGCGGCCAGCGCCGGGCGGCCTCGTCGAGCACGCGGCCGATCTCGGCCTCGGCCATGCCGGGATAATGCTCGAGCTCGAGGGCGGCCAGCCGCCCGTCCTCGTCGCGGCACAGGCCGGTGAAGCTGACGATGGCGCCCGCCCGCCCGCCGAGCTCCGCCGTGAGGGCGGCGATCTCCGCCGCGACGTCGAAGGGCTCGGGCTGGATCGAGAGGCGAGGGGTCATGGCGGGTCCGCGCGGAGAGATCTGACCGGGCTCTCTAGCGCATTTTCCGACGGAGTGGATGCCGGTTCGTCGATAGAAAATGCGGCAAAATCAAAAACCGGTTCTTCGTCATTCGGGGTTGATAGGGGCTCACAGTAGCCCCGCCTCCAAATCGGCCTCCAGGGTTGATAGCGGCATCCCGTAGTACCGCCAGGGGCCGTAGATCGG
>NZ_JACWCT010000157.1:23981-25427 GCF_016613415.1 Methylobacterium ajmalii | reverse complement strand
AGGAGATCGTGCGCAACGTCAGCCAGGCCTCGGTGGGGACGAGCGCGGTGACCGGCAACATCGCCGGGGTGGCGCAGGCCTCGGAGACGACCGGGATGGCGGCGACGCAAGTGCTGACCTCGGCCTCGGCCCTGTCGCGCCAGTCCGAGCAGCTGACCGCGGAGGTGCACCGGTTCCTGGCGACCGTCCGGGCGGCCTGACCGCGGATCGGAGGGAATGGCGAAGGCCGGCCCGGGGGCGATCCCCGGGCCGGCCCTTCCCGTGAGCGGCACCCGATCGGAGCCTGGATCGCGCGGGGACCGAACGATCCAAGGTTTCAGGTCTTCGGGGTATCGTCCTCCGGCGAAGAATCGGGGGCGGGAGAATCCGGAGGGGCATCAGGGGCCCGCGGAACGTGGTCCTTGCGCCACTGGGCGAAGAGGCTCTGGAGCACCGCCACGGTGTCGCGCACGGCCTTCGCCTCGTCGTCGACCGAGACGCCCTCGGAGACGGAGTTGCGGGTGGTGAGCACCGCGCGGTCCTCGATCTCGGTCAGGCGCTCGAGGAAATCGGGGCGCGCGGCGAGCAGGTCGAGGGCGTCGCCCATGGCGGTGGCGAGGGTCGTGGCGAGCAGCCCCGCGGTGGCGACGTCCCCGACCGAGGCCTCGTAGGGCTCGGGGACTTCGTCGTCCTCGTCCGCCTCGGCCGCCGCCTGCAGGCCCTCGACCAGGGCCTCGACGATCTCGACGGCGGTGTCCTCCGGCACGGCGAGCCGCACCGCGACCTCGACGTCGTCGCCGCTGAAGCCGGCGGTGCCGAGGGTGACCTGCAGGATGCCCGGACGGCGCAGGCTGAGCGCCATCAGGGTGTTGGCGTAGATGGTGGGCGCGTCCGGCATGACCTCGACCTCTTGCGGTCGGGCGCCGGGAACCCCGCGCCCGACCGGCCTATAGTATGCTCTCGCCGGCGAGGCGACGGTCTCAGGCGCTGGCGAGCCGGGCGACCTTGTTGTCCGGCAGTTCGATGTCGACGCCGAGCGTCGAGACGGCGTCGCCCCGCTCCATCGTCACCTTGACCTTGTCCTTGTCGATGGCGACGTGCTTGGCGATGACCGCGAGGATCTCCTCGCGCAGCACCGCCACCAGGTCCGAGCGGCCGAAGGCGGTGCGCTCGTGCGCCAGCAGGATCTGAAGGCGCTCGCGCGCCACCGGCGCCGTCCCGCGCCGGGACAGGAAGCTCAGCAGGTTCATGCCGCCCTCCTGGTGAACAGCTTGCCCAGGAGAGACCGCTTCTCGCTCGGAACGGTCATCGCCACCGTCTCGCCCTTGAGCCGGCGCACCGCATCCGCGTAGGCCCGCGCCGGCGCGCTCTGCGGCGCGTTCAGCGTCACCGGGCTGCCGAGGTTCGAGGCCTTCAGCACCTCCTCGCTCTCCGGGATCACCGCCAGAAGCGGGATCGACAGGATCT
>NZ_JACWCT010000157.1:23497-23878 GCF_016613415.1 Methylobacterium ajmalii | reverse complement strand
TCGAGCACGTCGTCGATCTTCAGCATCTCGCCGCGCTCGGCCCGGGTGGGGTCGTAGCGGGTGAGGATCAGGTGCTTCTCCAGCCGCTCGCCCTTCTCGGCCCGCTCGGTCTTCGAATCGAGCAGCCCGATGATCCGGTCGGAATCGCGCACCGAGGAGACCTCGGGGTTGGTGACGACCACCGCGATGTCGGCGTGGCGCATGGCGAGCGTGGCGCCGCGCTCGATGCCGGCGGGGCTGTCGCAGATCACCCAGTCGAATTTTTCGCGCAGCTCGCCGATGACGCGGGCGACGCCCTCGTCGGTGAGCGCGTCCTTGTCGCGGGTCTGGGAGGCGGGGAGCAGCGAGAGGGTGTCGAGGCGCTTGTCGCGGATGAGGGCC
>NZ_JACWCT010000157.1:0-23297 GCF_016613415.1 Methylobacterium ajmalii | reverse complement strand
TGGGGGAGCTTGGCGTCGCCCTGGACGACGTTGATGAGGTCGTAGACGACCCGGCGCTCGGCGCCCATGATGAGGTCGAGGTTGCGCAGGCCGACATCGAAGTCGACCACGCAGACGCTCTGGCCGGTCTTGGCGAGCGCCGCCCCCAGGGCGGCCGTCGTGGTGGTCTTGCCCACCCCTCCCTTGCCGGATGTCACCACGATGACCTTGGCCATGGATCCCCCTTACCGATCGAATTGCGAAGTCGCGGCCGGCGCGGCCGCTGCGTGTGTTTTCTTTCGAGATCCCCCCGGCGGAGTTCCGGGACGGTGGACGACTAGTCGAGCGCCGCGGCCTTCATGGCGTCGCCTTCGAGCCAGACCTGCACGGCGCGGCCGCGCAAGGACGGCTCGATGTCGTCGGCGATGCGGTAGAGGCCGTCGATCGCGAGCAGTTCGGGCTCGAACTTGCGGCAGAAGATCCGGGCGCCGGGCGTGCCGGCCGCCCCCGCGATGGCGCGCCCGCGCAGCGCCCCGTAGATGTGGATCGAGCCGCCGGCGATCACCTCGGCGCCGGAGGCGACCGAGCCCATCACCGTCACGTCGCCCTCGGGGAAGAGGATCGCCTGGCCCGAGCGGACCGGGCTCTCCAGCATCAGCGACTTCGCGCCGGTCACGCGCTCGACGGGAGCGGCGGGCGGCGCCTCGCCGGGCATCGCCACCTCGCCCGAGGGCCGGCCGCCGTTCAGGGGCGGCGGCATCCCGGGGCCGAGCGACCCCGCCCCGGCGCCCTCGATTCCCATGATGGGAATCTCGCGCGCAGTGAGGGCGGTCACCAGCTCCCGGAGCGCGTCCCGGCTCGGGGCCAGGGCGGTCACGTCGAGGATCACCGCGCGGCCGGCGAAGAACGCCGGAGAGCGCTTGGCGAGCGCGTCGAGGTCGGCGAGCCAATCCTCGATCGGCGCCTCGGGCGCGAGCACGACCGCCAGGAACGAGCGGCCGCGAAAGCGAATCGGTGGGCGGGTTTGGGTCTGGCTGGTCACGGGTTTACGACTCGTTACCAGCCCATCAGGCGCGCCGGATGGTTAGCGAATGGTTAACGCCGGTAACGAAGTGTTCACCTTTACGGTGAGGCGGCCGCGAGCGTGGCTTCGATGTGGCGCGCGAGCCCCGGATCGAGCCCGAGCCGCCGGGCGAGGTGGTCGAGATAGGCCCGCTCCTGGGGCGTGTCGACCCGGATCGCCATCAGGGAGGCGGTGTAGAGCTCGCTCGCCTGTTCCGGGCCACGGGCGAGGCGCGCCACCGCCTCGACGTCGACCGGCGCGCGCAGGGCATCCATCAGGAACGCCTTGTCGTCGGCGTCGAGGGCATGACGGTCCATCTCGCCGAAAATCCGCTGCTGCTCGTCGGCGTCGATATGGCCGTCGGCCTTGGCGGCGGTGATCATCGCGATCAGGAGCGCGCGGGCCCGGTCCTGCTCGTCGGCCGCCGAGGCCGGGGCGAAGCGGGTCCCGCCGAGCATCCGGGCCGCCTCGTCGGCGGAGGGAATGAAGCCGGCCGCCCGCGGCGGCGCGGACCCGCGCTGGCCCTGGTTCGCCTGCCAGCTCTGGTAGGCCTGGTAGGCCAGCGTCGCGACGAGGGCGAGGCCGCCGACCCGGCCGGTGGAGCCCATGCCCGACCCCATGCCCGACCCCATGCCCGACCCCATGCCGGGTATCCCGAATCCGCTCCCGCCCCGTCCGCGCCGCCCGCCGAGCACGAGCGAGGCGAGCCCGCCGAGGATCGCCCCCTTGGCGCCCCCACCGCCGAGGGACCGGGCGACCTGTTCGAGGGGGGAGGGGGCGTGCCCGGAATGGCCCTGCCCATAGGGTGCCTGGCCGGGATGGCCGTCGAAGGGGCCACCGGCAAAGGGACCACTGGAATGCCCGCCCCTGGGCGCGCCGCCGAGGAACTGGTCGAGCAGGCGCTTGGCATCGAACATCGTGAGGGCCCTTCCGGTAAGAGCCGTCGATGTGGGGCCCGGCGGCGCCCACGCAAGGGCGCCGGCCTCACCCCGGCCGCCGCTCCATCCCCGCCCAGCGCCGCCGGGTGCTCCAGGCGTAGCGGGTGTCGCCCTCCAGGAGGTGCAGGTGGTCCTGCAGCCGGTTGCGCTCCAGCCAGGCGAGCGCCGATTCCAGCTCCTCGGCCGTCATGGCGGCGCGGCTCTTGTTGCCGAAGAGGCGCTTGAGCACCGCGTTGTAGCGGTGGGGCAGGGGAGCGCCGGGGGTCACGCGCAGCTCGGCCTCGTCCTCCACCGCCTGGGCGGTCACCATGGCGGCGACCCGGGCGCGCAGCGCCCGCTCGATCCGGGAGGGCGGCACGGGGGCCGTGTCGCCCTCCTTCGCCTCGGGGCGGGCGAGGGCGACGGAGGGGCCGGGCCGCAGCATGGCGTAGCGCAGGCCGAGCGCGTTGCTCTCCAGCGGCACGATGCCGTCGTCGGTCGGCGCCGGCGGCCGCGGCTCGGGCGAGCCGGCGCCGGCCGGGCGCTTGCGCGGGCGCGTCGCGGTTGCCTGCTCGGTCTCGATCCGGGCGCGGAACTGCGCGAAGAGCGGGTCGTCGGGGTGGAAGACCAGGGCGTGCTGGTCGGCGTAGTCGCCGGCATGGGGATCGACCCGGGTCGCCCGGGCGATCATCTGCTCGAGCCAGGGGCGCGAGCGGATGTGGGTCAGCGCCGCCACGACCGCGACCTCGGGGGCGTCGAGCCCCTCGTAGGCCATCGCCACCGTGACCAGCACGGCGGGCTCGGGGGTGAGCCGGAAGGCGGCGAGCGCCGCGTGGGCGTCGGCCTCGGCCGAGGTGGCGATGCGCACGTCGCGCCGCGCCTGCTCCTCCGGCATCCAGGCCTGGAGCATGGCGTGGTAGCTCTGCGCGCTCGCCTGGTCGGGCGCGACGACCAGGAGCTTGCCCAGGCCGCGCACGGCGTCGGTGTTCCGAAGGCCGCGCCGGCGCCGCCGCTCGGCCCGCAGGCGGCGGGTGGCGAAGAAGGCCTCGCGCAGGAGATCGCGGGCGAACCCGGTGCGGAGCGCCGTGAACAGGGCCGGCCGGGTCGTCGCGCTCGGGCCCGACCCCGAGAGCCGGTGCGGGCCGACGCGGGCCTGGCCGGAGGTGCGCCCGCCCTCGAGCCAGCTCGCCTCGCCGTCGAGGGCGCCGAAATTGACCGGCAGCACGGCCTTCTCGGCGAGCGCCTCGGCCCGCGAATAGCCGATCACCGCCCAGCCCGGCGCGTCGATGTCCGGGCTCGGCGCACCGTTCTCGGTGCGGTAGGGCAGCCACAGGATGCGGCGGCCGTCGGCCCGCTCCAGGGTGCCGGAGAGGAGGAGCCGCAGATGCGCGGCGCGAAACAGCGGCAGCAACGCCTGGCTCCAGGCCGCCGCCTCGCTCCGTCCGGCCTCGCTCCCCGCCTCCCCCTCGGCCAGAGCCGGCAGGTGGTGGACCTCGTCGACGACGAGGAGGGTGCGGTGGCGGCGCATCTCGGCGAGGTGCAGGGCGGGGGCGGCGGCCACCGCCTGGTAGGTGGTGACGTAGCCGGCCAAGCCCCGGCTCGGATCGGGCGAGTTGTCGGCGGCCCGCACCGAGAGGTTGTGGTCGAGCGCCGCCCGCCAGGCCGGATCGGCGAAGGCCTCCTCCGCCTGGAGCCGCAGCGAATCCCGGGGCACGACCCAGACCACCCGCTCGACGATTCCCGCGGCGATCAGCCGGGCGGCGGCGATGACCGGGAGCAGCGACTTGCCGCCGCCGGGCGTCACCGCCGCCAGGATGTCGTGGATGCCGGACGCCTCGCCGCGGGCGAGCGAGGCCACGAGCTCGGACAGGCTGCGCTGGTGGCTGCGCAGGGGGCGGGACGGGGCGCTCACGGCGTCAGGGAATCACGAGCCATCGCCCGACCATGACGGAGCCGGCCGCGCTTGTGAATCCGGGGGACAACCGCGATTTTCGCGTTTCCCACATCACAAACCGGTTGCGCTCCGGGCGCGGGTCAGCCGCGCCCGCGCTCCAGCATCCGCGACACCACCCGGGCGGTGAAATCGACCATCGGGACGATGCGGGCGTAGTTGAGCCGGGTCGGCCCGATGACGCCGACGACGCCCACGATGGTCTGGCTGCCGTCACGGAACGGAGCGGCGATCATCGACGAGCCGGAGAGCGAGAACAGCTTGTTCTCCGAGCCGATGAAGATCCGTACGCCCTCGCCGCCCTCGGCGCGCGACAGGAGATCGATGACGTCCTTCTGGCTCTCGAGGTCGCTGAAGAGCAGGCGGATGCGCTCGAGGTCCTCGGCCGCCCGCAGGTCGTCGAGGAGGTTGGCCTGCCCGCGCACGATCAGCTGGCGCTCCTCGCTAGGTCCGACCGAGCGGGCCAATCCCGCATCGACCAGGCGCTCGGTGAGCTCGTCGAGCTCCTGCTTCATCGCCGCCCGGGCGGTCTCGATCTCGCCACGCACCTCGCCGAGGGTCCGGCCGCGGATGCGGGCGTTGAGGAAGTTCGAGGCTTCCTGCAGCGCGCCCGCCGGCAGGCCCGCCGGCAGGTCGAGCAGGCGGTTCTCGACCGAGCCGTCGTCGGAGACCAGCACCACCAGGGCGCGGCCGGGATCGAGGCGCACGAACTCGATGTGGCGAAGGCGCGGGTTCTGCTTCGTCGTGACGACGACGCCCGCCCCGCGCGAGATGCCCGACAGCAGCACCGAGGCCTCGGTCAGCGCGCTCTCGAAGGTGTGGTGGCGCGAGGCGGCGGCGCGCATCTGCGCCTCGATCCTTCCCTTCTCCTCCTGGCCGACATCGCCGAGCTCGAGCAGCGCGTCGACGAAGAAGCGCAGGCCGTGCTCGGTGGGGAGCCGCCCGGCGCTGGTATGGGGGGCGAAGATCAGCCCGGCCTGCTCGAGATCCGACATCACGTTGCGGATCGAGGCCGGCGAGAGCGCCATCGGCAGGATGCGGGCGAGGTTGCGCGACCCCACCGGCTCCCCCGTGGCGAGGTAGCTCTCGACGATCTGGCGAAAGATTTCCCGCGAGCGCTCGTTGAGCTCGGCCAGGGCACGGGCCTGCCCGGAACCGCCCGGCAGGGGTGGAAGGTCGCGCGTGTTCATCAACCCAACGGCAGCCAAACGACCCCTCACTGTGCGGCCCTGCCGCGCCGCACGCAAGCGGACGGGACGCCGCGCGGCGGAAACCCCTTCGGTGTTGCAGGATCCCTTAGGCGTCGCAGGATTCCTTGGGCGTCGCAGGAGCGCGGGGCGGGAGGGTGCCTGAACGGAAGCCGACTCGCGATCTCAGTCCGCGTTCAGTCCCGCGGCACCATTGTGTCCCTCGACGGCCGCACCGCGGTGCGGCGAGACGAACCGGAGGCGACGATGCTGACGATGCGCAACCCGATGCGGGCCGGCCGGCGGATGCTGGCGGCGGCGGCCATGGTGGCAGGCGGCCTCCTCGCGGGCGGTGCCGCTGAGGCGGCTCCCTTCGCGCCGGGTGCCTCCGGCGTGCCCGAGGGCGGGCCGGTCCAGGTCCAGTACGGCCATCACCACGGCTGGGGCGACCACCACGGCGGAGGCCGCCATCATCACCATCACCGGCGCCACCACGGCTGGGGGCACCATCATCACCATCACGGCGGCTGGGGCCACCATCGCCCCCACCGGCACTGGGGTCACCACGGCGGGTGGGGCCATCACCACGACCGGCATCATCACCGGGGCTACGGTTACTACTGAGGGCTGGTTCGCCCTGAGTTGAAGACCTTATCCCCCCTCTCGCTCTCGGGATGAGGCCGGGAGGGGGGAGCGAAGAGCCGTCGAAAAGGTCGCTCGCGACTTCCACGGGCGCTCGCCGACGATCGGCTACGCCGCCCGCACCTGCTCCATGAAGCGCCCGACCTCGACGTCGAGCCGTTCGGCGTTCTCCTCGATCCGGCGCGACAAGGACGCGATGGAGCCCGAGGCGTTGGAGGAGACCTGGGCCGCGTCCTCGGTCGACAGGATCGCCTTCGAGCTCGCGATCGACTCGCTCGCGACGTTCGCCGCGCTTCCCGCGATCTCCGACACCGTGCTCTTCTGCTGCGAGATCGTCGCGGCGATCTCGTCGATGATGTGGGAGAGCTCGACGATCGTGTCCTTGACGCTGCCGAGGGCCTCGACCGTCGTGCCGGTCGCCGAATGGATCTGATGGATCTGCCGGGCGATCTCCTCGGTCGCGCGGCTCGTCTCGTCGGCGAGCGCCTTGACCTCGGCGGCGACCACGGCGAAGCCGCGTCCGGCCTCGCCCGCGCGGGCGGCCTCGATGGTCGCATTCAGGGCAAGAAGGTTGGTCTGGCCGGCGATCGTCCGGATCGCTCCGGCGACGGCATCGATCTGCTGCGTGGCATGGGCCAACGACGCCATCCGGTCGACGGCGCCGAGCGCCTGCTGGACCGCCCGGGACGAGATCGTCGTCGACGTGTTGGTCTTGTCGACGACCTCGGCGATCGAGGCATCCAGCTCCTCGGCGGCGCTGGCGACGGTGGAGACGCTGCTGGAGGCGCGCTCCGCCGCGGTGCTTGCCTGCGAGGCCTGCCGGGTGACGTGCCGGGAGGCGACCTCCAGGTCGCGGGAGGCGCCGCCGAGCGTCTCGATGGCCGCCCGCACGTCGCCGAGGACGGTCTTGACCGAAGCGTCGAACGCCTGGATGGCGGCATCGACGAATTCGGTCCGGCGTCGGTCGCGGCCCAGGGCCTGCTCGCGGTCGCGGGTCAGCATCTCGCGCTCCAGGCCGCTGTTGCGGAACACCAGCAGCGTGCGGGCCATCGCGCCGATCTCGTCCTGCGCGTCGGTCAGCGGGATCTCGACGTCGGTCCGCCCTCCGGCGAGCCCGATCATCGCCTCCTGCAGCCGCGCCAGCGGGGTCGCGATCGAGCGGCCGACGAACACCGATATGCCGAGCCCGACCAGGAGCGAGGTGCAGATGACCGACATGATCAGCAGGAACGTCTGCGCCTGCGATTCGGCCAGCCGCTCCCTCGCGCTCACGGTGATCGCATTCGTCTTGTCCAGCAGCGAATCGATGATCGGCTTCACGAGCGCGAAACGGTCGTTGAGATGCTCGCCGGCGATCGTCGCGCGCTTCTCCGTCGTCCACCATTGCTGGAACGCGGCGGCGTAGGCCGTGCCGGCCTGCCTGATCGGCCGGCCTTCGTCTTCGTGAGCCGCCTCGTATCGTTTCAGCCAGCGCTCGAAGCGGGACAATTCGCCCTCGAAGTTGCCCTCCGCCGCATCGCTCGACGTGCCGCGCGAGGCCTCGACCTGCCGCATCATCCCGAGGGTTGCCGCCCACAGGCGGATCCCGATCGCGTCGTCCTCCAGGAACAGCGGCTTCACCAGGCTTTCCAGCTCGTCGGACGCAGCCTTGAGCTTGCCGTTGGTCCCCTCGTCGGCGGCGTATCCGATGGTCTGCAAGACCTGGTCGACCTCTTTGCCCTTCGTCGAGATGACGTCGATCTCGGCAATCAGCTTGTCGATATCGCCGGCGATGGTTTCATGGTTCGATAGGGCCTTCAATTCGAGCGCGCTGTCCTTCGCGCTGCGCAGCTGCGCTTCGAATGCGGCGGCGTGATTGCCGATGCGGCTGGACATCCACACGCGCGAGGTGACCTGCAATTCGCTGATCTGATTGCGGACCGATCCGGCGCGATCGGCCAACGACTGATATCTTTGCTGGTCGGCGATGGAATCGCTGATGTCGTTCTTCGCGACGTAGGAAATCGCCGCGATGGCCGCGAATCCGAGGAACAGTACCAGATTGATGGCAGCGATGCGCGTGCGAACCGATATCTTGCTCAATTTGCAGGCACGGACCATCGCAAAACTCCGATCAAACAGGCAATAGCCTATACTTGAAGAGAAATATTTAAAGCATCATGAAATTTCGAGATCGTGTTGGTCTATGTCCTGACGTAGCGAACATGTTGTTGTCGATGAAAATCCCGAGCTTGCCCGGACGGGGCGGGCGTCGCGGGTCCGGCTTCCGACCGCCGCAAGGCCCCCGGTCCCCTTGCCGCTCCCGGCGGCAGCGCCTAAGAGCGCGCGACCTCGCGATCCCGCGTCGCGCCGTCTCGCGCGCGACGCCCTGCACAGGAGTTGCCCATGCGCCCCTCGAAGCGCGCCCCCGACGAGCTGCGCAAGGTCACGCTGGAACGGGGCGTCTCGCGCTACGCCGAGGGCTCGTGCCTCGTGACCTTCGGTGAGACCAAGGTGCTGTGCACCGCCTCGCTGGAGGATCGCGGGCCGTCGTGGCTGCGCGGCTCCGGCAAGGGCTGGGTCACCGCCGAGTACAGCATGCTGCCGCGCGCCACCCACGACCGCAACCGGCGCGAGGTAAATTCCGGCAAGCCCTCCGGCCGCACCCAGGAGATCCAGCGCCTGATCGGCCGTTCGCTGCGCGCCGTCGTCAACCTGCCGGCGGTGGGCGAGCGCCAGATCGTGGTCGATTGCGACGTGCTCCAGGCCGACGGTGGCACCCGCACGGCGGCGATCACCGGCGCCTGGGTGGCGCTCCACGAGTGCTTCACCTGGATGCGCGGCCGCTCGATCATCTCGGTCGATCCGATGCGCGACCACGTCGCGGCGATCTCCTGCGGCATCCACAAGGGCACGCCGGTCCTCGACCTGGACTATGCCGAGGATTCCGGCGCCGAGACCGACGCCAACTTCGTCATCACGGGCAGCGGCGGCATCGTCGAGGTGCAGGGCACGGCGGAGGTGAAGCCGTTCTCCGAGGAGGAGTTCCTGAGCCTCCTGCGGCTCGCCAAGGCGGGCGTCGCCGAGCTGGTGGCGCTCCAGAAGCGGGCGATCGCCTGATGGGCCGCCTCCTCTCCGGGCGGGTCGTGATCGCGACCCACAATGCCGGCAAGCTGCGCGAGATGCGCGAGCTGCTGGCCCCCTTCGGCGTCGAGGCGGTCTCGGCCGGCGAGCTGAACCTGCCCGAGCCGGACGAGACCGGCACGATGTTCTCCGAGAACGCCGCCATCAAGGCGCGGGCGGCGACGAACGCCACCGGGCTGCCGGCCTTCGCGGACGATTCGGGCCTGTGCGTGAACGCGCTCGACGGAGCGCCCGGGCTGTTCTCGGCCCGCTGGTCCGGCGGCTCGAAGGACTTTTCCGGCGCGATGGCGCGCATCGAGCGCGAGCTTTCGACCCGTGGCGCCACCGACCGGCGGGCCCACTTCGTCTCGGCCCTGGTCCTGACCTGGCCGGACGGGCACGAGGAGCTGTTCGAGGGCCGGGTCTTCGGCGAGCTGGTCTGGCCGCCGCGCGGCGACAAGGGGTTCGGCTACGACCCGATGTTCAAGCCCGACGATTCTCCGCTGACCTTCGGCGAACTCTCGTCGGAGGAGAAGCACGGCATCGACTGGGACGAGCGCGAGGCCCTCTCGCACCGCGCCCGCGCCTTCCTGGCGCTCGCCGCCGCCTGCCTGCGCCGGCCCGGCTGAAGACGAAAGAGGCGCCCGCTCCGACAGGAGGGGCGCCTCGAACGGTCGGGGCGGCGCGCGGCCGCCCTGTCCCGATGCCTACGCGACCGTCAGGCCGACATCGACGTTGCCGCGGGTGGCGTTCGAGTACGGGCACACCTGGTGGGCCTTCTCGACCAGCGTCTGGGCGGTCGCCTTGTCGAGGCCCGGCAGCGAGACGGTCAGGTCGGCGGTGATGCCGAAGCCGCCCTCCGAGCGCGGGCCGATGCCGACCTTCGCGGTCACGGTGGTGTCGGCCGGAACCGCGATCTTCTCCTGGCCGCCGACGAACTTCATCGCGCCGAGGAAGCAGGCGGCGTAGCCGGCCGCGAAGAGCTGCTCGGGGTTGTTGCCGGCGCCACCGCCGCCGCCGAGCTCCTTGGGGGTCGACAGCTTGACGTCGAGGCTGCCGTCCTGGGTCTGGGCGCGGCCGTCGCGGCCGCCGGTCGCGGTCGCCTGGGTGGTGTACTTCACGTCGACGGACATCGGACTTCTCCTGCTGTCGGGGCGGGCGGGGCTCCGGGAGCGGTTGCGATCCCGGGCGGTCCCGGATCCGCCATGACAGGGTCATAGTCCCCTTTCTCATTGTGCGCAATTTGATTTTTGCGCATCGGTAGGAATATGATGATAGGCAATCGCGAGCCTCCGGCTCGTTTCGGGCGGCCCACGGTCGGGTCCGGCCCGGGGGAGCGCCTTGAGGAGCGGGACATGTCCGACACCGATGCCGGCGACGACGGCGCCGCCGCGCTGCTTCTGTCCAGCCAGATCTGCTTTGCGGTCTATTCCGCCGCGCACGCCTTCAACAGGATCTACAAGCCCCTCCTCGACCGGCTCGGCCTGACCTACCCGCAATACCTGGTGCTGCTGCTGCTCTGGGAGCAGGACGGGCAGACGATGAAATCCCTGGGGCAGCGCCTCTATCTCGATTCCGGCACGCTCACGCCGCTGCTCAAGCGCCTGGAGGCGGCGGGCTTGGTGCACCGGGCCCGCGATTCGCAGGACGAGCGGCTGATGCGCATCAGCCTGACCGAGGCGGGCGCCGCGCTGCGCGAGCGGGCGATGCCGTTCCCCAACGAGATCGTCTGCGCCTCGGGCCAGCCTGCGGACCGGCTGATCGCCCTGCGCGACGAGATCCTGGCCCTGCGCGACAGCCTGCACGCCAGCGCGGCGCCGGATCGCGGCGCGGCCTGACGGCGGCCGCGCGCCCCTACAGCATCGGCAGGTGACGCGGCTTCGGCCCGCGCGGGAAGGCGGCGTCGATTCGGGCGAGTTCGGCCTCGCTCAAGGTCAGGCCGCCCCCGCCGGCATTCTCGGCCGCATGGGCCGGGCTCGAGGCCTTGGGGATCGCCAGCATCCCGGGCTCGCGGGTGAGGGCGGCGAGCGCCACCTGGCGGGGCGTCGCGCCGCGGCTCTCGGCGATCTCGGCCAGCACCCGGCCGCCGGGCGTCGCCGGCCCCGGGAAGCTGTCGTGCCCGAACGGGCTGTAGGCCACCACGGCGACGCCGTGCCGCCGGCACCAGGGCAGCACCGCGTGCTCGATGGCGCGCTCTTCCAGATGGTAGAGCACCTGGTTGCAGGCGATGCGGCCGGGCCCCGCCAGGCGCAACGCCTCGTCGAGGTCGTCGACGTCGAAGTTGCTGACGCCCCAGGACAGGATCTTGCCCGCCCGCACCAGGTCCTCGAAGGCCGCGAAGGTCTCCGCGAGGGGGTGCGGCCCGCGCCAGTGCAGAAGGTAGCAGTCGAGACGGTCGGTCCCCAGGCGCCGGAGCGAGCGCTCGCAGGCCTCGATCGTGCCCCGGCGCGAGGCGTTGCCGGGCAGGACCTTGGAGACCAGAAAGACCTCGTCGCGCCGGTCGCCGATCGCCTCGGCGATCAGCGGCTCGGCCTCGCCGTACATCTCGGCGGTGTCGACGTGGCTCATCCCGACGTCGAGCCCGCGGTTGAGCGCGGCGGCCGCCACGGTCGGCTCGCCCTCGTCGAGGTACCAGGTTCCCTGCCCGATCACCGGCACCGCGGGCCCGGTGCGTCCGAAGGGTTGGCGTCGCATCGCGCACTCCTGCGAGCCCTCGTCCTGGGCCGCGCGGACCCGGGAGGGCAAGGGCAGATCCCGGAGAATGCACGGTTTTCTGCGGGTCGTCGCGGCACCCGGGCGTTGACGGGCGCGCGACCGGACGGAAAAAGGTCTTCTCCCCCGGCGCGTTCTGCAAAAAGAACATTCCGGTTGACAGAAAGTCCGGTTCTGGGGTTCTGTGCCGGCCACCAGATGCCCCGCCGAAGGACCCCGATGACCGCTCCCGTCTCCCCGCCCGCCCGGACCCGCGCGCCGTGACGGCCCCCGTCCGCGTGTCGGTGCCGGCGGACCTGGGCGGCCGTCTCGATCCCCGCGACGCCCTCGTGCGCCTCGAAGGGGTGGGCAAGACCTACACCGCCCGCCGGGGCGCCGGCGCGGTCACGGCGCTCGAGGACATCGACCTCTCCGTGCCCCGCGGCCGGGTGCTCGGCGTCATCGGCCGCTCGGGCGCCGGCAAGTCGACGCTGATCCGCCTCGTCAACGGGCTGGAGCGGCCGAGCCGCGGCCGGGTGATCGTCGGCGAGGCCGAGATCTCGAGCCTGTCGGAATTCGCCCTGCGGCGGGAGCGCCGCGGGATCGGCATGATCTTCCAGCACTTCAACCTGCTCTCGGCCCGCACCGCCGCCGGCAACGTCGCGCTGCCCCTCGAGGTGGCGGGCTACGAGCGGAGCGCGATCCGCGCCCGGGTCGCCGAGCTCCTCGACCTCGTCGGGCTCGGGCCCCAGGCCGACCGCTACCCGGCGGAGCTGTCCGGCGGGCAGAAGCAGCGCGTCGGCATCGCGCGGGCGCTCGCCACCAACCCGAAGGTGCTGCTCTCCGACGAGGCGACCTCGGCCCTCGATCCCGAGACGACCCGCTCGATCCTCGACCTGCTCGGCCGGATCAATCGCGAGCTCGGCCTGACGATCCTGCTCATCACCCACGAGATGGCGGTGATCCGGTCGATCGCCCACGAGGTCGCGGTGCTGGACGGCGGCCGCATCGCCGAGAGCGGCGACGTGTTCGAGGTCTTCACCCGGCCGAGAGCCGCGATCACCCGTACCTTCCTCGACGAGGAGACCGGCCGCACCCTGCCGCCGGCCCTCGCCGCGCGCCTCACGCCCGGCCCGGCCCTGCCCGGAGCGGGCGAGGGCAAGCAGGCGGTCCTGCGCATCACCTTCCGGGGCCCGCACGCGACCGATCCGGTGCTGGCCCAGCTCACCCGCGACGTCGGCATCCCGGCCGGCATCCTGTCGGGCACGGTCGACGAGATCGCAGGCCGGCCGTTCGGCACCCTGGTGGTCGGGATCCCGCCCGACGCCGCCACGGTGACCCGGGCGACCGAGTTCCTCGCCGCCCGCGGCCTCGACGTCGAGCTCCTCGGCACCCTCGACCTCGCCGGTTGGCAACGGACCGCCGTGCCCGGCGCACCGGACTCCTCGCATGTCGCCTGAACTGACCCGCCTCCTCGTCCAGGCCACCCTCGACACGCTGCAGATGGTGGCGGTCGCGGCCTCGCTGGGCACGCTGGTCGGCCTGCCGCTCGGCGTGTTCCTCGCCACCAGCGGGCGGGGCGAGCTTCTCGCCGCGCCCTGGGCCAACCGGGTGCTCGGCCTCGTCGTCAACGCCACCCGCTCGACGCCGTTCATCATCCTGGTGGTGGCGATCATCCCGTTCACCCGGCTGATCGCCGGCACCTCGATCGGCACCAGCGCCGCCACCGTGCCGCTCACCGTCGCGGCGATCCCCTTCATCGCCCGCCTCGTCGAGGGCGCGGTGCGGGAGGTCGATGGCGGCCTCGTCGAGGCGGCCCGGGCCTTCGGCGCGAGTCCGCTCCAGATCGTCCTCAAGGTCCTGATCCCCGAGGCCCTGCCCGGCATCGTGCTCGGCCTCACCCTGGCGGTGGTGTCGCTGATCGGCTTCTCGGCGATGGTCGGCGC
Source organism: Methylobacterium ajmalii (assembly GCF_016613415.1). GTDB lineage: Bacteria > Pseudomonadota > Alphaproteobacteria > Rhizobiales > Beijerinckiaceae > Methylobacterium > Methylobacterium ajmalii. The sequence goes on along the minus strand of NZ_JACWCT010000157.1, from coordinate 9,819 downwards.
CGTCGGCGGCGGGGGCCTGGGCGACCTCGGCATCCGCTACGGCTACCAGCGCTTCATGCCCGAGATGATGCTCGCCGTCGTGGTGGTGCTGATCGTCCTGGTGCAGCTGGTCCAGACCCTCGGCGACCGGCTGGCGCGGCGCATGAACAAGCGCCTGCGCCACGGCTGACCCCCTTTCCCCGTCTCAAGAATCTTCTCGGAGCGTGATCCCGATGCTGCGTACCCTCACCCTGGCGGTGCTCCTCACCGCCGTCAGCCTGCCCGCCCTCGCGCAGGGCCAGCGCGTGCGCGTCGGCGTCACGCCGGGCCCGCACGCCCAGATCCTCGAGGCGGTCAAGCCGATCGCCGCCAAGAAGGGCCTCGACCTCCAGGTCGTCGAGTTTTCGGACTACGTCGTGCCGAACGAGGCGCTGTCGTCGGGCGAGCTCGAGGCCAACTCGTTCCAGCACCAGCCCTATCTCGACAACCAGAAGGCCGATCGCGGCTACAAGATCGAGAGCGTCGCCCAGACGGTGAACTTCCCGATGGGCGTCTACTCGAAGCGCCACAAGAGCTTCGACGCGGTGCCGGCCGGCGGCACGGTGGCGATCCCCAACGACCCGACCAACGGCGGCCGCGCCCTGCTGCTCCTGCAGGACAAGGGGCTGATCAAGCTGAAGCCGGGCGTCGGCTTCAAGCCGAGCGTCGCCGACATCACCGAGAACACGAAGCGCCTGCGCATCGTCGAGGTCGATGCGGCCCAGACCCCGCGCTCGCTCGACGACGTCGACGCGGCGGCGGTCAACACCAACTACGCCACCGCGGCCGGCCTCAAGCCCGGCGATGCGATCCTGAAGGAGGAGCCCAAGGGCCCCTACGTCAACGTGATCGCGGTGCGCAGCACCGACAAGGACAAGCCCTGGGTCGCGACCCTGGTCGAGTCCTACCGCTCGCCGGAGGTGAAAGCCTTCATCGAGAGCAAGTTCGGCGGCGCGGTGCTCACCAGCTGGTGAGCCGCGCGGGCGCCGCCGACGGGGGAGGGGCGGGGCCCGCTCCTCCAGCGGCCGTGCCGACCTCCGTTCCGGGCCGCCGTCCACAGGAAGCGTGCGGAATCAAGCGGAGCCATGAAACCAAACGCGGCCGTGTGCGTCTTCTCATCACGGCCCGGCGTGACGGGCTGAGCTACCCGAGGTGCCCGATGAACATCCTCAAGTCCTGCCTGGTCGCGGCAGTCCTCACCGTCGCCGCCGCTCCGGCCTTCGCCCAGGGCGGCTCGCCCTACAACAATTCCGGCTCGCAGGCCGGCGGCCCGCTCGGCGGCGCGCAGCGCGAGATGGGTGCTCCCGGCGGCGCCCCGTCCGTCGGCATGGCCCCGCGCCAGTCGGTGCGCCCGATGATGCGCCACAAGCGCATGATGAAGCACCGCCGCATGCACCGCCACCACCACCACCGTTGATCCGTCCGTCGCGACGCGATCCAGACCTGTTTCGGCGCGCTCGCCCGGCGGTTGATCCCGCCCGGCGGGCGCGCTCCGTTTCAAGCCTCGTTCAGCGGTAGCACCGGAACGCGGGCAAAGCCCCGGCGGGGTCAGAATCCCCCGGTGCGCCAGAGGGCGAGGGCCGCCGCGACGAGGCCGACGAGCCAGGCGCCCGCGACGAGGGCGAGGTTGCGTCGACGCCCCGGGGCGGGCCGGTTGTCGTTGGCGGGGCGGCGCAGGCGCGTGGCCGCGGCGAAGCCGTGGGTGGCTGCCGCGATCGTGGCCGGGCGGGCCGGGGCGGTCTTGCGCAGGCTCGTCATGTGCAGATCTTGATGAGCGAATCGGGCTCCGTCACCCTGGATAGCACGCCCCGGCGCCGAAGGTGAGCCGACCGAACGACGCAAGATCTTACCGGCTCGACGGGGACGCGCGGGAAGCCGGGTTGCGCGCCGGCGTCACGACTCCGCCGGCGCCTCGCGGTGCGGCCGCAGCTCCGGGGCGCCGAGTTCGGGCTCCGCCTCGGCGACCGGCTCGGCGCGGCTCTCGGCCCGGCTGGTATCGATGAACAGTCGCGCCTCGCCCTCGCCGAGCCCGAGGCTGCGCAGGGCGTAGAGCGCCATGCCGAAGCCGACCTCGCGCTCGGCCATCAGCACCAGACCGACCTTCTCCTCCTCGAGGTTGCGCCGCTCGGTGTCGCTGTGGGTGCGCACCACCGTGTCGATGCCCGGATTGGCCTCGCGGGCGATCTCGATCAGGCGGCGGGCCTGGTGCGAATCCGGGCTCGCCACGACGAGGAGGCGCGCCCGCCCGATATCGGCGGCGTCGAGGATGCCGGGGGCCCCGGCATCGCCGAACACCGCCGCGATGCCGGCGGAGCGCAGCTCCTCGACCCGGCGCCGGTCGCGCTCGACCACGACGTAGGGCAGCTCCCAGGCCGCTAGCGCCTTGCCGATCGCGCCGCCGACCCGGCCGTAGCCGACCACCACCGCGTGTCCCTCCCGGCCCTTGGCGTGGGCCGAGACCGCGATCTGCTCGCCGCCGCGCTCGAACCGGGCGGCGAGGCCCGGGCGCGCCTCGACGAAGCCGGCGAGGCGGCTGAGCGCACCGAAGATCAGCGGATTGAGGGTGATGGAGAGGAGCGAGCCGGCCAGGATCAGGTCGCGCCCTTCCGGCGGCAGGAGCTTCAGGCCGATGCCGAGGCTCGCCAGGATGAACGAGAACTCGCCGATCTGGGCGAGGCTCGCCGCGATGGTCAGCGCCGTGGACAAAGGGTGGCGGAAGGCCAGTACGATCGCCACCGCGGCGAGCGACTTGCCGACCAGGATGATCGCCAGGGTGGCGAGCACGGCGAGCGGCTCGCGCAGGAGGATCGTCGGGTCGAACAGCATGCCGACCGAGACGAAGAACAGGACCGCGAAGGCGTCCTGCAGCGGCAGCGAGTCGGCGGCCGCCTGGTGGCTGAGGTCGGATTCGGCGAGCACCATGCCGGCGAAGAAGGCGCCGAGCGCGAAGGAGACGCCGAACAGCTCGGCCGACCCGAAGGCGATGCCGAGGGCCAGCGCCAGCACCGCCAGGGTGAACAATTCGCGCGAGCCGGTGCGGGCGGCCTGGTCGAGGATCCACGGCACCACCCGGCGCCCGCCCGCCAGCATCACCACCGCGAAGGCCGTCACCTTGGCAAAGGTGAGCCCGAGGGTGAGCCAGATGTTGCCGTCGCCGGCGATGCCGTGCGCCGCCCCGGCGCTCTCGCCGCCGAGCGGGCCGGCGAGCGCCGGCAGCAGCACCAAGGCCAGCACCATCGCCAGGTCCTCGACGATGAGCCAGCCGACCGCGATGCGCCCCTTGTCGGAATCGAGGAGCCCGCGCTCCTCCAGCGCCCGCAGCAGCACCACCGTCGAGGCGACCGACAGGGCGAGACCGAAGACGAGGCCGGCGCCCAGCCCCCAGCCCCAGGCGAAGCTCAAGGCCAGCCCCATCACGGTCGCGACCGCGATCTGCACCACGGCGCCGGGCAGCGCGATGGCGCGCACCGACATCAGGTCGCCGATCGAGAAGTGCAGGCCGACGCCGAACATCAGCAGGATCACGCCGATCTCGGCGAGCTGCCCGGCCAGCTCCGCGTTGCCGACGAAGCCCGGCGTGTGCGGGCCGACCGCGACGCCGGCGAGCAGGTATCCGACCAGGGGCGGCAGCTTCAGACGCTGCGCGAGCATGCCGCCGACGAACGCGAAGACGAGCCCGAGGGCGATGATGGCGATCAGCTCGGAGGCGTGCGGCACGGTCGGGAAGGCTCCTCGGGGCAGGGCGCCGCGAGGGCGCGGCATTCAATGTCCCGAAGTCTAGCAGCCTTTGCGGGTTCCCGCGGTGCTGCACCGCACGAAAAACCGGCCGCTCTCCCCGCAATTCCCGGACGGGCGGCGCCGTCCGCCCGAGGCTCCCGCGCAAGACCTCCCGCGAGACCCGGCCGGCGCCCGGCTCTAGCGCCCGACGGGGCGACGGGCGGCGGCGGTGCGGGGCAGCCGCGGCAGGCTCGCGCGCAGGCTGACGCCCGGCCGGGCGGCGAGCACGATGACGATCGCCCCGAGGGTGGCGGAGGTCATCACGAGAAGCTCGGTCGTGAACATGCGGCAGCCTTGGCGGTGATGCGGGACGCCGCGGCGCGGCAGTCGAAATCGCGGCAATCGAAGTCGCAGGCATCGAGACAGCCGGCCTCGGCATCGCGGGAATCGAGATCGCGACGGTCGAATTCGGCGGTGTTCGGTCCGGGCGGGTTGCCGCCCGGCGTCGCTGCTCTAGCTCGCCGCAGGAGCGGCCGGCCATGTGACATCCCGCCGTGAGGCAGCATGTCCGTCCCGGCCGCCCACGATTCCGACGCAATGGGCCGGCCTCTGGCATCCGGCCGCGCGATGCGGCATCAGCGACGGATCACGGTATGGGCGGACCGCGCCGCCAGACGAGGGTGTACAAGATGAAGAAGGTCCTGACCGGGGCGCTCGTGGCCCTCGGCCTGTCCTCGGCGGGGGCGCTCGCCTCCCCCAAAGACCCGAGCGGGACTTGGCTGACCGAGGACGGTCGCGCCCGCATCCGGATCGAGAAGTGCCCGAGCCGCACCGACCGGGTCTGCGGCTACGCCGTCTGGCTCAAGACCCCCAACGACGACAAGGGCCAGCCGCGGGTCGATTTCAAGAACGTCGACGCCAAGAAGCGCGGCCGGCCGGCCCTCGGCCACCAGCTCATCATGGGTCTCAAGCCCAACGCGGATAACCGCTACGAGGGCCAGATCTACAACGCCGACGACGGCAAGCTCTACGACGTCACGATCTGGACCGAGGAGGCCGGCGAGCTCAACGTCCGCGGCTGCCTGATGGGCTTCCTGTGCGGCTCGCAGACCTGGACCCGTGCCAACGACACCGCGGCGGGGCAGCTCACCGCCGCGACCGGCGCGCCGAACGGCCCGCGGCCCGATCCCGAATGGGCCGCGGCTCCGAAGGCCGCCGGTCCCGCCCCTGCGGCCGGCAAGCCCGCGACCCCGGCCTCCGCGCCGAAGCCCTGACCGCGGCGCGCGCCCGCGCGTCGCTTCCCCCGCCGCCGCAAGGCGGCCCGAGGGCACCCGCCGGAAGCGGCGGGTGCCCTTTTTTCATGCCGGCAGCCAGCTGCACTAAATGCACCTTGAAGTTGTATTTTAGGCGCGATCGTCGTCGGCATGCCGATGCCACTGCCGGACGGGTTCGCCGGTACGGATTGCAACCGATAGTATTGATCTTGCAGGAATCTTGTCTGCGGAACTGTCTTCCTGTCACGGATGTGCGGGATCGGCTTCGCTTTGCCCAGCCGTGTCAGTGCCGGGACCAACCAATGAGCAATCGTTCGATATACAACCGCCCATTGGCAATGAAGCGCCGTTTTCATAAGCAGCGGCACCCTGGAAAATGTGTCGGCGGCCCGCTTATCCGTTACAATCTACTCGGAAATAAAAATTTTCATTGACTGTTAGGAAATTTGGCGACATGTGCAAAGAAGTTTTTCAAAAAGGGGGAGCTTCATGAGCACTGACGAACTGGCGCCGACCTCGCACCTGATCAATCTCTCGGCCGATATCGTGTCGGCCTACGTGTCGAAGAATTCGGTTCCGGTCGGAGAGCTCGCGAACCTGATCGCGGCCGTCCATGCCTCGCTCGAGCGCGTCGCCGCCCCGCCGGCCCCCGAGCCCGAGAAGCCCACGCCGCCGGTGCCGATCCGCAAGACCGTCACGCCGGACCACATCATCAGCCTCGAGGACGGCAAGCCCTACAAGTCGCTCAAGCGCCACCTGACCACCCGCGGGCTGTCCCCGGACCAGTACCGCCAGAAGTGGGGCCTGCCGCACGACTACCCGATGGTCGCCGCGACCTACGCCGCCCAGCGCTCCGAGCTCGCCAAGACCCTCGGGCTCGGCCAGATCCGGCGCGACCGCGCGGCGGCGGCCCGCCTCGCGGCCGAGAGCGCCAGCGAGGCCGGGGCGACCCCGGCCCGCCGTGGCCGTCCGCGCAAGGGCGAGTGATACCGCCTCCGGAAGATCGCTTCCGGAAACGGTATCAACCGCCCGCGCGGCGCCGGAGCGAGCGCCCGGAAACCGCATGAGGCGAGAGCGCACGAAAAACCCGCCGGGGGCGATCCCGGCGGGTGGAGAAGACGTCGGCGGCCGTCCCTCGGGGCGGCCGTTTGCGCGTCCGGGCGGCGCCTACTTGCGGCGCGCCTTGCGGGCGGCGTAGCGGGCGTCGCGGGCCGCCTTGCGCTCGATCTCCATGGCCGCCTCGCGCTCCGCCGCCTCGGCGGCCTCGCGCTCGGCCTGGGCCTTGGCCTCGGCCTCCTCGGCGGCGCGGCGCTCGGCCTCGGCCTGCTTAGCGGCCTCGCGCTCGGCGTTGCGGGCGGCGCGGGCCTCGGCGATCTTCTGGCGCTCCGCCAGGCGCGCCTGGATCTCCGGGTCGTCGGCGGCGGGCCGGGCCCGGAACCTCTCCAGCAGGGCCTTCTTCGCGTCCGCGGACGTGCTCCGCCGGTCGTTGAAGTTCTGGTCCTTGAAGCCGGCCATCGTGTTGGTCTCGTCTGTCCTGCGTGCGAAGGCGCGCCCGTCTCGTGCCGCGCCGGGAAGTGTGAGGGGCTGTCCAGCCGCCGCTCCGGGGTCGCGGGGCCGCCGCACGTGCTCTACGCCGCTCGCGCCCGGTTTTCAAAGCCTCTGACGCCGCAAACCGGCGGATCGGCGCCCGATCGCGCGAAAACGCCGCCCCGCGGGGGTGAGTTGTCAAGGTTTCCCCGGCACCATGGCGGGGCGGGGGCGAGCTCTCGCCGGAGGAGACCTCATGCGTGCGATCGTCCTCGATGATGCGGAGTTGAACAACCTGCTGATGCTCGAGGCGCTGCGGCCGATCGCGGGATGCCGGCCCGAGAGCTTCACGCGGCCGGCCGACGCCCTGGCCTGCGCGGCGGCCCATACCGACGAGATCGGCATCGTCCTGACCGATTACGAGATGCCGGGCATGGACGGCCTCGCGGTGATCCGGGGCTTGCGGGCGCTGCCGGGCTTCGCCCACGTGCCGATCGTCATGGTGACGAGCTTCGACCAGCGCGCCTTGCGCCGCGCCGCCCTTGAGGCCGGCGCCACCGACTTCGTCAACAAGCCCGTCGACCCGGTCGAGATCCGGGCCCGCGTCACCAACCTGCTGGCCCTGCGCCGCGCCCACAAGGCCGAGGCGGCGCAATCGGCCCGGCTCGCCGAGGAGGTCGCGGCGGCCGTCGCCCTGGTCGAGGCGCGCGAGCGCGAGATCGTCACCGTGCTGATGCGCGCCGCCGAGCACCGCGACACCGATACCGGCGATCACGTCGCCCGGGTGGCGAACTACACCGTGCTCATCGCCGAGGCCCTCGGCCTGCCGCCCGACCAGTGCCGGTTGATCAGCCTCGCCTCGACGATGCACGACGTCGGCAAGATCGCGATCCCCGACGCGATCCTGCTCAAGCCCGGCCCCCTGAGCACCGAGGAGCGGCGGGAGATGGAGCGCCACGCCGAGCGCGGCGCGCGGATCCTCGCCAACAGCTCGTCCGACGTCGTGCGCCTCGCCGCCGAGATCGCGGTCAGCCACCACGAGCGCTGGGACGGCACGGGCTACCCCAACGGCCTTGCCGGGCCCGCCATCCCGCTGGCCGGCCGCATCGTCGCCGTGGCGGACGTGTTCGACGCCCTGACGAGCGACCGGCCCTACAAGCGCGCCTGGACGCTCGAGGCCGCCCACGCCTTCCTGCTGCGGGAATCCGGCGCGCATTTCGACCCGGCGGTGGTCGAGGCCTTCCTGTCCCGCTGGGACGCCGTCGCCGACCTCGTCGGCCAGGCCGCGAGCCGGGCGGCGTGAGGTGGGTGCGGTGAGCGACGGGGCGGGGGCGGCCATGGAGCCGGAAAATCCTGGACCGGGCCAGAACCGGGACCTGCGCGCCCGACTGATCCGCCCCGCCGAGGAGACGGCCGCGCCGGCGCCGGAGCGCCTGGCCGACCGCACGGTGACCAAGGGATCCGCCGCGCCCGGCGGCCGCTTCCGGTTCGCACGCCGCCGCGAGGCTGCGGGCATCGCGCCGGCGGCCACGCCCCGGTCCGGACCGGCCAAACGGCATGTCAAGGGGCATGCCGAGCACCGCCCGGCCGAGGCCCCGGCGTCCCGGGGGCGCGCCACCCGCAGCCTCGCGGTGCGCCTCGGCCGGGCGGTGCTCGGCGCGGTGATCGTCGCGCTCGCCGCCGGCACGGTGATCGGCGGCTGGCAGGAGACCAACCGCTACGCCGCCGACACCCGCCGGGCGCTGACCGACCTCGCCGGCGTCTTCGCGGCCGCCGCCGCCGGCGCGGCCGCGGCCGACGACGTGGCCGGCGCCCACGCGGCCCTGCGGGCGATCCGGGAGGTGAAGGGCGTCGTCTATGCCGGGCTGACCCGTCCCGACGGCTCGGTGCTGGCCGAGCAGGGCAGCGGCCTGCGGCTCGCCGACGACATCGACCTCGACGACGGCGGCTTCAGCCCGTTCCAGCTGCTGTTCGTCTACACCGCCAAGGTCAGCGTGCCGGTCGTCGAGAACACCCGGGTCGTCGGCCGCGTGACCCTGATCGCCAACGCCTCCGAGCTCGCCGACCGCCTCCTCGGCGTCGTGCGCAACGGCCTCCTGGCGGCGGCGCTCGCCATGGCGGTCGGGTTCGCGGTGGCCTGGCGCCTCGGCCGCACCCTGACGCGGCCGCTCACCGCGCTCGCCCGCACCATGGATGCGGTGCGGGAGAACCACGATTACGGCCGCCGGGCCGCGATCCCTGAGGTCGCCGACGACGAGGTCGGCCGGCTGGCCACCAGCTTCAACGGGCTCCTCGACACGGTGCGCGAGCGCGACGACCGCCTGCTCGACCACCAGGCCCGGCTGGAGCAGGAGGTGAGCGACCGCACCCAGGATCTCAGCGAGGCCATGGAGGCGGCGGAGGCCGCCAACAGCGCCAAGTCGTCGTTCCTGGCCACCATGAGCCACGAGATCCGCACGCCGATGAACGGCATGCTGGTGATGGCCGAGCTGCTGGCCGCCGCCGAGCTGCCGGCGCGCCAGCGCCGCTACGCCGAGGTGATCGCCCGCTCGGGCCAGAGCCTGCTGGCGATCATCAACGACATCCTGGATTTCGCCAAGGTCGAGGCCGGCAAGCTCACGCTGGAGCGCATCGCCCTCGATCCGGCCGAGGTCGCCGACACGGTCGTCACGCTGTTCGGCGAGCGGGCACGGGCGAAGAACCTCGACCTCGCGGCGGTCGTGGCCGCCGACGTGCCGCTCTCGATCGCGGGCGACCCGGTGCGCCTCGGCCAGGTTCTCGGCAACTTCGTCAACAACGCGCTCAAGTTCACCGAGTCCGGCCACGTCCTCGTGCGCCTCGAGACCCGGGCGGCCGGGGCCGCCCTGCGCTTGAGCGTCACCGATACCGGGATCGGCATCCCGGCCGAGATCCTGCCGACGATCTTCTCCGCCTTCTCGCAGGCCGACGGCTCGACCACCCGGCGCTTCGGCGGCACCGGGCTCGGCCTTTCGATCGCCGAGCGCCTCGTCGCCGCGATGGGCGGGCGGATCGGGGTCGAGAGCGAGGTCGGCCGCGGCTCGACCTTCTGGGCCGAGATCCCGCTCGAGGTCCTGGCCGCGGCCGAGCCGGTGGCGCGGGCGCCGGACGTCGCCCCGGCGGTCGTCGTCGCGGTGTCGGGAAGCGCCACCGGCACCGCCCTCGCGGCGGGCCTGCGGGCGGCCGGCTTCGTGCCGCAAGCCTCCTCGGCCGCGACGGGGGAGGGCGCCCACCACCTCGTCGAGGCCGCCGCCCTCGCCCGGGC
>NZ_JACWCT010000016.1 GCF_016613415.1 Methylobacterium ajmalii | reverse complement strand
CGGCGTCGGCCGGACCCGCGCGGCGAGGGGCGCCGGCCCGGCGAACGCCCGGTCGAGGAGGCCTTCCAGGCGGCCGGGGCCCCTGCGATCCGGCAGGGCCTCGGCGGCGGCCACGAGATCGCCGTCCCGCCCGACCGCGCGGCAGGCCTCCTCGCTGCCGCTCGCCGCCATGGCGTCGAGGACGAGGCGGCCGAGATCCGCCAGGGTGGCGTCGTCGGTGCCCAGGAAGGCCGTCCGGATCGCGCCCGCGGCCTCGGCCCGGATGAGGTCGAGCCCCTCGCTCTCGCTGCGGCCCTGGCGGTAGGCGTCGCGGTAGCGGGCGGCGATCCCGTCGAGCACCCCCGGCCGCTGCGCCGCGAACGGGGCGAGGAGGTCGACGGCGCGAAGCACCGCCGCACGGGCGCCGGCGAGGGAATCGTCGTCGTCGAGGGTCGAATCCGGCAGGTCGCCCGGCCCGACCACCCGGGTGACGACGCCTGCGGCGCGCAGGCGCGCCGCGTCGGGGATCCAGATGTCGCGGGAGGGGGTGGCGAGGGCCTGATCGACGAAGCCGGGCTCGAGGCCGGCGGCGAGGTAGCGGCCGCGCTCCTCGGTCGAATCGACCTGGACCATGCTGCCGAAGGCGCCCGGCTCGTAGGGGGCATGGAAGCCGAGCCGGCTGTCCTCGACGATCAGGCGTTCGCGGCCGCGCACGAAGGCGAGGGTGCAGGCCGAGACGCAGTAATCCGGCACGTAGGTGACGAGACCCCGCTCGGCCACCAATTCGCCGATCGCCACCCCCTCGTCGACGAGCCCGCCGTCGCTGGTCAGGTGCAGGCGGGCCACGCCCGGGTTGGCGTCGAGCACGCGGCGCAGCCGCGCGGCGGCGCCGTCGTTGAGGTCGCCCCACAGGCGCACGTCGCGCCCGCCCGGGCCGAGCGTGATCCGGGTCGGCGGCCCGTCGGGCGCGGTGTCGGGGGGAGCCTCGGCGGGGCGGGGCAGGACGGCGAGCGCCGGGACCCCGGCCCGGTCGGCGAAGCCGAGACCCGCGAGGACGACGGCCAGCATGCCGGCCCACACACCCGCCCGCGCGCCGGACCATGCCCGGCGCCGCCGCACATCCGCTCCCACCATCCCGGACCCCCATATGCCCGCTTTTCGCGATGCCTTACGGCTTGACCCCAGTCAGCCACATCGCCGGAGCGATGCGAAGACCCTGGGGCATGGGCAAGGGTCAGCAAGATCCGGGCCGAACTGCGGCCGGAGCATGGTTCGTTTCGCCAGTGCGGCCCGAGAGCGAACAGAGTTGTCGAAATGCGGCGACGCGGGAGAAACTTGCGCCTTGCCCCGCGCCACCATGTCGCTGTGGCGGCTATGCCTCAATCCTTCAGCGGATCATGGCCCCAGTTCATGAGGGAGTAGCGCCAGCGCGAGGTCTCGGCGTCCTTCTCCGGCCCGCCCTGGGCGAGATGACGTTTGACGTAGGGCGCGACCTTGCGCATGTCGGCGTAATCCTCGTCGGTGAGGTCCGCCTTCTTGGTGTGCTTGATCTCGACGATCCGGCGCCCCTGGTGATGGCCGACCGATTCGCCGCCCTTGTCGCTCTCCTTCTTGGCGCCGTCGCTCCAGCCGACCGAGCGGCTCTCCTCGGTGTCGAGCCATTTCTCGAGCTCGCCCGGGCTCATGTTCACCGCCTCGCGGAAGGCCGTCCAGGTTTCCTCGTGGTCGCTCTTCTCGTGATCCTTATCGGATGCCGCCTGCTTGCTCATGCGTCGTCTCCTGCTCGATTCCGGTCGCGCATCAACGTCGCGGGCGCCCCGGCGTTCGTCGTCGCGCGCGGATCTTCGGCGGGCCGCGAGGCGGGCCGCCGGCGGAGCGGCACCGCACTGCCGATTCGCGCGTCGTTCGCCCGCTCCACCGGTGACCGTCCCGGCGAATGATGCTTAGGCTCGGGCGCAGAAGCCCACCCGGATGCGCCCGCCATGACCGAGACCGACGAACTGCTCCACGAGGTCGACGAGGCGGGCATCGCCCGCATCACCCTCAACCGGCCGCAGGCGCGCAACGCCCTCACTTTCGCGATGTACGAGCGGCTGCACGGCCTCGCCGAGGCGATCGATGCCGACCCGGCGGTCCGCGCGGTGGTGATCCAGGGTGCGGGCGGGCGCGCCTTCGCGGCCGGCACCGACATCGCCCAGTTCCGCGCCTTCTCGACGGCGGAGGACGCGCTCGGCTACGAGCGATTCATGGACCGGGTGCTCGGCGCGCTCGAGCGCTGCGCTAAGCCGACCATCGCGGCGATCGCCGGGGCCTGCACCGGCGGCGGCGCGGCGATCGCCGCGACTTGCGACCTGCGCATCGCCACCCGCGACGCCCGGTTCGGCTTTCCCATCGCCCGCACCCTCGGCAACTGCCTGTCGGTCGCCAACCTGCGCCGGCTCTCGGCCCTCGTCGGCGCCGCCCGGGTCAAGGAGATGATCTTCACCGCCCGCCTGATCGAGGCCGAGGAGGCGCGGGCGATCGGGCTGGTGAGCGAGGTGGTGGAGGATGCCGCGGCGTTGGCCGAGCGGGCGAGCGCCCTGGCGCATCTGGTGGCCGGGCACGCCCCGCTGACGCTCGCCGCCACCAAGGAGGGGCTGCGCCGCGTGCGCGACGAGGCGCCGTCCGAGGCCGGGGACGACCTGATCCTGAGCTGCTACACGAGCGCCGATTTCCGCGAGGGGATGGAGGCGTTCCTGGGCAAGCGCCCGCCGCGCTGGACGGGGCGCTGACCCCTTCGCGAAAATTGCCTATCCGGGCACCATGCCCTCCGGCAGCGCCATCGCATGGTCGGCGATGGCGCCGGGGCGGGTGATCCACACCGCGTCCCGGGCCTCGGCGATGTGCGCCAGCGCCCGGCGCAGGGGCCGCAGCCGGTGCGGCTGGCCGACGAGGTAGGGATGGAGCGAGATGCCCATCACCAGCGGGGCGGCCTCGGCGGCGGCGCGCATCTCCTCGAAGGTGTCGACGATCATCTCGGCGAATTGCGCGCCGGAATCCTTGCGCCCGACGATCGACGGGATGTCGTTCAGCTCCTGCGGGTAGGGCACCGAGAGGATGCGGCCGCCGCCGCGGGTCGTGAACCAGGTCGGCTGGTCGTCGTGGCACCAGTCGAGGAGGTAGCGGTACCCGGCCTCGGCGAGGAGGTCCGGGGTGGCGCGGCTCTGCGAGATCCAGGGGCCGAGCCAGCCGGCCGGCGCCTTGCCCTCGGCCCGGGCCAGGACCGCGGTCGCCTCGGCGATCAGCGCCCGCTCCTCGTCCTCGGGCAGGGTGCCCTGGCGCTCGGCGTTGCTGCGGCCGTGACCGACCACCTCGTCTCCGCGGGCGCGAAACACCTCCATCAGGCCGGGACACTCGGCGTAGATGCGGCTGTTGACGAGGATCGAGGCCGGCAGCGACACCTCGTCGAACAGCTCCGCCAGGCGGAAGACGCCGACGCGGTTGCCCCAGTCGCGCCAGGCGTAGTTCAGCACGTCGGGCTGCGGCCCGCCCGGGGCCAGCTCGGCCCCGAGCCCGCCGCCGAACGCGAAGCACTCGACGTTGAGGGCGACGTAGACCGCCAGCCGCTTCCCCCCGGGCCAGTCGTAGACCGGGCGCTGCGGCAGGGCGCTGTAGCCGTAGCGCCCGTGCGGGCGGGTCTCGTCGCTCATCCGTGTCTCCGTGCCGGTCAGGGCTGCTTGGGGGGCGCCGGCGCCTCGGCCGGGGCGGCGGGCAGGAGGATGCCCGGGACGACCTTGCCCTCGGGGCCGTATTCGCCGGCCACCGCCAGGCAGGCGGCGTCCCGGTTCTGCATCATCTGGTTCGACATCAGGGTGAAGATCGTCTGGACCTTGGCGCCGAAGGGCCCGCGCGGCGGGCGCACGTCGTCGATCGTCACCTGGTAGCGGGCGAGCAGCGCCTCGAACGCCTCGGTGCCGATGCGGTAGCCGCAGACGTTAGCCGCCGCGAAGATGTAGGCCGCCGTCTCCAGCGCCCGCGGCGGCGGCGCATTGCGGATACCCTGGGCGGCGGCCCCGCCGCAGGAGAGCGCGAGAAGGGCGCCGGTGAGGGCGGGCAGGCGGGAGAGGCGCATCGGCAAACGAATCCTCCGTCAGGGACGGCCCGGTCTGCGGCCGGGCTCGCTCGACACGAGGCGACATAGCGCGACCCCACCCGCGCGCCAGGGCGGCTATCTCGGTCGTCCCGGGGCACGCCTGTCGGCGTGATGCGGTGCACGCCGCCGCCGGGCGTCCTATAACGGGGACGGGACCCGCACCGCGCCGTTCGGTCGCCTGCCGAGGGGCATGCGGCTTGCCCCGGTGCGGATCGCGGGCCCCCGACCGACTCCGCGACCCGAGCGCCCCCCGTGCCCCGTTCCGCCCGATGAAGCCCGCCCCGATCCGCCGCGGGACCCTGCGCGAGCCCGGCCCCGACCTCGCCCGGTTGCCGATGGCCCCCGACTTCACCGGGATCAATGTGATCGAGGGCCTGCGGGCGGCCCTGGCCTTCGGGTCGATCATCCTGCTGCACACCTGGCTCGCCTGGCCGCCGCTCCTCACCATGGCGCTCGCCGCCAACCTGACCTGCTTCTGCGACATCGGCGGGTCGATCCGGCCGCGGCTGCGGGCGCTCCTCGCCTTCGCGGGTCTCGGCGGCCTGTTCTGGGGCGCCTTCGGGGTGATGGAGGGCTACGGCCCGGCCCTGGTGCTGCCGGTCGCGCTCGCGGTCATCTTCTGCTGCACCTTCGCGCGGGTCTGGGGCGTGCCGGCCCAGACCGTCGGCAACGTGCTGGTGGTGGTGCTCTGCCTCGCCCTCGACCGCGCGCTGAGCCTGCACCAGGGCGTCGTCGTCGCCGCGATGTTCTGGGCCGGCGGGCTCTGGGCGGCCTTCCTCGCCCTCGTGGTGTGGCGGCTCCACCCCTACCGGCCGGCCCATGCGGCGATCGGGGACGTCTGGCGCGGCCTGTCGCGGCTCGCCCGCGACCTGCGCCGGCTCGCGGGCGAGCCGCAGGAGACCGGTCCTGCCATCTGGGAGGCCCATGCCCGCGGCCACCGGCGGGCGGTGCGCGACGCGATCGAGGCCGCCCGCACCCTGGTGCTCGACCTCGCCCGCAGCCGGGCCCGTCTGTCGGAACGCAACGCCCGGGCGCTGATCCGGCTGGAGGCCGCCGAGCAGCTCTTCGGCACGATGATCGCCCTGTCGGACTACCTCGAGCGCGCGACCCCGGCGCAGCGGGCCGAGGCCGCCCGGCTCCTGCGCCTCCTGCCTCCGGCCCTGAAGGTGCTGTCGCGGGCGATCCGGCGCGACCGGCCGGTGGACCTCGCGCGGGTCGAGCGGGCGCTCGCCCGGGCCCGGCCAGGCCCGGGTGCCGATCCGGCGCTGCGGCGGATGGCCGAGCGCATCCTCGACCGGGTGCGGATCGGCGCCAAGCTGTCGGGGCCGGAGGACCTGGCCGGCGGCGGCGGGCTCGCCGGGTCGCCGGCCCCGCCCTGGCGCGAGACCGTGCTGCAGCCGCTGCGCGCCAACCTCACCTGGTCCTCGGCCAACCTGCGCCACGCGGTGCGGGCGACCGTCGTGGCGCTGCCGGCGCTCGCCGTCACCGCCTGGTGGCCGGGCCCGTTCACCCACTGGCTCACCATCACGGTGGTGCTGACGATGCAGCCCTTCTACGCCGCCACCTGGCAGCGGGCGCTGGAGCGGGTCGGCGGCACGGTGCTGGGCGGCTTGATCGGGGCGGTGCTGGCGTTCTACGCCACCTCGCCGCCGGTCCTCGCCGCCATGATGGTGCCGCTCAGCGTCCTCGGCTTCGCCGCCCGCGGCGTCAGCTACGGCACCTTCATCGCCTGCCTGACGCCGCTGGTCGTGGTGCTGGTGGAGCTCGTCGAGCCCGGGCACTCGTCCTGGGAGATCGTCGGGATGCGGGCCCTGTTCACGGTGCTGGGCGGGGCGGTCGCGGTGCTGGCGGGCCTGCTGCTGTGGCCGCTCTGGGAGCCGGCCCGGGTGCGCGACGCGCTCCGCACCGCCCTCGAGACCCATGCCCACTACGCCGACGCCGTGGTGGCGGAGCGCCTGGGGGAGGCCCAGTCCGCCGCCGCCGAGGCCGCCGCCCGGGCGGCGGGGCTTGCCAGCAACAACCTGGAGGCCGCGCTCTCCCGCGCCCTGCAGGAACCGCGCCGCCGCGGGCATTCCCGCATCGAGGCCGCGATGGTCGCCGACGCCACGCTCCGCCGCATGGCCGGGCGTTTGGCGATCCTGCGCCACGAACCGGAGCCCGCGGGCGCCGAGGCCGCGACGTGGCGGGCCTGGCGCGACTGGCTGTCCCGGGCGCTCGCCGCCACCGCTGCCGGCGAGCGGCTGCCGCCCAAGCCCGAGCAGGCGGAGTCGACGGCGTTCGGGCGCATCGCCGCGCAGATCGAGCTTCTGGCCGGAACGCTGAAGCGGGCCGGGATCGGCCCCCGGGAGGCCGGCAGCTCAACGTGAGGCCATTCTGATCGCCGCGTTGCCTCCGTCCTCAACAAAAGGCACGCAACACGAAACGTGATCACGGCCGACGGGAAGGCCCCGGTCGGCGACGATCCGTTACTCCCGCTGGAGCAGGAACACCCCCTGCGTGCCGACGAGGTTCCACACCCACCACGGCAGGGCGAAGCGCATCGGGTGGCCCGAGGCGTCGAGCGCCGAGGCGCGTTCGATCCGGGCGCCGACGAGGCGGCACAGGCCCACGAAGTCCCGGATCGTGCAGTGGTGAATGTTCGGGGTCTCGTACCAGGGATCCGGCAGGGTGTCGGTCACGGGCATCCGCCCGCGCAGCATCAGCTCGCTGCGCACCCGCCAATGGCCAAAATTCGGGAACGACACGATCGCGTGGCGGCCGATGCGCAGGAGGTGCTCCAGCACCGCCTTGGGCTGGCGCGTCGCCTGGATCGTCTGCGACAGGATCACGTAGTCGAAGGCGTCGTCCGGGTAGGCGGCGAGGTCGGTGTCGGCGTCGCCCTGGATCACCGGCAGGCCGTGGGCGAGGCACGCGTTGACGCCCTGACGCGAGAGCTCGATGCCGCGGCCGTCGACGCCGCGCCGGTCGCGCAGGAGCGCGAGCAGCGAGCCGTCGCCGCAGCCGACGTCGAGGACCCGGGAGCCGGGCTCGACGAGGTTCAGCATCACCAGGTGGTCGATGCGCGAGGAGCCGGTGGCGTCCTGGGGCAGGATCGCGGGGGCGAGGGGGGCGGAGGCGTTCACAGGCCGCGCTCCCGGGCGGCGGCCGCGATGAAGCCCTTGGCGGCCGAGGTCATCGCCGGCTCGTCGAGCAGGAAGGCGTCGTGACCCTTGTCGCTCTCGACCTCGACGAAGGCGACCGGCGCCGCCGCGGCGTTGAGCGCGTGGACGATCGCCCGCGAATCGGCGGTCGGAAACAGCCAGTCGGACGTGAACGACATGATGCAGAACCGCGTCCTGGTGCCCCGGAAGGCGTTGGCGAGCACGCCGCCGTGGTCGGCGGCGAGGTCGAAATAGTCCATCGCCCGGGTCAGGTAGAGGTAGGCGTTGGCGTCGAAGCGCTCGACGAAGGTGATACCCTGGTGGCGCAGGTAGCTCTCGATCTGGAAGTCGGCGTCGAACGAGAAGGTCGGGGCGTCCCGGTCCTGCAGCCGGCGGCCGAACTTGCGGTGGAGCGCCGGCTCGGACAGGTAGGTGATGTGGGCGCCCATCCGGGCGACGCCGAGTCCCTTGGCGGGGCGCGTGCCGACGTCGAGGTAGCGCCCGCCATGCCAGTTCGGATCGGCGAGGATCGCCTGCCGTCCGACCTCATGGAAGGCGATGTTCTGGGCCGAGTGGCGCGCACCCGTCGCGATCGGCATCGCGGCGAAGACCCGTTCGGGGTAGCTCGCCGCCCATTGCAGCACCTGCATCCCGCCCATCGAACCGCCGATGCACAGGAACAGGTCCTTGATGCCGAGCCGGTCGAGCAGCATCGCCTGGCCGCGCACCATGTCGCGGATCGTCACCAGCGGGAAGTCGAGGCCGTAGGCCCGGCCGGTCGCCGGGTCGAGGGAGGCCGGTCCCGTCGTGCCCATGCACGACCCGACCACGTTGGCGCAGATCACGAAGTAGCGGTCGGTGTCGACCGGCTTGCCGGGACCGACCAGGCGCTCCCACCAGCCGGGCTTGCCGGTGACCGGGTGGGTGTTGGCGACGTGCTGGTCGCCGGTGAGGGCGTGGCAGACCAGCACCGCGTTGCTGCGCTCGGCGTTGAGCGTGCCGGCGGTCTGGTAGGCGATCTGCCAGGGCGCCAGCTCCACACCGGCATCCATCATCAGCGGCGCGTCGGGCCCGAACTGGGCGACGGGGCTCGTCGGCTCGACCGCCTGGGAGGCGGCCTCGGTCCCGGGCTTCAGGAGAGGTGTGGCCATGCTTCTCACGGGGCTGGCGCCGGATGGCGGGCGTTAACGAAAAATCCGGAAGTCGTTCGTTCTCCAAACCGGACCGGCCGTTAAAGCGTCCGAAATTTCCGCTTCAACGGACGAAAGAGGTAGGGCTTCGCTGTCGCGCCGTCAATCGACGGAAGAACGATCTCCGGAGGCCCGCACGATGCCGGCCCTGGTCCGCGGGCGGCGGCGGTCGTAAGACGGATCTTCCTGCCGCCTCATCCCGCGAAGCCATGACGTCGCCCCCGCCCACCGACCTCGCCGCCCTCCGGGCCGACATCGACCGCATCGATTCGGCGATGCACGACCTCCTGATGGAGCGCGGCCGGATCATCGACCGGCTGATCGCCGTCAAGAAGACCTCCGCCTCCGGCTCGGCCTTCCGGCCCGGCCGCGAGGCCTCGATGATGCGCATGATCGCCGAGCGCCACCAGGGGCTCCTGCCGCTCGATACCGTGGAGGGGATCTGGCGCGTCATCATCGCGACCTTCACCTACGTGCAGGCGCCGTTCGCGGTCCATGCCGACGTCTCGGGCGGCGACGCGCCGATGCGCGATTCGGCCCGGTTCCATTTCGGCTTCACGGTGCCGTACCGGCCCCATCCGAGTGCGGCGGCGGTCATCGCGGCGGTCGCCGCCTCGCGGGGCGATCTCGGGGTCTTTCGCCTCGACCAGGGCGTGACCGCCGGGGCCTGGTGGCGCCAGCTCGCGGGACCGGGGCGCCCGAAGGTGATCGCCCGGCTGCCCTTCATCGAGCGGCCCGGCCACCCGGCCGGCACTCCGGTCTTCTGCGTCGCCAAGCCCCTCGACGACCCGAGTGCGGCCCAGCGCGACTGGGTGCTCTACGCCGCCCGGTTCGAGCGCTGGCGCGACGAGGCGATGGAGGCCGTCGAGGCGCTCGGGGGCGAGGTGGTGGCGAGCGCCGGCGTCAGCGGGGGCCTGAGCCAGCTCCTGGCGCTGCCCGGCGACGTGAGCCCGGAGGAGGCGCAGGCGGCGCTCGCGAAGGCCGGGGCGACGCCTGGCGCCTTCGAGGAGATCGGCAGCCACGCGGCGCGGTTCCGGGTGGGGGCCGCCTGAGGATGTGGCACTTCCCTTCCCCCCGTGGGGAGGGGCAGGGGTGGGGGTGGTGCCGGATAGAGCTCGGTGGTGCCTCCTGCACCACCCCCACGCGGGATCTTCGATCCCCACGACCCCTCCCCACAGGGGGGAGAGGAGAGGTGCTAGGCCGACACCCCGAGCCGCCGGTTGAGGCCGAGCGCGCCGAGCGTGCAGACCGCCCCCGAGAGCAGGTAGACGCCGACCCACGGCAGACCGAGGTGGCTCGAGGCGTAGAGCGCGACGAGCGGCGCGAAGCCCGCACCGACGAGCCAGGCGAGGTCCGAGGTCAGGGCCGAGCCGGTGTAGCGGTACTTGGTGCCGAAGTTCTCCGCGATGGCGCCCGAGCTCTGGCCGTAGGCGAGGCCGAGCAGCGCGAAGCCGACGACGACGAAGATCGTCTGCCCGGGCATGCTGTCGCCGAAGAGCAGCGGGGCGATGATGCTGCCCAGCGCGAACAGGCCGATCAGGGCGGCGGCGAGCGCGATGGTCGAGCGCCGGCCGATCTGGTCGGCGATCAGGCCCGACATGATGATGGTCATCGTGCAGATGACGGCGCCGGCGAACTGCACCATCAGGAACTCGCCGACCGAGCGGCCGGTGAACAGGTTGATCCAGCTGACCGGAAATACCGTGACGAGGTGGAACAGGGCGTAGCAGGCCAGCGGCACGAAGGCGCCGACCAGGATGTTGCGGCCGCTCGCCCGCACCGTCTCGACGACCGGCTCGGGCTCGAGCTCGTCGGCCTCGAGCAGGCGGCGGAACTCTTCCGTTGCGACGAGGCGAAGGCGCGCGAACAGGGCCACGACGTTGATCGTGAAGGCGACGAAGAACGGGTAGCGCCAGCCGAAGCCCATGAAGTCGGCATCCGACAGCTGGAGCTGGAAGAACGCGAACAGCCCGCTCGCCAGCATGAAGCCGACGGGAGCGCCGAGCTGCGGCAGCATCGCGTACCAGCCGCGGCGGGTCTTGGGGGCGTTGAGGGCCAGCAGCGAGGCGAGCCCGTCCCAGGCGCCGCCGAGCGCCAAGCCCTGGCCGATGCGGCACAGGCCGAGCAGCACCGCCGACCAGTGGCCGATGGTCTCGTAGCCCGGCAAGAAGGCGATGAGGCAGGTCGAGAGGCCGAGCAGGAACAGCGCGATGGTGAGCTTGGTCGCCCGGCCATAGCGCCGGTCGATCGCCATGAACAGCACCGAGCCGATCGGGCGGGCCACGAAGGCGAGGGCGAACAGCCCGAAGGAATAGAGCGTGCCGGTCACCGCGTCGGCCCACGGGAACACGAGGCGCGGGAAGACCAGCACGCAGGCGAGGCCGAACACGAAGAAGTCGAAGAACTCGGAGGTGCGGCCGATGATGACCCCGAGGGCGATCTCGCCGGGGGCGACGCGGCCGGGCTCCGACGAGGCCAGGCGGGCGTCCCGTTCCGGCTTGGAGGAGGAGGCGGCGGCAGCGTCCGCCGAGATCGTGGCCATATCGGAATCCTGCTCCGTCACTCTACGAAGGTCTCTTCCTTAGAGGAGAACCGGCCGTTTGGGGGCCTGGACAAAACGTCCAATCCCGCGGGGGCCGCGGTCGGCGTACAGGACAGGAGCCGAAAGCTGATCGTCCGGGCTGCCCGTGAAACACTTGCGCCTCCTCCTCGTACTTCCGTTCATCCTCCTCACCGGAGGATGCAATATGGTGCTGCTCTCGCCGTCCGGCGACGTGGCGCTGCAACAGCGTAACCTGCTGATCGCCTCCACGGTGCTGATGCTCCTCATCATCGTTCCGGTGATGGCGCTCACGGTCGCCTTCGCCTGGCACTACCGCGAGGGCAACAAGAAGGCGGTCTACGATCCCGATTTCCATCACTCGACCGGGCTCGAGGTGGTGATCTGGTCGGCGCCGCTCCTGATCATCATCGCGCTCGGCGCGCTGACCTGGCTCGGCACCCACCTGCTCGACCCCTACCGGCCGGTCAGCCGCATCAGCGCGTCGAAGCCGATCGTGTCGAGCGTCGGCGATCCGATGGTCTCGGGCAAGCCCCTGGTGGTCCAGGTCGTCGCCCTCGACTGGAAGTGGCTGTTCCTCTACCCCGAGCAGGGCATCGCCTCGCTCAACGAGGTCGCCGCGCCCGTCGACCGGCCGATCGAGTTCCGCATCACCTCCTCGTCGGTGATGAACTCGCTGTTCATCCCGGCGCTCGCCGGCCAGATCTACGCCATGCCGGGCATGCAGACGCGGCTCAACGCCGTGATCAACAAGACCGGCGACTACGAAGGCTTCTCGGCCAACTACAGCGGCGCCGGGTTCTCGCACATGCGCTTCACCTTCAAGGGCCTCGACGAGGGTGCGTTCAGCGCCTGGGTCGCCAAGGTCAAGCAGGACGGCGGCGGCCTGAACCGGGCCGACTACCTGAAGCTCGAGCGCCCGAGCGAGAAGGAGCCGGTGCGCTACTACAAGACCGTCGACGCCGACCTCTACGACGCGATCCTCAACATGTGCGTCGACCGCGCCAAGATGTGCATGCACGACATGGCGGCGATCGACGCCCGCGGCGGCGGCGGCCGCGAGGGCCTGCACAGCGTGATGAGCCTGACCTACGACAAGGCGGTGCGCCGCGGCACCGGGGCGACCCAGCAGGCGACCTTCGTCACCGCGCTCTGCACCCCGGCCGACGCCTACGGCCTCGGCAACGCCAAGACGGCCGCCGCCAACGCGACGCCGCGCCTGAACTGAGCCGCTTCCGCCGGACCGGTCACCGGTCCGGCGGCGACACTGACGCGGGAACGACGCGCCTCCCGGAACCGCCCCGCGCGGGTCCGCCGGCCCGGACCCCCGACGACGCTACCTGCACTCCAGGCTGAACCATGAACTCCGAGCACAATCCGATCGAAGCCTACCCGCACTGGTGGCGGCTGCTGTTCGGCCGCTTCACCCTCGAATCCCTGCCGCTCCACGAGCCGATCGTGGTGGTGACCTTCCTGGCGGTGGCGGTCGGCGGCCTCGCCGTCGTCGGCCTCCTGACCCGCTACCGGCTCTGGGGCCCGCTGTGGCGCGACTGGCTGACCAGCGTCGACCACAAGAAGATCGGGATTATGTACATGGTCCTCGGGCTCGTCATGCTGCTGCGCGGTTTTGCCGACGCGGTGCTGATGCGCTCGCAGCAGGCGATCGCGCATGGCGGCGCCGAGGGTTTCCTGCCGCCGCACCACTACGACCAGATCTTCACCGCCCACGGCGTGATCATGATCTTCTTCGTGGCGATGCCGCTGGTCACCGGGCTGATGAACTTCGTGGTGCCGCTGCAGATCGGCGCCCGCGACGTCGCCTTCCCGTTCCTCAACAACTTCAGCTTCTGGATGACCGCCGGCGGCGTCGTGCTCACGATGATGTCGCTGTTCGTCGGCGAGTTCGCGGCCACCGGCTGGCTCGCCTATCCGCCGCTGTCGAACATCGCCTACTCGCCGAGTACCGGCGTCGACTACTACATCTGGGCGCTGCAGATCGCGGGTGTCGGCACGACGTTGTCGGGCGTCAACCTGATCGCCACCATCGTCAAGATGCGGGCGCCGGGCATGTCGATGATGAAGATGCCGGTCTTCACCTGGACCTCGCTCTGCACCAACATCCTGATCGTCGCCTCCTTCCCGGTGCTCGGCGCGGTGCTGGCGCTGCTCACCCTCGACCGCTACGTCGGCACCAACTTCTTCACGAACGATCTCGGCGGCAACCCGATGATGTACGTGAACCTGATCTGGATCTGGGGTCACCCCGAGGTCTACATCCTGGTGCTGCCGGCCTTCGGCATCTTCTCCGAGGTGACCTCGACCTTCTCGGGCAAGCGCCTGTTCGGCTACGCCTCGATGGTCTACGCCACGGTCGTCATCACCATCCTGTCCTACCTGGTCTGGCTGCACCACTTCTTCACCATGGGGTCGGGGGCGAGCGTCAACTCGTTCTTCGGCATCACCACGATGATCATCTCGATCCCGACCGGCGCGAAGATCTTCAACTGGCTGTTCACGATGTATCGCGGCCGGATCCGCTTCGATCTGCCGATGATGTGGACGGTCGCCTTCATGCTGACCTTCGTCGTCGGCGGCATGACCGGCGTGCTGCTCGCCGTGCCCCCGGCCGACTTCGTGCTGCACAACTCGCTGTTCCTGGTCGCGCACTTCCACAACGTGATCATCGGCGGCGTGCTGTTCGGCCTCTTCGCCGGCATCTACTACTGGTGGCCGAAGGCCTTCGGCTTCCGCCTCGACCCGTTCTGGGGCAAGGTCTCGTTCTGGTGCTGGGTCGTCGGCTTCTGGGTCGCCTTCACGCCGCTCTACATCCTCGGCCTGATGGGCGTGACCCGGCGCATGAGCTCGTTCTCGGGCACGGAGTACCAGCCGCTCTTCGTCATCGCGGCCTTCGGCGCGGCGCTCGTCGCCTGCGGCATCGGCGCGATGCTGGTCCAGTTCGCCGTCAGCATCCTGCGGCGCGAGCAGCTGCGCGACGTCACCGGCGACCCGTGGGGCGGCCGCACCCTGGAATGGGCGACCTCCTCGCCGCCGCCGGCCTACAACTTCGCCTTCACGCCGATGGTGCATGACGGCGACGCCTGGTGGGACATGAAGAGCCGCGGCTACAAGCGTCCGCTGGAGGGCTACAAGGCCATCCACATGCCCAAGAACACCGGCGCGGGCCTCATCATCTCGGCCATCGCCACCGTGTTCGGCGTCGCCATGGTGTGGCACGTCTGGTGGCTCGCGGCGCTCACCTTCGTCGGCGTGATCGCGGCCGCCATTACCCACACCTTCAACTACGACCGCGACTACTACATTCCCGCCGACGAGGTGACGCGGAGCGAGGACGAGCGCACCCGCGCGCTCGCCACCGCCCCGGCCGCCACCCCCGTCGGAGCCTGAGGACCCCGCCATGGCACACTCACACACGGCCGCAGCGGACGACGGCGAGCTGCACTTCTACGTCGCCGACGAGCACGGTCACGCCGAGGGCGGGACCATGCTCGGGTTCTGGCTCTACCTGATGAGCGACTGCCTGATCTTCGCGATCCTGTTCGCGACGTACGGCGTGCTCGGACGGAACTACGCGGCGGGGCCGTCCGGCACGGACCTGTTCGACCTCAAGCTCGTGGCGGTGAACACCTCCATGCTCTTGTTCTCCTCCATCACCTACGGCTTCGCCATGCTGGAGATGGAGAAGGGCGACCAGCGCATGACCCAGCGCTGGCTCGCGGTCACGGGCGCCTTCGGCCTCTGCTTCATCGGCCTCGAGCTCTACGAGTTCGCCCACCTGATCCACGAGGGCGCCACGCCCCAGCGCAGTGCCTTCCTGTCGTCGTTCTTCACCCTGGTCGGAACGCACGGCGTCCACGTCACCTTCGGGTTGATCTGGCTCGTGACCCTGATGGTGCAGGTGCACCAGCGCGGCCTGATCCCGGCCAACCGCCGCCGGCTGATGTGCCTGAGCATGTTCTGGCACTTCCTCGACGTGATCTGGATCGGCGTCTTCACCTTCGTCTACCTGATGGGGTCCCTGAAATGAGCGCCCGCGCTCCCGTCTCCGACAACGTGCACGTCGAGGTCGTCCACGACCATCACGAGGCCGGCCACGGCAGCCGGCGGGAATACATCACCGGCTTCGTCCTGTCGGTGATCCTGACGGCGATCCCGTTCTGGCTGGTGATGGCGGAGGTCTTTTCGGACTCCCGCGTCACCTCGCTCGTCATCATGGCCTTCGCGGTGGCGCAGATCGTAGTCCACATGGTCTACTTCCTGCACATGAACGCGCGGTCGGAAGGCGGCTGGACCATGATGGCGCTGATCTTCACGGTCGTGCTCGTGGTGATCGCGCTCTCGGGCTCGCTCTGGGTGATGTACCACCTCAACACCAACATGATGCCGATGTCGCCGGGCGACATGCGCAACATGCCGTGACGGTGGCCGACGGCGACCTCGCGAACCCTGCCGGGGCGGCCGCGCCGCCCCGGTCCAAGCGCCTCCTGCTGGTTGCGCTCTGCCTCCTGGCGACGGCCCTGTTCGTCGCCCTCGGCATCTGGCAGGTCGAGCGCCGGGCCTGGAAGCTCGACCTCATCGCCCGCGTCGAGGCACGGCTCGCCGCCCCCCCGGTTCCGGCGCCGGGCCGCGCCGACTGGCCACGAATCACCCGCGACGCCGACGAGTATCGGCGGGTGACGGCGACCGGCCGCTTCCTGTCCGACCGCGCCGTGCGCACCACGGCCCTGACCGAGAGGGGCGCCGGCTCCTGGCTGCTCGTGCCGCTCGTCACGCCCGCCGGCGACACGATCCTGGTCAATCGCGGTTTCGTGCCGCCCGACTGGCGTGCGGTGCCGCCCGACCGGGGCGCGCCGGCCGGGGACGGGGAGGGGACCGTGACGGTCGCCGGGCTCCTGCGACTTCCCGAGCCCGGCGGCGGCTTCCTGCGCAACAACGACCCCGCCCACGACCGCTGGTACTCGCGCGACGTCGCCGCGATCGCCGCCGCCAAGGGTCTCGGGGACGTGGCGCCCTACTTCATCGACGCCGACGCATCCGGCAATTGGCCGGGCGAGCCGGTCGGCGGCCTGACCGTGGTGACGTTTCGCAACCACCACCTGATCTACGCGCTGACGTGGTTTGGCCTCGCCCTGATGGCGGGATATGCGGTCTTTCGGCTGCTGCGCGAGCGGTGAGGCGGGTGTCTTCCGGGTGATGAAGTCGATGTCGGGCGCGCGGGCGAACGGGACAGCCATGACCGACTGGGCGGAACTTCGCCGCACCGCCCGCGCCACCCTGATCGCGGCCGCCCGGCACCTCGGCATCGGCTCGCTCGCGGGCCTCGGCGAGGCGGAGCCGTCCGACGACGACCAGGATGGCGGCCGGCAGAACCTGCTGCTCCTGGTGCAGCTGCGCTGGATCGCGGTGGCGGGCCAGGTCGTCACCATCGCGGTGGCGCAAGCGGGCCTCGGCATCGCCCTGCCGCTCGGGGCGATGGCGGTGGTGCTGGCCGGCCTCGTGCTCCTCAACCTCGTGAGCCTCGCCTGGATCGCCCGCGGCGGCCGCGTCACCGAGGCGACGCTGTTCGTCGCGCTCCTCCTCGACGTCGCCGCGCTCACGGCGCAGCTCTCGCTCAGCGGCGGCGCCACCAACCCGTTCACGTCGCTGTTCCTGCTCCAGCTCACCCTGGCGGCGGTGCTGCTGAGCAGCCGGGCGACGATCGGCCTCGTGGCGCTCACCACCGCGGCGCTCGGCGTGCTGATGCTGGCCTACCGGCCGCTGGTGCTGCCGCAGGGCGAGGGCGAGACCGAGCTGTTCCGGCTCTACCTCGTCGGGATGCTGGTGAGCTTCGTCATCGACGCGGCCCTGATCGCGGTGTTCGTCACCCGGGTCTCGCGCAACCTGCGCCGGCAGGATGCCCGTCTGGCCGATCTGCGCCAGCGCGCGGCGGAAGAGGACCACATCGTCCGCATGGGGCTCCTGGCCTCGGGCGCCGCGCACGAGCTCGGCACGCCGCTCTCCTCGCTCTCGGTCATCCTCGGCGACTGGCGCCGGATGCCTGAGCTCACCGCCTCGCCCGACATCGCCCGCGAGATCGAGGAGATGCAGGAGGCGGTCGGGCGCTGCAAGGCGATCGTCACCGGCATCCTGCTCGCCGCCGGGGCCGCCCGGGGGGAGGCGCCGCACCTCACCACCGTGCGGGGCTTCGTCACCGAGCTCGCCGGCGACTGGCGCCGGATGCGCTCCTGCTTCTGCCTCCAGGTCCGCGACGAGTTCGGCGACGACCAGGAGATCGTCTCCGACACCGCCCTCAAGCAGGTGCTGTTCAACGTCCTCGACAACGCCCTCGACATGTCGCCGACCTTCGTCGAGCTGGTGCTCCTGCGCGACGGCGACACCCTGCGGCTCTCGGTCACCGACCGCGGCCCGGGTTTCGCGCCCGAGATGCTGGCGCGCCTCGGCCAGCCCTATACATCGAGCAAGGGCCGCCTCGGCGGCGGGCTCGGGCTGTTCCTCGTCGTCAACGTCGTGCGCAAGCTCGGCGGCACGGTGGAGGCCCGCAACCGCAGCTATGGAGGCGCCGTCGTGACCATCAGCCTGCCGCTCGCGAGCCTGACGGTGTGAGATGGCCGACGAGGACCGCCTGCTCGTCATCGTCGAGGACGACGACCGCTTCGCCGCCACCCTGACCCGCTCGTTCGAGCGCCGCGGCTACACGGTGGTGAGCCTGCCAGGCCTCGCACCCCTCGAGGCCCTGCTCGCCGAGCGCACGCCGACCTACGCGGTCGTCGATCTGAAGCTCAACGGCGAATCGGGCCTGGCCTGCGTCAAGGCGCTGCACGACCACGATCCGGAGATCCTCACGGTGGTGCTCACGGGCTATGCCAGCATCGCCACCGCCGTCGAGGCGATCAAGCTCGGCGCCTGCCACTACCTGGCGAAGCCCGCCAACACCGACGACATCGAGGCGGCGTTCTCCAAGGCGGCAGGAGACGTCGACGTCTCCCTCGACGGCCGGCCGACCTCGATCAAGACGCTCGAATGGGAGCGCATCCACCAGACCCTGGTCGAGACCGACTTCAACATCTCGGAGACCGCCCGCCGGCTCGGGATGCACCGGCGCACGCTGGCCCGCAAGCTCGACAAGCAGCAGGTGAAGTGACCCGGCCCGTCCCGGGCCGCCAGCTTACGCGGCCTTGGGCTGCCTGCATGGCTGGGCCGTGCGGAATGCGGTTTCGCATCCTGGCGAAGGCGGCGCACCCGCGGTAACGTCCGGCCCGAAATGCAAGGAGGAGACGCCATGAACCCCCCGTCCGCCGCGGTCGCGACCCAGACCAACCTCAGCCCGGTGAAGCCCCATGAAGGCACCCGCGGCGCGTTCCGGTGGGACGACCCCTTCCTGCTCGACGACCAGCTCACCGACGACGAGCGCCTGATCCGCGATTCCGCCCGCAGCTTCGCGCAGGAGCGCCTGCTGCCCGGCGTCGTCGAGGCCTATGCCGAGGAGAAGACCGACCGCTCGCTGTTCAACGCCATGGGCGAGCTCGGGCTTCTCGGCGTCACCCTGCCGGAGGAGTACGGCTGCGCCGGCGCGTCGTACGTCGCCTACGGCCTCGTCGCCCGCGAGGTGGAGCGGATCGATTCCGGCTACCGCTCGATGATGAGCGTGCAATCCTCGCTCGTCATGTACCCGATCTATGCCTACGGCGACGAGACGCAGCGGAAGAAGTACCTGCCGAAGCTCGCCTCGGGCGAGTTCGTCGGCTGCTTCGGCCTGACCGAGCCGGATGCCGGCTCCGACCCGGCCGGCATGAAGACCCGGGCCGAGAAGATCGACGGCGGCTACCGCCTGTCGGGCGCCAAGACCTGGATCTCCAACTCCCCCATCGCCGACGTGTTCGTGGTCTGGGCGAAGTCGCCGTCCCACGACAACCAGATCCGCGGCTTCATCCTCGAGAAGGGGATGAAGGGTCTCTCGGCGCCCAAGATCAAGGGCAAGCTCTCGTTGCGCGCCTCGATCACCGGCGAGATCGTGATGGACGGCGTCGAGGTGCCGGAATCGGCGCTGCTGCCCAACGTCTCGGGGCTCAAGGGGCCGTTCGGCTGCCTCAACCGGGCCCGCTACGGCATCTCCTGGGGCGCGCTCGGCGCGGCCGAGGATTGCTGGCACCGCGCGCGGCAATACACCCTCGACCGCAAGCAGTTCGACCGGCCGCTCGCCCAGACCCAGCTGGTGCAGAAGAAGCTCGCCGACATGCAGACCGAGATCGCGCTCGGTCTTCAGGGGAGCTTGAGGGTGGGTCGGCTGTTCGACGAGGGCCGGATGGCGCCCGAGATGATCTCGCTGGTCAAGCGCAACAATTGCGGCAAGGCGCTCGCCATTGCCCGCGAGGCGCGCGACATGCACGGCGGCAACGGCATCATGGGCGAATACCACGTGATGCGCCACGCCCAGAACCTCGAGACGGTCAACACCTACGAGGGCACCCACGACGTCCACGCCCTGATCCTGGGCCGGGCGCAGACCGGGCTGCAGGCGTTCTTCTAGTCGTCGACCGCCCGTCGCCAATAGTCCAGGCTCTCCGGGTTCACCGGGGAGCCTGCCTCCGCGATGAAGCCGAGGACGGCCTCGTGGAAGCCCCGCGCCTCGTCGATCCCCGCGAGGTCGCGCAGCGCCGTAAGGATGCGGGTGATGCGCAGGTGGTTGTGGTCGAAAGCCCGCCGCCAGCCCGTCGTCCCGGCGTAGAAGCGCAGCATCCGGTCTCGGGCGGCGAGCAGCCCGGCCCGCGCCGCCGGGTCGGCCCGGATCGCCGCCGCCTCCGCGGGCCCGAGCACCGGGGCCCCCGGCACCGCCCGGCTCGCCGCGTCGAGCGGAAACAGCCACTGGATGAAGTCGTGCACGCCCTCGATCCCGGCGTCGTCGAAGGCCAGCACCTCGGCGAGGCGGCGCCCGCTCCCGTCGCGGCCGCGGCCGGCGAGGAAGGCGTGGACCGGTCCTGCCTCCGCCTCGGTCATGCTCGCCTCCCGCTGCCTTGCCGGGCCCGCTCGCCTCGTCGTTTCGATCTAAGGCGAGGCGCAGCGGCGCACAGGCGGCGCGGTCGCGCAATCGAGACTGCAGTGCTGGCGCACGCCGCAGAACCACGACAGGCTGCCGCTCTTGAGGCAGGCGCCGCCGCATTGCCGGTAGGCGCCGTAGATCGGCCGGACATAGACCGGCTCGGTCAGCGCCCGCGCCCGCTCCGCCCCCGGCATGGCGGACGCGGGCATCGCCGCGAGCGCGAGGAGGAGCAGGGTCGTGCTGGAGCGAAGGTCGATCATCACCGGGCCGCCGTGCGGAACGGCCCGATGATCGGTTCACCCGCGCGGCGGGTCGATTAAATTGCGCTTCATCGTTGCGCCGGGGAGACCGCTCAGGCGGCTTCCTTGCGCTCGGCCCGCGCCGCCTCCAGGGCCCGCACCCGCGGAATCACCTCGTCGCCGAAATACTTCACCTCCTCCTGGAAGTGCAGGAAGCCGAGCAGCGCCAGGTCGGCGCCGGCCTCCTTGAGCGCCAGGATGCGCTCGGCGATCTGGTCGGGCGTGCCGATCAGGTTGGTGCGGAAGCCGTCGTTGTACTGGACCAGGTCCTCGAAGGTGGAGTTCGCCCAATTGCCCTCGCGCTCAGGCGAGGCGGCGCCGGCATTCTTCGCCTCGTGGCCGAAGGCGCGCACGGCGTCCGGGTCGGCCTGGTCGATGATGTCCTGCAGGACGGCACGGGCCTCCTCCTCGGTGTCGCGGGCGATCACGAAGGCATTGACGCCGACCTTCACGCTGCGTCCCTCGGCGCCGGCCTTGTGGCGGATGTCGTCGACCTGGGCGCGGATCTTTTCGGGCGTGTTGCCGTTGGTGAAGTACCAGTCGGAGACCCGGGCCGCCATGTCCCGCGCCGCCCGCGAGGAGCCACCCTGGAAGATCTCGGGCAGCGGCTCGGCCGGTTTCGGCTTCAGGGTGTAGTTGCTGTATCGGTAGAAATCGCCCCGGAAGGTGAAGTTGTCCTCGGTCCAGATCCCCCGCAGGGCCCGGATGAATTCCTCCGAGCGGCGGTAGCGCTCGTCGTGGTCGAGCCACGGCTCGCCGATCGCCCGGAACTCGCCCGAGAACCAGCCGCTGACGATGTTGACCGAGATGCGCCCGTGGGTGAGCTGCGAGATCGTGGCGATCTGCTTTGCCGCGATCGTCGGGTTCCACGGCCCGGGCAGGATCGCGGCGATCACCTTCAGCTTGTCCGTGGCGGCGAGCAGCGCGTGGCTGAAGGCGACCGATTCGTGCTGGTACTCGGCGCCGTAGCCGGCGGTGAAGCGGATCTGGGTCAGGGCATAGTCGAAGCCGGCCGTCTCGGCGATGCGCGCCAGCTCGCGGTTGTAGTCGCCGTCCCAGCCCGTGCGCTGGGGGATCTTGCTGACGACGAGACCGCCGGAGACGTTCGGCACCCAGTAGGCAAAGCGAATCGGCTCGGGGGTTTGCTGCGTCATGGGCGGATCCTCGCTCGTCAATCTTTAGAAGAGCCGGCGCCGTCATGGTCGAACGGCGCGGTTGACCTTCAGTATCGAAGGCCGTTTCCGCGCCGTCAAAAGCATCGTCGTGCTTTTTTGCGGTCCGCGCGGGAAAGCCGTTCTCTCGAACGCGGCTTCCGTGCGGATGATCTTCCGTCAGGCCTTCGGCCGCTCGCGGTTGCCGTACTGCGCCAGTTCCAGCCGGGCGATCGAGCGGTTGTGGACTTCGTCGGGCCCGTCGGCGAGGCGCAGGGTCCGGATGCGGGCGTAGGAATAGGCGAGGCCGGCATCGCTGCTGACGCCGGCGCCGCCATGGGCCTGGATCGCGTCGTCGATGATCTTCAAGGCCATGCGGGGGGCCGCGACCTTGATCATCGCGATCTCGAGCTTGGCGCCCTTGTTGCCGACCTTGTCCATCATGTCGGCCGCCTTGAGGCAGAGGAGGCGGGTCATCTCGATGTCGGTGCGGGCCTCGCCGATGCGCTGCTCCCAGACCGAATGGTCGGCGATGCGCTTGCCGAAGGCGACGCGGGTCAGCAGGCGCTTGGCCATCTTCTCCAGCGCCTCTTCCGCGACGCCGATGGTGCGCATGCAGTGGTGGATGCGTCCCGGCCCGAGGCGCCCTTGCGCGATCTCGAAGCCGCGGCCCTCGCCGAGCAGAAGATTCTCGGCCGGCACCCGGACGTCGTTGAGGATCACCTCGGCATGGCCGTGCGGCGCGTCGTCGTAGCCGAAGACCGGCAGCATCCGCACCACCTCGATCCCGGGGGTGTCGAGGGGCACGAGGATCTGCGACTGCTGCTGGTGCAGAGGGGCGCTGGTGTCGGTCTTGCCCATCACGATGGCAACGGCGCAGCGCGGATCGCCGACGCCCGACGACCACCACTTGCGGCCGCTGATGACGTAGTGGTCGCCGTCGCGGCGGATGCGGGTCTCGATGTTGGTGGCATCCGACGAGGCCACGTCCGGCTCGGTCATCAGGAAGGCCGAGCGGATCTCGCCGGCCATCAGGGGGGTGAGCCAGCGCTCCTTCTGGGCCTTGGTGCCGTAGCGGTGCAGCACCTCCATGTTGCCGGTATCGGGCGCCGAGCAGTTGAACACCTCGGAGGCCCACTGGATCCGGCCCATCTCCTCGGCGCAGAGCGCGTAATCGAGGTTGGTGAGCCCGGCACCGCGGAAATCGCCGTCGTCGTGATCGGGGGAGGGCGGCAGGAAGAGGTTCCACAGCCCGGCCTCGCGAGCCTTGGGCTTCAACCGCTCGATCACCGGCACCGGCTGCCACCGGTCGGCGCCGAACGCCTCCATCTCGGCCTTGTAGGTCGGCACCGCCGGGCGGACGTGCTCGTCCATGAAGGCCCGGACCCGGTCGCGCCAGTGGCGTTGCCGCTCGGAGAGGGTGAAGTCCATGCGCGCGATCCTCCCGTGGCCGGGGTCTTCGGCCCCGGCATTCCCGGGCGGGAGCCTAGCGCCAACCGGCGCTCAACAAAACCGTCTTTTCGAAAGAGGGGAGACGCGTGGGCCGCGGCGGCGCCGTACCGAATTTTCGAAGGTGCCGCCGCTCGCTCGATGCGGCTCATCCCCTCGGTGTCATCCCGGGTTCTCGCCCTCGGCGAGCCCCCCGTATGACCCGGCGGATGTCAGTCCCGATACACCCGCGCGTAGCGCCGCCCGAGGCCGGTCAGGATCTCGTAGCCGATCGTGCCGGCGTGGCGCCCCACCGTGTCGAGATCGAGCCCGTCGCCGATGAGCGTCGCGGGGGCGCCGCGGACCGCCGCCTCGGCGGGCGCACCGGTGACGTCGAGGATGATGAGGTCCATCGAGACGTTGCCGACGAAGGGGCAGCGCACGCCGCCGACCACCGCCTCGCCGCGGCCGGTCGAGGCGCGGGGAAAGCCGTCGGCGTAGCCCAGCGACAGGGTGGCGAGGCGGCGCGGTCCGGAGGCGGTCCAGCGGGCGTTGTAGCCGGCGGTCTCGCCGGCCGCGACCTCGCGGACCTGCAGGATGGTGGCCTCGAGCCGCACCACCGGCCGCATCGGGTTGTCGTGCCCGGGCCGCGGATTGCCGCCGTAGAGCGCGTAGCCGGGACGAGCCAGGTCGGCGCGGCAGGAAGCGAGGAAATCGCCCGACGAGTTGGCGAGCGAGGCCCGGATGCCCGGATAGGCGGCGCGCACCCGGGCGAACTCGGCGGCCTGATGGTCGGTGAGGGGGTCGTGCTCGACCTCCGCGCTGACGAGATGGCTCATCAGGAGGTCGATGCCGGCCTGTGCCACCACCGGATCGCCGGCGAGCGCCAGCCCTTCGGCGACCGAGAGGCCGAGGCGGTTCATGCCGGTATCGACGTGGAGCGCCGCCGGGCGGGTCGTGCCCTCGGCCCGGTTCGCCGCCGCCCACTCGGCGACCTCCTCGATCGAGCCGAGGACCGGGCGGAGATCCGCCTCCCGGTAGGCGGGCGCGCTGCCCGGGGGAAAGCCGTTCAGCACGTAGATCGCGGCCTCCGGCAGGGCGGCCCGCGCACGCACGCCCTCCGACAGGTGGGCGACGAAGAAGGTCCGGCAGCCCTCCCGCCACAGGGCCGGGCCGGCCTCGGCGATCCCGCAGCCATAGGCGTCGGCCTTGATGACCGCCGCCGTCTCCGGGCATTGCGCCTCTTGCGCGAGGCGGCGCCAGTTCGCCCGCAGGGCCGCGAGGTCGATCGTCAGGCGGCCGCCATGGCCGAGGGAAGGGAGGTCGGTCATGCCAGCTTGTCTAGCCCGGCGCGTCCGCGCCGCCAAGGCAGCCGTGCCGCATGTCCCGTCCGTCTCCTGTCCCGGCCGGGGTGGCCATCCGGCCGTCATGGCCGAGGGCCAACCCGACGCCGCGGTAGAGGTGCAGGGACACCAGGGCGCCACTCCAGTCCGTCGTCGAACGCCACAGGCGCGGCCCGCGTGGCGAGGCCATGAGCCCCGCAACTGCGAGCGGCGCCGGATGGACGGGGTACGATCCAGGCTCAGGCCGCCCGCACGGTGGCGAGGAAGCGGGCGACCTCGGCGGACAGGTGCTCGGACTGGCGCGACAGCTCCGAGGAGGCCGACAGAACCTGGGACGCCGCCGCGCCGGTCTCCTCGGCCGCCCCGGCCACGCCCGCGATGGTCGTCGTCACCTCGCCCGCCCCGGTCGCCGCCTCGTGCACGTTGCGCACGATCTCCCGCGTCGCCGCCCCCTGCTGCTCCACCGCCGCCGCGATCGAGGACGCCACCCCGTCGATCTCGCGGATCCGCCCCTCGATCACGTCGATCGCCGTCACCGCCTGGCCGGTCGAGCCCTGGATGCGCTGGATGTGGCCGGCGATCTCACCGGTCGCCTTGGCGGTCTGGTTGGCCAGCGCCTTGACCTCGGCCGCCACCACGGCGAAGCCCCGGCCCGCCTCGCCGGCCCGCGCCGCCTCGATCGTCGCGTTGAGCGCGAGCAGGTTGGTCTGCCCGGCGATCGTCGAGATCAGCTCGACCACGTCGCCGATCTGCGACACCGCCGCCGACAATTCCCCGACGAGATGCGAGGTCCGGCCGGCCTCCGCCACTGCGCCCTGCGCCAGCGCGGCCGAGCCCGCCACCTGGCGGGCGATCTCCTGCACGCTGGTGCCGAGTTCTTCCGAGGCGACCGCCACCGTGCCGACATTGGCCGAAGCCTGCTCGGCCGCCGCCGCGACGCTGATCGATTGCGCCGCCGTCTGCGACGCGGTCGCGGTCATGACCTGGGCCGTGGCCTGCAGCTCGGTCGCCGAGGACGACACCATGCCGACGATTCCCCCGACCGCCCGCTCGAACCCGTCGGCGAGCGCCAGCATGGTGCGCCGGCGCTCGGCCTCCGCCGCCGCCTCGGCGACCCGTTTCACCTCGGCCTGCTCGCGCGCGGTACGCGCCACCATCTCCTTGATCGCCTCGACGGCGCGGCCGACCGCGCCGATCTCGTCGCGGCGCGCCGCCACGTCGATCCGGGCCTCGACGTCGCCGCCGGCCATGCGCTGCAGGACGGCGACCAGACGGTTCAACGGCCGGGCGACGGTGACCGACATCAGCCGGCTCACCACCACGGCGAGGACGAGCAGCACCAGGATCGTGGTCGCCGCGAGGGCGGTGGCCAGCCGGGTGACGGGGGCGAAGGCGTGGGCGCGGTCGACCGAGAGGGCGACGTACCAGTCGAGGGAGGCGGGGAGGTCGGGCACCCGGGCGAAGGCGGTCAGGGTCGGGCGCTCGCCCTCGCGCGTCTCGGCGGTCTCCTGGCCGATCGCCGGCAGGGGGCCGGTGATCAGGTCGGACAGGGGCTTGCCGTTGAGCTCGGCGCGGGGGTGGATCAGGATCTTGCCGGCGCGCGACACCAGGTAGGCGTAGCCGGTGCCGCCGGTGTCGACGGCATTGATCATGCGGGCGAGGGCGCCGAGGTCGAAGTCGCTGCCCGCGACGCCGAGCAGGGCGCCGTTGGCATCGCGCATCGGGGCGGCGCTGGTGATGGTCAGGCTGCCGGATCGGGCGGCGGCGCCGTAGGGCTCGGTGAGGATCGGCCCGTTGGCGGCGACGGCGGCCTGGTACCAGGGGCGCTTGCGCGGGTCGTAGCCGGGGGGCAGGTCCTCTTTGGGCATCTGCGAGAAGAAGCCGTCGGTGCGGCTGACGTAGCTGATGAGGAAGCTGTCGCGCGAGATGGGCAGGTCGAGGGCGCGGTCGGAGGCGGCATCGATGCCGTGGAGCGCGGCCTGCTGGGCGAGCATCTGGGTCAGGTCGATCTTGCCGCGCAGCCAGTTCCCGACGCTGCGCGAGGCGGTCGATCCGAGCTTGGCCATGTTGGCGGTGACGTCGCGCTGCAGGGCGTCGGCTTGCGTGACGTAGATGTAGGTCGAGCCGACGGCGAACGCGGCGCAGACGGTCGCCAGGATCATCGCCGTGGCGCGGCCAGAGACGCCGATGTATCGGCGGCCTGCGGGCGCGGCCGGGCGAATGCTGTCCGTTACGTTGAAGGCCATTTTCTCTGTCCCAGCAAACTCACCTTCCAGTGACAGATCAGAGCATAAAAATTCGTTACGAAAAATTGTCACATCTTGATATTTTTCTCGGTATGGCGGATTGATTTTGCGTCATGCGTTGCCGTATGCTCTATTTGGCGATTCATTCAAGAAAATACGCTGGAAATATAAATCGACAGACTGTTTTGTTCATCGTAATCCGGCCAAGGCAGCATCACAGGTTATTGTACCCATGGGAATCAACGCGCCGTCCGAGCCATGGCGCTTTTTAGATTGATAAAATTTCTCAGAGAGAGAAGACATCAGTGATAATCGAAGAGATAATGCGGCTCAAAATTTTGCATTTCGATCTAAGGGCGGGTCGCTTGCGTGAATCGAGCTGATCAATCAGCTCGCGGCGCCCGGCCGGGACATTCGATCCACCGCTGTGCCAGACCGGATGATTTTATTCATACGGCCGGCAGGGGTCTCGATCGAAGGTGTTTCCCTAGGTCACCGGAATAGTGACGATGCGGGGTCGGCGCGAGATCTCTGCATTTCCTGAAAATCTTGTGTCGCCAGGGAGATCGCGACCAGCGTAGCGAGCGCGAATCGGCAGTTCCTCACGATCGGCATACCTGATTGCAAGCAGGTCGTCGGTCGAGGAGCGATCCGTCCGCACCCTGCAGGTCAGTGCCGTCCCGCGGCCTTCAAAGGACGATCCCCGTCGGCGTGTTGGTGAGCAACGATGACGCCGATCATGACCGTCGGTCGAGCACATCAGGGGATGGTACGTGCCGACCTCGTACGGGAACCCGTCGGACCGGCGTGGCAGGGCCGGATCGCCGCCGACCTCGTGCTCGACCCGACGCCCGGCGGCGTCGCGGCCGACTTGGAGGCGCGGGGAGCACCGCCGCCGGGCGGTGGCGGCGTCGATCCTCTCGGGCCTGCGGCCGGTCTCCACGCCTACTGGGTCAGGCGGGCGACCTTGAGCGCCTGGTCGAACATCGCCTTGAGGGCCGCGGTGATGTCTTCGGGAGAATTGGCGGCCTTGAAGTAGCCCGGCGACGCGCAGGACTGGAGCGCCGTGCCGAGCGTCGGGCTGAAACCGTTGACCCGCTTGTTCTCCCAGGCGATGCCGCCGCCCTTGTCGGTGAACGAGATCTGGTTGTACGGGATGTAGAGGACCGAGATCGTCGCCCCGGCGGCCTTGAGGGCATCGCAGTTCTTCGCGTCGATCTGTGAGGGCTGCGAGCCGTCCCACCAGGCATCGCCCCAGCCTGGGAACTTCGACGGATTGCCCGGATAGGCGTATTGCGTGCCCGGCTTGACGAAGAAGTGCTGCCCGTTCTGCATCCCGTCTGTGACGAGGAACACGAACGGCTTGCGGTTCGTGCTCGTCGATCCGTCGCCGAAGCCGTTCTGGGTCACGATCGTCTTCATCTGCGGGAAGGCGACCTCGAAATGGGTGCCGCCCGCGCCGACGCCGGTGGTCGGGTCGTTGGGACTGTTGAGCTGGGTCGACCCGGTATCGAGGAGGTTGGTGAAGGCGAGCGGCCAGGAATTCGCGCACTGGGCGGACGTCTTCAGCGAGTTCACGTCGCCGGTGATGCCGGCCAGGGTCGCGAGCTGGTTTATGAACGGGTAGATGCCGATCCGGTACTGGTTCGGCACGGTCGGGAAGCCCGCCCTCTGCAGGAGCGCGCAGACCGCGTTGTTCACCGCGTCAGACCGCAGCTGGATCTTGCCCGCCGCTAGGCCCCAGCCCTTGTAGCCGGGGAAGTGGCAGGCGAACTGGCAGCCCTGCTTGTAGTCGCTGTACATGTCGTCGTTGTCTTTGGCGAGCTGCGTCATGCCGCTCGCCGTCGTGGGCAGGCCCATCGATCCCGACACGTCGACCATCAGGTAGAAGTCGAGGTAGCTCGGCAGGTCGACCGAGGCGGTCACCGTATTGCCCACCGTGGTGGTCGGTACCAGGAAGAGCTTCGAGAAGCTGTTCTGGATCGTTGCCGTATAGGTGATCTTGGCAGTGATGGTCTGGCCGGCGATCTGGACGTCCGGCGTCTGCAGGTTCGCGCTTCCGAGGGGCACGTTGCCGATGTTGACGTTGAAGCTGTTGACCGCCTGGGTCCGGCCCGCCGCCTTCGCGGACTCGAGCACGCCGCTCTGCGACGAGTTGGCGGCGATGTAGGTCTTGGCGGTCACGATCGCGGCGAGGGCGGCGGCATCGGCCGCCCGGTCGAGCCGCGAGCGATTGGTCACCGCGACGCCGTAATCGACCCCGAGCCCGATCAGGCCGACCATCGGGATCAGGCTGAGCCCGAACAGCATGTTGATGCCGCCGTTGCGGCAGCGGCGGAACGATGCCGCCGCGGCGGCGAACCGGGATGCGGAGGTCAGCATTTCGAGGCGATTCCGTCGTTGTTGGTTGTGTCGAAATCGACGAGCGTCGCGTAGCGCGGCTGGATGTAGGCCGTGCGCGCGATCCGCAGCGAAGGCAGGTAGTTGGCGCCGAAGGTCGGCGTGAAGGTGAATGCCACGTCGATCACCACCGCCGCCGCGGGCCCGAACAGGGAGCGCGGCAGGGCCGTGCGGCTCGGAGGGGCGGTGTTCGACGCCGCGATCTGGGGCGTGCCGCAGGGCCGGTAGGCGACCCCGGTCGCGGGCTGGGTCGTGCCCGTGCTGGTCCAGACCACGTCGGCGCGGTAGCAGGCCGACAGGTCGCTCCCATCCGTGCAGGTCGTCGCCGTCTGGGTGAACTTGATGCTGGCGTAGTTGATCGTGACGACCTGCCACCACGCCTGGCCCCGGCGGCGTCCCTCGGCCATCAGGTACGGGAACAGCACCAGCGCGGAATCGTAGCTGAAATGCAGGTCGCCCGCGTTGACCATCGCGACGGTCGAGCCGCTCGGCGGCTGGGTCTGCGAGATCATCTGGCTGATCGAACGGACCACCAGTTCGACCTTGCGCACGGCGTTGATGTACGACACGACCTGGATGCCGCCGAGCATGATCACCAGGATGACCGGCATGATCAACGCCATCTCGACGGCGGCGAGGCCGTCCTCGGCGCTTCGGAAGCGCCGGATGCGGGACACGAGGACGGACCGCATCAGTAGCTCTCGACGCGGAAGGCGGCGGTCGAGATGATGAGGTAGGCCGGCTTGCCGTTGTACATCGTCGAAGCATCGAGCCAGGCGGTCATGAACGACGGCAGGAACGTGACCGGATAGATGACCTGCAGGTACTGGTAGTCGCCCTGGCTGCCGAGGGTGAACTGGCCGCTTCCCGGCGTCAGGGCCGGCAGCGCCAGGCCGCTCTGGTCGGCCTTGACGTAGGCGTAGTAGCCCGGCGCCGTCGCTTTCGGGACGACGTAGAGGTTGACGATCACGTCGCTGCAGGACATCGCGGCCGGGAGCTTGCCGCACAGGGCCTGGGTGAAGTCCGCCAGGGTGGGCGGCGTTGCCTGCTGCTGCGCCTTGCCGACGATGACCTGACGGGACGCCTGCTCGGTGGCGAAGTCGAGCTTCTGCCCGAAGTACAGGATCTCCGCCACGACCATCGTGAACAGGATGACGGCCATGAACATCATGCCGACCAGGGCGAACTCGACCGCAGTCGATCCCTTCTCGTCACGGATGAGGCCCAGCGGATGTCGCATGGCGCGACCGTAGGGTCAGGCCGTTAAAAGCCGGATAACCGACCCCTCTAAACATGGGGTTCCGCGGCCGCATTGCGGGGCGGCACCGCCCGCGGTGCCGATGGGCTTAACGGTTGGTGGATCGATTCGCCGACAACCGGTCCCCGGCCCGCGCGGGCGGTCCGATCGAGAACACCCGTCGAGGATCGCCGCCGGGGCTTTCCGGCGCTCACGGATCCTTGGCGATCGCCTCGATGTCGCGGTCGACGCCGCTCTCGACCTTGAAGTCCTGGGTATAGACCTTGCCGTCGTGGCGGGCGATGAGCTGGTACTCGCCCTCCGCGAGCGTCACCTGCGGGAACGCGCCGATCGCCTCGCGGATCGTGTCGCCGCCCGGCGTCAGCACGCTGAAGGCGGTGCCCGCGAAGGCCTCGGTGCCCGGCGAGGCGACGAGCTTCAGGGTCACGGTGGCGGCGCGGTGGTTGAGGGTCGCATCGGTCAGCCGGCCGTTCTCGACCTTCAGGTCGGCGCGCTGGATCGCGTTCGAATCCCCCCAGGTCGAGACGACGTGGTAGGTGCCCTCGGGCAGGCGCACGATCTCGCCGGCCTTGACGCCGTCGCGAACGAGCCGCCCCTCCGGGTTGTTGCCGATCGGCACGAAGACCGAGAAGGCGAGCTGGCCGGGCTGGATCCGCGCCTCGCCGACCGCGCCCGACAGGCGCAGCGCCCCGGCATTGACGACGAGCTGCTCGATGCCCGCGCCCGAGTTCAGGGTCACGCGCTTCGAGGTGCTGACGAAGCCGTAGGTGACGTTGGCGAGGTAGCTGCCGGGCGGCAGCCGGAAGGTCGGCTGCGCCTCCTCGGAGCGGGCGAGCACCACGGGCTTTCCGCCCTCCGGCCGGTCCTCGTAGATCCGCCAGGTCAGGCCGCCGCGCAGGGGCTTGGCTTCGCTCGTCAGCACGGCCCGCAGCGACAGGCTGGCCTCGGCGGGCGCGGGAGCCGGGGGCGGCCCCTGCGTCACGCCCTGGGGCGCGACGCCTTGCGGCGCCACGCCGGGGGGCAGCGCGGGGACGGGTGCAGGAGCGGGGGCGGGACCCGGGGACTGCGCCGCGGCGGGGCCGCCGCAGAGCACGGCCAGCGCCAGGGCCTTACCGAACCGCCGTCTCGCCCGCGTCATCGTCCCTCGCCAACAATTCGCTCGCCGCCGCCACCAGGTTGTCGACCGAGAGCGGGCGGAACCTGAACTCGACCACGTGCTTGCCCGCCGGCACCTCGACCCCGCGGAAGAGCAGGTTGGTGCGCAGGATCGGGCGGCGGGCACCGTCGACCCGGGCCTGCCAGCCCGGATAGAAGATGTCGTGCAGCACCAGCACGCTGTCGCGGTCGGTCTCGACCTCCACGGTGACGACATTGCGGCGGTAGGCCAGGATCGTCGCCGTGCCCTTGGCCGCGACGACCGGCGCCGCCGGGTCCTTGAGGCCGAACTCGCCCTTGATCTTCGGCACGCTGTCGCGGTCGACGAGGGCGGTCTCGCTGCCCTCGAACTCGGGCAGTTCGTCCTGGTCGAGGACGCTCTCGGAATCGACCGGGACGAGGCGCGTCGCCAGGTAGGCCCGGGGCTTGGCCGGATCGAGGCGGTAGATCCACATCTGGCCCGAGCCGTAGAGGAGCTTGGCGCCGGTCAGCTGCGGGAAGTGCTTGGGCAGCCGCTCGGCCGGCCGGTCGAGGACGAGGTATTCGAGGCCGAGCAGGCTGGCGAGCCGCGAGCGGTAGCCGCGAAAGAGGCCCGGGAACTGGCGCAGGTTCGGGTCGGCGGCGTTCTCGCCCGGGCCGACGGCGCGCTCGTAATCGGCGAGGCGCAGCGGGTTGTAGCCGATCGTGTCCTCGAGCCCGAGAACCATCGAGGCGTTCTGCCAGGCACCGCCCAGGCCTAGGATCTCGACCCGCGGGTGCTCGCCCTTGGCGTGGCGCGCGTCGAGCTCGGCCTTGAGGGCCGTCAGCCCCTGGAGCTGCTCGGGCGGCAGTTGCTGGAACACCGCGTAGCGCCCCGCCGGCTCGGCGTTGAGCGAGTTGCCGGCGTTGCGCCAGACGAGTTCCGCGCCGAGCAGCGCGACGAGGCCGGCGGCGGCGAGCGTCCGCCGGCGCGGACCGGCCCACAGCATCGCCGCGACGGCGGCGAGCGCG
The DNA here is from genome assembly GCF_016613415.1 of Methylobacterium ajmalii. Lineage (GTDB taxonomy): Bacteria > Pseudomonadota > Alphaproteobacteria > Rhizobiales > Beijerinckiaceae > Methylobacterium > Methylobacterium ajmalii. The sequence continues at coordinate 19,516 of NZ_JACWCT010000016.1, read as the reverse complement.
ATCCCGGTGCCGATCAGGCCGTCGCGCAGCGCGTCCGGCAGGTGGTGGGCCTTCGCCGCGTAGGCGTAGGACACGAACAGGATGCCGCCGAGGCCCGCGACCGCCAGGGCCGGCAGGGCGACGCGGAAGGCGGGGAGGCCGGTTCGCAGCCGGGGCGCGCCCTCCATGACGTAGCGGTGGACGAGGTAGCCGGCGGTGAGCGCGAGCCCGATATTGACGACGAAGGTCGCATCGGCGGGCCGGCGGTAGAGGTCGACGCCGGGGAAGTGGTCGAAGATAGGAGCGAAGACCGGGGTGTAGCGCCCGAGCGCGTACAGGATCGCGGCGGCGAGCACGATCACCGGGTAGCGGACCTCCCGGGCGGCGAGGCGCCCGCCGGCGATGCCGTGCCAGAGGATCAGCACCGCCGGCAGGGTGCCGGCGAAAAGGTAGTTCACCGCCCGGTCGGTCCAGGTGTTGCCGTCCATCGACTGCCAGTCGGGACCCCAGTAATCGTAGGTCCAGCGCAGCGAGCCGAACACGTCGGCGAAGAGGGCGGTGGCGAAGCTCGAGGGCGGCAGCGAGCCCATGATGGCCGCGCCGTAGCCGAAGGACGGCCGGGTCGAGGTCATCAGGAACTGCATGGTGAGGAGCGAGGGCACGGCGAGCAGCGCCCCCCCGACCACGCCCATCGCGGCGAGCACCCCGATCCGGGCGCGCAGGTAGGACAGCGGCGCCGGCGCGGTCAGGATCGCGTGGACCGCGACGCCGATCAGGCTCAGGCCGCACAGGAACGCCACCTGGTCGCGCCCCACCGTCATCACGGCGGCCACCACCGCGAAGGCGAGACCGAAGACGTAGGAGCGGCGCGCCAGCGCCTCCTCCAGCAGCCACCAGGCCAGCGGCACGAAGCCGTACGAGATGATCATGCCGGTATGCTGCAGCCGGGCCGAGGCCGAGCCGCCGAGCACGAACACCATCGCGGCCGCCACCGCGCCGACCGGGTGCCAGCCGCGGCGGCGAAACAGCAGCAGCGTCGCGACCGCGCCGGGGATCAGGTGGGCGAACACCACCGCGTCGAACAGCTCCATCGACGGCGACGGGTCGAGCCACGCGAAGAACAGCATGGTCGGGGTGAAGAGAAGCGATTGCGGATCCGCCACCGAGGGGTGGCCGGCGAAGTGGTAGGGGTTCCACAGCGGCAATTCGCCGTTCGCCAGTGCCGCGCCGAGGTAGCGCAGCATCGGGTAGAAGTGGTTCTTGGAATCCCACGGCACCACCGCGCCGGTGAGCGGCCAGACCGCGGCGGCCGCGGCCCAGAACAGCATGACGGCGGCGAGCGCCAGCCAGAAGTCCCGCGCGGTCCAGACGTGGAGCGGATGGGGGGAAGGGAGGGCTGAGCGCGTCATGGTGCAGTCGGCATCCTCGACACCGGGAGGGCCCCGGGGCGTCTCGTCACGGCCCGGCCGTGGCCGACCGGGGCGGAATGGTGCTTAAAGGGGGCATCGGGGCGCCAGGATGGCAGCCGCTCCTCCACCGTCCCGCACGATGTAGCTCAAGCCACTGAAGCCGAGATGAACGCGACCCTCGACCTTCTCCACACCCGCCGCTCGGTTCCGCCGATCCAGCTCGCCGGCCCCGGCCCCTCGCCGGAGGAGCTGGACGCCATCCTGGCGGCCGCCTCCCGGGTGCCGGATCACGGCAAGCTCGCGCCCTGGCGCTTCGTCCTGATCGAGGGCGAGGGCCGGGAGCGCATCGGCCGGGTGATCGCCGAGACCTACCGGGCCGACCACCCCGAGGCCGACGAGGCCCGCCTCGCCCTCGAGGCCAGGCGCCTCGCCCACGCGCCGCTCGTCGTCGCGATCGTGTCGCGGGCCGGGCCGCACGCCAAGATCCCCGACTGGGAGCAGGTGCTCTCGGCCGGGGCCGTAGCGATGAACCTGACCGTGGCGGCCAATGCCCTGGGGTTCCGCACGGCCTGGCTCACCGAGTGGATGGCCTACGACCGCCGCATCCTCGACGCGCTCGGCCTCGACCCGACCGAGCGCCTGGCGGGCTTCGTCCATGTCGGCCGGGCCGGGCAGGTGCCCCCCGACCGGCCGCGCCCGGCGCTCGCCGAGATCGTCACCCGGTACTGACGCCGGGCCCCGGGATGCTCTAACTGGCGGCGGCGAGCCCGCGAGCGACGGGCCGCCGCCGAGAGAGGCCGCCGATGCATTACGACGCCGAGACCCGCACCCTGCCGCACAACCCGTTCAAGGCGCTGGTCGCGCCCCGCCCGATCGGCTGGGTCAGCGCGATCGGCGCCTCCGGGGCGCTGAACCTCTCGCCCTACTCGTTCTTCAACGGCATCGGGGACAACCCCGAGATGGTGATGTTCTCGTCCTTCGGCCGCAAGGACGCGCTCACTTTCGCGGAGGAGGGCGGCGAGTTCGTGTGCAGCCTCGCCACATTCGACACCCGCGAGGGGATGAACCAGTCCTCGGCGCCGCTGCCGCGGGGCGAGAGCGAGTTCGACTTCGCCCACCTCGCCACCGCCCCCTCGCGCAAGGTCCGCCCGCCGCGGGTCGCGGACGCGCCCGCCGCCCTCGAATGCAAGTGGCTCCAGACCATCCCGCTGGTGCCGGCCGATGGCGGCGAGGCGGCCTACTTCATGGTGATCGGCCAGGTGGTGTCGATGTACATCGACGACCGCTTCGTCACCCCGGAGGGCCGGGTCGATACCGGGGCGATGCGCCCGATCATGCGCGGCGGCTACTTCGACTACTTCACGGTCGAGTCCGAGAACCGCTTCGAGATGCGCCGCCCGGCCGGCGGGGGCGACGTGCCGCGGCGGTGAGGCCGGGGCCCCGTGCCGCCCGGCGCGGGGCCACCGCCGACCGTGCAACCTGCCGGATTCGGGCACGGTTTGTGCGGGACTGACGCCGAGGCGCCCGCTTCAACCTTTCTTTACCATAACGCCAGCATCCTGCGGCCCATGAGAGAGCCGGCCCGCGCGTCGCGGTGCCGCTCCAGCGGGCCGCCATGTTCCTGTTCAGCAGCACGCCTTCGCAGGGATCGACCGGGCCCGGAGCCTCGGGGGCCGGCCGCACCGGGACGGGCAACCCGGTGATCGACGCGATCCGCCAGGGTGCCGAGAAGACCGGGGCGGCCTTCGAATACCTGCTCTCGACGGCGCAGCGCGAATCGAGCCTGAACCCGAGCGCCAAGGCCGGCTCGTCCTCGGCCACGGGCCTGTTCCAGTTCATCGAGCAGACCTGGCTCGGGGTGATGAAGCAGGACGGCCCGTCCCTCGGGCTCGGCTCGTACGCCGACGCCATCACGGCCCGGGGCTCGGGCGGCTACACCGTGAGCGACCCGGCCGCCCGGCAGGCGATCCTCGACCTGCGCCGGGACCCGGAGGTCGCCTCCGCGATGGCCGGCGCGCTCACCCGCCGCAACGCCGACGCGCTCTCGGCGGCGCTCGGACGCGAGCCGAACAAGGCCGATCTCTACGCCGCCCATCTGCTCGGGGTGCGCGGCGCGCTGACCCTGATCCGCAACGCCGAGACCGCCCCCGGTCGCTCGGCCGCCGCCGACCTGCCCGACGCGGCGTCGGGCAACCGCGGCCTGTTCTACGACCGTGCCGGCCGGGCCCGCAGCGCCTCCGAGCTCTACGCCGTGCTGGGCACCAGCCCCGGCAGCCCGGCGCCGGCCTCGACGCTGGTCGCCCAGGCCAACGCGCCGACCGCCTACGCCCCGGAGGCCGGCAGCGGCATCGGCACCCTGTTCCAGACCGATGCCCGCCGCGGCCCGGTCTCCGACAGCGTCGCGCGGCTGTGGGGCAACCGGGGAAGCGGGGGCGGGGGCAACGCCGCGCAGAGCTATTTCCCGCGCTCCTCCGAGCGGCCGCTGGTCGCCGCGGCCTCGGTCTCGGTCACCCTGCCGGCCGCCGCGCCCGCGACGCCGGACGCCGCCGACGGCGTGCCGCTGCCGCCGCCGCGACCGCCGGAATACGGTGGGCGCGGACGCTCCGCCGCCCTCGGTCCGACGTCGCTCGAATCCTGACCCACCGTCCCAGTCCTGACCGTCGCCACGGAGCCGCGCCGATGATCATCCGCCAGTTCCTGCTCTGGACGCAGCACGAATCCGCCGGCCGGCGGGCCGAGGCGGCCTCGTCGCTCGCCCGCGCCTACCTCTACGCCAACCTCGACGCCGCCGCCCGCTGGGAGGCCAAGACCGCGATCACGGCGCTCCTCGACGACCCCTCGCCGCTGGTGCGCCGGGCGCTCGCCGAGGCCTGCGCCAACGCCGCCGAGGCGCCCCGCGCCCTGGTGGTCGCGCTCGCCCAGGACCAGGCCGAGATCGCCGGCCTCGTGCTCGCCCGCTCGCCGGTCCTGTCCGACGCCGACCTCGTCGACTGCGCCGCCGTCGGCGACGAGGCCGGCCGGATCGCCATCGCGAACCGGCCCACCCTGTCGCCGATGCTGTGCGGGGCGCTCGCCGAGATCGCCGGCACCAGGGCCCTGCGGGCGCTCGCCGCCAATCCGGGCGCGCAGATCACCCGCAACAGCCTGATGCGGATCGTCGAGCGCCACGGCGACGACGCGGCGTTGCGCGAGGCGCTGCTCGCCCGGTCCGACCTGCCGGTCGACGTGCGCCAGGCGGTGACCGCCCGCCTCGCGAGCGCGCTCTCGGCCTTCGTCACCGGGTGCGGCTGGCTCTCGCCCGAGCGCAGCGAGCGGGTCACCCGGGAGGCGCGGGAGCGCACGACGCTCGGCCTCGCCGAGGGCTCGGACCGCGCCGACCTCGCGCGGCTCGTCACCTACCTGCGCCAGGCCGGCCAGCTCACCCCGGGCCTGATCCTGCGGGCGATGCTGTCGGGCCGGATGGCCTTCACCGAGGCGGCGCTGACCGACCTCTCGGGTCTCACTGCGGGCCGGGTCGCCGGGCTGCTGCACGATCCCCGCGGCAGCGGGATGGCGGCGCTCTACCGCCGGGCCGGCCTGCCGGCCGCCCTCGAGCCCGCCTTCGCGGCGGCGATGTCGGCCTGGCACGAGGAGGCGACCGGCCTGCGCGAGAGCGGAGCCGCCGGCCTGTCGCGGCGGATGATCGAGCGGGCGGTCACGGCCTGCGAGCGCCTGCCCTTCGCGGAGGCGCACGCCATCGTCGCCCTGCTCAACCGCTTCGATGCCGAGGCGGCCCGGGAAGAGGCGCGCGACCTCGCCCGGGCGCTGGCGAGCGAGGCCGCGGTCGATGCGGTGCTGGAAACGATCCCCGCAGGGCTGATGGAGAGCTACCGTCAGGACCGGCCGCGGCTGGCCGCCTGAGCGACTGCCCGGCGGTCGGCGCAGAGCACGGCGGCGGCGAGGTAGCCGGCGATCGACATCGTCACGGTGTCGGGATGGATCGGCGGGATGAAATGGGCGGTGACGCTCATCGAAGCCTCGCGAATCAAGATCGCGCCAAGATTACGCCGCACAACGCCCGGGTCGCAAGCCGGGCGCGGCAAACATCGTCGTGTCGAGGGACGGAGGAAACCGGCGGCGCTCCACGTGCGCCGCCGTCGGACGTTCGCTCCGTCAGACCGGCACCGCCGCGGCCCCGCTCCGGGGCGCCAGGGCGGCGAACAGGAGCGCATCCTCGTCCGGCTCGGCGTTCGGAGTGGTCAGCAGGGTGTCGCCGGCGAAGATCGAGTTCGCGCCGGCGAGGAAGCACAGGATCTGCGCCTCCCGCCCCAGCTGCGAGCGGCCCGCCGACAGCCGGACGATCGAGCCCGGCAGGACGAGGCGCGACGTCGCCACCATGCGCACGAGATCGAGGGGATCGATGTGCGGGCGCGCGGCGAGCGGCGTTCCCTCCACCGGGACCAGGGCGTTGATCGGCACGCTTTCCGGATGGGGCGCCATCCCGGCGAGCACCCGCAGCAATCCGGCCCGGTCCGCCACCGCCTCGCCCATGCCGACGATGCCGCCGCAGCACAGGCCGATGCCGGCCTCCCGCACCGTCGCGAGCGTATCGAGCCGGTCCTGGTAGGTCCGGGTGGTGACGATCCGGTCGTAGTAATCCGGGCCGGTATCGAGGTTGTGGTTGTAGGCGGTGAGTCCGGCCTCGGCCAGTCGCGCGGCCTGGTGGGCCTTGAGCATGCCGAGGGTGACGCAGGCCTCCATCCCGAGCGCCCGCACCCCCTCGACCATCGCCACCACCGCGTCGAACTCGGCGCCGTCGCGCACCTGGCGCCAGGCCGCCCCCATGCAGAACCGGTCGGCCCCCGCCGCCTTGGCGCGGGCGGCTTCGGCCAGCACGACGGCCGGGTCCATCAGCCGGTCGCGGGTCAGGTCGACCTCGCGGTGATGCGCCGATTGCGGGCAATAGGCGCAATCCTCCGGGCAGCCGCCGGTCTTCACCGACAAGAGGCTCGCCCGCTGGATCCGGTTCGGATCGTTGTGGCGGCGGTGGACCGCGTTGGCGCGACCGACCAGCTCCAGGAGCGGCAGGTCGTGCAGCGCCACGATCTCGTCGGTGCGCCAGTCGTGCCGGATCGCTCCGTCCTCGGGACTGCCGATCGCCGCGCTCATCGGGCGAGGACCCGGCGCAGGCCCGGCAGGACCGAGGACCCGGCGGCGACGAGGCCGATCTTGACGAGATCCCCGAGGAGGAAGGGCAGGAGGCCGAGGGCGATGACCCGGTCGGCCGGCACGAACAGCGCCAGCCAGGCGAGGCCGAGGGCGTAAATCACTGCGAGGCCAGCCAGCATCGCGGCGACCCGGCCGAGGAGGCCGCGGCCGGCGGCGAGGGCCCCGGTCAGCCCGGCGGCGAGAAGGTAGCCCGCGAGGTAGCCGCCGGTCGGTCCCGCCATGTAGGCGAGCCCGATGCCGCGCTCCGGCGTGCCGGAGAAGACCGGCAGGCCGGCGGCGCCCGCCGCGAGGTAGCCGAGCATCGTCGCGACGGCAAAGCGTGGTCCGAGGCCCACGGCCAGCGCCATGATGGCGAGGGTGTGCAGCGTCATCGGCACCGGCCAGAACGGGATCTGCACCTTGGCGGCGAGCGTGACGAGCAGCACGCCGGCGACGACGACGGCGAGGCTGCGGGCGGCGCGCAGGGGCGCGGCGCCGACGACGAGGGCGGTCATCGGGATCTCCTTTTTATAGATAATTAAATCGACTCGACGACGGCAGAGATCCACAGTGGCGCATCAAATGCAATAATGACGATAGATAATAGATAATTTTCGATCAGCCGGCTTGGCGGGCGGCCGTGGGGCCGGGACGGTGCCCGACCCACTGGACGTGACGGGCGAGGACCGCCGCCGCGGCATCGAGGTCGCCGGCCCGCAGGGCGACCAGGATCGCCCTGTGGTCGCGGTCGGTCGGCGCCTCCCACTCGGCGCGCCAGCCGGCGAACAGGAAGCGGGCGCTCGCCGCCTGGAGGTCGTCGATGGTCTTCAGCAAGCGTGGCATGCCGCAGGGAGCGAGGATCAGGCGGTGGAAGCTGCGGTTCGCCTCCTCCCAGGCCTGCACGTCGCCGCCGGCACGGTCGCCGGCCCTGGTCGCCGCCTCGGCCCGGTCGAGGATCGCCGCGGTGAGGTGCGGGGCGGCATGGCGCAGGGCCAGCACCTCGAGGGCGGCGCGCATCTCGGCGACCTCGCGCACCTCGTCGGGGCTGAAGCCGGCAACGCGAACGCCGCGGCGCGGCTCGCTCACCACCAGCCCCTGGGCTTCGAGGCGGCGGAAGGCCTCCCGCACCGGGACGTGACTGGCGCCGAACTCGTCCGCGATCGCGTCCTGGCGCAGGCGCGATCCCGCCGCCAGCGTTCCCGCAATGATACGCTCGGCCAGGGCCCGGCTGATGCGCACGGCAATCGGTTCGTCTTTGGCTGTCGTCATGAATTATCGATAATCGACCGGAGGCGGGGCGTCACCCGGGAGGTGGCAGGCCCGATCGCTCGTGCGAAACTCTGCCCTCGGGGAATCTGCCATGGGGGATTCTCCCCGACGGAATCAGCGAGGTCCGCGATGAGCAACGGCTGGGACGAGTCCGCCGCCGCCTGGATCGCCGATATGGGCGAGACCGGCGATTTCGGCCGCGCCAGCGTGCTCGACGCGCCGATGCTCGCCCGGCTGTCGGGGAGGGGCTTTCGCCGGGCCCTCGACGTCGGCTGCGGCGAGGGCCGCTTCTGCCGCCGGATGCAGGACCTCGGGGTCGCGACCGTCGGGATCGATCCGACCGACGCTCTGCTGCGCCGCGCGCGGGACCGCGATCCCACCGGTACCTACGTCCCGGGCCGCGCCGAGGCCTTGCCCTTCGCCGACGGAGCCTTCGACCTCGTGGTGAGCTACCTGACGCTGATCGACATCCCGGATGTCCGTGCGGCGATTCCCGAGATGGCCCGGGTGCTCGCCCCCGGCGGCACGCTCCTGATCGCCAACCTGAACGGCTTCGCCACCGCCGGCGGTTGGGCCGAGGATCCCGACGGGCACCGGCGCTTCCGGATCGACCGCTACACGGAGGAGCGGGCGGAATGGGCGGAGTGGCACGGCATCCGCGTCCGCAACTGGCACCGGCCGCTCTCGCTGTACATGGGCCTTCTGCTCGGACAGGGACTGGTCCTGCGGCACTTCGGCGAGCCGATGCCGCAGGGCGGCGACCCGGCGAAGGTCGCGCGCTACGCCCGCGTGCCGTGGTTCCTGGTGATGGAGTGGGAGAAGGCGGCCGCATGAACCGTCACCCCCGACGAGGACGATCCCGATGTCGCAGAAGGTGGCCGTTTGTCTCGCCCAGTCATCCGATGCCGTGACGGCGGTTCTGACGGCGAGCGACCCGGTCCTGATGAACGCCTCCTACGATGCCGCGATGCTGGCCCGGGCGCTGCCGCTGATGGTTTACGCCAATCCGGCCCTGCTCGCCTCCGGCAGTGTCCATCTGGCGGAAGTCTCGAGCGAGGTCGTCGGGGTCGGAGGCTGGACGCCGGAGCGGCCCGGGACCGGCGAGGTCGAGCCCGGCCTCGGCCATATCCGCCACTTCGCCGTGCACCCGGCCCGGACCGGGCGCGGCGTCGGGCGCAGCCTATTCGCCGCGTGCCGAAGCCAGGCCGGAGGCCGCGGCTTTTGCGTCTTCGAGTGCTATTCCAGCCTCAACGCCGAACCGTTCTACCGCGCCCTCGGCTTCCACGCGCTGGAGCGGCGGGAGATCCCGATGGGCGACACGGTCCGGTTCCCGGCCGTGCTGATGCGGTGCCGGTTCTGAGCGCGCCCCGCGCCACCCCGTCCCGACCCGGACGGGGTGGCGATGGATCATCCGCCCAGCCGCGCCAGCCGGTCGAGCAGCGCCCGGTCGTGCAGCAGCACCATCTTCTCCTTGGCGTTCAGCCAGTCGGCCGCCTCGTCGATCGTCTCGGCCTCCACCACCTTGGCCTGGGCCATGACGTGGTCCGCTTGCGGTGCGCCGCGGGACCGGCGCTCGGCCGGGGGCAGGAAGACGAGGTGGCCGGCCTGGAGGTCCGGATCGGCATGGAGCGCCCGCAGGCCGTCGGCGTCGTCGTAGCCGAGCGCCGCGTTGCGCGCCTCGATCGCCTTGGCGGCGGTCGCGATCGCCGGGGGCTCGCGCTCCTCGGGCGTCATCAGCAGGCCGGCGCGCTTGAGCGCCAGGCCGAGGAAGAGCTGCCCGCTCGCCCAGGAGATCGGGATCGCCAGAACGAGGCCGAGGATCGTCGGCGACATCCAGAGGAACAGCGAGGTGGCGATGGCGAAAGCCGAGATGCCGGCGACCAGCCCCAGGATGGTGTGCCAGCGGTGCCGGCGCACGATGTCGGCGAGCGGGATCGAGCCGTCGTCGCGCCGCTGCGGGTTCCAGCCGGCATCGCGCCGGAGCAGGATCTGGATCACCGAGCCGGACTGGACCAGCATCGCGATCGGGGCGATCAGCGCCGACAGCAGGGTCTCGATCAGCGCCGAGAGCACGAGGCGCACCCCCCCGCCGCTCGCGCGGCGCACCTCGCGGTCGAGGAGGCCAAGGATCAGCCCGAACAGCTTCGGCGCGAGCAGGATCGCCATGGTGATCCCGAAGAGCTGGAGCGCGCGGACGGGGTCGAAGCGCGGCCAGACCGGGTAGAGGCGGAACTCGGTCGAGAAGTATTCGGGGCGGATGTAGGCGGTCTGGAGGGCGAGCGCGATGCCGACGACCAGCTGCGCCGCCCAGAGCGGCGAGGCGAGGTAGCCGGCGATGCCGGTGGCGAAGTGCTGGCGCGACGCGAGCTTTAGGCCCGCCGTGCCGATGATCCGGCTGTGCTGCAGGTTCCCTTGCGCCCAGCGCCGGTCGCGGATCGCGACGTCGATCAGCGAGGGCGGGCTCTCCTCGTAGGAGCCCTGGAGCTCGGGGAGCATGTAGACGCTCCAGCCCGCGCGCCGGATCAGGGCCGCCTCGACGAAGTCGTGGCTCAGCACGTGGCCGCCGAAGGGCGGCTTGCCGGAGAGGTCGGGCAGGCCGCAATGGTCGGCGAAGGCCCGCGTGCGGATGATCGCGTTGTGGCCCCAGTAGTTGCCGTCGCGGCCCGACCAGAGCGCCAGGCCGGTGGCGATGACGGGCCCGTAGATGCGCGCCGCGAATTGCTGCACCCGGGCGAACAGGGTGTTGCGGTTGATGATGAGCGGCAGCGACTGGATGATGCCGGAATCCGGATCCGCCTCCATGGCGCGGGCGAGCGTCAGCACGCAGTCGCCGCTCATCAGGCTGTCGGCGTCGAGGACCAGCATGTGGTCGTAGTGCCCGCCCCAGCGGGTCACGAAGTCGGCGATGTTGCCGGCCTTGCGGTGGTGGTTCTTCTGGCGGTGGCGGTAGTAGAGGCGCGCGCCCTCGCCGAGGCGGGCGCGCAACGCGAGATAGGCCCGCTCCTCGGCGATCCAGGCGTCGGCCTGGGTCGAATCCGACAGGATCCAGTAGTCGAAGGCCGCGCCCTCGCCGGTCGCCTCGATCGAGTCGCGGATCGCCTCCACCGCCGCGAAGGTGCGGGCGGTGGCCTCGTTGTAGACCGGCATCACCACGGCGGTGCGGGTGGTCAGCGGGCCTGCCTGGACCTCCGGCCGGCGCCGGCGCAGGAGCGCCAGGAAGCCGAGCAGGCCCGAGGTGAAGGCGAGCGCGATCCACGAGAAGTTGAGCGCGAACAGCGCGAGCAGCAGCCACTGCAGCCAGGTCGTCGAGCCGGCGACCGACACGACCTCGTACATCTGCACCGCGCCGTAGGCGGTGAGCAGGGCGCCGCCGCCGAACACGAAGGCGCGGGCGCCCCAGGGCGACCGGCGGCCCGGCACCGGGTGGGCGTCGGCGTCCGACCACCGGGTCAGGTCCTGCACCGGCATGGCGAGGGGCGATTCCGGCGGGACCGCGGGGGCGACCGGGGCGACCGGGGCGGGATTCGGCATGGCGCGCGACGGCGCGTCGAGGTCGAGGGTCACGGGGTCCACCGGTACAGCCATGTCTCAGTCACGGGTTTGTCGCCGGCCTTGACGACCAGGCGCAGCTCGCAGGACGTGTCGTTGCCGGGATCGAGCTCGAAGACCACCCGGAGGGTTTTGCGTTCCGGGTAGGCGTAGAGCCGCTGGCGCGCCAGGGTGCCGGGGGCGGTGCCGAGCGCGAGCTGCAGCGCGTTGGGGTCCATCCCCTCAGCGAACGGCGCCTCGCCGGTGAAGTCGACGAGGAAGAGCCGGCGCTTGCCGCCCGCACCCTTGCCGACCCGGGTGCCCGAGCAGGCGGCGAGCGGCGGTGCGCCCGGCACGCTCCAGCACCAGAACTGGCGGTAGCTGAAGGCGGTCTCCTTGGCGACCGGCTCCTTCGGCCGCCAGTAGGCCAGGATGTTCTCGTTGACCTCGGACTCGCTCGGGATCTCGATGAGCTGGACCGCGCCGGCCCCCCAGCCGTGCTGCGGGACCCCCGGCCCCCAGCTGCCGAGCGGCTCGATCCACAGGCTCGGGCGCTTCTCCCAGCGCTGCACGTCGTCCTGGTAGTCGCCGTAGGCGCGGGCGCGCTGGACCAGGCCGAAGCCCTTCGGGTCCTGGTCCATGAAGGCGGAGATCTGCAGGGTCTCGGGGTTCTGCACCGGGCGCCAGATCGCCTCGCCCCAGCCGTTGCGGATCTGCAGCCCGTCGACCTCGTGGGCGGCCGAGCGGGCGTCGTCGACGCCGCGGCGGTCGGTCGGCCCGAACAGGTAGGCGCCGGTCATGCCGGCGATTCCGACGTGTTCCAGCGCCGTGCGCGGGCACAACGTCGCCTCGACGTCGACGATGGTGGCGTCGCCCGGGCGCAGGGTCATGCGCATCGCCGCGGTGGCGGATTCGGAATCGACGAGCGCGTGGATCACGATCTGGCCGGTGCCCGGCCCCGGCCGCTCGAGCCAGAAGGCGCGAAACAGCGGAAACTCCTCGCCCTTGGCCTCCGCGGGCTTCAGCGTGAGGGCGCGCGCGGTGACGCCGTAGCTCTGGCCGGCGGCGAGCGCCCGGAAGAACGAGGCGCCCTGGAAGATCGCGCAGTCGGTGGGGGCCGCGCCGTTGAAGCTCGCGTAGAGCCGGAAGCCCGAGAAGCCGATGTCGCGGCCCTCCTCGGGAGGCGCCACCTTGCCGAAGCTGAAGCGATTGCGGTCGTAACCGACCCGGCGCACCACCCCGTCCTCGACGGCGTGCAGCGCCACCGGCGTGGTGAAAACGAAGCCGCGGTGCAGCGGCTCGACCACGAAGCCCCGGCCCTCGCCGGCCCAGAGCAGGGCGGTGGGTTGCGCCCGCACGCCGATATATTGCTCGTAGGTGAGGTTCTTGAAGGCGTCCGGCAGGTCCGCCGCCGGGGCGGCGTAGGGCTTCTTCGCCAGCGCCCGGGCGAGCTCGACCACCTGGCCGGGATCGAAGCGCTGCCCGTCCGACAGGGGGGCCGGCTCCGTCGGCTGCGCATGGGCGGCACCGATCGCGGCGAGCGTCAGCCCGCTTCCGGCGAGCGCCAGCATCGCGCGTCGGTCGAGGTCGGGGCAGGGGGGCGGGGCGGGCGGAAGCTCGGTCGTCAAGGCCAGGGATACCGTACCGGGTCGAAGGGGCGCCGGCCGTTTACCACGATCCGGCGTGAACCGGAGGTTAAGAATCGCCCGTCCGGTGCCGTTGGGGAGAGGTGCGCCGGCGCATGTCCCGGCGGGTCGATCGGCTGGAGCGTCGTCCGGCGAAAGGGGCCCGGTTCGTCGATGGAAAGTGAGCCGACGGCGAAGACCTGGAGCGGGGTCCGGTTGCGGAGCGATCGGGCGCTGCTCTAGACGGGCGGCAGATTTCCGCCACACGCCACGGGCCGCCGATGACCACCACCTCCTCGCCCGCAGGGGCCCGCTCGCTCCTCGCCGTCGTCCTCGCCGCCGGCAAGGGCACGCGGATGCGCTCCGACCTGCCGAAGGTGCTCCACCCGATCGCCGGCCGCTCGATGCTCGCCCACGTGCTCGCCGCCGTGGCGAAGGCCGGGGCGGGGCGCCTCGCCGTGGTGGTCGAGCCCGGCCGCGACGACGTCGCCGAGGTTGTCGCGGGTTTCCCCGGCGCCGAGACCTTCCCGCAGGCCGAGCGCCTCGGCACCGCCCATGCGGTGCTGGCGGCCCGCGCCGCCCTGGCCTCCGGCGCCGACGACGTGGTCGTGGCCTTCGGCGACACGCCGCTCGTGACCGCCGAGACCTATGCCCGCCTGCGCGCGCCGCTGGCCGAAGGGGCGGCGGTCGCGGTCCTGGCCTTCGAGGCCCGCGACCCCGCCGGCTACGGCCGGGTGCTGGTCGAGGACGGCCGGGTGACGGCGATCCGCGAGGAGAAGGACGCGAGCGCGGCCGAGCGCCGCGTCACCCTGAGCAATGCCGGGCTGATGGCCCTCTCGGGCCCGCTGGCCCTCGGGCTCCTGGAGCGGATCGGCAACGCCAACGCGGCCGGCGAGTACTACCTGCCCGACGCGGTGGCGCTGGCGGTGGCCGACGGGCACCGGGTCGCGGTGGTGCCGGTGGACGAGGCCGAGGCGCAGGGGATCAACGACCGGGTGCAGCTCAGCGTCGCCGAGGCGACCGTGCAGGCGCGGCTGCGCCGGAACGCCATGCTGTCGGGCGCCACCCTGGTCGCCCCCGAGACCGTGTTCTTCAGCCATGACACGGCGCTCGGCCGCGACGTGGTGGTCGAGCCCCACGTCGTGTTCGGCCCCGGCGTGGTCGTCGGCGATGGTTGCACCATCCATGCCTTCTCGCATCTCGAGAAGGCGACGCTCGCCGAGGGCGTCCAGATCGGCCCCTATGCCCGCCTGCGGCCCGGCGCGGTGCTTGAGCGAGGCGCCCGCATCGGCAACTTCGTCGAGGTGAAGAACGCGGCGATCCGGGCCGGCGCCAAGGTCAACCACCTGTCCTACGTGGGCGATGCCGAGATCGGGGCGGGGGCCAATCTCGGGGCCGGCACCATCACCTGCAACTACGACGGCGTGAACAAGCACCGCACGGTGGTGGGAGCGAGTGCCTTCGTCGGTTCGAACTCGGCGCTCGTCGCCCCGGTGACCGTCGGAGACGGCGCCTTCGTCGGCTCCGGCTCGGTCATCACCGACGACGTGCCCCCCGGCACCCTCGCGATCGGCCGCGGCCGCCAGGTGGTGAAGGCCGGCTGGGCGAAGCCGACGAAGCGGTAGCCCGCGATCCGCCTGCTCGCGATCGCCATCGTGCCGGTGGTCCGCCGGGCGCGATTGATCTATGGCAGCATTCCGGAGGGGGCGGCGCGGAGCGCCCCCGGGACAGGAACGATGGTGCGCGTCGAGGATCGCCTCACCCGAGATCGGCCCGACGACGAGGCGGCGGTCCTGGCGGACCTGATCGCCCTGGTCGCGACCGGGCGGCAGGACGCCCTGCGGGCGCTCTACGACCGGACCGCCCCGAAACTTTTCGGGCTGATCCTGCGTATCGTCCGGGATCGGGGCGCGGCCGAGGACGTGCTGCAGGACGCCTACCTGCGGGTCTGGCAGGGCGCGGCGGGCTACGCCCCGGAGGCGGGACGGCCGATGGCCTGGCTCGCCGCGATCGCGCGCCACCGCGCCATCGACCTGGTACGCCGGAGGGGCGAGGTGACGATGCCTGCGGGCGAGGACGACGAGGAGGACTGGCTCGCCCGCATCGCCGATCCGCGCGACAGCGAGGCCGAGTTCCTGGACCGCGACGCGCTCCTCGCCTGCCTCGGCCGGCTCGAGCCGGCGCAGCGCGACTGCATCGTGCTGGCCTATTGCGAGGGCCTGTCGCGCGAGGAACTGGCCGCCCGCTACGACCGGCCGGTCAACACCGTGAAGACGTGGCTGCATCGCGGGCTCGCCTCGCTGCGGGGCTGCCTGGACGCCGTCGCATGAGCACGTCCGACACCACCCCTTCCGACGAGGCCGACCTGCGGGCCGCCGAGTACGTGCTGGGCACCCTGGGCCGGGTAGAGCACGAGGCCTACCGGCGGGAGCGCGCCGGCTCTAAGTCCCTCCAGGCGGCCGAGCGCGCCTGGGAGGCGCGCCTCGCCCCGCTGGCCGCGGCCGTGCCGGAGGCCGCCCCGCCGCCCGGCGCCTGGGACGGGATCGCCGCGCAACTGCCCGGCCAGGCGCCGCGCCCCACCGTCCAGATCGTCGATCTGCGACCGGCGCTCCGGCGCTGGCGCCGCGCCGCCCTGGCGGCGGGGGCGCTGGCCGCCGGCCTCGCCCTGTTCATCGCCGTCGAGCGCTTCGCGCCGGCTCCCGAGACGACGCAGTACCTCGCGGTGGTGAACCGGGGCGGGGAGCTGCCGGCTCTGGTGGTGCGGGTCGATCCGCGGGCCGGCACGGTTCAGGTCCGGTCGCTCGCCGCCGAGGCGCCCCGCGACCGCAGCCTCGAACTCTGGGTAGTGCCGGCCTCCGGCGCCCCGCGTTCGCTCGGCCTCGTCCACAAGGCGGCCGGCACCCGGCTGCCGCTGCCGGCCGGCGACCGTGCGCTCCTCGACGGAGCCAGCCTCGCGGTCACTCTGGAGCCGCCGGGCGGCTCGCCGTCGGGCTCTCCGACCGGCCCGGCGGTCTATAGCGGCCGCCTGGTGCGCGAGGAGGCGCGCTAGAAAATTCGGGGGGCGCACGAAAAAATCGCGAGGCGCCCGAAACTTTCCCGTCCGGCCCTCCGTACCGGCCCTCGACCCCGACGAGAGCGGGGCTGACACGAGAGACGGAACGAACCCCATGACGATCCGGACCCACGCCCGCACCCTGGTTCTCGCCCTCGCCCTCGCGGCGACCGCCGGGGCCGCCCAGGCGAAGAACCCGATGGTCGGCGGCGCGCCGATGTACGCCTCGAAGTCGATCGTCGAGAACGCGGTCAACTCGAAGGACCACACCACGCTCGTCGCCGCCGTGAAGGCCGCCGGCCTCGTCGACACGCTCGCCGGCCCCGGCCCGTTCACGGTCTTCGCCCCGACCAACGCCGCCTTCGGCAAGCTGCCGGCCGGCACGGTCGAGTCCCTGGTCCAGCCGCAGAACAAGGCGACGCTGACCAAGATCCTGACCTATCACGTCGTGCCCGGCACCTACACCGCCCAGGACCTGACGGCCCTCGTCAAGAAGGGTGGCGGCCAGGCCGAGCTGAAGACCGTCGAGGGCGACAACCTGACGGTGATGCAGAAGGGCAAGCGGCTCTTCGTCGCCGACGACAAGGGCAACACCGCCCGGGTGACGATCGGCAACGTGATGCAGTCGAACGGCGTGATCCACGTCATCGACACCGTGATGATGCCCTGACGGGCTCGGCCGGGCGGAGGCTCCGCCCGACCGCCGCACGATGCAGCCGGGCCGCGAACCTTGGCCGTCACAATCCGTTACGGAAGTTGACTCGCCTCGGGACCGGCCGGTCCGGTAGAACGGCCCCAGAGCGTGGCGGGGGCGGTCCGGCAGGAAATCTGCTCCACCGCCCCCATATGGCCTCGTGCGTCCCGGTCCGGGACGCGCGGCCGAACGACATCTGAGGCGGTGAGCATGTGCGGGATCGTTGGAATCGTCGGCCGGAATGCCGTGGCGGGACAGGTGGTCGACGCGCTGCGCCGGCTCGAGTACCGCGGCTACGACTCGGCCGGCATCGCCACCCTGGAATCCGGCAAGCTCGAGCGCCGGCGCGCCGAGGGCAAGCTGTCGAACCTCCAGCTGAAGCTGCTGCAGAGCCCGCTCTCGGGCGCCATCGGCATCGGCCACACCCGCTGGGCCACCCACGGCCGGCCCAACGAGATCAACGCTCACCCGCACGCCACCGAGCGCCTGGCGGTGGTCCATAACGGCATCATCGAGAATTTTCGCGAATTGAAGGGCGAGCTCCAGGCCGAGGGCTGCGTCTTCGAGACCGAGACCGACACCGAGGTGGTGGCCCAGCTCGTCAGCCACCTGATGCGCGGCGGCCTCGGCCCCGTCGCCGCCGTCGAGGCGGCCCTGCCGCGGCTGCGCGGCGCCTTCGCGCTCGCCTTCCTGTTCGCCGGCGAGGAGGACTTTTTGATCGGCGCCCGCCACGGCGCGCCGCTCGCGGTCGGCTTCGGCGACGGCGAGACCTATCTCGGCTCCGACGCGCTGGCGCTCGCCCCCTTCACCGACGAGATCACCTATCTCGACGAGGGCGACTGGACGATCCTGACCCGCGACGGCGCCGAGATTCGCGACCTCGCCGGCAACGTCGTCGCCCGGCCGCGCCAGAAGATCGCCACGCAGGCCTTCCTGGTCGACAAGGGCAACTACCGCCACTTCATGGCGAAGGAGATCTACGACCAGCCGGAGGTGGTGGGCCGCACCTTCGCCCATTACGTCGACCTCGCCGCCGGCCGGGTCGCCCTGCCGGAGGCGCTGCCCTTCGACTTCGCGAAGCTCAGCCGGATCTCGATCACCGCCTGCGGCACCGCCTACTACGCCGGCCTCGTCGCCAAGTACTGGTTCGAGAAGCTCGCCCGCCTACCGGTCGAGATCGACGTCGCCTCCGAGACCCGCTACCGCGAGCCGCCGCTGGAGCAGGGCGGTCTGACCATCGTCATCTCGCAATCGGGCGAGACCGCCGACACCCTGGCCTCGCTGCGCTACGCCAAGGCGCAGGGCCAGCACACGCTCGCGGTCGTCAACGTGCCGACCTCGACCATCGCCCGCGAGGCTTCCGCGGTGGTGCCGACGCTCGCCGGGCCCGAGATCGGGGTGGCCTCCACCAAGGCGTTCTCGTGCCAGCTCACGGTGCTGCTCTGCCTGGCGCTCGCGGCGGGCCGGTCGCGGGGCACCCTCGACGAGGCGGAAGAGAAGCGCCTCGTCGACGCGCTGATGAAGGTGCCGGGCCTGATGGCCGAGGCGCTGAAGCGCGAGGAGGAGATCGAGGTCCTGGCCCGCGAGATCGCGAAGGCCCGCGACGTGCTCTATCTCGGCCGCGGCACCGCCTACCCGATGGCGCTCGAGGGCGCGCTGAAGCTCAAGGAGATCTCCTACATCCACGCCGAGGGCTACGCCGCCGGCGAGCTGAAGCACGGCCCGATCGCGCTCATCGACGACGCGGTGCCGGTGATCGTGATCGCGCCCCACGACGCCACGTTCGAGAAGACCGTCTCGAACATGCAGGAGGTCGCGGCCCGCGGCGGGAAGATCGTGCTGATCGGCGACGCGCGCGGCGCCGACGCGGCCGGCCTCGACACGCTGGCCACCCTGATGATGCCCGACCTCGACCCGGTGGTGGCGCCGATCGTCTACGCGGTGCCGGTGCAGCTCCTCGCCTACCACACCGCCGTGGTCCTCGGGAAAGACGTCGACCAGCCGCGCAACCTGGCGAAGTCCGTCACCGTGGAGTGAGGGCGGCGCCCCGGCGGGCGGCGCACGGGACGACGACAGGGCGCGGTCTCCCGCAGGGACCGCGCCCTGTCGCATTTTGGGACGCGGCGGAGCGCCCGTGCCCCGCGCCATCAGGACGCCATGAATTCTACGGATTCTCTCGATGTCATTTAGCCGGGATTAACCAAGAGGCCGCTCAATACGGGGGCTTAAGGTTGATCCTTTCCTAAACGGCCGAACTCTCCGGCCCGCCGCGCACCCGTGCGCCGGCGGCCGGCCGGGCGGGCCCGTGCGGGACAAGCCATCGAGTACAGGCCGCATGGACCTCGTCGCGTATTCGTCCGGTCGCCTCGCCCCGGGCTCCCTCCGCCGTCGCCGCCGCAACCGGCGGCTCATCGGTATCGCCGCCGCGCTCGCCGGGATCGGTGCCGCCGCCGGGCTGGCGCCGCGCGAGGAGGCCCGGCTGACGGTGGCGGAGACGGCGGTTCCCGCGTCTCCGGCCGCCCAGGCCCCGCTGCCCCGGTCGGTCGTGGCACAGGCCGAGCTCGGCTGGATGCTGGCGCCGCTGCCGACCCTGGGGCGCGACGCGGCGGGCTTCACCCGCGAGGTCCTTCCGGAGGCGAGCCGGACCGTCGCCGCCCTGACGCCGCCGGCCCCCGAGACGGCACCGACCGTCGCGGCTCTGCGCGCGGCCGTCGTGCCGGCGGCACCCGCGCCCGGTCCGCTCGCCCTGGCCGAATCCCCCGGTGCGGCGCCC
>NZ_JACWCT010000156.1 GCF_016613415.1 Methylobacterium ajmalii | reverse complement strand
TCCGGCGCCTTGCCGTGGCGGGCGCCGCCCTGGCCGCCTGCGCCTTGGCGGCGGCCGCGCTGATGCCGGCCGGCCGGGCCGGCCTCGTGCGCGCCCTGCCCCAGACCGCCCGGCTCTACGCGGCGATCGGCCTGCCGGTGAACCTGCGCGGCCTGACCTTCCGGGACGTCGCCGCCTACCAGGTGCCGGACGCCTCCGGCTCCGGCCGCCTCGTGGTCGAGGGCGACGTCGTGAGCGCCGCCAGGGAGGCGGTGGCGGTGCCCCCGCTCAGCCTCGAATTGCGCGACGACCACGGCCAGGTCGTCTATCGCTGGCGCGCCGAGGCGCCGCGCGAGCGGCTCGAGCCCGAGGAATCCGCCCGCTTCCGGGCCGAGCTGCCCGGGGCCTCGGCGAAGGGCCGTCAGGTGCTGGTCCGCTTTGCCGCGGTTGACAGCCACGATTCTGCAGTCAGCCTGAAGGCTCCGACGAACCCGAAGTGAACCCCGAAGACCGATGACCCCGTCCCTGCCCCGCGTCCGCGTCCTCTTCGACGAATCCGCCATCGCGCAGCGCAACGAGGAGATCGCCCGCGCCATCGCCTCCCAGCCGCTGGAGAACCTCCTGGTGGTGGCGGTGCTCAAGGGCAGCTTCATGTTCGCCGCCGACCTGATCCGTGCCCTGCACCGGGCCGGGCTGGCGCCGCAGGTCGAGTTCATCCACCTGTCGAGCTATCGCGCCGCGACCGTGTCCTCGGGCCAGGTCGCGATCCTGCGCGACGTCGAGAGCGAGGTGCGCGGCCGCGACGTGCTGCTGATCGACGACATCCTCGAATCCGGCCGCACCCTCGTCTACGCCAAGGACCTCCTGATGGCCCGTGGCGCGCGGCGCGTGCTCACCACGGTGCTGCTGGAGAAGCCCGGCAAGCGCGCGGTGACGATGGACGCGGATTACGTCGGCTTCACCTGCCCGGACGTGTTCGTGGTCGGCTACGGCATGGACGTGGCCCACGCCTTCCGGCAGCTCCCCTTCGTCGGCCTCGTCGATTACGGCGACGGCGAGCCGGACCTGTTCGACACAGGTTCGGACGGCACGGCGATCGCCTGAAGCAAATTCCCCCCGGCAACGCCCGGAAGCGATGCGCGATTGCAACGTGGCCTGACCTTGTTGCGCCGCACGCCGGGAAAGCGGAACCCGCGGCGCGAGTCCCGCTTGACCCTGTGGCGTGTGCCCGATCACAGTCATGGTTCCGCGCAGCTTTTCGACCCAGAGAGACGAGAGGACATGGCGCGCATCCTGCTGGTCGACGACGAGGAACCGATCCGCGGCTTCCTGAAGCGCGGGCTGGAGATGGACGGCCACACGGTCGTGACGGCGATCGACGGCAGCGACGGTCTCGACCGGCTGGCCGAGGGTGCCTTCGACCTGATGCTGACCGACATCCGCATGCCGCTGATGGACGGCATCGCCCTGTCGCTCGCGGCCAAGCGCGACTACCCCGACCTGATCATCCTGCTGATGACGGGCTTCGCCGACCAGCGCGAGCGCGCCCGCGGCCTCGACGCGATCGTGGCCGATGTGCTGACGAAGCCCTTCACCCTCGCCGACATGCGCGCCACGGTGTCCCGCACCCTGCGCGCCGCCGGAGCGGTGGTGGCGCGCTGAGGGACCGCTCCCGGATCGGCGGGCGTCGATAGGGGACGGATCCCGGCCGCGCGGGATCGCCCGCGGCCCCGGCGATATCCGTCGCGCGCGGCCGCGCTCCCGTCCGGCCTCGAACCCCGCCGCATCCCTCCTCCTCCATCGGCACGGAGTCGCCCTGGCGTCCGACGAACCCATATCGGGGGCGTACGAACGGGTCAGACCAGGGGAGAAGCCGTCATGGCGACGACGCGCAGCGTGGTGATCACCGAGTTCGGCCCGCCGCAGGTCATGACCCTGCAGAGCCGGGACCTGCCGGCGCCGGGCGCGGGCGAGGCGCAGCTGCGCCAGACCGCGATCGGCTTCAACTTCATCGACGTCTACCAGCGCCGCGGCGCCTACCCGCTCGAGCGGCCGACCGGGCTCGGCTTCGAGGCGGCGGGCGTGGTCGAGGCGGTCGGGCCGGGCGTCGTGGACCTGAAGCCGGGCGACCGGGTCGCCTACATGAATGCCGGGGTCGGTGCCTATGCCGACCGGCGCACCGTGCCGGCGGAGAAGCTGGTGCGGCTGCCCGAGAGCGTGAGCGACGAGGCCGCCGCCTCGCTGCTGTTCAAGGGCATGACGGCGCAGTACCTGCTGCGCAAGACCCATGCGGTGCAGCCGGGCGACCTGCTGCTGGTCCATTCCGCCGCCGGCGGCGTCGGCCAGATCCTGACGCGTTGGGCCACCGCGCTCGGGGCGAAGGTCGTCGGCACCACCGGCTCGCCGGAGAAGCGGGAGGCGGCGCTCGCGGCCGGCTGCGCGGCGGTGATCGATCTCAACCAGCCCGACTGGCCCAAGGCCTTCCTGGAGGCCACCGGCGGCGCCAAGGCCCGGGTGGTCTACGACGCGGTCGGCAAGGACACACTCCTGAAGTCCCTCGACTGCGCCGCGCCGTTCGGCCTCGTCGTGTCGTACGGCGCCGCCTCGGGCCCGTCGCCGGCGATCGATCCGGAACTCCTCAACAAGAAGGGCTGCCTGTTCCTGACACGCCCCTCGGTCTTCCCGCACAACGCCGACCCGGCGACCTTCCGGGCCAACGCCGCCGACCTGTTCGACGCGATCGGCCGCGGCCACGTCGCGGTCGATGTCGGGGCGCGGTTCCCGCTCGAGAAGGTGGTGGAGGCGCACGAGGCGGCGGAGGCGCGCAAGGTCACCGGGGCGATCGTGCTGGTGCCGTGAGGCACCACCCGTGCTCGAGACCCGGGGGGCTCGCTCGTCCTGTCCGCGACCTCGTCCCGAGGTACCGCGCAGCGACCTCGAAGGAGGGCTCCAGGGATCGCGGAGACTTCTGGAGCCCTCCTTCGAGGTCAGCCCATCTTCGATGGGCCAACACCTCAGGATGAGGTTGAGGGTAGGACGAATGCGGGATGACCGCGCCCCTCAGTTCATCCACCAGATCGCCGCGTTGAGCGCCGTCGCGTAGGACACCCAGGCGGCGTAGGGCACGAGGACCAGGGCCGCGAGCCGGTCGAGGGGCAGGACGAGCCGGATCGTCCACAGGATCATGATCAGCAGGGCGACCACCACGACGAGGCCGCCGGCCGGGTCGTGGCGGGCGAAGAAGACCGGCGTCCAGGCGCCGTTGAGGGCGAGCTGGACGAAGAACGCCCACAGGGCGAGGGTGCGGGTGCGCCGCAGCGACCCCGTGGCGGGGGCGGTGCCGAGCAGGCGCCAGCCCGAGAATGCGATCAGCGCGTAGAGGATCGTCCAGGCGACGGGAAACAGCCAGTTCGGCGGCGTGAAGCCCGGCTTGGCGAGGCCCGCATACCAGGTCGGGATGTTGGGCGAGGTCGCCAGGCTGCCCACCACCGCGACCGCGGCGACGGGCACGATCGCCGCGGCGAGGCGCGGCAGGGGCGACAGGATGGGCCGGGCGGGCTCCGGGTGAGGCAGCGTTGCGGTGGGCGGCATCTCGGGCTCGGGTGCTATACCGGGATGGAGGTTGCGCGCCGGCACCGGTTCTGCAAGGGCGGCGGGGGAGCAAAACGTCCCTGTTGTCCCCTGGAGCCCCGGCATGAGCAGCGCCCCGCGCCACTGGTCGAAGAAGAGCCTCGCCGCGCAGGCATTGGGCCATGTCGACCCGATCACGAAGGCGGTGGTGCCGCCGATCCACGTCGCCACCACCTACATCCGCGACCCCGACAACCAGTATTCCTCCGGCTACGTCTACGGCCGGCCCGACAACGCCACGGTGCGCGAGGCGGAGGCCGTGATCGCGATGCTGGAGGAGGCTGAGGCCGGCGCGCTGCTGTTTTCCTCCGGCATGGCCGCCGCCACGGCGGTGTTCGGCGCCCTCGATCCCGGCGACCACATCGTGGCGCCGACCGTGATGTACTGGGCCCTGCGCCGCTGGCTGACCGAGGAAGCGACCCGCTGGGGCCTCAAGGTCGATTTCGTCGCCACCGACGACCTCGACGCCCTCAAGGCGGCGGTGCGGCCCGGCCAGACCAAGCTCGTCTGGCTCGAGACCCCGTCGAACCCGCTCTGGACCGTCACCGACATCGCGGGCGCGGCCGAGATCGCGCATGCGGCCGGCGCCCGGCTCGCGGTCGATTCCACCGCCAGCTCGCCGGTGGTGACCCGGCCGCTGTCGCTCGGCGCCGACGTGGTGATGCACGCCGCCACCAAGGTGCTCAACGGCCATTCCGACGTCATCGCGGGTGCCCTCGCCGGCGCCAGGGCGGACGAGTTCTGGGCCCGGATCCAGCGCATCCGCTCGGGCAACGGCGCGATCCTCGGGCCCTTCGAGGCCTACCTCTTGATGCGGGGCATGCGCACGCTCCACGTCCGCATCGCCACCCAGATGGCGAACGCCGCCGAGCTGGCGCAGCGCCTGTCCGCCCACCCCGCCGTGGCCCAGGTGCTGTATCCCGGCCTGGCGACGCATCCCGGCCACGCCGTGGCGGCGCGCCAGATGACCGGCTTTGGCACGATGCTGTCGATCCGGGTGGCCGGCGGCGAGGCGGCGGCGATCGCGACGGCGGCCCGGGTGGCCCTGTGGAAGCGCGCGACCTCGCTCGGCGGCGTCGAGAGCCTGATCGAGCACCGCGCCTCGATCGAGGGTCCGACCACCCCCTGCCCGCCGGACCTGCTGCGCCTCTCGGTCGGCATCGAGGACGTCGACGACCTCTTCGCCGACCTCGACCAGGCCCTGCGCCAGGACTGAGGAGGCGAGCGACAGGAACGGACGCGCCGACGACGGGAGCTTCTTGCGATCTCGGCGCGTTGAACCGGCGAAGCTTTTTCTTCTCCGGCCCCGTGGAGACCGATCATGCCCGCCGCCCTGCCCTTCGCGCTTCTCGGCGCGCATCTCGTCCTCGTCGCGGCGGACGGTCCGCCGCGGCTCGACATCGAGCACACCTGCAACTCGCCCGGCCGCTCCTCGGTGAGCCAGGAGGCCGGCTCCGACGGCTGCCTGCGCTCCGAGCGTTCGGCGGGCGACGAGCTGCGCAAGCGCTGGGGCCAGTTCTCCGGCCCGGCCAAGACCCAGTGCTCGCAGCAATCGCGCGCCGGCGGCTTTCCGAGCTACGTCGAGATGCTGACCTGCCTCGAGCTCGCCAGCGGCGCCGTGCCGGTGACGAGCCCCACCAACCGCGCCACCGTCGGCCAGGGCAGTCCCGCCACCACCGGCAGCGTCCGCGGCCGCCCGCAGGAGCGCGCCGACAGCCTCACCGCCGAGCCCTCGCCGAGCCAGCGCACCGACCCGCTCAAGGTGCTGGGCAAGTAGAGGCCCGGGGTCGCGCGAGACCGGGCTGGCAAGGTCCGGCCCGGTGCGATGGAAGGCGTTGCCGACATCGGCAACGCTGGAGCGTTTTCCGACGAAGTGGAAACCAGTTCGTCGCAGAAAATGCGACAGAACAAAGACCTAGAGAGCTTCGCGATTGCAACGCGATCGTGACGTACTCTAGGAAGCGCACCTTCCCGGTCCGCGATCGGGCGCTTCTCAGATCTCCCGCGCCCGCGACGCCTTCGCGTCGTCGGTGGCGGTGGCGAGCCAGACCGGGGCCTCGCCGCGCACCGGCGGGCGTGCCGGGAGCGGCGGCGCGGCGCGGGCGGCGGCGAGGTCGCGCAGCTCCGGCGCCTGGGCGGTATCGTCGATCGTGAGGAAGAGGCCGCGCCGGCGCGCCGCATAGCCGTAATCGGCCCGGCTGGTCAGCACGCTGAGCGCCGGGCTGCCGAGGAGGCCGAGGGCGACGGGGGCCATCCAGAGGGCGAGGAGCGGGTCGCCGGCATAGACGAGCGCCGCCGCGAGCAACCCGCCGGCCACTAGCGCGTCGGCCTGGAGGCGGCAGGCCTCGGACCACGGCACCCGGCGGTCGTCGCGGGCCTGGGTCTCCCAGCGCACCACCCTTCCGGCGAAGGTCGAGAGCACGGCACCGGCGTTGAACAGGGTGAGGACCGGCCAGAGCAGCACCCAGAGCGCCTGCTCCAGGGCCGCGCCGATAAGGAGCCGGCGCGTACCCCCGAAGGCGGCGCGGCGCTCCGGCGACAGGAGGACGTGGCCGAGGCTGAGGAGCTTCGGCAGCGCCAGCACGGCGACGCTCAGGGCCGCCAGCACCGCCGCCGCCGGCCCCTCGCCGGTGAGGCCGTAGGCCAGCAGCCCGAGATCGCCGCTGCGGATCGCCTGCCAGGTGCCCAGCGCCAGGAAGGCGACCCAGACCGGCGAGGCGAGGTAGGACAGGATGCCGGCGCCGAGGTGCCAGCGGCTGCCCGCGGTGAGGCCCGGCATTCCGATCACGCCGAGATGCTGCAGGTTGCCCTGGCACCAGCGCCGCTCGCGGCCGAGGAGATCGGTGAGGTTGGTGGGCATCTCCTCCCAGGTGCCGGGCTCCTCCGGCAAGAGGCGCAGCTCCCAGCCGGCCCGGCGCAGGAACGCGCCCTCCACCGTGTCGTGGCACAGGATCTCGCCGCCGAGCGGCGCCCGGCCGGGCAGCACCGGCAGCTCGGCATTGGCCGCGAAGGCGGCGATGCGTAGGATGGCATTGTGGCCCCAGTAGCCGCCGTCCGGTCCCTGCCAGGTCTCGAGCGCCCTGATCGAGAGCGGCGCGTAGAGCCGCACGGCGAACTGCTGGATGCGGGCAAACAGCGTGTCGCGCCCGGCGGCGTAGCTGACCGTCTGGATCAGGCCGACGCGGGGGTTCTCCTCCATCAGCCGCACCAGCCGGCGCATGGCGGCACCGGTCATCAGGCTGTCGGCGTCGAGCACGATCATGAAGTCGTAGGCGTGACCGTAGGTCTCGCAGAACTCGCCGATATTGCCGGCCTTGCGCCCGGTATTGTCCTGGCGGCGGCGGTAGCGGATCGCCGGCAGGCCGGGCCCGGCGATCTCGCGCCAGGCCAGCGCGCGGGCGAGCTCGCGCTCCTCGGCCGCGGCGATCTCCGGGTCGCGGGTGTCGCTGAGGACGAAGATGTCGAGGTCGCGCCCGTCGCCGCCGGCACGGGTGAGGGACCGGGCCATCACCCGGATCGCCGCGAAGACGGCGCCTGCATCCTCGGCGTGGATCGCCACCACGGCCGCGGTGCGGCTGCGCCCGCTCGCCTGCGGCGCGAGGTCGGCGGCCTGCCGCTCCACCGCCGACATCACCCGGGTCCCGAGGCCGGCCGCGATCGCGCCGTAGAGGTACTGCCAGGCGATGTAGGATTGCCAGGCCATCGCCAGGCAGAACAGCCCCAGCACCGCGGCCTCGAGCGGCCCGTCCGGCACGCCGATGCTGGCCGCCGCCGCCGCCGCGAGGGCGAGCGCCGTCGCCACCGTCGGCACGGCGAGGGCCAGGCGCCGCCGGCGCAGGGCGGCGGCCTCCTGCGGGGAAGCGGGATCCGCACCGGGAGCGACCGGCACGGCGTCGTGCGACGGAGGAGCGAGGGACATGGAGGGCGCGTGAACTCGGTGACGGGACTCGGTGCGGGAACTCGCTGAGGAACCGGCGCGGGAGGCGGCTCTCGGTGCCGTGGCTGCGCTATCCCGCTGGTGGTCATGGAGCAATCGGTCTGAATGACGCCAGAACGATGACGCCGGGCCGCGCGTCGCGTTTCCCGGATACCACCGAGACATCCCGTCGGCGGGCCGGCAGCGTCGCCCGGGCCGGGGCGCGGATCCTCGTCGCGCACCGGACCGCGTTCGGGCCGCAGGCCGCGCACCCGGCGGATCGGCTTGCCAGGCGTCCGGGCTCCCCCGCGTCCGGGCGTCTCGCGGTCTCCTCGGGTCGCCACCACGCGCGAAACGTAATTCGGTTCCCGAAGAACGCCCGCTTCCGCCGCATGGTGACGACACGGCCATGCATCACCGTCATGGCAACGGAGCCTCTGGTATCATTCGTTTAACTGCATTCGGGCGAAAAGGCCTTGTCGTCCCGAGCGGCCCCGCCACCTTCGTCGATCGTTGTCTTCCGTATCAGCGATGCCCGTTCCCGGTTCAGGACGCCCGCTTTGAGAATCGCCCTCGTCAACCCGACCTGGAGCTTCGGAAGCAGCCTGTGCGTCGCATGCCCCTCGCCCCAACGGCTCGACGCCCGACGGGGGCGGACGCCCGGGGAACCGGGCCCCTCGCACGGCCGCCCTCATTCCTGCACCTTTTGCGCCGAGACCGGTTCCGGGGACGCCGACCGGCGGCACGCGCCGCCGCCCCTGGAGGAGATCGACCGGTTGATCGCGCACGGCGCAACCCGCCTCGACGAGGTCGTCCCGCGCGCCCCACGGGTCGCGCTCTGCGCCTGCGTCCGGGCCGACGATCCCGTGCGTCTCCGCCCGTCCTCGCCGTATGACCGCCGCCCGTGGCGCGCGCGGGACGGCAGGGCCCGGAAGGGCGCGCGCGTCCCTCACCGCGGTCGGTTCGACCGCTCCGGTGACATCCCGTCGGCAGCGCCGGCCCCGTTGCGCGAGTTGGAGGCGGTATGCTGCCCAGCCTGACGGTCCCGGCCGGACGCCCCCTCCCCCACCGGGGGGCGCCCGTCCTCCACCTGTTCATGACGGTCGATGCGGTGGGCGGCATCTGGCAATACGGGCTCGACCTCGCCGAGGAAATGACGCGCCGGGGCGTCGCCGTCACCCTGGCGGTGCTCGGCCCCGAGCCGAGCCAGGACCAGATGCGGGCGGCCCGTGCCATCCGGGGTCTCGACCTGCGCCCGCTGGGCGTCAGCCTCGACTGGACCGCGCTCACCCGCCGCGAGGTCGAGGCTGCCGCCGCCATCGTCGCCCGCGAGGCCGAGCGGGCGGGCGCCGACCTGATCCACCTCAACAGCCCGGCGCTCGCCGCGCTCGCCGAGTTCTGCGCGCCCGTGATCGCGGTGGCGCATGCCTGCGTGGCGACCTGGTGGGCGGCGATGCGCCCCGGCCCGCTGCCGCCGGACCTCGCCTGGCGGGCGAACCTCGTCGCCGAGGGCTACCGCCGGGTCGACGCGCTGCTCAGCCCCACCCGCGCCTTCGCGGAGGCCACCGCCGCGACCTACGGGATCAGCCCGCCCCGCGTGGTGCCGAACGGCCGGCGCAAGCCCGCCGACCGCGGCCAGCGCACCCCGGCGGGAGCCGCCGCCTCGCCCTTCGCCTTCACGGCCGGCCGGCTCTGGGACGAGGGCAAGAACGCCCGCACCCTCGACCGGGCCGCCGCCCGGATGCGTCTGCCGCTCCTCGCCGCCGGTGACCTGAAGGGCCCGAACGCGGCGCAATTCGCGCCCGAGCACCTGCGCTCCCTCGGCCGGCTCAGCGACCAGGACGTGGCGCGCTGGCTCGCCGGTTCGCCGATCTACGCCTCCGCCGCCCGCTACGAGCCCTTCGGCCTCGGCGTTCTGGAGGCCGCGAGCGCCGGTTGCGCCCTGGTGCTCTCCGACATCCCGACCTTCCGCGAATTGTGGGACGAGGCCGCGATCTTCATCGCGCCCGACGACGATGCGGGCTTCGCCCACGCCATCGAGATGGTGGCGGCCGATCCCGCGATCCGCACGCGCCTCGGCGCCGAGGCGCGGGCGCGGGCCGAGACCTACACGGTCGAGGCGATGACGGCGGGCGTCCTCGAAGCCTATCGGGCCGTGCTCACCGGCCCGCCTCTGCGGGCCGGGATGCCGGCCTGAGGATCGGCGCCTTCACGTCGTCCCTCCGCCCGTGCCGAACCCGCGGCGACGCCCCTATCCCGCGTGGCTGCGCGCAGCGGGGGCGGACCCCGCGACGGTGGCGGAGCGGATGAACGGCGTCCCGTAGACCTCGCCCCTTCCCGCTCTCCGGGGGTCTCGGGCCGCGGGATCCGTGAACAGGCTCAATCGCCTGTCGGAAGGTGTCCGACCCGGACCAGCAGGTTCGCCATCAGGGCGATCCGCGGCCCCAGGCTCGCCAGGTTCAGGTGCTCGTCGTGCGCGTGCAGCCCGGCCCCGCAGGGCCCGAGCCCGTCGAGGGTCGGCCGGCCGAGGGCGCCGGTGAAGTTGCCGTCCGAGCCGCCGCCCGACACCTCCGGCGAGACCGCGATCCCGAGCTCCGCCGCGATGGCCTGCGCGGCCCCGTAGAGCGCCCGGTCGCCCGGGCCGGTGCGCCAGAGCGGGCGCTCGCTCGCAAGCTCGATCGCCAGGCGGTCGTCGGCCTCCCCGGCGACGATCCGCAGGATCTCGTCCCGCCGCGCGTCGTCGGCGGCCACGCACAGCATCTCGGCCGCGGCACGCTCGGGCACGCAATTGACCCAGAGCCCGCCGCCGATCACCCCGACGCTGAGGCTCGCGCCCGGGACGCTGCGGCCCTCCAGCGCCACGACCGCGCGGGCGAGGCGATGGATCGCCGAATCGCCCCGGGCGGGGTCGCGCCCGGCATGGGCGGGCCGGCCGGTCGCGGCCAGCGCGAAGCGCAGGATGGCGTGGCGGCCGACGACGAGGCCGCCATTGTCGCGGGCGGGCTCGGGCACCAGGATGCAGGCCGCCTCCCGCGCCCGCGCCTCGATCAGTCCGCGGGAGCGCGGCGAGCCGATCTCCTCGTCCGTGGTGATCAGGACCTCGACTGGCCGCGGGAGGTGCGGCTCGGCCCGTCGGAGCGCCTCGAGCGCCAGCACGATCCCGCCCTTCATGTCGAGGATGCCGGGCCCGAAGGCGCGGCTTCCCTCGATCCGCCACGGGTTGGCGGCGAGCTCGCCGACCGGGTGGACGGTGTCGAGATGGCCGAGGATCAGGATCGGCGGACCGTCGAGCGTCCCGCCCCGGTCGTAGGTCGCCCGCACGGCGCCGGCCGCGGCGAGGTCGGCGGTCTCGGGCGCCACCGCGAGGCCGTCGGCGGCGAGCTCGGCGCGCATCAGGGCGAGCCCGGCAGCGAGCGCCTCGGGCGCGTAGCTCGGCGTCTCGCACAGGACAAGACGGCGCAGGCGGTCGAGGGCGGGGGCGAGGTCCGCCGGATCGGGGACGGGGATCACCGGAAGGGGACTCATGACCGCAACGCGGTGGCGGCGTGCGCGGCGATGTCGGCATGGGTGGCGAACCACACGTCGCCCTTGGCCTTGGCGGCGCGGATCAGCTCCTCGACGATCCACAGCCGCGAGCGGTAGCCGATGATGTGCGGGTGCATGGTGAGCTGGAACAACCCGCCCTCGCGGTAGGCGCCCTCGAACTCGCGCATGAAGATCGCCAGCACGTCCTCGGGCCCGATATGCGGGCGCAGGCCCTCGAACCGGCTCATCATGAAGTAGGGCGCGTCGTCCCGGATCCACTCGACCGGGACCTCGACGATGCCGGTCGGCGCGCCGTCCTCCATCAGCTCGTAGCAGGTGTCGTCGGCCATCAGGGAGGAATCGTAGAGGAGGCCCATCTCGCGGATGATCGCCAGCGTCGCGTCCGAATAGTCCCAGGACGGGGTGCGCAGGCCGACCGGGCGCGTGCCCGTGATCCGCTCCAGGGCGTCGGCGCTGCGCAGCATCAGGTCGCGCTCGGCCTCGGCCGGCAGGATCGAGTTCAGTTCGTGGATCCAGCCGTGGATGCCGATCTCGTGGCCGGCCGCCACCACGCCGCGCTGCTCGTCGGGGTAGAGCATCGCCACCACCGCCGGCACGTAGAAGCTCGCCGGCACGTCGTGCGCGGCCAACAGCTCGAGGATGCGCGGCATGCCCTGGCGGTGGCCGTACTGGCCCCAGGAGAGGCGGCCCAGCGACTTGCCGCCGTCGCGCAGCTCGTTCGTCTCGTGGTCGACGTCGAAGGAGAGCGCTACGGCGCACCGCTTGCCGTCGGGCCAGGCCGGCGCCAGGCTGCGCCCGGCCCGGACCTTGGCGACGCGCCGGCGCCAGTGGTCCTCGGGCCATTGCCAGGGCTTGAGGTCGGTGGAAGAGGGGGCGGTCATGGGGGCGGTCATGGGGGCGGTCATGGGGACGTCCTCCGGTCAGGCGAGCCGGCTCTTGCCGGTCTCGGGCATGCGCGCGACGACGACGAGCGTGAGGACCGCCATCGGGATCAGGTAGAGGACGCCCGGCGCCAGCGGCGAGCCGGTGACCGCGATGAGCCAGGTGGCGACGAAGGGCGCGAAGCCGCCGAACACCGCGACCGCGAGCGTGTAGCCGATCGACATCCAGGTCGAGCGCAGGTGGCTCGGGAACATCTCGGAGATCGCCGCCGGGCCGGGGCCGGAATAGAGGGCGACGATCAACCCGAACACGACCTGGATCGACATCACCGTCAGGAAGCCCGCCCCGCCGGCGATGATCCGGAACAGCGGGTAGGACAGCAGGATCGCCGCGACCGCGCTCGCGATCAGGAGCGGCTTGCGGCCGACCCGGTCCGAGACGTGGCCGAAGACCGGCACCGCCAGCACCATCGCGACGAGGCCGATCGTGTTCGACCACAGGGCCTGCGAGGCGGTGAGCGCGCCGAACTTCTGGGTGAAGGTCGGCATGTAGGAGAGCAGCATGTAGTACGACACGGTCCAGAAGATCGTGAAGCCGAAGGCGCGCAGGCCGAGCCGCGGGCCGCTCTCTTGCGCGGGCGCGACCGGCGCGGCGTCCTTCCGGGCCACCTGATCCTCGAAGACTGGCGTCTCATCGACGCTGCGGCGGATCAGGATGCCGACGACGAGGAGCGAGGCGCCGAGGAGGAACGGGATCCGCCAGCCCCAGGCCAGCATCGCCTCCGGGGTCAGGAGCGAGGTGAGGAGCGCGGCGACGCCCGAGCCGAGGAGGATGCCGGACGCGGTGCTGACCTGCTGGAACGAGCCGAACAGGCCGCGCCGGCCCTCCGGCGCCCACTCGATGATGAAGGCCGTCGAGGCGCCCCACTCGCCGCCCGCCGCGATGCCCTGGAGGATGCGCAGGGCGACGAGCAGCGCCGGGGCCGCGATCCCGATCTGGGCGTAGGTCGGCAGCAGGCCCAGCCCGATCGTGCCGAGCGCCATCATCAGGAGCGTGAGGACGAGCGCGACCTTGCGCCCGCGCCGGTCGCCGAGCCGGCCGATCACCGCGCCGCCGAAGGGGCGGGCCAGGAAGCCAACGCCGTAGGCCGCGAAGGTCGCGAGCAGCGAGGCGGTGGGATCGCTCGACGGGAAGAACGCCGCCGAGATCGCCCCGGCCAGGAAGGCGTAGACCCCGAAATCGTACCATTCGAGCATGTTGCCGATGCAGGCGGCGGCGATCGCCCGCCGCGCCCGCGGGTCGATCCCCGCGCGCACCTGCCCCGCTCCGATCGTCGCGACCGTGCCGTCCATCCGGTTCCCCGCGCGTCCGTATTGCCATGCAATACGCTGCATTGCATCTTATGCTGGTTCAAGGGACGACACGATGTCAACGGATGTCAGCGGCGAAACCGCGCGAAGCCGATTGTTTGTTCATTCGGTCGAAAAATGCTTCAGCGTCCTCGAAGCATTCCACGGCGTTCGCGCCCTGTCCTTGCAGGAGATCAGCGAGCGCAGCGGTCACGACAAGAGTACGTGCCAGCGCATGGTGCACACGCTGGCGCAGCTCGGCTATCTCGACCAATGCGCGACGACCCGGCGCTACGCCCTGGCGGATCGGGTGCTCGACCTGAGCTACGCCTTCCTGCGCCACCATCCGCTGATCGAGCGGGCGACCCCGATCCTGATGGACCTGCGCCGGACCTGCGACGCGCGGGTGGACCTCAGCCTCTTCTCGCAATCGTCGCTGGTCTACGCGCTCCGGCTGCAGGCGCGGGCCGAGCACTATTACACCAACCTGGTCGGGCGCCGGATCCCGCTCTTCTGCAGTGCCGGCGGGCGCGCGGTGCTGGCCGTCCTCGCGGAACCGGAGGCCCGCGCCCTGGTGACGGCGGAGGACCGCCGGCCGCTGACCCGCTTCACCCGCACCGGGATCGAGGACGTGATGACGGCGGTGGCGGAGGCGCGGTGCGACGGCT
This sequence comes from Methylobacterium ajmalii, assembly GCF_016613415.1. Classification (GTDB taxonomy): domain Bacteria; phylum Pseudomonadota; class Alphaproteobacteria; order Rhizobiales; family Beijerinckiaceae; genus Methylobacterium; species Methylobacterium ajmalii. Next base: position 66,934 of record NZ_JACWCT010000156.1, on the reverse strand, counting down.
ACGCGGTCGCCGCCCACGAGGTGATCGAGGACGAGGTTGTGGTCGCGGTGGCGCTCACCGACGCGGCGCGGCGGCCGTTCGGCGCCCTGCACGTCGCCGGCGAGGCCGGGCGCTGGGGCGACCCGGACGAGATCGCCCGGATCCTGCCGGGGCTGATGCGCGCCGCCGCGCTGGTGGGCGGCGCGCCGGCCTGACCCTCAGTAGATCGCCGGCTCGGGCACCGGAGCGCCGTACTCGGTGCGCAGGAAGTCGAAGTCGCAGCCCTCGTCCGCCTGCTGGATGTGGCGCGAGAACATCACGCCGTAGCCGCGCTCGTAGCGGGGCGCCGGCGGGGTCCAGGCGGCGCGCCTCTGTGCCAGCTCCTCGTCCGACACCTCCATGCGGATCGCCCTCGCCTCGACGTCGACGCTGACGATGTCGCCGGTGCGCAGGAGCGCCAGGGGCCCCCCGACGAAGGATTCGGGCGCGACGTGGAGCACGCAGGCGCCGTAGCTGGTGCCGCTCATCCGCGCATCCGACAGGCGCAGCATGTCGCGGTGACCCTCCTTAAGGAGCTTCTTCGGCATCGGCAGCATGCCCCATTCGGGCATGCCCGGCCCGCCCTGCGGCCCGGCATTGCGCAGCACGAGCACGTGGTCGGCGGTGACGTCGAGATTCTCGTCGTCGATCGCGCGTTTCAGGGACGGGTAATCGTCGAAGACGAGCGCCGGGCCGGAATGCTTGAGGAAGCGCTGGTCCATCGCCGCCGGCTTGATGACGCAGCCGCTTGGCGCGAGGTTGCCCTTCAGCACCGCCAGCGAGCCCTGGCCGTAGACCGGGTTCGACAGCGGCCGGATGACGTCGGCATTGTGGACCTTCGCGCCCTCGATCACCTCGCCGAGCGTCCGGCCGCTCACCGTCAGGCAGTCGAGGTGCAGGTGCTCGCGGATCTCGTTCATCAGCGCGCGGATGCCGCCGGCGTAGAAGAAGTCTTCCATCAGGTAGGTGTTGCCGCTCGGCCGCACGTTGCCGATCACCGGCACGATGCGGCTGTAGCGCTCGAAATCGTCGAGGCCGATGGCGTGGCCGGCCCGGCGCGCCATGGCGATCAGGTGGATGATGGCGTTGGTCGAGCAGCCCATCGCCATGGCGACCGCGATCGCGTTCTCGTAGGCCTCCCGGGTCTGGATCCGCTGCGGGGTCAGGTCCTCCCACACCATGTCGACGATGCGCCGGCCGGATTCTGAGGAGAGGCGGATATGGCCGGCATCCGCCGCCGGAATCGACGAGCCGCCGGGCAGCACCATGCCGACGGCTTCCGCGATCGCCGTCATGGTCGAGGCGGTGCCCATGGTCATGCAGGTGCCGTAGGACCGGGCGATGCCGCCCTCGATCCCGAGCCAGTCCTGGTCGGTGATCTTGCCGGCGCGGAGTTCATCCCAGTACTTCCAGCTGTCGGAGCCGGAGCCCAGCACCTTGCCCTGCCAGTTGCCGCGCAGCATCGGCCCGGCGGGAATGTAGATCGCCGGCAGGTTCATGCTGGTGGCGCCGAGAAGCAGGCCCGGCGTGGACTTGTCGCAGCCGCCCATCAGTACCGCGCCGTCGACCGGGTGGGAGCGCAACAGCTCCTCGGTCTCCATCGCCAGCATGTTGCGGTAGAGCATGGTGGTCGGCTTGACGAAGCTCTCCGAGACCGAGATCGCCGGCAGTTCGACGGGAAAGCCCCCCGCCATCAGGATCCCGCGCTTCACGTCGTCGACGCGATGCTTGAAGTGCGCGTGGCAGGGCTGGAGGTCGGACCAGGTGTTCAGGATCGCGATGACCGGCTTTCCGGTCCACTCCTCGGGCGCGTAGCCCATCTGCATCGCCCGCGAGCGGTGCCCGAAGGAGCGCAGGTCCGCCGGCCCGAACCAGTGGGCGGAGCGCAGGGACGAGGGCTCGCGGCGCACGGCCTGCGGGCCGTCCGGGACGGCACCTGGCTCGAGTTCGGGCGGGGGGAGCGGATCGCGGGCCATCTTTTTCCAGGCTCCTGTCGGTATTCGACGTTACGTGACGGACCGCACGCCCTGACCCCTCCCCCGCAGAGGGGGGAGGGGTCAGGGCGGCGTGCTCGTCAGTGCTAGTGCTGCAGACCCCACTTCTGCACCGTCCGCCGCTCCAGCGTGCGGAAGATCAGGTTCTCGACCACGAGGCCGATGATGATCACGGTCAGCAGGCCGGCGAAGACGGCCGGGATGTCGAGGAGGTTGCGGTTCTCGAAGATGAACCAGCCGAGGCCGCCGGCTCCCGACGACACGCCGAAGACGAGCTCGGCGGCGATGAGCGTGCGCCAGGCGAAGGCCCAGCCGATCTTGAGGCCGGTGAGGATGGAGGGGAACGCTGCCGGGATCAGGATCTTGGTGACGTAGGGCAGGCCCTTCAGCCCGTAGTTGCGCCCGACCATCCGGAGCGTGTTCGAGACGCCGCGAAAGCCCGAATGGGTGTTGAGCGCCACCGCCCACAACACCGAGTGGATCAGCACGAAGACCAGGCTGCCGTTGCCCAACCCGAACCAGATCAGCGCCAGCGGCAGGAGCGCGATGGCCGGCAGGGGATTGAACATCGCCGTCATCGTCTCGAGGAAGTCGGTGCCGATGCGGGTCGAGATCGCCACCATGGTCAGCGTCGCGGCGAGCAGGATGCCGGCGACGTAGCCCATCAGCAGCACCTTGATCGAGGTGAGCGCCCGGTTCGGGATCGTGCCGTCGAGGGTCTGCTGCCACAGCGTCGTGACGGTGTCGGAGAAGGTCGGGAACAGCAGCGGATTGTCGAGGAAGCGGGCGTAGATCTCCCAGACCAGCGCCAGCACGACGATGATCACCGTCTTGCGCACGAAGCCGCTGTTCCAGAGGATCTCGGCGGTGCCGAGCTGGCGCTCGACCGCGCCGTCGGCGGCGGGCGCCGCCTCGCTCATGATGATGCGGGCCGGCCTCGGGGAGCCTGTCGTGACGCTCGTCGTGCTGCTCATGGGGGTGCCTCCTCGACGATCGGTCAGTGGTGGGCGGGCTCGTCGGAAAAAAGCAGGTCGTGGATCTGCTGCTCGAGCTGGCCGGCGCTGCCGTCCTGGGCCGAGACCTTGTCGACGTCGCGCACCTCGGCCTTGACCCGGCCCGGATGGGGCGAGAGCAGGAGGATGCGATTGCCGATCTTGATCGCCTCGGCGATCGAGTGGGTGACGAAGAGCACCGTGAACTTCGTTTCCTCCCAGAGCTGCAGGAGTTCGTCCTGGCAGGTGCGCCGGGTGAGCGCGTCGAGCGCCGCGAAGGGCTCGTCCATCAGGAGGATGTCGGGCTCCATCGCCATGCCGCGGGCGATCGCCACGCGCTGCTTCATGCCGCCCGAGAGGGTGTGGGGGTAGCTGTCGATGGCCCGCGTCAGGCCGACCTTCTCGATATAGGCCCGCGCCCGCTCCTCCGCCGCGCGGCGGGACATCTTGCGCGCGTTGAGGAGCGGGAAGGTGACGTTCTCCAGCACCGTCTTCCAGGGCAGGAGCTGGTCGAACTCCTGAAACACCATCATCCGGTCGGCGCCGGGCTCCTTGACCACCCGGTCCTTGATGCGGATCTCGCCCTCGCTCGGATGCAGGTAGCCGCCCACCGCCTTGAGCAAGGTGGACTTGCCGCAGCCCGACGGCCCGAGCAGCACGAAGCGGTCCGAGGTCTCGACCTGGAAGCTGACGCGCTCGGTCGCGGTGACCAGCACGTTGGGGGTCTTGTAGCGGAGCGTGACGCCGCGGACGTCGAGGAGCGCGGTCATGGTGTCGTGTCCTCTCGAACCGGAAGGGCTCAGCTGCCGCTGAGGTCGTGGGCGACCGGCAGATAGTAGTCGGTCCAGGCCTTGGGCTTGGTCCGCAGGGTGCCGATCCGCCCGAGATGCTCGGCAAAGCGCATCGTGCCCTGGGGCTGGAGGTTGAACTCCATCATGCCGGGCTCGGCCAAGTAGCTCAGCAGGTCCTCGACGCTGGTCTTGTCGCCGGTCACCTCGCGGTAGATCTCGACGGCCTTTCGCGTATCCCGGCGGATGAAGGCTTGCGCCTCCTCGGAGGCCGCCCGCACCGCCTGGACGATCTTGGGGTTGGCATCGGCGAACTTGGTGGTGGTGAAGAACTGGCCTTGCGTCAGCGGCCCGCCGATGATGTCGGGCGAGCGCGCCACGATGTGGGCGCCGGGCACGGTGCGCAATTCGACGTACTGGAACGGCGGCGCCGCGAAGTGGGTCTTGATCTCGTGGGTGGGGTTGGCCAGCGCGATCGCCGCATCGGGATGGCCGAGCTGCACCGTGTTGGCGTCGAGCCGGCCGGACTGGTCGGCGCCGTAGGCCTCGCCCGCCGCCATCTGCAGCAGGATCGCCTGCGTCGAGACCTTCACGGTCGGCACCGCGACCTTGTCGCCGGGGCCGATGTCCTTGATCGTCCTGATCTTCGGGTCGCGGCTGACGAGCAGCAGCGGCAGCGCTGAGGTGGCGACGATGCCCTTCACGCCGCCCCGCGTCCGGTCCCACAGCAGCAGCAGGTTGCCGGTGCCGGTATTGACGATGTCGACGTTGCCGGCGAGCAGCGCGTCGGTCTGGCTGCCGCCGCCCGTGAAGGTGAGCCACTTCGTCTTCACGCCCGGCACGCCCAGCCGCTCGGCATGCTTCTCGATCAGCCCCTGCTTCTCGATGACGTGGGTCGGCAGGTAGATGATGCCGGGCTGGCGGGTGATCGCCACGTCGCTCTTCTGCTGCGCCCGCGCCGAGCCGGAGGCGAGCAGACCGGCAGCGAGGAAGCCCGCCGCGAGGGCGCGGCGCGTGGGCGAATGGATCATGAGCGTTCTCCCGAGGCCGCCGCGGGGCGGCGCAGGCCGGCTTGTTGTCGATCGCCGGTCCAGCCCGCTCACTAAAATGGTAATGCATTAGTATGTCAACCCGAGCCGGGTCGTGCTAGGCTGCCGCTAGGGCCGCTCCGGCGGTGCCGGGTCATTGCCGAGTCCGACCGTCATGAACGCCGTCTTCGCCGGTGCGCAGCGCCTCCGCGACCGCTCGCGCCACGCCGCCCCGCAGGTCTTCGACCTCATTCGGGACAAGATCGTCTCGCTCGATCTCGCGCCCGGCACGGTGCTGTCGCGGCCCGAATTGCAGGCGAGCTTCGGCCTCAGCGCCACCCCGATCCGCGATGCGCTCCTGCGGCTCCAGGAGGAGGGGCTGGTCGACATCTTCCCGCAATCCTCGACGGTGGTGAGCCGCATCGATCTCGCGGCCGCCCGCCAGGCGCAGTTCCTGCGCCGCGCCGTGGAGCAGGAGGTCGTGCGCACCCTGGCCCGGGCACCCGACCGGGCGCTGGTGGTACGGCTCCAGGCCTTCGTGGCCGAGCAGGCGCTGTTTGCCGAGGCGGGCGACTTCGCGCGGTTGTCGGCGAGCGACGAGGCGTTTCACCGCGCCCTGTGCGAGGCGGCCGCCGTCCCTGACCTCTGGGACCTGATCCGCCGCCGCAGCGGCCATATCGACCGCCTGCGCCGCCTGCACCTGCCGGTGGAGGGCAAGGCGCAGCAGATCGTGGCCGATCACCAGCGGATCGTGGCGGCGCTCGCCGAGGGTGAGCCGGAGGCCGCCCAGGAGGCTCTTCGCGATCACCTCTCGAAGTCGATTGCGCTGGGCGACGAGATCCGGGCGCGGTGGCCGGCCTATTTCGCCTGAGGCGCGCTCAGAAGAACGCCGCCGGGCTGACGCCGAAGCGAATCCGGTCGTCCGCGCGGTCGCTATCCCCGCCCCACCACCGTCCGGATCGCGAAGCTCGACTGGATCCGCGCCACCCCCGGCAGGCGCGACAGCACCTCCTTGTGCAGGCGCTCGTAATCGCCCGCATCCAAGACCTCGATGCGCATCAGGTAATCGGACAGGCCGGTCATCAGGTAGCAGTCGCGCACCTCGGGGCAGCGGCGCACCGCGGCCTCGAAGCGGTTGAGCGACTCTTCCGTCTGCCGCTCCAGGGTGATCTGGGTTAGCACCACCATGTGGTGCTCGCGCTCGTCGGCCTCGATCAGCGCGGTGTAGCCCCGGATGGTGCCGTTCGTTTCGAGAAGCCGCAGCCGGCGCAGGCAGGCCGAGGGCGACAGGCCGACCTTGGCGGCGAGATCGGCGTTGCTGATGCGCCCGTCGTCGCGCAGGACGCGCAGGATCCGCGCGTCGATCTCGTCCCGTCCCGCCACCGCGCAATTTCCTGTCGTTAAGCCGCAGATCGTTGCGTACCGTAACAGACTCTCGCAGGCCATGCGCCGATCCGGCGAGAAATTCGGCGATCCTTGCGCGACACTCTTCCCACCGACCAGGCGCCGGGTCGGACACCGAGAGGCGAGGCGCGACAGAAGGTTTTGCGGCGATGCGCGTTCTGATCCTCGGCGGCGGCGTGGTCGGCGTCACCTCGGCCTACTACCTCGCCAAGGCCGGTCACGAGGTCACGGTGCTCGACCGCCAGCCGGGCGCGGGCCTCGAGACCAGCTTCGCCAATGCCGGCCAGGTTTCCCCCGGCTATTCGGCGCCCTGGGCCGCCCCGGGCATCCCCGTCAAGGCGATGAAGTGGCTGATGATGCGCCACCGCCCGCTGGTGCTGTGGCCGAGCCTGGAGCCCAAGCTCTACGGCTGGCTCGCCAAGATGCTGGCGAACTGCACCGAGGACGCCTACCGCCGCAACAAGGGCCGGATGGTGCGGCTCGCCGAGTATAGCCGCGACGTGCTGCGCGACCTGCGCACCGAGACCGGCATCACCTACGATCACCGCGAGAAGGGCACGCTCCAGCTCTTCCGCACCCAGAAGCAGCTCGACCATGTCGGCGACGACACCGGCGTGCTCGACGAGTACGGCGTGCCCTACGAGGTGCTGGATCCGGCGGGCTGCATCGCGGCCGAGCCGGCGCTGGCCCGGGTCGGCGGCTCCTTCGTCGGCGGCCTGCGCCTGCCGGGCGACGAGACCGGCGACGCGCATCTGTTCACCCAGCGCCTCGCGGCGATCTGCGAGAGCATGGGCGTCACCATCCGGTACGGCGCGACGATCACCTCACTTCGCCAGGAAGGCGGCCGCATCGTCGGCGTGGGCCTGGCCGGCACCGGCTCTGCTGGCGGCGAGGTGCTGACGGCGGACCGCTACGTCGCCGCCATGGGCAGCTACACCCCGATGATGTTGAAGCCGCTGGGCATCGAGCTGCCGGTCTATCCGGTGAAGGGCTACTCCCTGACCCTGCCGGTCACCGACGCCGAGGCCGCCCCGGTCTCGACCGTGATGGACGAGACCTTCAAGGTGGCGATCACCCGGCTCGGCGACCGCATCCGCGTCGGCGGCACGGCGGAGCTCGCCGGCTTCAGCCAGGCCCTGCGCGGCCCGCGCCGGGCGACCCTGGAGCGCTCGGTCCTTGACCTCTTCCCGCAGGGCGGCGACGTCTCGCAGGCGAAGTTCTGGACCGGCCTGCGCCCGATGACCCCGGACGGCACCCCGATCGTCGGCGCCACGGCCTACGACAACCTCTACACCAATACCGGCCACGGCACGCTCGGCTGGACCATGGCCTGCGGCTCGGGCCGGCTCCTCGCCGACCTGATCGGCGGCCGCGCGCCCGAGATCGACCATCAGGATCTGGCGGAATCGCGCTACGCCAAGGCGGCGTGAGGAGCTTTACCCTCCTCTACGGTTCCTGACATCCTCCGGGTCATCCCGGGGCCGCGAAGCGGAGCCCAGGAACCGTATCACTGCCGCGACCTCGACCTGAACGCATCCCACGTCGGCAAGTCGTCCTCTCCAACCCAGAACCACATCCTGAGGTCACAGGTTGGAAGAACGATCCCGACAAAGACACGCTTCGCGACAACCGCCCTCCCCGCCCTAGATCCCGCCCCGAGCAGGGGAATCGGCGCATGCCATGGGTCGCAGGGGTGGACGGATGCCCGGGCGGCTGGGTCGCGGTCTTCGGGCCGAGCGACGGCCACGATCCCGAAAACATCCGCGCCCGCGTGCTGCCGAGCCTCGAGGCGATCTGCGACGCGCCCGAAGCACCGGGGATCGTGGCGGTCGATATCCCGATCGGCCTGCCCGACCGGGTCGGGCCCGGCGGCCGCACGGCGGAAGTGCTGGTACGGGCGCTGCTCGGACCGCGGCGCGCCTCGGTCTTCCCGACCTCGGCCCGCAGCGTCGTCTACGCGCCCGACTACACCGCGGCCATCGCCCTGTCGCGCCGGCCCGAGACCCAGCCCTTCGCGCCCTCCCCGCCCGCACAGGCGATCTTTCCCCGCATCCGCGAGGCCGACGGCCTCCTGCGCGCCCGGACGGAGCTGCAGGCGCGGGTCTACGAGGTGCATCCGGAGCTCGCCTTCCAGGGCCTCAACGGCGGCACGCCGCTGCCCGAGCCCAAGCGCAAGCCCGCGGGCGCGGCCCTGCGGCGCGACCTCCTGGCCCGTGCCGGCCTGCCCGCCGACCTCCCGGTCCCCAAGGGCGCCAAGCCCGACGACCTGCTCGACGCATTGGCGGCCCTCGCCGTGGCGCGGGCCATCGCCAAGGGCCGCGGCGTGCCCTATCCCGATCCGCCGGAGCGCGACGCCCACGGCCTGACGGCCGCGATCTGGACGCTTCCCCACAGCGAGGCCCCCCGATGACCGACGCTTCCGCCGACCTTCCCACCCGCGACATCGCCCGCGCCCTGGTGCTCGATCCCGCCGGCCGCCTCCTGCTCATCGCCTACGAGGCCTCGCGCGACGTCGATCCGGGCCGGCCGGGCGACCGGACGTTCTGGTTCATGCCCGGCGGCGGCATCGAGCCCGGCGAGACGCCGGAAGAGGCCTGCCGGCGCGAGCTGGAGGAGGAGATCGGCGTCCAGGATGCGCCGCTCGGCCCCCAGGTCGCCCGCTGCGACGGCGCCTTCACGCTGTTCAACAAGTCGCGCTTCGCCCGCGAGCGCTACTTCGTGGTGCGGCTGCCCGACGACAAGGTCGATACCAGCCGTCTCGCCGAGACCGAGGACAACCCGGTCTACGGCACGCGCTGGTGGCCGCTCGACGAACTCGCCGCCACCCACGAGCGAGTGGAACCGCGCGGGCTCGCCGATCTGGCCAAAAGGCTCGTGGCCGGCGAGACGATCCCGGAGGTCGTGACGTTGTCCTGGGGGCCGGGCGCGGCGTAAGCCTGCCGCAGAGGCTCATCCCAAGGAGATCACGACCCATGGCCGACGATCTGTCGTTTCCCCCGGCGCTGGCGGACGGCTACCGCGCCTTCCTGGACGACCGGTTCGTGCGCGAGCAGGACCGCTACGCCAGCCTCGCCGAGGGGCAGAGCCCCGAGATCCTGATCATCAGCTGCTGCGACAGCCGGGTCTCGCCCGAGGTGATCTTCGACGCGCGGCCGGGCGAATTGTTCGTGGTGCGCAACGTCGCCAACCTGGTGCCGCCGTTCGAGACCGGCGGCGAGTACCACGGCACCTCGGCGGCGCTCGAATTCGCCGTGCAGGCGCTCAAGGTGAAGCACATCGTGGTGCTGGGCCACGCCCGCTGCGGCGGCGTGCGCGCCTTCGCGGACGACGCCGCGCCGCTCTCGCCGGGCGACTTCATCGGCCGCTGGGTCTCGCTGATCCGCCCCGCGGCGGAGGCGCTCGGCGACGAGCCGCGCGGGCCGGACTACCTCGAGCAGCTCGAATTCGCCACGGTGACGAACAGCCTCAAGAACCTGATGACGTTCCCCTGCGTGAAGATCCTGGTGGAGCGCGGCAAGCTGCAGCTCCACGGCGCGCATTTCGGCATCGCCACCGGGCAGCTGCGGGTCCGCGACCCCGAGACCGGCGAGTTCCGCCTGGCCGAGCCCGGCCGGGCCGCCGCCCAGACCAAGCTGATCCGCTGCCAGGACGAGGCCGGCAGCGGCGGCTGAGCGACCGGTCGGGGAGGATGCGGAACCCGATCCTCCCCGGACCGGCCGGGAAAACGGCCCCGACATCCAGCTACCGCGTCTGCTTAGTTCGAAAAGATGCCTCGACTATGTATTTCGGCTTAACGGTGTCTTGCATTACATTATGACTCCTTAAACCGATCTGGGCTTATTATCCTATAAGGCCCAACATACTTCGCTCGATCGCCGCCGCTGCCCCAGGGTCGCGCGGTTCCGTCGACAGGGGCCCTCCGAAGAGATCGGACCGAAGCGTTCGATCGACTGCGAGGAAAGGTCATGTCGGCCATGCTGACGATTCGAACGAAGCTCATCTCGACCCTCGGCCTGTTCCTGATCCCGATCGCGCTGCTGTCCGGCCTGTTCGTGATCCAGTCGCGCAAGGACATCGATTTCGCCAGCCGCGAACAGGCAGGGGTCGCCTACCTGCAGACCGCCTGGCCGATCCTGCGCGCGGCCACGCTGTCGCGGATTCCGGCCGCGACGACGGGCGACGACTGGGCCGCCTTCGAGGCCGCACACGCGCGTCACGACCCGGTCATGGGGACCGGCGAGGCCGCCCGCGACCTCGCCCTGGCGCGTGGCAAGGACCCCGCCGCGATCGTGGAGGCCGCCCGCACCCTGGTGACCAAGATCGGCGATGGCTCCAACCTGATCCTCGATCCCGACCTCGATTCCTTCTACGTGATGGACGCCGTCGCGGTGAGGCTGCCGGACCTGCTGCAGCAGGCCGGCACCCTGGCGGCGCTCGCGGTCGAGCTGCGCGGCAAGCCGGCGCTGACGCCCGGCGACGCCGCGCGATTCTTGATCGAGCAGGGTAAGCTCCGCGCGACCGCCGAGGGCCTCCAAGCCTCCCTCAAGGCAGCGTCCAAGGCCAATGCCGACGGCACCGTCGAGGGTGCCCTCGCGGCGCCGGCCACCGCCGTCGTGGCGGCGTTCGAGGCGCTCGACCGGCCCGTCGCCGCCCTCGCCGAGGCCCATGCGGCCGGCCGGCAGACCGCGGCCGACCTCGCGCTGTTCCAGCGCGCCGCGACCGATCTCGTCGCCCGCGCCGACCGGCTGTGGGCGGATGGCGCGGTCGCCCTCGACCGCCTGCTGGCAGCCCGGGTCGCCGGCCTCCAGAACCGTCTGGTGGTGGCGCTCGGGATCGCCGGCTCGGTGACGGTACTGGCCTTCCTGCTCGCCTTCCTGCTGACGCGCTCGGTCGTGCAGGGTCTCGCCGGCCTCGACCGGCGGGTGCGCGCCCTCGCCGACCAGTCGCTCGACGCCGACGTGCCGGAGGCGGGTGGCCGCGACGAGATCGCCGCGCTGGCGCGCGCCATCGTGCACTTCCGCGATCGGACCGCCGAGTCGATCGCCCGGGCGAGCGACGACGAGCACCGCCGGGCGATGATCGAGCAGGAGCGCCGGTTCATGGCGCAGCTCGCCGACCGCATCCGCGACACGGTGGGCGGCGGCGTGCGGCACTTCCAGGAGGTCGCCGTCACCATGCAGGACGCGAGCGCGGGCGTGCAGGACCACGCCACCGATACCCGCGAGCGGCTGTCACGCTCGGTCGAGGATCTCAACGGCACCGCCGCCGAGGTCGCCGGCGCCGCGAGCGCGGTGACGCAGCTCTCGGCTTCGATCGGCGAGATCGCCGGCCAGGCGGCGCAATCGACCGCGGCGATGCAGGACGCGCGCGCCCAGGCGGCGGCCGCCCGCACCCTCGCGGTGCAGCTCTCGGAGCTGAGCGACCGGATCGGCAGCATCACGGGCCTGATCCACTCCATCGCGGGCCAGACCAACCTGCTCGCCCTCAACGCGACGATCGAGGCGGCCCGTGCGGGCGAGGCCGGCAAGGGGTTCGCGGTGGTCGCCGCCGAGGTCAAGTCGCTGGCCGCCCAGACGACCCGGGCGACGGAGGAGATCGACCGGCAGGTCGGCTCGCTGCGAGCCGCCTCCGGCAGCGTGCTCGGCGCCGTGGACGGCATCGCCACGACGGTCGGGACGATCGCCGACATCGGCACCTCGATCGCCTCCGCGGTCGAGGAGCAGAACGCGGCGACCGGCGAGATCACCCAGATGATGCAGACCGTCGCGAACCGGACCCAGACGGTGATCACCGGCATCGCGGTCCTGCCGGGGCTCGCGCGCGAGACCGACGCCCTGGCGACGCGGCTCGCCGCGATGGCGTCGGACCTCAGCGGCGAGGCCGGGCTCGTCAACGGCGAGATCAACCACCTCCTCGTCGAGATCGCCGACCGGCGCGGCGGAGAGCGCTTCCCGGCGGCGGCGGAGGTCGGGGTGACGGTCGCGGGCCGGCACCACCGCTCGACCCTGCAGGACGTGAGCGCGACGGGCGCGCGCCTCACCGCGTTCGGCCCGCCCCTGCCGGTCGGCACGGCGGTGACGATCGAACTCGGCGGCGCCTCGCATCAGGCTCGCGTGATCTGGAGCGACGAGGGCCAGTTCGGCATCACCCTGTCCTCCGGGCCGCTCGATGCCCGGACGCTCTGCGCCTTGAAGGCGCAGGGCGCGGCCGCAGCGCCCACCCGCAAGGCCGCCTGAAGAGCCGGGCGGAAACGGGTCAGTCAGTCCGTCCGCCCGATCCGGGCCGCCAGCGCCGGCGCCAGGCCGGTGCTCGGCTTCGGGTCGGGTCGCCGGAAGGTGCCGGCGGTCGCCTTGCGCGGCCGCTGCGCCGCCACCGCCTCGGCGAGCTTGACCGCCGCCACCACCTGGTCGACCACCGGGACGGGCAGGCGCTCGCGCACCCGGGCGGCGAGACCGGACAGGGGCGCGCCGGCGAAGATCAGCACGTCGGCGCCGTCCTCCTCGACCGTCGCCCGGGCGAGGTCGAGGAGTTGCGCCTCCTTCTCCTCCTGGACGCCGGAGAGCGTCGCGAAGCGCCCCTCCAGCGCCCGCACACCGGCGCAGCGCCGCTCCAGCCCGTGGGCGGCGACGGTCTCCTCGTACCAGGGCACCAGGGCGCGCGCGAAGGTGACGAGGCCGAAGCGCCGGCCGAGCGTGCAGGCGGTGAGCATCGCGGCCTCCGCCAGGCCGATCACCGGATGGTCGAACAGCTCGCGGGCACCCGACAGGCCCGGATCGCCGAAGGCCGCGATGATCGCGGCATCGACCGGGGCTGCCTCGGCCAGCATCTCGAGCGCGATGGCCCCGCCGATCTGCGCCTCCGCCCGGGTCGCGATGTAGGGCACGCCCCGGGGCGCGGTGGCGGTGAGGATCTCGGTGCCGGGCGCGGCGACGGCCGCGGCGGTGGCGCGCATCAGCTCGGTCACGTCACGGCTGGTATTGGGGTTGAGGAGCAGCAGGCGCATCGGGGGTCTTTCGTCGGGCGGCCGGGGATCGGGCGAAGGATCAGGCGGCGGCGGGCCGGGCGAGGCCGGCGAGCAGGGCCGTGCCGGTATGGCCGACATGCTCGGCGAGCAGGCGGCCGGCGCCCGCCGCGTCGCGGGCTTCGAGGGCGTCCAGGATCGCCCGGTGCTCGGCGACCGATTCGTCCCAGCGCGCCCGGCTGTCGAGGGCGCGGCGGCGGGCGATCTCGGCCCGCGCGTGCAGGGCCGCGTGGGCCTCCCGCAACGGCCCGTTGCGGGCGCACGCCACGATCAGGGCGTGGATCCGCTGGTTGAGGGCGAAGTACGGTGCGAGGTCGCCGGCGGCATGATGCACCTCCATCTCGGCCTGGAGCCGACGCAGCCCTGAGAGGTCCGCCGCGGTGGCGCGCAAAGCCGCCAGCTCCGCCGCCGCCCGCTCAATGGCGGCGATCGCCTCGAACAGCTCGCTCACCGCGTCCGGCCGCAGCTCCGCCACGAGCGGCGAGCGGTTGGGGCGCAGCTCCACCAAGCCCTCGACGGCCAGCAGCTTCAGCGCCTCGCGCAACGGCGTGCGCGAGATGCCGAGCGCCGCCGACAGCTCGGTCTCGACCAGCGCGCTCCCTGCCGGCAGGGTGCCGGCGACGATCAGGGCGCGCAGGCGCTCCACCGCCTGATCGTGCAGGCCGCGCCGCGGGCTCAGGGCCTCGGGCTCCAGCAGCACCGGCTTGCGGGGGCGCCCGCGGGGGCGCCGGACCGGATCCATGCGTGTCCTCTCCCTCATCCTCACGGTTCGCGACCATAGCCGCCCCGACCGGCAGCGGGCGCATCAATTCAAGGCAATTCTGCTGTCTGCCTCGTCATTTGGCACGAATTGCATGCAGAGCACCAAAAATGCGTTGCGCCGCCGTCCGGCCCGTCACACCCTGATCCCGCGGCACCCGGAACGCCGCGTTCGAGCGGCCGTCGGGCCCGAGCATCGACGCCGCCGCCCCACCGCGAGGTCTCTCCATGCGCCGTTCCCTCGGCCCCCTGCTGGCCGCCGCCCTGTGGTCCGTTACGCCCGGGTTCCTCGCCCCCGCCTCCGCCCAGGAGGCCCCGGTCAAGGTCGGCTACGCCAAGTGCGCCCATTGCCTGCCGGTCGCGCTGCTGCCGGGGCTCGCCAAGGGCGCGACGATCGAGGCCACCGGCTTCAATTCGGGCAACGACGTGCTCACCGCCCTGATCGCCAAGAGCCTCGACGTCGCGCAGGTGACCTACCTCCACTACGTCACCGCCCTCGACAAAGGCTTCGACATCGTGGCGGTGGCCGGCGAGGTGAATGGCGGCTCGGAATGCCTGTCGTCGAAGGCGCTGAACCTGACGGCCGACGACTGGGCCGGGTTCAAGGCCGCGGTGGAGAAGGCGAAGGCGGCGGGAACCCCGCTCAAGGTCGCGGCGTCCCGCGGCAACGCGCAGGACATCCACATGCGCGGCGCCTTCCTCAAGCAGGGCATCAACCCGAACAAGGACGTGCAGTTCGTCAACATCCCGAACCCGTCCGATCACCTCGCGGCGATGCAGCGGGGCGAGATCGACATGGTCTGCTCGGTCGAGCCCTTCGCCTCGCAGATCCGCATGGCGGGGGCCGCCGCACGTTTCGTGCTGCCCTACGACCAGGCGGCCGGCAACCTGACGAACCTGATCGTCACCCGCTCCGACGTGATCGCCAAGAACCGCGCCGGCGTGCAGGCGGTGGTCGATGCCGACGTGGTCCTGGTCGAGAAGCTGAAGGCCGACAAGGGCGTCTGGGTCGACGTCATCAACCAGAAGACCGGCCTGTCGAAGGAGGTCGCCGCCGCCGCGATCGAGAACGCCGAGCCCGATTACCGCATGCACCGCGCCAAGACCCTGGCGATCGCCGCGATGATGCGGGACCTGAAATACATCGGCCGCGACGTCTCGGCCGACGTGGAGAAGCACATGGACTTCTCGTTCCTCGAGGCCGCCACCAGGAAGACCCGCGATGGCCTCGGCTACTGAGACGGCGCCGCTCGCCCCCGCGACGCCGGCCCCCGCCCGCCGGCTGCCCCGGCGCCTCGTCGCCTTCGCCGAGCGGGCGGCGCTGCCACTCCTCCTCGTCGCCGGCTGGGAGGCGTTTGCCCGCTCCGGCGCCCTGCCGGCGGCGCTCCTGCCGGCCCCGAGCGCCGTGCTGCACGCGCTGGGCGACTGGCTCTTCGGGATCGACGAGAGCACCCAGACCTATTCCGGCCACTGGGTGGCGGACGCGCTGGCGAGCCTGACCCGGGTGGCGGCTGGCTACGCCATAGCGGCGGTCTCGGCGGTTCTGATCGGGGTCGCGATCGGCTGGTGGCGGCTCGTCGAGCGCACCGTCGAGCCGACCCTGCAGATGCTGCGGCCGATCCCGCCGGTCTCGTGGATCCCGCTCGCCATCATCTGGTTCGGCATCGCCGACAAGCCGGCGATCTTCCTGGTCTTTCTCGGCGCGTTCTTCCCCGTCCTGATGAACACCATCCACGGGGTGCGCGGGGTCGACCGCAACCTGATCCGGGCCGGCGCGATGATGGGGGCCTCCGAGCGCCAGCTCCTCACCGACATCGTGCTGCCCGCCGCCCTGCCGTCGATCTTCTCGGGTCTTCGCATCGCCATCGGCTCGGCCTGGATGCTGACGGTGACCGCCGAGATGGTCGCGGTGAAGAGCGGGCTCGGCTACGTGCTGTGGGATTCCTACTACTTCCTGCGCTACGACATCGTGCTTGCCGCGATGATCTCGATCGGGCTGCTCGGATACCTGTCCGATCTCGGCCTCAAGGCGCTGATGGCCTCGGTGCTGCACTGGCAGAAGGGCACGACGGTGCAGGGGCGGTGACCCGCCCCGCTCCTTTCCCGCGGAGAATCCCATGAGCGCGATCGACCTCGCCGACGTCCAGAAAGTCTTTCGCGACCGCGACGGGCGCGACCTCGTGGCGGTGGACCGCACCCGGGCCACGATCGAGGCGGGCGAGTTCGTCTGCCTGCTCGGCCCCTCGGGCTGCGGCAAGTCCACCCTGCTCAACATGATCGCGGGCTTCGAGGCGCCGAGCGCCGGCGAGGTTCGCGTCGCGGGCAGGCGGGTCGAGCGGCCGGGCGCCGACCGCGGCGTGGTCTTTCAGCAGCCGACGCTGATGCCCTGGCTCACGGTGATCGACAACGTCGCCTTCCATCTCAAGCTGAAGGGGATGGGCAAGGCCGAGCGGCACGAGCGGGCCAAGACCTACATCGATCTCGTCGGGCTCACCGGCTTCGAGCGGCACTACCCGGCGGAGCTCTCGGGCGGGATGAGTCAGCGGGTCGGCATCGCCCGGGCGCTCCTGATGAACCCGGCGGTGATCCTGATGGACGAGCCCTTCGCGGCCCTCGACGCCCAGACCAAGATCGAGATGCAGGAGGAGCTGGTCGCGATCTGGCAGCGGGTCGGCGCCACGGTGGTGTTCGTCACCCACTCGGTCGACGAGGCGCTGGTGCTGGCGAGCCGCATCGCCGTGATGAGCCGGCGCCCGGGCCGCATCCGCGAGTTCATCCCCTTCGATCTGCCCCGGCCGCGGGACGTGACGAGCCCGGACTTCAACGACATGAAGCGCCGGGTGCTCGGGATGATCCGCGAGGAATCGACCAGGAAGGCCGCCGCCTGATGATCCGCCTCGGCATGCTCACCCCGTCGTCGAACACCCGGCTCGAACCGGCGACCGCCGACCTCCTGCACGCCGCGCCCGGGATCACGGCGCACTTCTCGCGCTTTCGCGTCACCGAGATCACCCTGTCGGCGGCCGGGCTCGGGCAGTTCGACGAGGCGCCGATCCTGTCGGCCGCCGGGCTCCTCGCCGATGCCAAGGTCGACGCCATCGCCTGGAACGGCACCTCGGCGGCGTGGCTGGGCTTTGCCCGCGACGAGGCCCTGTGCGCCCGGATCACCGACGTCACCGGTATCCCGGCGGCGACCGCCGTGCTGGGCTTTCGCGATGCCTTCACCCGCGCGGGCATCCGCCGGGTCGGCCTCGTCACGCCCTATACCGGCGACGTGCAGGCCAGGATCCAGGCGAACTGGGGGGCGGCCGGGTTCGACTGCACGGCCGAGCGGCATTGCGGCCTGTCCGACAACTTCTCCTTCGCGGAGGTGCCGGTTTCCGAGGTCGCCGCCATGGCGCGGGCCGTGGCCGCCGAGGGCGCGCAAGCCGTGGCGATCGTCTGTACCAACATGGCGGGTGCGGCGATGGTCGAGGAGCTGGAGGCCGAGCTCGGCATCCCGGTCTTCGATTCGATCACCGTCACCCTGTGGGCGGCCTTGCGCGCGGCGGGTGCCGATCCCGGCCGGATTACCGGCCGGGGCGGGCTGTTCCGGCTCTGACGGCGTGTCTGGTCGCTCTATCTCACCCTGGACCTCATCCTGAGGTGTCGGTCGATTGACAATCGAATGACCTCGAAGGAGGTCTCCAGATATCGCTGCGATTCCTGGAGATCTTCTTCGAGACCCCTTTCAGTCGCACCTCAGGATGAGGTCATGGGTGGGATGGAAGTACATATCAGCATCACCCTTGATGCGTCGACGGGCTTTGATCTTCAGCGATCCGCCTTGTCGCCACTGACCGTGAGTTCGAGGTAACGTTGCGTCGTCGGCCGCACGAGGTCGGCCATCTTTTGCGCCATCGCCAGCTCCTCGCGCAGCGACATCTCGAAGGCCGGCAGCCGGGCACCCTGGCCGGCGGCCTCGGCCAGCGTGGTCGGCGCGTCGTAGGCCGCCGCCTCGTCGTTCTCGAAGGCGCGATCGGCGAAGGCATTCTTCAGGATCTCGTCCTGGCCCGGCGCGTGGGCCAAAGCCGCCATGTTGCCGATGAAACCGAGCCCGCCCTCCTTCAGGGCCGAGGGGCTCTACGACATCGCCGCCAGCGCCTCGTCGAGCCGGTCGCGCGTCTCGGCGATGTGGCGGCGCAAGGCCGCGCCCATGTCGGGATCGGCTGTCCGGCCCAACGTCGACCATCTGGGCCGGTTCGGGACAATACTCATACTGTAAAGGAGTATTTTGGGGTCGATGTCGCGCGGAACGCGGGCAGGCAGAGGGCGTTGACCGGCCCCATCGGCGACGGGCCATGCGCGCTCGATCGGCCGACGCTTGAGACGAGGGAGATCCGCATGACCGCTTCCCCGCCCCCCGTGCCGCCGGCCAACCGCTCCGACAAGGGACCGGGCAGCGCCGAGCGCGCCCCGACCGAGACCGGCGCCAAGGACACGGGCCAGACCCGTGATCCGGACAAGATCGGCCAGTCCGGCAACGCGAAGGTGAACACGACCCATCAGGGCCATCAGCAGGACCGCTGAACCGCGAAGGAGTCTCCGCACATGAGCACGTCGACCAAGACCGACGCCGCCGACCGCCATCACGGCGGCCCCGGCAGCAGCCATCAGCGGCCCGACCGGCCGGACCCCACCGCCCAGGCGGGTCCGGCCCCGGGAGAGGCCACCAGCGACAGCCGCTCGCACGTCTCGGGCGGCGGCGGCGAGCGCGACCGGCACCACGCCCACGACCCCGACGGCAAGGGCCGCTCGCCGCGTTCGCACTGAGCGTCGGTACGGCGCGCGGCCCGTGGTGTTTCCCGTGAAACCATCGGCCGCGCCGGGCGCTCCGCTCGGCGCGGCTCACACTGGAGCATTCCAGCGGACCCCGTCGCCGCGCCCCGATCCCGTCACGGCCTCAGCGTGATATCGCCCAGGTCGCGCGGCACGCGGACATCCCTGACGTACCGCGCGCCGCAGGGAGCCGCCACGATGTCCGATCTCGCCCTTTCCCGGTCCGCCACCGGCCTCACCCGTCGCGCCGCCCTGATCGGCGCGGCGCTCGCGACCTGCGCGGTGCGCGGCGCCGCCGCGATGGAGGACGCCGCCGCCCGCCTCGCCCAGCTCGAGCGGCGCGACGGCGGCCGGCTCGGCGTCGAGGTCCGCGACACCGCCACCGGCCGGCGCTTCGGACACCGGGCCGACGAGCGCTTCCCGATGTGCAGCACCTTCAAGGCGATCGCCGCCGCCGCGGTGCTGGCCCGGGCGGACAAGGGCCAGGACGACCTGAACCGGCGCATCTCCTACGGCCGCGACGACCTCCTCAGCTACGCTCCGGTGACGTCGAAGAACGTCGAGACCGGCATGACGCTGGCCGAGCTCTGCGCCGCCGCCGTGGTCTGGAGCGACAACACCGCCGCCAACCTGATGCTGGCCACGATGGGCGGTCCGGCCGGCATCACCGCCTTCGCGCGGGCGCACGGCGACGGCGTCACCCGCCTAGACCGTACCGAGCCGACGCTCAACACCGCGATCGCCGGCGACCCGCGCGACACCACCACCCCGGCGGCGATGGTCGGGCTGCTCGACAACGTCCTGCTCGGCCAGGCCCTCTCGGCGGAATCGCGCGGCAAGCTTGTCGGCTGGATGCACGAGAGCCCGACCGGCCTCAAGCGCGTCCGCGCCGGCCTGCCGGAGGGGTGGCGCACGGCCGACAAGACCGGCACCGGCGACAACGGCACCGCCAACGTGGTGGCCCTGATCCACCGCCCGGACGGTGCGCCGATCCTCGCGGCGGTGTATCTCACCGGATCACCCGCCGAGCCCGCCGCGCGCGACACCCTGCACGCCGAGGTCGGCCGGCTGATCGCCCGGAGCTTCCCGGGCGCCTGATCCGCCCGCGAAGACGCCTCCTGCGAAGACCCGGCCACCGATGTCGAAGACCACCCGCGCCACGCAAGTCCTCGCCCGCGCCGGCATCCCGCACACGGTCCACGCCTACGACTACGACCCGGAGGCGACCCGCATCGGCCTCCAGGCCGCGGAGGCGATGGGCGTGTCGCCCGGCGAGGTGTTCAAGACCCTGATGGCCGCCGTCGACGGCAAGCCGGTCTGCGTGCTGGTGCCCTCCGACCGGGAGGTCTCGCTCAAGAAGCTCGCCGCGGCCTTCGCGGGCAAGTCCGCCGCGATGATGCGCCCGCCCGAGGCCGAGCGGCTGACCGGCTACCATGTCGGCGGCATCAGCCCGCTCGGGCAGAAGCGGGCGGTGCCGACCCTGGTCGACGCCGCCGCCCTCGCGCTCCCCGGGATCTTCGTCAATGGCGGCCAGCGCGGGCTGCAGGTGCGAGTGAGGCCCGACGACCTCGTGCGCGTGCTGCAGGCGCGGACCGAGGCCGTGACCTGACGGAAACGCCCCGTTAACCACGATCCGCCAAGGCTGGTCCCGGATCGCAGGCGGGGACGTGGGATGGGTCACAGTGTGAGGCTCCTGGCGGGCGCGATCGTCCTCGGCCTCGCCGGGCCGGCGGCGGCGGCCGACATGCCCGAGCCGGGCTACTGGCCGGAGCCCCGCCGCGTGCCGGGCCCCGTTCCGGCCCCGCGCTACTTTCCCCGCGGCGACAGCGACGCCTCGCTCGGCACCCGGGGCGATCCCGGCTGCCAGGGCTTCGTGCCCACCAACGCGCCGGGCGATCCCACCTATGTCGGCTCGCCCTTCGGTATCGGCAAGCCGAGCTACTACGGCTTCCCGCCCCCGCGCGGCGTCGACGATCCGTACGGCCGGCGCCTCTCTCGGGGCTGCTGGTAGGTCGCCGGGTCGGGGATCGGCGCCGGGAGTGTCGCCGCCGACTACCTCGCCGGGACCGCGCACGTGGAACGTCGCGACCGGCCTGAACGGAACGACCCCGTCGATGCCGCGCGGCGTCAGGGGGGGCGTCTCCTCGCACAGGGCGGCGGCGTGCACGCCGATCGCGGGATCGCCCTATCCCATTCGTTCGGCGTCGTGCAGTCCGCGATCGGCCGATCGCCTCCCTCCAAGGCTCCCCTGGCGCGGGCTCGTCGCGCCGATTACCGTCGCGCCGGTCCGACCGACAGGAGCCTTCCACGATGACGCCC
This sequence comes from Methylobacterium ajmalii, assembly GCF_016613415.1. Taxonomy (GTDB): domain Bacteria; phylum Pseudomonadota; class Alphaproteobacteria; order Rhizobiales; family Beijerinckiaceae; genus Methylobacterium; species Methylobacterium ajmalii. Next base: position 45,793 of record NZ_JACWCT010000156.1, on the reverse strand, counting down.
CCCCCCTCCCCTTCCGCCGTCCTGCGCCTCGGCGACGTCGCCGCCCTGCGGGCGCAGGTGCGGGCCTGGCGGAACGCCGGGGAGACCGTGGCTCTGGTGCCGACCATGGGGGCCCTGCACGAGGGGCACCTCGCCCTGGTGCGGCAGGCGCAGGCGCGCTGCCGGCGGGTCGTGGTCAGCATCTTCGTTAACCCGACGCAGTTCGGCCCCAACGAGGACTTTTCGCGCTATCCCCGCGTGCTCGAGGACGACATCGCGCTCCTCGCCGAGACCGGGGCGGATGCCGCCTACCTGCCCGACGTGGCGACGATGTACCCGCCGGGCTTCGCCACGACCGTGACGGTGGAAGGGCTGACAGACGTCCTGTGCGGCCCGGTGCGGCCGGGGCACTTCGCGGGCGTCGCCACCGTGGTGACGAAGCTGCTGCTCCAGGCCCTGCCCGACGTCGCGCTGTTCGGCGAGAAGGACTTTCAGCAGCTCCAGGTGATCCGGCGCGCGGCGCGCGACCTCGACGTCCCGGTGGCGATCGAGGGCGTGCCGACGGTGCGGGAGGCCGACGGCCTCGCCCTGTCGTCGCGCAACCGCTACCTCTCGGACGAGGAGCGGCGGGCCGCGCCGACGATCCACGCGGTGCTGCAGCGGGTGGCCGCGGCGGTGCGCGGCGGCGCGGCGACGGCGCCCGCCCTGGCGGAGGGCCGGGCCGCGCTCGAGGCGGCGGGATTCGGGCCCGTGCAGTACCTGTCGGTGAACGACGCCGAGAGCTTGGCGCCGCTGGATCGGGTCGCGGGCCCGGCCCGGGTGCTGGTGGCGGCCTATCTCGGCCGCACCCGCCTGATCGACAACGTCGCGGTCTGACGCGACCGCGACGGCGGGCGGGGTCCGGCCCCGCCCGGGACTTTAGTCCCGCACGGGACGTCAGTCCCGCAGCAGGTCGTTGATCGCGGTCTTCGCCCGGGTGCCGGCATCGACGCGCTTGACGATGACGGCGCAGTAGAGCGACGGGCCCGGGGTGCCGTCCGGCAGCGCCTTGCCGGGCTGGGTGCCCGACACCACCACCGAGTAGGGCGGCACCCGGCCGTAGGTCACCTCGCCGGTGGCCCGGTCGATGATCTTGGTCGAGGCGCCGATATAGACGCCCATCGACAGCACGCTGCCCTCGCCGACGATCACGCCCTCGGCCACCTCGGCGCGGGCGCCGATGAAGCAGTTGTCCTCGATGATGACCGGGTTGGCCTGGAGCGGCTCGAGCACGCCGGCGATGCCGGCGCCGCCGGAGATGTGGCAGTGCTTGCCGATCTGGGCGCAGGAGCCGACCGTGGCCCAGGTGTCGATCATCGAGCCCTCGCCGACATGGGCGCCGAGATTGACGAAGGACGGCATCAGCACCACGCCGGGGGCGATGTGGGCGCCCCGGCGCACCACCGCGCCCGGCACCGCCCGGAAGCCCGCGGCGCGGAAGCGCGCGGCGTCCCAGCCCTCGAACTTCGACGGCACCTTGTCCCACCAGCCGCCGCCGCCCGGACCGCCCTCGATCAGCGACATGTCGTTGAGGCGGAAGGAGAGCAGCACCGCCTTCTTGAGCCACTGGTTGACGTGCCAGTCGCCGCCCTCGGCCTTCTCGGCGACCCGGGCCTGACCGGAATCGAGCAGCGCCAGGGCGGCGTCGACCGCCTCGCGCACCGGCCCGCGCGTGTCCGCGCCGACAGCAGCGCGGTCCTCCCAGGCGGCTTCGATGGTCCGGGCGAGATCGGCGTGCGACATGGGAGGCGTCCAGGGCGGGAGGGAAGTCGTGTCGGCGTCCCCTCTATCAAAGCCTCGGGCCCGCTGTCACGCCGGGTCGGCGGCGCGGCTGCCGGCAAAGGTACGGGTCAGCGCGGCGAGCTCGTCGGCGAGCGCGTCGTGGATCACCGCGGCCGCGTCGGGAAACACCTCGAGCACCCGGCGCATGAGCGCCTGGGTGACGACCATCACCTCGACCGGCTCGTCCCCGGCCCGGGCCGTGCTCGGCCGCTCCAGGGGGAGGAACAGGGCGGTCTGCCCGATCAGCGCGGACGGCCCGGCCTCGACCGGCGCGCCGTGGGGCGAGCGCGGCTCCAGCACCACGATGCCGCTCGTCACCACGAACCCGCCATCGGCCGGCGCGCCGCGGGAGAACAGCACGGCGCCGGGCGCCAGCCGGCGGCGCTCGGCCGCGAACGAGATCAGCCGCAGGGCGTCCCGGTCCATCAATCCGAACAGCGGCGCCGCGGCCAGGATCGCGATGTCGTCGTCGAGCGCCAACGGCCCCGCTCTCCCCCTGCCGTGCAACCCCGGCGCGACCGTCCCGCCCCCGGGCGATCCGGCCAAGCTCTAGCCGATCCGGTGCCGCGGCACCATGCGCGCGGACCCCTCTTACGGTGTGCGGCCGCTCGCGCCGAGCCCGGCCGGGCCTCCCCGCGACGCGGGCGTCACGCGACCTGCGCGCTCGTCGCGTCGTCGGCGGGCGCCGCCATCACGCGGTTGCGGCCCCGGCGCTTGGCCTCGTAGAGCGCCGCATCGGCGGCCGCGAAGCACCGGCCGCCGCTCTCGCCCGGGCCGGCCTCGGCGACGCCGAGGCTCACCGTGACGCCGCCGCCCTCGTTGCCGGCATGCGGGATCAGCAGCCGGGCCACCGCCAGGCGGATGCGCTCGGCACGGGCGACCGCCTCGGCGCGCGAGACGCCCGGCAGCAGCACGGCGAACTCCTCGCCGCCGATCCGGCAGGCGATCTCCGCCGGCCCGCGGATCTGGCGCTGCAGCACCCTGGCGACGGCGCGCAGCACCTCGTCGCCGGCGAGATGGCCGTAGGTGTCGTTGTAGACCTTGAACCGGTCGGCATCGAGGAGGACGAGGCTGAACGTCGCCCGGCGCGGCGCCTGCCCCCGTCCCATGTCCTGCTCCTGCGCCCGCGCGAAGGCCTCGTCGAAGTGGCGCCGGTTCGGAAGGCCGGTCAGCCCGTCGGTATGGGCGAGGCGGGCGAGGTCGCGGTTGGCGTCGAGAGCGAGCGTCTCGGCCCGGCTGCGCCGTTCCAGCTCGCGCTGGAGCCGCAGGGTCAGCGCGATCATGCCGCCGCACAGGATCGCCACCAGCACGCCGATCGCGACGGCCTTTGGCCGCCACAGGGCCGTGATCACCTCGGTCGGCACCACCGCCGTGGCCACCAGCGGATGGCGGCCCACCCGGCAATAGGTGAACAGGGCCTCGACCCCGTCCGGGTGGCCGGTCGCGACGAACTGGCCCGCATTGCCCTCGAAGAAGCGCCGGAAATGCGCGAGGAACGACAGGTTCTGGCCGATCATGCTCTCGACGACCGGGCTGCGCACCAGGAGCTCGCCGCTCTCGCGGAAGAACGCGATGCGGCTCTGGTCGCCGATGCTGAGGCGCGCGAACAGGCCGTTGAAGTAGCCGATGTCGATCGTGCCCATCACCACGCCGGCGAAGGCCCCGTCCGCATAGGCCAGGCGCCGGCTGAGCGGGATCACCCAGCGGCCATCCGGCGCCATGCGGAACGGCTTGCCGATATAGAGCCCGACATCCTCCCGCTGCTTGTGGACCAGGAAGAAATCCGCCGAGGGGTAGGCCTGCGCCCGCGGCACGGCGCTCGCGGAATCGGCGAAGGCCTGCCCCTGCGGATTCAGCGCCAGGATCGCGCCCAGGCCGTTGGCCGTGGCGGCCCGGTCGAACAGCGCGAGCTGGCGCAGCTCCGGCGGACTCTCGTCGATCGCCGGGTTCTGCAGGCCGTCGACCACCGCCCGGATCGACAGGTCGTAGAACTCGATGTTGCGGTCGACCATGTGCTCGACCGCCTCGAGCAGGTTCTGCGACACCCGGCCGACCTGCTCCCAGGCGCTGCGACGCATCTGCATGACCGTCAGGCCGGAGGCGGCCCCGATCACCAGGGTGACGGCGACGATCGACCCGGCCAGCATGCGGGACGCGGCGGGACCCCGCCGACGGGCTCGAGGGTGCATCGGCGCTCCGTTGCGCAGTGCCTGCGATACGACCGGTGTATGACCCGAAGTCTAAGATTGGGTTGCGCCCGAGCCTTGCCCGGCCGCCGTTTCGGGCGGTGGCCGGCAGGCCCGGTTTACGGATACGATCGGGCGCGGGATCCGCAGGGAAGGAACGATCATGGGCGGCGAGGCAAGGCCGGAAACGGACGAGGCGGGCGGGGCGCGCAGCGGGGACCGCGTGATGATCCCCCTCTCCCTGCGGGAGGAGATCGCCCGCCGCTACGGCACGCCGGCGGTCGTCGTCGACCTCGACCGGGTCGAGCGCAACATCGCCCGGCTCCAGGCCGCCTGCGACGCGGCCGGCCTCGCCAACCGCCCGCACATCAAGACCCACAAGAGCCCGGTCCTCGCCCGGATGCAGATCGCCGCCGGCGCGCGCGGCATCACCTGCCAGAAGCTCGGCGAGGCCGAGGTGATGGCGGCGGCCGGCATCGACGACATCCTGGTGAGCTACAACCTCGTCGGCCCGCACGCGGTCGGGCGCCTCGGACGCCTCCTGCGCGAGAGCCCGGTCCGGCTCACGGTCGCGGCCGACAACCCGGTGACCGTGGCGGGGCTGGAGGAGGCGGCGCGTGCCGGCGGCCGCACCCTCGACGTGGTGGTGGAGTGCGACACCGGCCGCAAGCGCGCCGGCGTCGAGACCCCGGGCGAGGCGGTGGCGCTCGCCCGCGACATCGCGGCCCGGCCCGGCCTCGCCTTCGCGGGCCTGCTGCTCTATCCCCAGGCCGGCGCCGCCGCCGGGGCCCAGGCCTTCCTCGACGAGGCGAAGGCGGGCCTCGCCGCCCACGGGCTCGAGGCCCGCATCGTCTCGACCGGCGGCACGCCGAACCTGCCGGAACTGGGCGAGATCCGCGGCGCCACCGAGCACCGGGCCGGCACCGTGATCTTCAACGACCGGATGATGATGGAAGCGGGCGTCGCCGGCCTGGAGGAGTGCGCGCTCGCCGTGCTCGCCCGGGTGGTGAGCCGGGCCGGCCCCGAGCGCGGCATCCTGGATGCCGGCTCGAAGACGCTCACCAGCGACACCGGCGGCGGGCTCGACGGATTCGGGCTCCTGCCCGACCATCCGGGCGCCCGCATCCACGCCTTTGCCGAGGAGCACGGCTTCCTCGACCTCTCGGCCTGCACGGACCGCCCGCCGGTCGGGACGCTCGTCGAGGTGGTGCCCAACCACGTCTGCGTCGTCGTCAACATGGTCGACACGCTGGTGACGGTGCGCGGCGGCGCGATCGTCGGGACGCTGCCGGTGGCGGCGCGGGGGCTCATCGCGTCCTGAGCGCCCGCCGACGGCGGCCGCCGGGGCGGCGGCCTACGGCAGCAGCTTGTAGCCGCCGCCCTCCGTCACCAGGATCGAGGCGGTCGCCGGGTTCGGCTCGATCTTCTGGCGCAGGCGGTAGATGTGGGTCTCGAGGGTGTGGGTGGTGACCTGGGCGTTGTAGCCCCACACCTCGGCCAGCAGCGTGTCGCGCCCCACCACCTGCCGGCCGGCGCGGTAGAGGAAGCGCAGGATCGCGGTCTCCTTCTCGGTGAGCTTCAGCTTCGAGCCGCGCTCGCCGACCAGCAGCTTGGCACCCGGCCGGAAGGTGTAGGGGCCGATCTGGAACACCGCGTCCTCGCTCGCCTCATACTGGCGCAGCTGGGCCCGGATGCGGGCGAGCAGCACCGCGAGCTTGAACGGCTTCGTCACGTAGTCGTTGGCGCCGGCATCCAGCCCCTGCACGGTGTCGGCATCCGAGGCCTGGCCGGTCAGCATGATCACCGGGCCGCGAAAGCCGCCATGGCGCATCTGCCGCACCGCCTCGCGCCCGTCGAGGTCGGGCAGGCCGACATCCATCACCACGAGGTCGATCCGCTCGGCGGCGACCCGCTCCATCGCGCCCTGCGCGGTCTCGGCGGTCACCACGTCGAAGGCGTCCGAGAGGGCGAGCTGCTCGGTCAGGGTGTCGCGCAGGGTCGGATCGTCGTCGACGACGAGCAGGCGGTGGGCGTTCGACATCGAACCGGCACTCTCGAACAGGACGGACGGCCGCCGGCCGGGCCCGGCCCTGCCGCCGGCCGGGGGCTGCGGTCCCGAACGGAGCGCAGCCTGGCAGCGTGCGGGGCAGAGTAGCGGAGCGGCAAGCCGCGGCAAGGGCCGGGGTCCCGCCTGTCCACGGCCCCGGTGCTCAGCCCCGCGGCGGCAACGGGCCCTCGGGACGGGGCGGGACCGGGCGCAGGTTGCTCGGCGCGGCGAGCTCCGGGCGCGCGACCGCCACCGGGCAGGCCTGGAGCCAGAGATAGGCCCGCAGCGCCAGCCAGGCATCCTCCAGCGCGCCGTGCCGGGCGCCGGACCGGGCGAGCCCGATGCGGCGGCACACCGCGTCGAGGGCGGCCCGGCCCTTCTCGCCCCGGCGGCGATAGGCCTCCATGGTGCAGTAGACCCTGGGCGCGACCGGCGGCAGCCCTGCCAGCGCCATCTCGCGGTTGAGGAGGCCGAGGTCGAAGGCGGCATTGTGCGCGACGACGAGGTCTGCCCCCGCCAGGACCTGCGCCAGGGCCGGGAGATGCAGCGCCGCCGGATCCTGATGGCGCAGCAGCCAGTCGTCGTAGCCGTGCACCGCCAGCGCCGCTGGATGGCTCGGCCGCCCCGGATCGACGACCAGGTGATGGCAGACGATCTCGGGCCGGCCGGCGGCGAGGGAGGCGGTGGCGAGCGCGACGGCGCCGACGCTCACCATCCGGTCGCCCGCCGAGAGGCCGGTGGCCTCGACGTCGAGGGCGACGAGGCGCGGCGGCAGCCAGCCGAGCCAGTCCGGGACGGGGGATGGGGTCGGCTCCGGCATCGCGTCGAGGAGTTCACCCGGTGATCGTGGATCGGCCCCGCGCGCGACCGGCGCCGGGCGCTCCGTCGCGGCGCTGGAGCCGGCGCGGACGGAGCCTTAAAGAGGAGGACGATGAAGCGCACCACCCTTTCGCACCTGCGGGTCCGCCCGAACCCCCTCGACCGCCGCCGCGGCACCCTGATCGCCGGCCCGGTGCTGATCCCCTGCGCGCTGGGCAAAGGCGGCCAGCGTCAGGTGAAGCGCGAGGGCGACGGCGCCTCGCCCCGCGGCACGTTCCGGCTGCGCGGCGGCTTCTACCGGCCCGACCGGCTCGGGACCCGGCCGCCGACCGCCCTCCCCTTGCGGGCGATCCGCCCCGGCGACGGCTGGTGCGACGACCCGCGCGACCGGCGCTACAACCGGCCGCTCGCCCTGCCAGCCCCGGGCATCAGCGCCGAGGCGATGTGGCGCGACGACGGGCTCTACGACCTCGTGATCGACCTCGATTACAACCGCGGCCCGATCCGCCCCGGGCATGGCAGCGCCATCTTCCTGCACGTCGCCCGGCCGGGCTTCCGGCCGACCGAGGGCTGCGTCGCGCTGCGCCGCCCCGACCTGGTGCGGCTCCTGCGCCGCCTCGGCCCCGGCACACGCCTGACGATCTGAGAAAGATCTTCTCCAATCCTGCGCTGCATTGGACGGGGATCCTCCCCGTCGAACCATGCTGCAAGGCACAACGAAATCTTTAGATTTGGTAACGCTGCCACACTCGCGCACCGCGAGGACATGCGCTAGGGTTCGACTGCCACACAAAAACCGCACGGGACGCAGGGAGAGACGCATGCTCGACGCCTACACCGCGACCGAGATCGTTCGGGCCCGCCAGATCCATGCCGTCGAGGGGCCGCGCGGCACCCTCTGGAACGGCTCCGCCCGCTACCGCGACGGGCTGCCGAACTCCCCCGTGCTGCTGACGGACGAGGACCGCGTCCGTTTCCTGGAGCAGGCGCGGGAAGAGATCCGCTGCCTGCACGCCAATTGACTGCGGTGCGTCAGCCCTGCGTTTCGTCCTCGGCGGCGTCCTCAGCGGCGTCCTTGGGCTGACGCGCTCCGAAGATCGCGCTGCCGACCCGCACGTGGGTCGCCCCCATCTGGATCGCCGCCGGATAGTCGGCGCTCATCCCCATCGACAGGAGCGGCAGGGCGTGGCGGCGGGCGATCGCCGCCAGCAGGCCGAAATGCGCCGAGGGCGGATCCTCCGCCGGGGGAATGCACATCAGGCCAGACACCGTGAGGCCGTGCACGTCCCGGCACTCGGCCAGGAAAGCCTCGACCGCGCCGGGCGCCACGCCGCCCTTCTGCGGCTCCTCGCCGGTATTGACCTGCACCAGCAGGCGCGGATGCCGGCCGCTGCGCCGGATCTCCTTGCCCAGAGCCGCGGCGAGCGAGGTCCGGTCCAGGGTATGGATCACGTCGAACAGCTCGACCGCCTCGCGGGCCTTGTTCGATTGCAGCGGGCCGATCAGGTGCAGCTCGACGTCGGGACAGGACTCGCGCAGGGCCGGCCACTTGGCCTTCGCCTCCTGGACGTAGTTCTCGCCGAAGCAACGCTGCCCGGATTCCAGCGCCGGCCGGATCCCCTCCGGGGGAACCGTCTTCGACACCGCGATCAGGGCGACACCGGCGGGATCGCGCTCGCTGTCCTCGGCCGCCCGGGCGATCGCCGAGCGCACCTCGGCCAGGTTCGACGTGACGGTCTGCGGGTCGATCATGACCGGCGCCTCTCCATTGTTGACCCTCGGGACCAAACCGTGTCCTAGTCCGCCGGCGCCGCGCCGAGCAAGCTCAACCGTTTGCGGCCGTGACGTTTTCCCTTCATCCCTGCCGCCGGTGCTCACGGCGCCGGCGCCGACCGGTCGCAAAGACGCCGCCCATGGCCGAACGTTACAACGCGAAGGATTCCGAGCCCCACTGGCAGCAGGTGTGGGCCGAGCGCGAGATCTTCCGCACCCGCAACGACGATCCTCGTCCGAAATACTACGTCCTCGAGATGTTCCCGTATCCGTCGGGGCGCATCCACATGGGCCACGTCCGCAACTACGCCATGGGCGACGTGGTCGCGCGCTACAAGCGCGCCAAGGGCTTCAACGTCCTGCACCCGATGGGCTGGGACGCCTTCGGCCTGCCGGCCGAGAACGCCGCGATGCAGAACAAGGTCAACCCGCGGGACTGGACCTACGCCAACATCGCCACGATGCGGACGCAGCTCCAGTCGATGGGCCTGTCGCTGGATTGGAGCCGCGAGATCGCGACCTGCGATCCCGAATACTACAAGCACCAGCAGCGGATGTTCCTGGATTTCCTGAAGGCCGGGCTGGTCTCGCGCCGCACCGCCAAGGTGAACTGGGACCCGGTCGACCACACCGTGCTGGCCAACGAGCAGGTGATCGACGGGCGCGGCTGGCGCTCCGGCGCGCTGGTCGAGCAGCGCGAGCTGACCCAGTGGTTCTTCAAGATCACCGATTTCGCCCAGGACCTGGACGACCGGCTCGACACGCTGGAGCGCTGGCCGGAGAAGGTCCGGCTGATGCAGCGCAACTGGATCGGCCGCTCGGAGGGGCTGGAGCTGCGCTTCGCCCTCGAGACGGCGCCCGAGGGCGCGGCCTCCGAGGTGACGGTCTACACCACCCGCCCCGACACGCTGTTCGGCGCGAAGTTCCTGGCGGTCGCCGCCGACCATCCGCTCGCCGCCGCGGTGGCGAGGGACAATCCGGCGCTGCAGGACTTCATCGCCGAGTGCCGGCGCATGGGTACGGCGCAGGCGGCGATCGACACGGCGGAGAAGCTCGGCTTCGACACCGGCCTCAAGGTCCGCCATCCGCTCGACCCGTCCTGGACCCTGCCGGTCTACGTCGCGAATTTCGTGCTGATGGAGTACGGCACCGGCGCGGTGTTCGGCTGTCCGGCGCACGACCAGCGCGACCTCGACTTCGCCAACAAGTACGGCCTGGGCAACACCCCGGTCGTGTGCCCGCCGGACCAGGACCCCGCCGGTTTCACGATCACCGACACCGCCTATGACGGCGACGGCCGGATGATCAACTCGCGCTTTCTCGACGGGATGGATACCGACACGGCGTTCAAGACCGTCGCCGACCGCCTGGAGGCCGAGACCCTCGACGGCGCCTCCGTCGGCAAGCGCCGGGTGCAGTTCCGCCTGCGCGACTGGGGCGTGTCGCGCCAGCGCTACTGGGGCTGCCCGATCCCGGTGATCCACTGCGATGCCTGCGGTGCGGTGCCGGTGCCGGTCGCCGACCTGCCGGTGCAGCTGCCCGAGGAGGTCTCGTTCGACGTGCCGGGCAACCCGCTCGAGCGCGATGCCGCGTGGCGCAACGTGCCGTGCCCGTCCTGCGGCAAGCCGGCCCGGCGCGAGACCGACACGATGGACACCTTCGTCGACTCGTCCTGGTACTTCGCCCGCTTCACCGCGCCGTGGCTGGAGGATGCGCCGACCGACAAGGCGGTGGCCGATCACTGGCTGCCGGTCGACCAGTATATCGGCGGCATCGAGCACGCGATCCTGCACCTGCTCTATTCCCGCTTCTTCATGCGGGCGATGCGCCAGACCGGCTGGGCCGGTGTCGACGAGCCCTTCGCGGGCCTGTTCACGCAAGGCATGGTCGTCCACGAAACCTACCGCGACGAGGCCGGCGCCTGGGTGCAGCCGGTCGATGTCCGGATCGTCAGCGAGGATGGCGCCCGCAAGGCGTTTCACGTGAAAACCGAGGCGCCGGTCTCGATCGGCGCGATCGAGAAGATGTCGAAGTCGAAGAAGAACGTCGTCGACCCCGACGACATCATCGCTTCGTACGGCGCCGACACCGCCCGCTGGTTCATGCTCTCGGACTCGCCGCCGGAGCGCGACGTGATCTGGACCGAGGACGGCGTCCAGGGTGCCTCGCGCTTCGTCCAGCGTGTCTGGCGCATGGTGGGCGAGGTCGCCGAGGGTGGGGCCGAGCCGGCCGGCACCGACAGCCAAGCGGTGCTGAAGGCCGCCCACAAGGCGCTGGCCGCCGTCGGCGAGGACATCGAGCGCCTGCGCTTCAACCGCTGCGTCGCCCATGTCTACGAACTGGCGAACAGCCTGCAGGAGGCGGTCGCGGCCGAGCGCGGCCACGCCCCCTCCCCCGCCCTGCGCGAGGCGACCCTGATCCTGGTGCAGCTCATCGCCCCGATGATGCCGCACCTGGCCGAGGCCTGCTGGACGGCGCTCGGGCAGGACGGCCTAGTGGCCGAGGCGGGCTGGCCGGGGGTCCGCGGCGACCTCCTGGTTGAGGACAGCGTGACGCTGCCGGTCCAGATCAACGGGCGCAAGCGCGCCGACGTGACGGTGCCGCGGGACGCCGACCAGGCCGCGGTGCAGGCCGCCGTGCTGGCGCTCGAGCCAGTGCAGCGCGCGCTCGAGGGCAAGCCGCCCCGCAAGGTGATCGTTGTGCCGCTGCGCATCGTCAACATCGTCGTCTGACCGCGACGACGCTCCGAGCCTCCCGAAGGGCCCGGCGATCCGACGATCGCCGGGCCCTTCGTTCGTCGGCGCCGTCCCCGCTATTCTTTCCCATCGGGGGGCACGGCCCTGCTGTCGCCGCAGAAATTCTTTAGGCTCCACCCCTACCCTGACGGCCCGCGAGGCCGGGATTCGTCGGGGTGCTCCCCGGGAGTGCTCGGCCACTTGGCAGAGCTCCGGCGGGGCGGTAACGGGACGTGTGGCGGCAGGACGAACCTTCATGACAGGCTTCATGGCAGGCAGCACGGTGAAGACGGCGCGGAACCTCACTCTCGTCGCCACCCTGGCGCTCGGCCTCTCGGCCTGCTTCCGCCCGCTCTACGGGCCGACCGCGTCCGGCGCCCCCTTGAGCGCCGTGCTGGCCTCGATCCAGGTCGACCCGGCCAAGACCGCCCAGGGCCAGGAACGCCTCGGCCACTACCTGCGCAGCGAGCTGGTGTTCGACCTCGACGGCTCGGGCCAGCCCTCGGACAAGAAGTACCGCCTGACGCTCACCGCCAGCGAGACGGTGCAGACCCCGATCGTCAGCTCGATCACCGGGCGGGCGGAATCGGCGACCCTGCTCGGTACCGCCGCCTACAAGGTCCAGACGCTGTCGGGCGACCGTACCCTCACCGAGGGCGTGGCCCAGGGCACCGCCACCTACGACCGCTCGTCCCAGCGCTTCGCCAGCCTGCGCGCCGCCCGCGACGCCGAGATCCGGCTCGCCAAGCTCCTCTCCGAGCAGATCAAGACCCGCGTCGCCGCGATCCTGGCGACCCAGCCCTGAGCGCGTCGTGACCGCCGTCAAGGCCGGCGAGGTCGAGGGGCTGCTGCGCCGCGGCCCCGACCCGCGCATCGCCGTGATCCTGGTCTATGGCCCGGATACCGGCCTCGTCGCCGAGCGCGCCCGCCTGCTCGCCGAGAAGGCGGTGGACGATCCCGCCGATCCCTTCGCCCTGGTCAAGCTCGACGGCGACGTGCTGGCGGGCGATCCCGGCCGCCTCGTCGACGAGGCCGCCACGGTCGGGCTGTTCGGCGGCAAGCGGGCGGTCTGGGTGCGCCCCGGCAGCCGCAACTACGCCCCGGCGGTCGAGGCCGCGCTCAAGCAGGAGGGTACCGACACCCGGATCGTGGTGGAGGCCGGCGACCTCGCCAAGTCGGCGCCCCTGCGGGTGGTCTGCGAGCGCTCGCCCCGGGCGCTCGCCATCCCCTGCTACGCCGACGATGCCGGCACGCTCGCCGACCTGATCGACCGGACGCTCCGGGCCGACAACCTGCGCATCACCCGCGACGCCCGCGACCTCCTCGCCGCCGGCCTCGGCGGCGACCGGCGGGCGAGCCTCGGCGAGATCGAGAAACTGGCGCTCTACGCTCGCGGTCAGGGCGAGATCGGGATCGAGGATGTCGAGGCGATCGGCAGCGACGTCTCGGGCTCGATGCTCAACACCCTGGTCGACGCCGCCTTCGCCGGGCGGATCGCCGAGACCGAGCACAGCTATCGCCGCTTCCAGATCGAGGGCATGGATGCCTCGGTGATGCTGGGCGCCGCGCTCCGCCACGCGCTGACGCTGCTCGCCACCCGTCTCGACGGCGAGGGCAAGAGCCCGGGCGCGATGGTGTCGGGCTGGCGAGGCCTGCATTTCCGCCGCCAGCGCATTGTCGAGACGCAGCTCGCACGCTGGAGCCCGGCCTCCTTGCGCAGGGCGGTGACGCTGCTGCAGGACGCGGTGCTGGGCGCCCGCCGAGCCGGCGGCGACTTCTCGCACGCCATCGCGGCCGACCTCTTCCTGCGCCTCGCCAGCGAGGCGGCGCGGCGGGGGTGAAGCCCCCCTCCCCCCTCGTCGCGGCGGCCGATTCGGTCCCGCAACAGCGGATCCCCGTTCCACCCGCCGAAACGAGATCCTCGGCCCGTGGATGAGGCGACGGCCTCTCGCGAAAAAGGCCGGACCGTTCCGGTCCGGCCCTCGCCTCATTCGCCGATCTGCATTTCCAGCCGCCGGCAGAGTCCGTCGAGCTGGTCGAGGCTGGCGTAGCGCAGCCGCACCTCCCCGCCGCCGCCCTTGGCGTCGATCGACACCACGACGCCGAGGGCGTCCTCGAGACGGCGCTCCAGGGCGCGAGTATCGGCGTCCTTCTCGACCGTGGCCTTGCGCGGCCGGCCGGGGCGCGGCCCGGTGCCGGCCTGCTCGCCGGCGGCGAGTGCCTCGACCTCGCGCACCGTCATTCCGTCCTCGATCACCCGGCGGGCGATGCCTTCCGGGTCCTTGACCGACAGGAGCGCACGGGCATGGCCCGCGGTCAGGCTGCCGTCGACGACGTGCTCCTGGACCGAGGGCGGCAGCTGCAGCAGGCGGAGCGTGTTGGCGAGATGGCTGCGGCTCTTGCCGATGATCTCGGCGAGCTCGGTCTGGGTGTAGCGGAACTCGCTCATCAGCCGCTCGTAGCCCGCCGCCTCCTCGATGGCGTTCAGGTCGGCGCGCTGGACGTTCTCTAGGATGGCGAATTCGAGCGAGGTGCGGTCGTCGATCTCGACCGTGACAACCGGCACCTCGTGCAGGCCGGCGCGCTGCGCGGCCCGCCAGCGCCGCTCGCCGGCGACGATCTCGAACGCGTCCGGCAGGTTGGCCAGCGCTCGCACGACGATCGGCTGGATCACCCCGCGGGTGCGGATCGAGGCCGACAGCTCCTCGAGCTCGGTCTCGGCGAAGTGGCGGCGGGGGTTACGCGGGTTCGGCCGCAGGAACTCGATCGGAACCCGCCGCTGCCCGGCCTTCGGCTTCTCCGTGGCGGCCGGGATGTCCTCGCCGAAATCGCCGATCAGCGCCGCGAGACCCCGCCCGAGGCGCGGTCGCGCTCCCTCCTCCGCCATGCCCTTCATCCTCTCAACAACTCCGTTACGTCGATTCAGGCGGCGGCCGGAAGGCGGCCTTCCCGTTGGATGACCTCCGAGGCGAGGCGCAGATAGGCCTGCGACCCCGCGCATTTGAGGTCGTAGAGCAGCACCGGCTTGCCGTGCGACGGCGCCTCGGAAACGCGCACGTTGCGGGGGATCATGGTCTCGTAGACCTTGTCGCCCATGAACTCGCGCACGTCGGCGACGACCTGGGCCGACAGGTTGTTGCGCGGGTCGAACATCGTCAGCACCACGCCCTGGATCGCCAGGCGCGGGTTGAGGGCACCCTTCACCTGCTCGACGGTGCGCAGCAGCTGGCTCAGGCCTTCGAGGGCGAAGAACTCGCATTGCAGCGGCACCAGCACCGCATGCGCCGCGGCGAGCGCGTTGAGGGTGAGCAGGTTGAGGGAGGGCGGGCAGTCGATCAGCACGTAGGTGAAACGCTGGTCCTCCGGCATCTCGCCCCGGTCGAGGGGTTCGAGGGCCCGGCGCAGGCGCTGCGCCCGGTCGGTCGCGCTCGCCATCGCCATCTCGAGACCGAGGAGATCCATGGTCGAGGGAACCAAGGACAGGCGCGGGACGGCGGTAGCCTGCACCGCCTCCGCCAGGGGCGCTTCGCCGGCCAGCACGTCGTAGGTCGACAGGCGCCGCTGGCGCCGGTCGATGCCGAGGCCTGTCGAGGCGTTGCCCTGCGGGTCGAGATCGATGATCAGCACGCGCTCGCCGATCGCCGCGAGCGCCGTGCCGAGATTGATCGCCGTGGTGGTCTTGCCGACGCCGCCCTTCTGGTTGGCAAGCGCGATGATGCGCAGGGGCCGCGCGCTGTCGCCGGCCTGCGCCTCGGGAGATTCCGCGATCATGGGAGAAGGCCGCTCACACTGGAGATGCGGACGATCCTGGCATCAGAATCGGTCCGACTCGGGATCAGATCCGCGGCAAATCTCCACCTTTCCTCGGCCTCGGTCAATTCGGTTAAGACATCACGGCCTTTCGGAAAAAGCCCCGTGGCGCCGTTTTTCAACAGCGGGGCGGTCCAGGCGAGGAGCTGGGACAGCGGCGCCAGCGCCCGGGCGGTGACGATTTGCGTTTCGGTGAACCCGCCGATCACCGTCTCGATCCGCGCGACATGGATCTTGGCCGCTGCGCCGGTGAGCCGCGCGGTCTCCTGCAGGAACGCGCCCTTGCGGCCGTTGCTCTCGACGAGGTCGACGTGGAAGCCCGGCCGATCGCGCCCGGCAATCGCCAGGATCAGGCCCGGGATGCCGGCCCCGCTGCCGAGGTCGAGCCAGCGCGTCGCATCGGGCGCGAGCGCCAGGAGCTGAAGCGAATCGGCGACGTGGCGGGTCCAGACCTCCGCCAGCGTGGAGGGACCGACGAGGTTCTTGATCGATTGCCAGCGGGTGAGCTGGGCGACGTAGAGGTCGAGCGCCTCGGCTGTTTCACGTGAAACGCCGGCTTGGCGCAGGACGGCATCGCGGCCGACTGCGGACGTCTTCATTCAGCCGAAACCTGTAGGGAGGGAGTACGGCGGGCATGCGCCGCCAGCAGGGTCAGCGCCGCCGGGGTCACGCCCTCGATCCGTGCCGCCTGTCCGAGGGTGAGGGGGCGGACCTTGTCGAGCTTCAACCGCAGCTCGTTCGACAGGCCGGCGATACCGCCGTAATCGAGATGGTCCGGCAGGGTCACCGCCTCGTCGCGCCGGAACGCCGCGATATCCGCTTTTTGCCGGTCGAGATAGACCGCGTAGGTCGCGTCGGTACACACCCGCTCGGCGAGGGCAGGGGGGATCGCGGCAAGCTGGGGCCAGACCGCGGCGAGCCGCTCCCACCCGATCTCCGGGTAGGACAGGAGCTGGAAGGCGGACCGGCGGATGCCGTCGCGGTTCAGCACGATGCCGTGGCGCTCGGCCTCGGTCGGGGTCAGGCTGAGATCGTCGAGCATCTGGCGAGCCTGCTCCAAGGCGTCCTGCCGCGCGGCATGGTGGGCGGCCCGCCCCGCCGAAACGCAACCGAGCCCTATGCCACGGCCGGTCAAGCGTTCATCGGCATTGTCGACCCGCAGGCTGAGCCGGTACTCGGAGCGCGAGGTGAACATCCGGTAGGGCTCGCTGACCCCGTGGGTCACGAGGTCGTCGATCATCACGCCGATATACGACTCGGCCCGGTCGAACACCGCGAGGTCGGCCTGGCCCGCCAGACGGGCGGCGTTGAGACCGGCAACCAGCCCCTGGCCGGCCGCCTCCTCGTAGCCAGTGGTGCCGTTGATCTGGCCCGCGAGGAACAGGCCGGCGATGCGGCGCGCCTGGAGCGTCGGGTCGAGCTCGCGCGGATCGACGTAATCGTACTCGATCGCGTAGCCGGGGCGCAGGATCACCGCCCGCTCGCAGCCGGGCAGCAGGCGGACGATGCCGTGCTGCACCTCTTCTGGCAGGGAGGTCGAGATGCCGTTCGGGTAGACTGTCGGGTCGTCGAGGCCTTCCGGCTCGAGGAAGATCTGGTGACCGTCACGGTCGCCGAACCGCACGACCTTGTCCTCGATCGACGGGCAGTAGCGCGGCCCGCGGCTGGTGATGCCGCCGGAATACATCGCCGAGCGGTGCAGGTTGGCGCGGATCAGGTCGTGCGCCGCCTGGCCGGTGCGGGTGACACCACACTCGATCTGGGGCGTCGTGATGCGCGTGGTCAGGGTCGAGAACGGCACCGGCTCGTCGTCGGCGGCCTGCTTGTCGATGCCATGCCAGTCGATCGTGCGGCCGTCGAGGCGCGGCGGTGTCCCGGTCTTGAGGCGGCCCAGCGCGAAGCCGTACCGATCGAGGGTCGCCGACAGGCCGAGCGCCGGCGCCTCGCCGATGCGGCCGGCCGGCATGGTCACCTCGCCGATATGGATCAGGCCACGCAGGAAGGTCCCGGTGGTCAGGACGACGGCGCGGCAGGGGAGGGCACGGCCGTCCGTCAGCACGGCGCCGGCGACTCGTCCGTCGACGACGGTCAGGTCGGCGACCTCGCCCTCGACGATGGTCAGGTTCGGGGTTTCGGGGAGCGCCGCCCGCATCGCCCGGGCGTAGAGCTTGCGGTCGGCCTGGGTGCGGGGCCCGCGTACCGCCGGGCCCTTGCGGCGGTTCAGTAGCCGGAACTGGATACCGGCGCGGTCGGCGACCCGGCCCATCAGCCCGTCGAGGGCATCGACTTCGCGGACGAGGTGACCCTTGCCGAGGCCGCCGATGGCCGGGTTACAGGACATCGCCCCGAGCGTGTCGCGGCGATGGGTTACCAGGGCGGTGCGGGCCCCGTAACGCGCGGCGGCGGCGGCCGCCTCGGCGCCCGCATGCCCACCGCCGACGACGATCACGTCGAAGGAGGAATCATCTCTGTGCATGGGGTGATTAGGGGGCGCCGACCGGCAACGTCAATCATCCTGTCGGCGCCACGCGCGTTTCACGTGAAAACTCCGCGGGACCGGTGGCGAGAAGGCTACTTGCCGATGCAGAACCCGGCAAAGAGCCGGTCCAGCATTTCCTCGACGCCCACCCGACCGGCGACCTCGCCGAGGGCGCGGACCGCGAGGCGCAGATCCTCCGCGACCAGTTCCGCCGGCAGGGTGTCACCGTGAGCTGCCACCCTGTCGAGATGGCGCATGCAGGCTTCGAGTGCGAGACGCTGACGTTCGCGGGTGACCAGGGCGTCGCCGCTTCCGAGCGAGGTCGCGGCTTCACGCTCGATCTCGCTCAGGAGACGATCGACCCCGTCCCCCGTCCGCGCCGAGATCGCAATCTCGCCCTCCATCCGGTCTCCCGGCACGTCTCGCTTGGTCGAAACCACGCGGAAAGGAACCGGAAGGGCAGGGGGCTCGGCTCCGCCCGGCTCGCGCAGCCAGAGGACGAGGTCGGCCTGCTCGATGCGGCGACGACTGCGGGCGACGCCCTCGACCTCGATCGCGTCGCTGGTCTCGCGCAGGCCGGCGGTATCGACCAGCAGCACCGGCAGCCCGCTGAGATCGCAGCGTACCTCGATCGCGTCCCGGGTGGTGCCCGGAACCTCCGAGACGATCGCCACGTCGCGCCGGGCCAGCGCGTTGAGCAGGGTCGACTTGCCGGCATTGGGCGCGCCGGCGAGCACGACCGTAAAACCTTCCCGCAACCGCTCGCCTCGCCGGCCATCGGCGAGGACGGCGCGGATCTCGTCCCGCACCCGCGCGGCCGCGATGCAGCCCGAGGCGGTCAGGGCTTCATCGTCGACATCGCCCTCGTCAGAGAAATCGAGGGCGGCCTCGGTGCCGGCGAGCACATCAAGCAGCGTGTCGCGCCAGCGTTCGACCGCCCGGCCCAGCGCCCCATCGAGCTGGCGCACGGCCTGGCGCCGCTGCGCCTCGGTCTCGGCCTCGATCAGGTCGGCCAGTCCCTCGACGGCGGTAAGGTCCATCCGGCCGTTGAGGAAGGCCCGCCGGGTGAAGGCACCGGGCTCGGCCGGCACCAGGCCCGGCCGTGCGCCGAGGCTGCGCAGAGCCGCCGCACGGACCGCCGGGCCGCCATGCAGGTGCAGCTCGACCATGTCCTCTCCGGTTGCGGTACCGGGGCCGGGCAGCCACGCGACGAGGGCCTGATCGAGGATCTCCCCGGTCTCCGGCTCGCGCAGGGTGCGCAGGGCGAGGCGGCGCGCCGGCGGCAGCGGGGTCCGGATCAGCGCCGCGAGGGCGGGGCCGGCCTGCGGGCCGCTGATCCGCACGACAGCGACGGCGGTACGGCCGTAGCCGGTGGCGGGGGCGAAGATGGTGTCGGGCGCGAGCATCGGGTGATCGGGGGAGGGGGCATCGAAAAGGGTGGCGCCGTGGCTAGCACGATCCGGTCTTGCCGCCGAACGGATCGGGACGGGCGGCGTCTTGCTCACTGCGTCGACAGCCGGAGCACAGTGCCGCCTCCGTGCGGAGCCCGCGATACCGTGGCCTGCCCGGTGCCGGACCCCGGCCAGGCGGAGACGGGTGCACGCAAGCAGGCGTCGAACTCGGGCCCCTCCGGGCGAAGACCTTTGTCGCCGGCCACCCACCCGCCGGGGTGCCACGTGCGGGCATCCGAGCCGCGGGATGCGGTGTCCGGGAGCGGGGCTGGATACGAAAACGGCGCCCCTCTCGGGGCGCCGCGCGCGAGTTTGACGACTGCGACCGAAGGGGCCGGATCAGGTGTTCATCGAGTCGAAGAAGTCGCCGTTGCTCTTGGTCTGGCGCAGCTTGTCGAGCAGGAACTCGATCGCGTCGGTGACGCCCATCGGGTTGAGGATGCGGCGCAGCACGTAGGTCTTCTTGAGCGCGTCCGGCGGGACCAGCAGCTCCTCCTTGCGGGTGCCCGAGCGGGTGATGTCGATCGCCGGGAAGATGCGCTTGTCGGAGACCTTGCGGTCCAGGATGATCTCGGAGTTGCCGGTGCCCTTGAACTCCTCGAAGATCACCTCGTCCATGCGGGAGCCGGTGTCGATCAGCGCGGTGGCAATGATCGAGAGCGAGCCACCCTCCTCGATGTTGCGGGCGGCGCCGAAGAAGCGCTTGGGCCGCTGCAGGGCGTTGGCATCGACACCGCCGGTCAGCACCTTGCCGGAGGACGGCACCACGGTGTTGTAGGCGCGGCCCAGCCGCGTGATCGAGTCGAGCAGGATGACGACGTCGCGGCCATGCTCGACGAGGCGCTTGGCCTTCTCGATCACCATCTCGGCGACCTGGACGTGGCGGGTCGCCGGCTCGTCGAAGGTCGAGGCGATGACCTCACCCTTCACCGAGCGCTGCATGTCGGTGACCTCTTCCGGCCGCTCGTCGATGAGCAGGACGATGAGGTAGCACTCGGGGTGGTTCAGGGTGATCGACTGGGCGATGTTCTGCATCAGCACCGTCTTGCCGGTGCGCGGCGGCGCCACGATCAGGGCGCGCTGGCCCTTGCCGATCGGCGCGACGATGTCGATGATCCGGGGCGAGAAGTCCTTGCGGGTCGGCTCCGCCAGTTCGAGCTTGAAGCGCTGCGTCGGGAACAGCGGCGTCAGGTTGTCGAAATGGACCTTGTGTTTGATCTTGTCCGGGTTCTCGAAGTTGATGGTGTTGACCTTGAGCAGCGCGAAGTAGCGCTCGCCGTCCTTCGGGCCCCGGATCGGCCCCTCGACGGTGTCGCCGGTGCGCAGGCCGAAGCGGCGGATCTGCGTCGGCGAGATGTAGATGTCGTCCGGGCCCGGCAGGTAGTTCGAGTCGGAGGAGCGCAGGAAGCCGAAGCCGTCCTGCAGCACCTCGACGGTGCCGGCACCGATGATCTCGACGTCCTTGGCAGCGAGCTGCTTCAGGATCGCGAACATCAGCTCCTGCTTGCGCATGGTCGAGGCGTTCTCGACCTCGACCTCCTCGGCAAAGGCCAGGAGCTCGGTGGGGGTCTTGGACTTGAGATCCTGCAGCTTCACCTCGCGCATGGCGGGGGCGGCCGGGGTCTCGATCGGGGCGAGCGTGTCTTCGATCATGGGATATCGGGGTGCGAGGCGAAGCTGGGGAGCGTCGTCATGTCGGGACAAGTCCGGCCGCCGCGGGTCGCGGCGTTGAGCGGAAAGCAACGGGGTGGCCGAGGCGGGCACCGGTCGCGAAATCGTCGCCTGATGTGTCCCGGAGGTCGCGCGGAGGAACCGGATCGGTCCTGGATGCGACGTGACAAGACGATGGAGGAGGGAACGACTTTATGTAGCGGCTCCGCGGCACCGACTCAAGTCCCCGCAAGGGAAAAGTGACGCGCCGACGGGACCGACGAAGGGATGAGGCGACCGTCAGCGGCGCCGGAGGCGGATGTAGAGCGCGCCGCCGCCGCCATGGTGGTGGGCGGCCTCCTCGAAGCCGACGACTAGGGGGCGCAGCTCGGGCAGGCGCAGCCAGTGCGGGACGCTGCGGCGCAGGACGCCGCGCTCGGCATAGGGATCGTCGCCGCCACCGCCCTTGCCGGTGACGACCAGCACCACCGCGTGCCCGGAGGCGCGGGAGCGGTGCAGGAAGCCGATCAGCGCCGCATGCGCCTCGGACTGGCGCATGCCGTGCAGGTCGATCGCGGCATCGACGCTGCGCGAACCGCGGCGCAGGCCGGTCCGCACCCGGCGCTCCAGAGGCGCCAGCGGCGGCAGCACCGGCGCGGGCGGCGGAGGCGGGCTCGCGCTCTTCGAGGCCCCCTTGGGGGCAGGTCGCGCCACCTTGGCGGGCCGCACGAATTGCGGCGGCGGAGGCACCGTGGGCGCAGGGGCGGGCGTCGGCACCGATACCGGGGGAGGGGAGGGCGCGACGGGGACGGGCGCCCGCCCGCGCAGCGGCACGATCAGGCGGGAGATCTCGGCCCAGAGCCGGCTCTCCTCGGTGGTGAGGCGGCGGACGCGGCGGGGACGGCGCGGCTCGGTCACGGCGCAGCACCCGGCGCATCCGGCTTCGGCAGCAGCACGACGAAGCGGGCCGGGTCGCGCAGGAGCCCCGCCGTGGCACCGGCCCGGGCGCCGGTGCCGAAATAGAGGTCGCCCCGGGCCGGGCCGACGATGGCCGAGCCGGTATCCTGGGCGATCACGAGGCGGCGCAGCGGGACGCTGCCGCCCTCGGGCTCCGGCAAAGCCCCGTCGAGCCAGAACGGCAACCCGTAGCGCCACAGGGTGGCGTCGACCGCGAGGCTGCGCCCGGCGGTCAGCGGCGCGCCCGCGGCGCCGCGCGGCCCGGTCTCCGGGGCGCCGTCGTCGAGACGGAAGAAGATGTAGGAGGCGTTGCGGCGGATCAGGTCGCGGGCGATCGCCGGGTGGGCCCGCAGCCAGCCGGTCCAGCGCTCGAGCGTCAGGCCCTCGAGGGGCAGATGGCCGCCGGTGACGATCAGCCGGGCGACCGAGGTGTAGGGCCGGCCGTTGCGCCCGTCATAGGCGAGGCGGACCGAGCGGCCGTCGGGCAGGCGGACCCGGCCGGAGCCCTGGACCTGCAGCACCAGGAGGTCGACCGCGTCGCGCAGCCAGACCAGCGGGCGGGTGCGCGGCCCGAGCGCCCCGTCCTCGATCGCCGCCCGGTCGGGATAGGGCGTCAGCGCGTCGCCCTCGCGGCGCGCGGCGCGGAGCGACGGATCGAGACCGGGCCGGGTCTCGCCGGGCTCCAGGGAAACGAGGTCGTCGGGGCGCGCCAGGGCCGGCACGGTGAAGTCCGCCGTCGGCACCGGGGAGCCGTCGAGCTCGGGTTCGAAATAGCCGGTGAGGAAGCCCGCCCGGCGCTCGGCCGGAGTCTCCCGGGCCGGCCGCAGGACCCGGTAGGCGGCGAACCGGCGCAGGAAGAACTCCCGCGCGCCCTCGGAGGGCACGGCCGCGGCGGCGGCGCAGGCCGCCGCGAGGTCCTGGCGCGGCGCGTCGGGGGCGGCCTCGGCGAGGACCGGCGCCTGGGGCTGATCCGGTCTGCAGGTCGCCCGGAACGCCGCGAGCGCCGCCGTCAGGTCGTCGTCGCCAAACCCCGGGAGGGCGTCGAGGGCGACGGGCTCGAGCACGGCGTCGCCGACGCGCAACGGGGCGGCCTCGGCCCGGCCGGCGAGGAGACCGGCGAGAAGCAGCGCTGAGAGGCGGGAACCGGTGCGGAGACCTCTGCCCGAGGGGAACCTGCGAGGGCGGGGTCTGCGAACGCGACCGGGGACGGAACGGTAGGGGCCGACGGCCGGCGGCATGGGCTTGACGGGCTCCGGCCCCGGAAATGTGGCGATGCTGGGTGGGGTCGCGGTGGGCGACGGTCGTTCGATCTTGGCCGATGCCCGGCGGACGATCAAGCCGCCGGAGCGGCGAACCGGTGGGGTGGCGTGGCCCGGCTCCGCGGAGGGAGCCGGGCTTCGGCCTGCTTACTGCCCAGCCTCGGTGGCGACGAGCTGCCAGTTCGGATCGCGGCTGCCGAGCGTGCGGGCGAAGGTCCAGACGTCGGTGACGTCCACCACCTTCTCGGGGCTGCCGTCCACGACCTGGCCCTGCGGGCCCTTCGTGGCGGTGATCAGCTTCGAGAGGTAGCGCACGGTGACCTGGGCGACGCGGTTTCGCACATCGACCCCAACGATCTCGGCCCGGTCGATCGACACGAAGGTGGTCTCGACGGTCTGGCCGGCGCGCTCGCGGCCCTGGATCGCCCGCTCGAACCCGTCCGCGACCTCGCGCGAGAGCAGGGTCTTGAGGGTCTTGCGGTCGCCCTTGGCGAAGGCGGTGACGATCGTCTCGTAGGCGAGCTTGGCGCCGTCGGTGAAGCCGCGGGGATCGAAGCCGGGCTCCTGCTGGATGATCAGGTCGAGGCCGCGGGCGGCGGGCGAGTTCGGCTCGACCACGCCCTTCCAGTTGCGCGGCACCGCCGTCGCCACCGGGGCGGCCGCGGCGCGCTCGGCGCCGGCGCCCGGCAGCCGCACGACGTTGTCGCCCTCGCGCGTGGCGGCCGGCGGCGGCTCCTCGCGGCGGGCCAGCGGGTTGAAGGGCGGCCGCTCGCTCCCGGTCTTCTGTCCGAGGACGGACCGGAGCTTCCAGATCACGAAGACCGCAAGCCCGAGGAAGATGAGGGTCGTAAGGTCGAGGGAATCCTGCATCATCGATCCGTTCATCGATCCGTTCTTGGCGGCCTTACGCGGAGCATTCCTGGCCGTCCCGGCTCAGCGTGCGATACATTCGGCGCGTCGCCGGCTTTGGCACCGGCACCGGGGGATGGCAAGAACCTCGGCCGGGACCTCGGCGAGAGCTTCGGCAAACACCTCGGCAAGTCCCAGAGAACCACGGCAAACCCCCGGCCGGCGCCGCGCGGCGGGCCCATGGAGACGATATGGGGCCGAGGGGCCGTCGTATCCAGGCGGCGCCTCGCGAGGATGTGCCCGTCCACGCGCAAGGTGCCGCAGCGGGCGGGCCGGCCCTCGGCCTGTCGCAGGGTCAATGGGTCGGAGGAGACGATCGGCCGCTCTGCTTGTTCACGCGCTGCGGGCATGATAGCCGCAACCCCGCCGTCGCGCGCGCCGATTTGCGCGCCAGCGTGCGACGGTTCGTCGTTACGTCCAGCCCTCGAAGGAACCCTCCGCCATGGCCGATTCCCCGGTACCGAACGGCAACGGTGGCGCCGCGGCGCAGCCCGACGACCTCACCCCGACCCTGAATGCGCTGGCCCAGTACGCCAAGGACCTCTCCTTCGAGAACCCGAACGCGCCGCGCTCGCTGCAGCCGCAGCAGCAGGGCCCGCAGATCAACATCCAGGTCAACGTCAACGCCAAGCAGCTCGCCGAGGAAGACTTCGAAGTCGACCTGCGCCTCGAGGGCGATGCCAAGATCGGCGCCGAGGTGCTGTTCGCGTTCGAGCTGACCTATTCCGGCATCTTCCGCCTGCGCAACATCCCGCAGGACCAGATGCACCCGGCCGTCATGATCGAGTGCCCGCGGCTGCTGTTCCCGTTCGCCCGCCAGATCATCGCCGACGCGGTGCGCAACGGCGGCTTCCCGCCGCTCTACATCGACCCGATCGACTTCGTCGGCCTCTACCGCCAGAAGGC
The DNA here is from genome assembly GCF_016613415.1 of Methylobacterium ajmalii. GTDB lineage: Bacteria > Pseudomonadota > Alphaproteobacteria > Rhizobiales > Beijerinckiaceae > Methylobacterium > Methylobacterium ajmalii. Next base: position 21,012 of record NZ_JACWCT010000156.1, on the reverse strand, counting down.
CGCCGAGGCGCAGGTCCAGGGCGGCACCGCGTAAGCTTCCCCGCGAATGCGGACCGGGGCGTTCACCGCCCCGGTCCGCACGAAAATCCCGATCCGGGACGAAAACGTTTCACGGGAAACGACCGTCCTACTCGGCGAGAACTGGCACCAGGGACGCGACCAGCAGCCCCGCCATGGCGAGGTTGAACAGACGCACCGATCGCCGCGAGCGCAGCAGCCGCGCGGTGCCGACCCCGATCAGCGTCCACAGGGCGACGCACGGGACGGCGACGAGCCCGAACACCAAGGCGAGAACCAGCGTCGCGGCGAGCGACGCGCCGTCGGCATCCGTCGTGTAGGCGGCGAGCGCCCCGGCGGCGATGATCCAGGCCTTCGGGTTGACCCACTGGAACAGGGCCGCCTGCAGGACGCCGAGCGGGCGTCCGGACGTCACAGGGGTCGCCGCCCCGGGCGTCGCCACGGACTCGGTCGCGGGATCGGCGGTCGCGATCTTCCAGGCGAGCCACAGCAGGTAGGCGGCCCCCACCCACTTGAGTACGGCATGGACCCGCGGATCGGCGAGCAGGGGCAGGCCGACGGTGCCGAGCATGATCAGCATCACCGGGAAGCCCGCCGCGATGCCGAGCATGTGCGGCATCGTGCGGGCAAAGCCGTAGGTGGCACCCGAGGCCACCACCATGGTGTTGTTGGGCCCGGGCGTCGCCGACATCGCCACGGCGAAGGCGCTGGTCGAGAGAAGCCAGGTCCAGTCGATCATCGATTCCTCTCCCGCGAACCGGTGCCGACGGCGCGGCCTCGGGGAGAATTCTCGTCCGGTTTTCACGGCTGTACAATCGATGGATGCACGGTTTTCAGGATCGGTCGGCATTCCGGCACCCGAACGATCCCCGGAACCCTGGGGCAGCCGACCGCAGGCCACGGCCTCCGCTCCCTCTGGACTCCCGCACCCGGATCGGGCGATGGGGAGCCCGCGCAGCGCGAGCGGCTGCGAGCGTGGAAAGACGACGGGATGGCGCACTGGCTCTACAAGTCCGAGCCCTCGGTCTGGTCGTGGGACGACCAGGTCGCCGCGGGCGAGGCGGGGACGTACTGGAACGGGGTGCGCAACCACGTCGCCCGCAAGAACCTGGAGGCGATGCGTCTCGGCGAGCAGGGCTTCTTCTACCACTCGAACGAGGGCAAGGCGGTGGTCGGCATCGTCGAGGTGATCCGCACCTACTATCCCGACCATACCGACGAGACCGGCCGCTTCGGGATGGTCGACCTCAAGGCGGTGGTCGCCCTGCCGCAACCCGTCACCCTGGAGGCGATCAAGGCCGAGACGGCGTTGCGCGAGATGGTGCTGGTCAACAACTCGCGCCTCTCGGTGCAGCCGGTCAGCGAGTCGGAGTGGGCGCTGGTGCGCCGCATGGGTGGTCTATGACGGGTCGTCTCTGAATGGGGACCCGCAAGGAGCGTCGCTCTCGGTGGTTCCTGGCCGCTCTCGGGCTCGCCGTCGCCGCAGGCCCGGTAGCGGCGCAGAGGGCCAAGGCTCCGGGGAAGCCCGCACCCGACAAGGCGGCCGTGCCGACGAAGGTCGTAGCCTGCGCCTCGCTCGCCAACCTGCGCATCCTGATGACCGAGACGGCGGGCGATTCTGCGGCGATCAAGGCGCGGCTGGCCGATCCGAAGGCCGACCATCTCGGCTGCGCCCGGTTCGGCCCGGACCGGGTCGAGGGCAACGCCGAGCGGGTTGTGGTCGGCGGCACCGCCTACGATTGCCTGAAGGTCAAGGAATCGAGCCTGTGCCGCTGGGCCCTGTCGGGCGTGCCGGCGGAGGCCCCGTAGAGCAACACCCGATCGCCCTGCAATCGGGTGTTGCTCCAGGTCTTTGGCTTTGCCGCATCCTCCGACGAACCGGTAACCGCTTCGTCGGTAGACGCCTCAGCCGGTCCGGGATCAGACGCTCCAGTACGGCGTCGCCTTGAAGTACTGGTGGACGTGCTCCTCCCAACCGCGGTCGAAGGAGGGGTCGTTGCCCTCCGCCGAGGCCGGAGGGGCGGCGCGCAGCTGCTCCTCGGTGAGGTCGACCACGTAGGCATCCATCTCGGGCGCGAAGCGCAGGGTCGACCACGGGAGGGTGTGGTAACCCTCGCCGATGCCGAGAAAGCCGCCGAAGCTCATCACGGCGTAGACCACCTTGCCGGAGGCCTTCTCGATCATCAGCCGCTCGATGCGGCCGATGCTGTCGCCGTTGGGGCGACGCACCGCGGTGCCCTCGACGCGGTCGCTCGCGATGAGGGCGTTGGTCTGGGTGGTGGTCTGGCTGCCCATGTCGGAACGGTCGCCGATCGTCGGTGCGACGGTGGTCATCGGGCTTGTCCTCCGGTTCGTATCCGCAGCGCGGGTGTCGGGTTGCCCCGGCAACGCCGGCGCGCGGGCGCCTGTTCCGGTGCCGCTGCGGCGAATGGCGGAGCCGGGAGGCGGGTTTCCCGACGCGGAGCGGAGCGCTAGCTTGGCCCCATGCCGATTCGCCGCACCGCCGTCCTGACGGTCCTCCTCACGCTCGCCGCTCCCGCCCTCGCGCAGGATCGCGGCACCCTGCATCCCAAGCCGCTGCCGCCGCTCGCCAACCCGGACGACCCGTCGACGCCGGCCAAGGCCCTGTTCGGGCGCGCGACGACGCCGGCGGCCCTGCCGCCGCAGGCGATCGGCGGCTACGCGCGGGGCTGCGTGGCGGGCGCCGAGGCCCTGCCGATCGACGGCGACACCTGGCAGGTGATGCGCCTGTCCCGCAACCGGAACTGGGGTCACCCGCGGCTCGTCGCGTTCCTGGAGAAGATCGCCGCCGAGGCGCCGCGCAAGGCGGGCTGGCCGGGGCTTCTCGTCGGCGACATGTCCCAGCCCCGGGGCGGGCCGATGCTGACCGGCCATGCCTCGCACCAGCTCGGCCTCGATGCCGACATCTGGCTGACCCCGATGCCGGACCGACGCCTGACCCGGGCCGAGCGCGAGGAGATGTCGGCCACCAACGTGGTTCGGTCCGACCGGCGCGACATCGACCCGAGCGTGTGGCGGCCCGAGCACCTGAGGCTGATCAAGATGGTGTCACGCGAGCCCGAGGTGGCGCGGATCTTCGTCAACCCGGCGATCAAGCTGGCGCTCTGCCGCGAGGCGGGCTCGGACCGGAGCTGGCTCACCAAGGTCCGGCCGATCTACGGCCACAACTACCACTTCCACATCCGGCTGGACTGCCCGGCGGGCGACGCGGCCTGCCACGACCAGGACCCGCCGCCTTCCGGCGACGGCTGCGGCCCCGAGCTCGATTACTGGTTCTCGGACGCGATCCTGAACCCCAAGCCGCGCCCGCCCGGCAAGCCGCGCCCGCCAATGACGCTGGCGGGCCTGCCGGATGCCTGCCGCACGGTGCTGAAGGCGCGCTGAGACGGCGCGTGAGCGAAGCCGAAATCCGCGTTGCGAAGCAACCAATCGGATTTCGTATGACGAGAGGGCAGGACCGGCCGGGAGCCGGTCCTGCCCTCTTTCGAATCACTCGACCTCTTCAGGTCACTCGGCCGCGACGCCGACCCCGACCGGGCAGGACACGCCGGTGCCGCCCAGGCCGCAATAGCCGCCCGGGTTCTTCGCCAGGTACTGCTGGTGGTACTCCTCGGCGAAGTAGAACGGCCCGCCGTCGCGGATCTCCGTGGTGATCGGGCCGAAGCCCCGCGCCTTCAAGGCGCCGCCGTAGGCCTCGCGGGACGCCTCGGCCTCCGCCAGGCGGGTCGCGTCCGACAGGTAGATGCCGGAGCGGTACTGCGTGCCAACGTCGTTGCCCTGGCGCATGCCCTGGGTCGGGTCGTGGCTCTCCCAGAAGGTCTTGAGCAGGCTGGCGAACGGCATCGCGGCCGGATCGTAGGCGACGAGCACGACCTCGTTGTGCCCGGTCATCCCGGAGCACACCTCCTCGTAGGTCGGGTTCGGCGTGGTGCCGGCGGCGTAGCCCACCGCGGTGACGAACACCCCGTCGCCGAGCTGCCAGAACTTGCGCTCCGCGCCCCAGAAGCAGCCGAGGCCGAACACGACGGTCTCGATCCCGGGCGGGTAGGGGCCCTTCAGCGGATGGCCGTTGACGAAGTGGCGGTCGGCCGTCGGCAGGGGGGTCGGCCGGCCCGGCAGGATCTGGTCGGGGGCCGGCATCTCGGCACGCTTGCGGAAGAACAGCATCGGGTCGCTCCGGTCACGGAACGGGGCCTTGCGGCCCCGGAGGCGCTATCGCCTCGTCACGCGATGGATGTGGGATGCCGGGTGCCGTTCCTGAAGAGCGATGCTTGCGCGCAGACCGCTCGACGAGGTCGTTGCGGCGAGCGGACGAGCGGCTGGGAGGAAGAAGTCCCTGGAGGCAGTGCGCGAAGTCCCGGGAGGGCCAGGATCGCGGGACGAGGCCGTCGGACCGTCAGCGAAGGACGGATGCGTCCGACGCGGCGGCAAGATTCTGGGTCGGACCAACGGCCTGCGCGGCCACGCGGGCCGGGGCGTCGGGACCGAAGGCGGTGCTCGGGTCGAAGAACGCGCCACGGGCGGTGATCAGCCCCGCGGCAAGCGCCCAGAACAACACCGCGCCGACGATGCGGCGGGTCCGCCGACGCCGAGGCGCCGCGGTGCAGGCAGCCTCCGACACCGGTCGCAGGTCCAGGCGCTCGCCGAACGGATCGAAGATGGCAGGACGCATGGTAAGACCCGGCGTGGACGGAAGGCTTCCCGGATGGCAGCCTCGAACCACTAGATAGGTCGGTGCATGGGCTCGCAGCAATAGACGCGGTTTTCCATTTTCGATGACGAAAGAGAAGATGTTTATTGCCCGGTCATCCGTATGGAGAAGTTTCGTCTTCGTTCCCATCCAGGCCATCGATCGCCTGCTGCGTCGTGACGCAGCCGACGCGTTCCGTGCGGCCGCAAGCCCCTGCAGACCCTTTCGCGAGCCCGCCGGAGAGGCGTCCGTGTCCCGGTTCGCAGGCCTGACACCGTAGAGGCGATGGTTGCCGGTGCGGCAATCGATAGTGTACAATCAATTGACAAGATCGTGGACCGGCCGGTCCGCGACGCGGCGCATCCGTCGTTCTGGGAATGGTGGCTTTGGACAGCGAGTTTCGAACGCCGGCTGGGCGCGGGGCCGGAGGGCCGCCGCCCGCACGCGTCCCGTCGTCCGGCGCCGCGGCACGGGCCGGCCGCCGATGAGCGCGTCGATCGGCGGGACGGGCCGGCCGGCGGATCCGACCTCCCACGACTTCATGCACCTGATCGAGGCGTTCGGGCTCACCGGCGCCTGGCGCTGGGATTTCGGCACCGGCCGCCAGGTCTGGTCGTCCGGGCTGTACCGCCTGCTCGGGCTGCCGGAGGGCGAGGCGGCGAGCTACGAGCGGCTGCTGGGTCTGGTCCACCCGGCCGACCGCGACGTGCTGGAGGATGCCGCCCAGATCGTCCAGACCGGGATCTTCGGCAGCCACACGGTCCGGCTGATCCGGCCGGACGGGACGGCCCGCACGGTGGTGAGCCGCGGCGAGGTGTTCTTCAGCGCCGAGGGCCGGCCCGTCTCGGTGACCGGCGTGCTGCTCGACGTGACCGACCGCGAGCGCCTGGCCGAGCTGCACCGCCTCGAGCAGCAGCGCCGGGCGAGCCTGGCGCAGCAGGCGCAGGTCTTCATCTATTCCGAGGCGAGCCTGCCGCCGACCGAGTACGGCCCCGATTTCCTGGCGCTCGTCGGCCTCGGCCGCGAGGACGTGCGGGCGAACTGGCTCAGCCCGATCGTGCCGGAGGAATGGGCGCGCTGGGCCGAGGAGCTGCCCCGCCTCGCCGCGGCCGGGCGGACCTTCAGCATCGCCCCGACCTTGCGGCTCGCCGCCGGCGGGCGGGCGCCGTTCCACCTGACGATGGTGCCCCTCCGGGAGGGGGCGGCCGACCAGATGGGCTGGACCATCGTAATCACCCCGCACGATGGCGGGACGGCGGCGACCCCGTGCGGGCCGCTGCCGCGCCAGGTCGAGCAGGCGATCCAGGGCTGCCACCTGCGGGCGGCGCGCGGCTTCCTCGACTGGACCCTCAACGACCTCGCGCGGGCGAGCGGCCTGTCGCTCTCGACCGTCCGGCGCCTCGAGGAGGAATCCGAGGGGCCGACCTCGCGCTCGCGCCCTCACGCCCTTGCCGCCCTGCGCAAGGCCGGGATCGTGTTCACGCTGGTCGAGGGCGGGACGGTGGCGGTGGCCCGATCCGGCGAGGGCGAGGTGGCGCCGCCCGCGGCGTAAGCCGTCACGCGACCCGGTAGACGCTCAGCGCCACATGGTCCGGGGCCCGCGCCCCGGTGGCGAGGAAGAGACTCGTCTGCATCCAGGCGAGGCGCGGGGCCGCGGTCTCGAACCGGGGCGCGGAGCGGAAGTAGATCAGCGCGGGATCGACCGGCTCGCCCCGGCGCAGGCGCTCCAGCGCCTCGGGTGGGCCGAAGCGCAGGCCCGTATTCTCGACGTAGATCCGCGCGCCGTCCTCGGCCTCGATCACGTAGCGGGCATGGAGCTGGGTCAGCCCGTCGCCCGCGATGGTCTGGTAATCGGCCCCGCCGGGCATCACCCGGCCGGCGAGGCCGGGCCCCGAGACGATGCCGCCCGTGATGGCGATGACCCGGCGGCTGCCCGCCACTGTCTCCCCGATCTCGCAGGGTACCGCGACCAGGATGCGGGCGTCGAAGACGTGCTCCAGGGCGGGGGCGGGGATCGTCGTCATGGCCCGGATCACGGCTTGCCCCTCACCAGCGGGCAGTCGCTCTCGGAGAGCGGCCGGAACGCCTCGTCGCCGGAGAGCGTCGCGACCCGCGCCATCACGTCCCACTCGCCCTTCGACTCCTCCGGGCGCTTGACCCGGAAGAGCGAGACCTCGCGGATCACCCGCCCGTCCGGCCGCAGGCGGCCGCCACGGGTCATGACGTCCTCGATCGGCATCGCGCGCATCGCCGCCATGACCGGTGCGGCCGCATCGGTGCCGGCGGTCCTGACGGCTTTCAGGTAGTGCATCACCGCCGAGTAGACGCCCGCCTGGTAGCTGTTCGGCATCGCCTTCTGGCGCGCGTAGAAGCGCTTGGCGAAAGCGCGGGCGGCGTCGTCCTGGTCCCAGTAGAACGCCTCCGCCAGGTACAGGCCGCCGGCGGCCGCGAGCCCGAGCGCGTGGACGTCGACCGCCGTCATGTAGAAGCCGGCGAGCTTCTGACGCCCGCCCAGCACGCCGAACTCGGAGGCCTGCTTGACCGCGTTGATCGCGTCGCCGCCGACGTTGAAGAGCGCGATCACCCCGGCGCCGGAAGCTTGCGCCTGCAGGATCTGCGACGACAGGTCGGGCGAGAGCAGGGGGTGGAAGACCTGGCCCGCCACCTTGCCGCCGCCGCCCGTCACCACCGGCGTCACGTCGGCGACGAAGGACTTTCCGAGCGTGATGTCGGCGACGACGTAGAACCAGGTCTTCTCCCCCGCCTCCACCAGGGGCTTGGCGATGGCGCGGGAGAGGGCATGGGTGTCGATGACCCAGAGCGCGCCGTTCGGCGAGCACTGCGCCCCGGTGATCACCGTCGAGCCCGATCCGGTGATCAGGGCGAGCCGCCCCTTCTCCGTCGCCAGCGCCTGGACGCCCAGCGCCACCGCCGAGTTGCCGAGGTCGGTGATCATGTCGACCCCCTCGACGTCGTACCAGCGGCGAGCGAGCGTGCTCGCCACGTCCGGCTTGCTCTGGTGGTCGGCGGCGACGACCTCGATCGGGCGGCCGAGAACGGTCGGACCGAAATCCTCGACCGCGAGCCGCGCCGCGGTGACGCTGCCGGTGCCGTAATTGCCGGACATCGCGGTCGACATGTCGGCGAGAACGCCGATCTTGACCACATCGCCGGAGATCGCGCCCTCCGCCGCACGGCCTGCGGCGGGCGCGAGGGCGATCAGGCCCGCCAGCAGGGCGGAGCGGAGGGCGCGCATCGTCGTCCCTCCCGTCAGACGGCCTTGAGGCCGAGGATGTCGCGCGCCTCGGCCGGGCTCGCCGGCTCGTGGTTCAGCTCCTTGATGATCCGCACCGTGCGGGCGACGAGCTGCTCGTTGGTGGCGAGCTGGCCGCGGGAATAGTAGTTGTTGTCCTCCAGCCCGACCCGGACGTGGCCGCCGAGCAGGATGGCCTGGGTGGTGGCCGGCAGCTGCGCCGGGCCGATGCCGGAGACGCAGAAGATCGATTGCGGCGGCAGCATCCGGATCATCGCCGCCAGGATGTCGTGGGAGTAGGGCATCGCGCCCTGAAAACCCTTGTCTGCGCCCAGCACCATGTTGATGTAGTAGGGCGGCTTGTCGTAGCCCTTCTCGATCAGCCGGGTCACGTCCTGCAGGATGTGCTGGGGCCCGAAGACCTCCCATTCCGGCTTGATGCCGCGCTCCTGCATGCGCTTGGCCAGGGCCTCGCAGCGGCTCGGCGTGGTGACCACCAGGATCTCGCGGCCGCCATGCACGTCCGCGAAGGTCATGCCGTCGAAGGTCGCCATCTCGGCGCCGGCCTCGCAGCCCTTCAGCCGCTCCTCGAAGCTCGATTCGAACAGCCCGTCGGGGCGCGGCACCAGCATGTCGCCGCTCGAGCCGCCGCCGGTCGAGTTGTTGAGGATGATGTCGCAGCGCTCGCGGATGCGCCGGTTGATGTCGCGGTAGATCTCGGCGTTGCAGGTCGCCTCGTCGTCCGGCCGGCGGGCGTGGAGCGCCGCGATCGCCGCGCCCTCCTTCCAGGACTTGTGCACCGACTCGGCGATCTCGGCCGGCTGGGTCGGCAGGTTGGGGTTCTGCGCCTTCGAGGCCATGCCGCCGGTCGGCGCCACCGTCACGATCACCTTGGTCATGGTGTGCTCCCTTGGTTCGTTGGGGTTGGTTACGGCAGGTCCGGCGCCTCGCGCTTGTGCCGGACGAGGTCGACGAGGAGCCGGTCGCGCTGCGCCACCATCGCGTCCCGGTCGCGCCCGTCGAGCGCCTGTTCGAGGCCCTCGACGAGGGTCGCCTTCAGCTCGGGGGTCAGGCGCGGGTCGCCGAGATCGGCCCACATCGCCTCCATCAAGGGTCCCAGATGGTCGAGGGTGTGGGCGAGCCCCTTGGATCCGCCCGAGAGGTGGTTGAGCAGGCACGGCCCCATCAGGGCCCAGCGCAGGCCCGGGCCGTGGGCGATGGCGGCGTCGATGTCGGCCACCGTGGCGGCGCCGGTGCCGACGAGGTGGAACGCCTCGCGCCAGAGCGCCGCCTGGAGCCGGTTGGCGACGTGGCCGACGAGTTCGCGCCGCAGGCGGATCGGCCGCTTGCCGAGGTTTTGGTAGAACGCCATCGCGGCCGCGACGGCGCCCTCGTCGGTCTTTTCTCCCCCCAGAACCTCGACCAGCGGGACGAGGTGGGGCGGGTTGAAGGGATGGCCGAGCACCACCCGGCCGGGATGGCGGCAGGCGGTCTGGATCGCGCTCGGGGTCAGGCCGGAGGAACTGGTCGCCAGCACCACGTCGGGCGCGGCCGCGGCGTCGAGACGGGCAAAGGTCTCGTGCTTGATCTCCAGGCGCTCGGGACCGTTCTCCTGGACGAAATCGGCGTCGGCGGCGGCTTCCTCCGGACCGGCCACGAAGGTCAGCCGCTCGGGCGAGGCGCCGGGGCTGAGACCGATCTGTTCGAGGATCGGCCAGTGCCGGGCGACCGTCTCGCGAAGAGCGGCTTCGGCGCCGGGAGCCGGATCGGTGGCGACGACGGCGAGCCCGCGGGCGAGGCATTGCGACACCCACGACGCCCCGATGACGCCGGTGCCGATCACCGCCACCCGTCCGATGACCGTGCGGTACGCGCCGGCCTGTCCGCTCGCGTGGTTCATCGCGGCGCCCTCCCTGATCGGATCTGCTGTCGGGGCTTGCCGCCCGATTGACCCGTTGAGATAGTTATATCACATTACAAATCAGGTTTGGCAATCCGGCGCGAACGGCCGGAGCGAGAATCGCAAGGAGCGCCGCATGGGGGAGGACCTGTCGGGCCTCGGCACCGAGTCCCTGGTCGTCACGAGGCGGGACGCCGTGGCGATCGTCACCCTGAACCGCCCGCACAAGCGCAACGCCCTCGACGACGGCATGGTGCTGGGGCTCGAGCGCATCGCCCGGGGGCTGCCCGACGACGTGCGCGCCCTGGTGATCGCGGCGGAAGGCCCGCATTTCTGCGCCGGTCTCGACCTCGCGGAGCTGACCGAGCGCGATGCGCCGGCCGGGATGCTGCATTCGCGGATGTGGCACCGGGCCTTCCACGAGATCGAGTTCGGCCGGGTGCCGGTGGTGGCCGCACTGAAGGGCGCGGTGATCGGCGGCGGGCTCGAACTGGCGCTCTCGGCCCATCTGCGGGTCGCCGAATCGTCCGCCTTCTATGCGCTACCGGAGGGCCAGCGCGGCATCTTCGTCGGCGGCGGCGCCTCGGTGCGGCTGCCGCGGCTGATCGGCGTCTCGCGGATGCGCGACATGATGCTGACCGGCCGCGTCCACGATGCCGAGAGCGGCGAGCGGCTCGGCCTGTCGCACTACGTCGTGGCGCCGGGCGAGGGGCTGGAGCGGGCGATCGCGCTCGCCGCCCGGGCGGCCGAGAACGCGCCGCTCACCAACTACGCCCTGATCCACGCCCTGCCGCGCATCGCCGAGGCCGACCCGGCGACGGGCTATCTCACCGAGGCGCTGATGACCGCGGTGGCGCAGAGCGACGCCGAGGCCAAGCGGCGGCTTTCGGAGTTCTTGGAGGGGCGGGCGAAGAAGGTGCGGGAATGATCCCGATGAGTCGCACCATGTCCTGACACCCTCCACGTCATCCCGGGGCCGCGAAGCGGAACCCGGGATCCATAACCGCTGAGGTTCCAGGACGTAGCGGGGCGCGTTCCGCCTTTTCAGGCACCGTCAGCGGTTATGGATCCCGGGCTCTCGCCTTCGGCGAGCCCCGGGATGACCCTGGGAGGTGGAAACGCAGCGGGTGACAAGTCAAGCGCAGTTCCCCTCTCCCGTGTGGGAGAGGTTTCAGGGGTGAGGGTGGCTCGGGTTCAGGATAAAACACCAAGCGTTAAGCTGCGCAGCCCAACGCTTCAGGATTATTGCTGCACCGTCTCCACCCTGCGCGATCTTTGATCGCCCCTTACCCCTCTCATACTCGGGAGATGGGATCCAGCGACTTATTTTTACTCGCGATCACCAAGACAACACGCCTGACATCATCGTCATGAATTCCAAAGCCCGGCACCAAGACCGGCCACCCCCGGAGGAAACCATGCCACGCCGCCCCATCCGCCGGCTCGCGCCGGCGCTCGCCGCCCTCCTGTCCCTTCTCGCCCCCGCCGCGGCCGCCGAGAGGCCGGTGAAGATCGGCGTCCTCAACGACATGTCGGGCCCCTACGCCGACTACCAGGGCCAGGGCTCGGTCATCGCGGCGCAACTCGCCATCGAGGATTTTTCCAAGCAGGCCGGGCGGCCGGTCGAGCTGGTCTCGGCCGACCACCAGAACAAGACCGATATCGGCGCCTCGATCGCCCGGCGCTGGTTCGACCAGGACGGCGTCGACCTGATCGTCGACGTGCCGAACTCCGCCGTGGCTTTGGCGGTGGCGAACCTGGCGCGGGAGAAGAACAAGGTGTTCATCGGCTCGGGCGCCGGCACCGCCGAGCTCACCGGCAAGCAATGCTCGCCCAACACCGTGCACTGGACCTACGACACCTGGTCGCTCGGCCATGCGCTGGCCAAGGCCCTGGTGCAGCAGGGCGGAAAGTCCTGGTACTTCCTCACCGCCGACTACACCTTCGGCAAGGACCTCGAAGGCTCGGCCGCCGAGGAGGTCAAGGCGATGGGCGGCAGCGTGAAGGGAGGCTCGCGCCATCCGCTCGGCACCTCCGACTTCTCGTCCTTCCTGCTCCAGGCGCAAGCGTCGGGCGCCGACGTGATCGGGCTGGCGAATGCCGGCGACGACACCTCGAACGCCCTCAAGCAGGCGGCGGAATTCGGCATCGCCCCGGGCCAGCGCCTCGCCGGGCTGATCCTCAACATCACCAACATGCCGGCGCTCGGCCTCAAGGCGACGCAGGGCGTCTACATCGTCACGCCGTATTACTGGAACCTCGACGACGGCACCCGGGCCTTCGCGGCGCGCTATGCCGCCCGCCACCCGCGCCACGCCATGCCGAACGACATGCAGGCCGGCGTCTACTCGGCGGTGGAGCACTACCTGAAAAGCCTCGGCACCGTGAAGGACGCGGGCGACGGCCGCAGCGTCGTGGCGGCCATGAAGGCGATGCCGACCGACGATCCGATCTTCGGCAAGGGCCGCATCCGCGAGGACGGCCGCAAGCTCCATCCGATGTACCTGCTCGAGACCAAGACCCCGGCCGAGAGCAAGGGCAGCTGGGACTACTTCAAGCCGGTCCGTACCGTGCCGGCCGAGGAGGCCTGGCGCCCGCTCGCCGAGGGCGGCTGCCCGCTGGTGAAGGGATGAGACGCATGGAGACCCATCGTTTGGAGACGCATCGTTTCACCGCGCGCGACGACGGCAGCCTCGTCGTCACCGCGACGGCGGCGCTGCCGCCCTATCCGGAGCGCCTGACTGCGCACCTGGTGCGCCACGCCGCCGAGGCGCCGGACCGCCCGTTCCTGGTCCGGCGCGGGCAAGGCGGCACCGAGCCCCTGACCTACGGGGCGGCGCTCCGCGCCGTCGAGCGGATCGCCGCGGCGCTGCTCGCCCGAAACCTCTCGGCCGAGCGGCCGGTGATGATCCTGTCCGGCAACGGCTTCGAGCACGCGCTCGTCTCGCTCGCCGCCCTGCATGTCGGCATCGCGGTGGCGCCGGTCTCGCCGGCCTATTCCACCGTATCGCAGGACCATGCCCGCCTGCGGGCGATCGTCGACCTGCTCACCCCCGGCCTCGTCTTCGCGGCGGAGGGGGCGACCTATGCCGCCGCCATCGCGGCGGCGGTGCCGGCGGGCACGGAAGTGGTGATCGGCGACGACGCGGCGATCGGCCGGCCCGCGACGCCGTTCGCGGACCTGATGCAGGCCCACGATCCCGGCTCCGTCGCCGCCGCCCACGCCGCGGTGACGCCCGACACGGTGGCGAAGCTCCTGTTCACCTCCGGCTCCACCGGCGTGCCGAAGGCGGTGGTGAACACCCACCGGATGCTCGCCGCCAACCAGGCGATGCTGCAGGCGCGGTTTCCCGCGCTCACCGCCGAGCCGCCGGTGATGGTCGACTGGCTGCCCTGGCACCACACCTTCGGGGGCAACCACAACTTCAACCTGGTGCTGGCGAATGGCGGCATCCTGCACATCGACGAGGGAAGGCCGACGCCGAGCGGCATCCGCGAGACCGTGCGGGCCCTGCGCGAGGTCGCACCCACTCTCTACCTGACGGTCCCGAAGGGCTTCGAGGCCCTGGTGCCGCACCTGCGCGACGACGAGGCTTTGCGAAGAAACTTCTTTAGCCGGCTCCAGGTCACGTTCTTCGCCGCCGCCGGCCTGCCGCAGCCGGTCTGGGACGCCATCGACGACCTCGCCCGTCGGACCATCGGCCGGACGGTGCCGATGGTGACGGGGCTCGGCGCCACCGAGACCGCGCCGCTCGCCCTCGTCACCGACGACCGCCCGGCCAAGGCCGGCCAGGTCGGCCTGCCGGCTCCCGGTGTCGCGCTGAAGGTCGCTCCTGTCGGCACCAAGCGCGAGGCACGGGTGCGCGGGCCCAACGTCACCCCCGGCTACTGGCGCCGGCCGGACCTCACGGCAGCGGCCTTCGACGACGAGGGATTCTACCGCCTCGGCGACGCGCTCGTGCCGGTCGACCCCGACGATCTCCTCCGCGGCTTCACCTTCGACGGGCGCCTCAACGAGGATTTCAAGCTCACCACCGGGATCTGGGTCAGCGTCGGGCCCCTGCGGGCCGCATTCCTCGACGCGTTCCAGCCGCTGGTGCGCGACGTCGCCATCGCGGGCGAGGCGCGGGACGAGGTCACGGCCCTGGTCTTTCCGGACATCGCCGCCTGCCGGGCCCTCTGCGGCGAGACCGGCGGCGACGAGCGCGTCCTCGCCCACCCGGCCCTGCGCCGCGATTTCGCCCGGCGGCTGACCGCCTTCGCCGCCAGGGCCACCGGCTCGTCGAACCGCATCGCCCGGCTGCTGCTCCTGGCCGAGCCCCCGGCCCTCGACCGCGACGAGGTGACCGACAAGGGCTCGATCAACCAGCGCGGCGTGCTGCGCAACCGGGCCGAGGCGGTCGAGCGCCTCTACGCCGCGCCGCCTTCCCCCGCCATCATCGTCCCGGAGACCGCATGACCCCGCCGCAAGACTCGACGTCCGACCACGAGGGCTTCACCCATGCCCGCACCCTGACGGTGGAGTGGGGCCATTGCGACCCCGCCGGCATCGTGTTCAACCCGCGCTTCTTCGATTTCTTCGACTGGTCGACCGCGATGCTGTGCGAGGCCGCGACGGGCCTGCCGAAGGCCGGGATGCTCGCGCGCTACGACCTCCTCGGCATCCCGCTGGTCGAGACCGGGGCGCGGTTCCTGAAGCCCTCGCGCTACGGCGACCGGGTCGAGATCGTCTCGACGGTGGTGGATGTCGGCCGATCGAGCTTTGCCGTGCGCCACCGCCTTCTCAAGGACGGCGAACTCGCCGTCGAGGGCCGCGAGCGCCGGGTCTGGGCCGGCCGCCACCCCGACGATCCCGCTCGAATGAAGGCGGCGCCGATCCCCGAGGAGCTGGTGCGGCGCTTCCGGGGGGAGTGAGCCTCAGTCGGTCTCCTCCGCCCCCTCGTCGCCGGCCAAATCTCCCACCACCTCCCGCGCCCCCTGCTCCAGGCGGCGCAGGAAGTCGAGGAGCATGGTGCGCTCGTCCGGGTTCAGGAAGGCGGCGATGCGCTCCTCGTGCGCGGCCTCCCGGCGGTGGAGTTCCGCCATCAGGGCCTCGCCGGCCTCCGTCAGGAACAGGGATTGCGAGCGGCGGTCGGTCGGGTCGGGCTCGCGGCGCACCAGGGCGCGGGTCTCCAGCGCGTCGAGGAGCGGGCCGATATTGGCCCGCTTGATGCCGATCGCCGCGCCGACCTGGCTCGGGCGCGCGCCCGGGCTGCCCTCGATCACCGTGAGCACGCCGAGCTGGCTCTGGCGCACGTCGAGGTCGGCAAACAGCTCGACGAAGCTGCGCGACACCGCGACCTGCGCCCGCCGCAGGGTGTAGCCGATCAGGCCTTCGAGACGGGCAAGGCCCGGGGAATCTTCGCTCGGCAACGCTGGACGGGCCCGTGTTCGACCGTGGGACTGGTCCGCCACCTGCCCGCGAACGGGCCCGGGCGCAAGCGGGGTGGCGCGCCCGGACCCCGGCCCCTGGCGATCAGACCGCCGCCCACGCCTCCCGGTCCCACGCCGCCTCGACCTCGAGCGAGCGCGTGTCGCGCTTGCAGGTGGCGAGCGCGGCATCGCGCCCGTCCTCGCGGTAGGTCACGGCGAAGTCGCCCTTGCCCACCTCGCCCTCGATCCGGGGCTCCTCGGCCGAGCCGGCATGGCCGACGTAGCGCAGGCTGGTGGCGTAATGCCCGCTCCAGAAGAACGGCGTCTCGGTGAACGGCGCCGTCTCGCCCAGCAGCGTGCGGGCGACGTGCTGGCCCTGGCGCTGGGCATGGACCCAGTGCTCGACCCGCAAGGGCCGGCCGCTGCGCGGATCCGGATACGACGCGACGTCGCCGATGGCGTAGATGCCGGGCGCCGAGGTGGCGAGATGCGCGTCGACCGCGATGCCGCCGCCGTCGTCCTTTTGCGCGAGCGCCAGCCCGGCCGCCGCCGCGAGGTCGACCCGCGGCGAGACGCCGGTGCCGAGCACCACGAGGTCGGCCTCGATCCGGCTGCCGTCGTCGAGGGTCAGCGCCGTCCCGTCGAAGCCCTCGACCTTGCGGCCGAGCCGGAACGTCACGCCCTTCTCCTCGTGCAGGCCCTGGACGAAGCGGCCGACCGCCTCGCCGAGAACCTTGGCCAGCGGCACGGCATCGGGCGCCACGACCGTGACGCTCTTCTCGCGGGCGATCATCGCGGCGGCGACCTCGAGGCCGATGAAGCTCGCCCCCACCACGGCGACCGAGCGAGCCTTCTCGGCCGCCGCGATCAGGGCGTCGGCGTCCTTGAGGCTGCGCAGGGTGTGGACCTCGGGCCGGTCGAAGCCCGGCAGGTCCGGCTTCAGCGGCGCCGCGCCGGTGGCGATCACCAGGGCGTCGTAGGCCAGCCGCTCGCCGCCGGCCGTCACGATCTCCTCCGCGCCGAGATCGAGCGAGACCACCCGGTCGCGCAGGAGCCGCGGGCCCTCGCCGCCATAGAAGCCGTCCGGGGCGAGCATCGTCTTCTCCCGGGGCGCCTTGCCGGAGAGGTACTGCTTCGAGCAGAAGGTGCGGTCGTAGGGCGGATCGGGATCGTCGCTCACCAGGGTCACGGCGCCACCGTGGCCGGCCCGGGCCAGCCACTCGGCGCAGGCGTGCCCCCCGGCCCCGCCGCCGATGACGACGACCTTGCCGAGCGAACCTTTGGCCGGCTCGGCGCCTTCAGGCCTCGATGCGGCCTCGCGCCGGCCGGTCACGGTGATGCGGCCGTCGCGCTCCTCGGCGCGGTAGCACGGCAGCGGCGCGAAGGCCGGGGCGCCGACCGCCTCGCCGGTCTCCAGGCTGAACCGGGCATGGTGCCAGGGACAGCGGATCTCGCCCTCGGCGACGATCCCCTTGGCGAGCGGCGCGCCGAGATGGGTGCAGCGGGCGCCGATCGCCGTCACCGCGCCGTCGCGGCGCAGGAGCAGCACCTTGTCCTCGCCGAGGGTGCCCTCGATCATCGCGCCCTCGGGCAGGTCGCCCGCCGGGATGCCGCGCGCGAAATCCGGCTTGTCGTCCGTCTTCCCGGTCTTCTCACCGCCCTCGGCCATCGTGCGCTCCCGTCCGTCGCGTCGTTCGTCGGCGGGCAACGCGCGGATGACCTTGCGGTGCCGTCAGGCGATGCCGCGGATGTCGAGGAGCAGGCGCTCGGGCCCGCGCAGGGACGCGCCCGCCCGGTAGGGCGGCGGGTCCTCGACGAGGCGGGGCTCCCGCAGGCGGGCGACCAGCGCGGTCAACGCCGCCTCGGCCTCGATGCGGGCGAGCGGCGCGCCGACGCAGTAATGCAGCGCGCCGCCGAAGCCGAAATGCTGGTTGTCCTCCCGGTCGGGGTCGAACCGGTCGGGGTCGGGGAAGCGGGCCGGGTCGCGGTTGCCGGCGGCGAAGAGCAGCACCAGGGGCACGCCCTCGGGAATGGTGACGTCCCCGACCGGGATCGGCGCCCGGGTGAGCCGGGTGCGGAAATGCACCGGCGGCTCGTAGCGCAGCAACTCTTCGATCACCCGCGGCGCCCGCTCCGGGTCGGCGCGCAGGCGCGCCAGCTCGTCGGGATGGCGCAGGAGCGTCAGCATCCCGTTGGTGATGAGGTTCACGGTGGTCTCGTGGCCGGCGATCAGGAGCAGGATCGCGGTGGCGACGAGGTCCGGGTCGCTCATCCGCCCGGCTTGCGCGTCCTTGGTCGTGGCGAGCCCCGACAGCATGTCGTCGGCGGGCGCCCGGCGCTTCTCGCGGATCAGGTCGCGCATGTAGGCCGCGATGGCGTCGAAGGTCTCGGTGTTGCGGGCCCGCAGGTCCTCGTCGTTGCGGCTCTCGGGCTCGAGCGCGGTGGCGAGCTGCGTCGCCCAGGCGTGGAAGCGCGCCTCGTCCTCCCGCGGCACGCCGAGCATCTCGCAGATCACCGTGACCGGGAGCGGATAGGCGAGGTCGTCGACGAGGTCGAAGCGGGTCGCGCCCGCGCGGGCTCTCAGGCACTCGTCCACCAGCGCCTCGGTGCGCCGCTTCATGCCCCGCACCCGCGCCACCGTGAACTGCCCCATCACCTGGCGGCGCAGGAGGCCGTGGTCGGGCGGATCGCGGAAGATGAAGGGGCGGTGGCGGTCGGTGATCCAGTCCTTGATCGGGTTGACGAAGAAATCCTTGATCGGGTTGCCGGTCGCCGGGTGCTCGGCCGGCGGCAGGTCTTCCGAGCTGACCCGGGGATCGTGCAGGAGGGCGCGGATCGCCGCGTAGCCGCTCGCCACCCAGGTGCCGTCGTCCTGGCGCGCGACGGGCTGCGCCCGCAGGCGGGTGTAGAGCGGGTAGGGATCGGCGCGGTTCTCAGGGTCGCGGACCTGCGCGAACAGGGTGCCGTCGGTGTCGGTCATGCGGAACCTCGGATGGGCCGCGCGTCAGGCGGCCTGCATGGACGGCAGGCCCGGCGGGAACGGCGCCGGGGCGGGCTGGTCGGCGCCGCCGGTGATCGGCGGGAACGGCGCACCCTCCCGGATCGGCGCCTCGTAGGCCGGCAGCCAGCGCCCGGCATTGATCGAGACCGCCGCGATCGTGCGGCCTTCATGGCCGTAGACCGCCAGGAACCGGCCCGTCCCGGGATCGCCCTGGACGATCGCCATCGCGTCGGCCCCCTCGAGCAGCCCGAGGGACTTGATGTTGAGGCCGAACTGGCTCGACCAGAAGGCCGGCAGCTCGGCATAGGCGCCCGCGGCGTCCGGCCCGTCCAGCATGGCGCGGGCGGCGTGCGCCCCTTGCGCGACGGCGTTGCCCCAATGCTCCAGGGCGACCGGACGGCCGCCGTAGAGCGGATGGGGAAAGCGCGCCACGTCGCCGGCGGCGAAGATCGCGTCGTCGGGCCGGCCGGCCTCGTCGAGGGCCCGGCAGGCGCCGTCGCAGGACAATCCGCCCTCGTCCGCCGACAGGCCGCTGCCGGCGAGCCAGCCGGTGTTGCGCACGGCGCCGAGCGCCACCACGACGAGGTCGGCCTCGATCGTGCCGCCCTCGGCCAGATGCGCGCGGCGCACCCGGCCGGCCTCGTCGCCCTCGAGCCGCGCCACGCGGGTGCCCGGGCGCAGATCGACGCCCGATGCCTCCATCCGCCCGGCCATGAACCCGCCGAGCACGCTGCCGAGCGCACGGGCGAGGGGCGCCGGCTCGGGATCGACCACCGTGACCGGAAGCCCGAGGGCGCGAATGCTGGAGGCGACCTCGCCGCCGATGAAGCCGGCGCCGAGGATCAGCACCCGTCCGGGCCGGGCGGCCAGCCCGGCGGCCAACGCCGCCGCATCGTCGCGGCCGCGCAGGGTGTGGACGCCCGCGAGCCGGGCCTCGTCGGCCTGCGGCCAGGGCCGGGCGCGGGCCCCGGTGGCGATCAGCAGCCGGTCGAAGGGCAGGCGCGTGCCGTCGGCGAGAAGGAGTGACCGGCCGGCGCGGTCGAGGCCGGCGGCCGGGGTACCGAGACGCCACTCGGCGTCGAGGGCGCCGACGCCCGGCAGGGTGGTGGCCCCGGCGGCGACCTCGCCGGTGAGGACGTGCTTGGAGAGGGGAGGGCGGTCGTAGGGCAGGTGGGGCTCGTCGCCGACGAGGATCAGGCGGCCGGAAAATCCGCCCCGCCGCAGGGCCTCGGCCCCGCGCAGGCCTGCGAGCGAGGCACCCGCGACGACGATGGTCCCGTCCCTCACGCCGCCCGCTCCGCCGTCTCGTCGTGCTCGACCCGGATGGCCCGGACCGGGCAGGCCTGCACCGCCCGGTCGATGGCGGCCCGCTCGGCCGCCGGCGGCGCCGGATCGTAGGCCAGGATCTCGTCGCCCTGCAGCACGAAGCGCTCCGGCGCCGCGTAGCAGCACTGGGCATAGGCCTGGCACCGATTCAGGTCGACGACGACGCGCATCCACGGCTCCCGGACTGTCCGCTGGAGAGAACCGCAGCCGCACGGCCGGGTTCCGGCGCCGTCCGGGGTGGCAGCACGACGCTGGATCGCGCCGCCGCTCGTCATGTCAAACCGATCGAATCCGATGAAAATGCGGTTTTTATCGACAGATAATCCTTGCCTTTTCGGTCACCGCGAACTTAAGGATAAGAGACCGATTTGCAGTGATTCCCGGGCCTGCGGCATGGACGAGACAGCTAACACACACGATCATATCGTCACGCTGACGGCCGACATCATCTCGGCATATGTCAGCAGCAATCATCTTCAAGGTGCGGAGCTGCCGAAGCTGATCGCCGACGTCTTCGGTGCGCTGAACGAGGTGGCGAAGGGCGGCAAAGCCGCCGCTGAGCCGGCCCATCCCAAGGCGACGCCGGCGGAGATCCGCCGCTCGATCAGCCACGACTTCCTGGTCAGCTTCGAGGATGGAAAGTCTTACAAGACCTTGCGCCGTCACCTGACCCTGCGCGGCCTGACGCCGGAGGCCTACCGCCAGAAGTGGGGCCTGCCGCACGACTACCCGATGACCTCGGCGAGCTACTCCGAGCAGCGCTCGGAGCTCGCCCGCTCGCTGGGCCTCGGCCAGCAGCGCCGCCGCAGCGCCGTGCGGGTCGAAGCGGGGACGGACGACGCGGCCGAAGGCCACGACGCCGAGCCGGCGGACGCGACGGACATCCCGGACGGCGACGCCGACGCCGCCCCCGAGGCGGAGGCTCCGGTCGAGAGCAAGCCCCGCCGCGGCCGCCGCGGCAACGCCTGAGGCGGAGAGCCCGACATCCGGCGGACGCAGCGGCATGCGTCCGCCGGCCTCGGAGACGGCCCGACCGCTCGTCCGCCGAAAGGCCGGAAGCGGATCCCCCCGCGTGGGGACGCCGTTCGGGGCTGCGAGGCGCAACAGAGCAGGCGAGCGGGCGAGACACGGCTTTGTTGGATTCGATGCGGATTCCGGGCCGGTGACCTGCAGCCCGGCGCGGGTCCTTTCCCCGAACGAGCGCAACGTCGGCGGACGGTGACCCGGTCCAGCTGGCGGCCTCGTGCGCCGCAGCCCTCCGTATATCGCGAATTTGCCGGCAAAATATCGGTTCTTCGTCATTCGGGGTTGATAGGGGCTCACAGTAGCCCCGCCTCCAAATCGGCCTCCAGGGTTGATAGCGGCATCCCGTAGTACCGCCAGGGGCCGTA
>NZ_JACWCT010000155.1 GCF_016613415.1 Methylobacterium ajmalii | reverse complement strand
TAAGCCTGCCGCCAGCGTTCGCTCTGAGCCAGGATCAAACTCTCAAGTTGAAGAGCTGATCATAGCTGATCACAACATAAACGGAGGCTCACGACCGATCGGCGTTTCCGCCTGATCGTGTGAGCACCGAAACGTCAGACCAGCATCATCCTACTCACGACCGGTTCCGAAGGAACCGACCCGCAGGGACGACGCCGTCCACGCTTCTCTTTCTCAGATGAACTTGTCAAAGAGCGCACCGGGCGAACCCGGCATCCATCGGCGAAAACAGGACCAGCGCCTGACCAAGGTCAGGCTTGCCGGCCCGGACTTTCTCGAAGATGGCTCAGCGCCCGGGCCGCTGTCGCGGCCGGCGCCGATGGGTGGTCGTATAGGCTCCGGGTTTCGGCCCGTCAACCGGTTTCGTGAAGCTTCGGCGACAGGAATGCCCGTCCCGGCCCCCTCCCCTGCCGTCAGGCGGGGTCGGACGGCGCGCAGAGCCAGAGGCGCATCGTGTCGAAGGTCCGGGTCGCGGAGGCCACGATGGCCTCGGCCCCGGCCGTCCCGGCCTCCTCGGCGAGGCGCAGTCGAAACGCCTTCCACATCGCGCCGGTGTCGCGGCCGTGTCCGCGGTAATAGCGGCAGCCGTCCTCGCCGGTCAGGCCGAGCTGCTGCGCGACGTGCCGGGCGATGACCTGGCCGCCGAGCGTCGAGCCTTCTAGGACGTAAAGGCTGCCGAAGGCCTCCGCCCGGTCGCGCGGCGGTGCCGCGGCGGGACGCGGCAGCGCCCGGATCGCCGCGTCGCCGAGCCCGAGATGACGCAGATCCGCGGTGAGGCGATCGAGGCGGCGGCGCGGACCGAAGAAGGCGTCGTCAGCCAGAACCTCGGCGAGCGCCGGCTCCCAGGCGGCGTGGAAACCCCAGAAGCGGGCGAGCAGGCCGCGATAGCCCTCGCGGGTCGAGACGCGGGTCTCCCAGGCGAGATCGCGTTCGATCGCCTCGTGCGCCTCGCGGGTCTCGACGCGCAGGCGCGCGTGAATGTCGTCGACCCGATCGATCACGCCGTGACCGTAAAGCAAGCCCCGGGACGGTTCTCGACCTCGAGCCGGGCGTTGATCTGGTCGAGCATCGCCCGGACCAGCTTCATGCCGAGTCCGGTGCCGCGGGCCGGCGCGTCGGACCAGCCGGCCGGCAGGCCCTGGCCATCATCGCAGACCGAGAGGCGGATGCGCCCCTCGGTCTCGCCGGCGACGCTGACCGCGACACGCCCGCCGGCATCCGCGTAGGCGTACTTGAAGGCGTTGGTGATCAGCTCGGTGGCGATCAGCGAGAGCGCCACCGCCTTGCGGTAGGGCACCATCAGGCCGGGCTCGGCGTCGAGGTCGACCGCGTGCCCCTTGCCGGCCATGCCGGCGAGGTCGGCGCAGAGGTTCTCGATCGTCTGGCCGAGATCGACCTCCTCGACGCTCTCGGCCTGATAGAGGCTGTCGTGGACCCGCGCGACGCTCATCACGCGCGCCGCGGTCTCGGCGAAGGCCGCCTGCGAGGCCGGATCGGTCACCTGGCGGCGCTGCATCTGCAGGAAGGCCGAGACGATCTGGAGCGAGTTCTTGACCCGGTGGTCGATCTCTCGGGTCAGCAGATCCTTTTGCGCCAGTAGGCGCTCCTTGTCGGCCAAGAGCCCGGTCAGCTCGGTGATCTTGCGTTGCTGGCGCAGCACCACGCCCTCGACCGCCTGGGCGAGCGCCTCGGCGATGGCGACCTGCCAGGGGGCGAACGGCTCCGAGATGCCGCGGCGCTCCTCGACCCAGCGCTCGAACGAGCGCCGAGGCAGCACCGCCACCGGCCCGCTGCCGGCGAGCACCGGCTTGCGCGGGTCGCCGCCCCAGGTGACCGTGCTCGGCATCTCGGGCCGGAACCACAGGAGCAGGTGGCGCCGCTCCGGATCGACGAAGACCGCGAGCAAACCGCTGGCGCAGGCCGCGAAGGGCGCGCTCGGCGGGTGGGCGGCCGGGAACTCGGCAGTGGCGTAGCTGGCCTGGTCGGCCGGCAAGGTCTCGCGCAGCCACCCGGCGATCGCCCGGATCGCGTCGGGCGGCGGGGTCTCGCCGAGGGAGCGCACGGAATCCTGCGAGACCGTCGCGGCGCCCCGCGCCCCGAACAGGTCGAGGACGGTATGGGCCTGCTCGGTGAGCGCGCTCACGAAATCGTCGGAGCGGGCGAGCTCCCGGACGAGATCGCTCTCGAGGGCGAGGTGGGCCTGCTGCTCCTGCCACAGGCGCCGGCTCTCGAGCTCGTAGACCCGCATCGCGAAGGCATCGGCCAGCACGGTGGCGGCGGCGCGGGTCTCGGGCGCGACGTAGTGCGGCTGTCGGTGGTGGCCGATCATCAGCCCCCAGAGCCGCCCCTCGACCAGGATCGAGACCGACATCGAGCCGTTCACCCCGAGGTTGCGCTGATACTCGAGATGAATCGGCGACAGGCTGCGCGACTGCGCGAAGGTGAGGTCGACCGGGGTGTTGGCGGTCGCGGGCGTCGCGACCAGCGGCACCGGGACGTAGTCGCGGTCGATGACGAAGCGGCTCTTCGAGCGGGTGTAGAGCGCGCGTGCCTGGGCGGGGATGTCGGAGGCGGGGAAATGCAGGCCGAGCAGGCTTCGGCTCCAGTCCGGGTCCTTGTCCTCGGCGATCGCAGCACCGTTCCAGTCGGGATCGAAGCGGTAGACGAGGACGCAGTCGAAGCCGGTGAGCGCGCGGGTCTCCCGCGCCGCCACCCGGGCCGCGCCCTCGAGCGAATCGGCGTCGCGCAGCCGGCCGATCGCCAGCTCCATGTCGAGCTGGCTGGCGCTGCGGAAATCCTCCGGATGGGCCGGGGCCAGCTCCAGCTCGACGACGATGCGCTCGCCGTTGCGGTGGGCCACCGCCTCGACCGGCAGGCCGGCGGCGAGCACGACCCGCTCGCGCACGGTGCGGCCGGGATCGATCCCCTCCCCCTGCAGGGACGCGCGGATGCGCCCGGCAAGGTCGGCGCCCAGCACCGCCTCGAGGGGCAGCCCGAGGGGATCGCGGTCGAGCGCGTCGCGGACGTTGGCGCTGCAGGCCACCACCGCGAGGCCGTCGATCTCGGCGGCGATCAGCACCGCGTGGGGCTGGATCGCCCCGGGGACGTGGATCGGCTCGCGCTCGCATAGGCTCGGATCGACCGGCTCGGCCCGCACGCGCTGGTTCACCGCCGCCTGGACCGCGTCGCGCCGGTGCCCGGCCTCCAGGGCCTCCACCGGCTCGGTGATGATCCAGTAGCGATCGGGCACCACCGCGTCGCGCAGGGTGATGCGCACCTGCATCGGCTTGGGGTCGAAGCCGTAGACGAACGAGAAGCTGTCATCGAGCCGTCCCCGGCGCAGGCCCTCGCGGAAGCGACCGTAGAAATGCGGCAGGTGGGTGCAGGGGGCGACGTCGGTGAAGAAGTTGCGGCCGATCACCCGCTCCGGCCGCCGGCCCGAGAAAAGGCTCTCGGCGCGGTTGTAGAGGTGGATGATGCCCCGGCCGTCGACCTGGATCACGCCCTGCTGAAGCGCGTCGAGGTCGTGCGGCGCGAGCGCGTCGAGGTCGATCGCCGGAGACATCGTCTGATCGGGCAAGGTCACGGGTATTCCAAGGAGGCGAAGGCCCGAAACGGGCGCGCGTCCAGCGACGGGCCGCGCATCTTATCGGGTTCTGGATCTGAACGAAACCGCAACGGAGTATCGTCCCTGCCGACGACGCGTCACCGCGTGCCGCCGGTCCGCTCGGCGACGGCCTTGACTGCCGTCTGGAGCCCCTCCTCCAGGGTCGGGTGGTAGAATGGCCGGTCGAGGAAGGTCGCGGCGGTCCAGCCCTCCTGCACCGCCACCGCCATCAGGTGAGCGAGGTGCTCGACGCCCGGCCCGATCATCGCGGCACCGACGAGGCGTCCGTCCGGCTCGGCATAGACCCGAATTAACCCGTCGGCCCGGTCCATCGCCCGGGCGCGGCCCTGGTCGGCGAAGGACGTCTCGCCGACGACCCAGTCGCGGGCGGCTTCCGGATCGAAGGCGCGGCCGATCGCGGCGATCTGCGGATGGGTGAAGATCAGGCTGAAGGCCGGCCAGGGCGGCGGCGCCTCGACCTGGGGGAAACGCGCGGCGTTGCCGCCGGCGATCCAGCCCTGGCGCTGGGCCTCGTGCAGCACCGGCCGCTCGTGGTTGGCGTCGCCCGCGATGAAGATCGGCAGGGTGCCGCATTGCAGGGTGCGCGGGTTGAAGTCCGGCAGGCCGTCCTCCTCGGGATCGTCGAGGCCGGCCGCCGCGAGGTCGAGGTCGGACAGGTTCGGCGGGCGCCCCGCGGCGGCGAGAACCCGGGCGAAGGTCCCCTCGCCCCGCTCGCCCGTGGCGAGGCGCCAGGTCAGCCGCACGCCGTCGCCCTCGGCGGTCGCGGTCTCGACGGTGGCGCCGAGGCGCAGGTCGATCTCGGCGCCGAGGAGCGCGGCGGCGCACGCCGCGACCTCGGGATCGCGAATGCCGCCGACGGCCTCCGCGGGGTCTAGGAGGGTGACCCGGACACCGAGGCGGCTCATCGCCTGGGCGAGTTCGAGGCCGACGGCGCCGGCCCCCAGCACCGCGAGGGATTCGGGCAGCGTCCCGATCTCGAACAGGGTGTCGGTGGTCAGGACACGGTCGGCGACCGGCCGCAATGGCTCGGGCAGGCTCGGGCTCGATCCGGTGGCGATCACCACGGCGCCCGGGACGATCCGGGTGTGGTCGTCGACCACGAGCGTCGCCGGGTCGGAGAAGCGCGCGGTACCGGCGACGCGCTGCTCGGCCGGGATGCGGTCGAGCCCGTCGAGGACCGAGGCGACGAAGTCGTCGCGCAGGGCCCGCACCCGCCGCATCACGGCGGCACCGTCGACCCGGACCTCGCCGGCCTCGACGCCGAACACGCCCGCATGGCGCGCATCGTGGGCGGCGCGCGCCGCCTCGATCAGGAGCTTCGAGGGCATGCAGCCGACCCGGGCGCAGGTGGTGCCGCCGGGACCGCGCTCGATCACGACCGCGCGGGCGCCGGCCTTCGTCGCCGCGTCGTAGGCCGCGAGCCCGGCCGTGCCGGCCCCGATGACGGCTACGTCGCAGGTCAGTTCACGCATCTGTCTTCCCCTCGGGCCGCACGGCGCGGCGGAGCGGCGACGGCGCTGGTTGGCCCTTCGGCAACTTGGATCGTGGACGATTCGTTCCCGCGCGTCGGGTCCTCCCGGACGTCAGGCCGGCGACACACCACCCTCGGCGAGGAGCCGGCCGACGAAGCCGGACAGTCCGACCTGGCGCTCGCGGCGCAGGTGCTCGGCGGCCAGGATCGATTCGAGGGTCTTGAACGAGCGGTCGAGGTCGTCGTTGACCAGCACGTAGTCGTATTCCGACCAGCGCTCGATCTCGGTGCGGGCGTTGAGCAGGCGGCGCTCGATCGTCTCGGCGGAATCCTCGGCCCGGCGCTCCAGGCGGCGGCGCAGCTCGGCCATGCTGGGGGGCAGGATGAAGACGGTGACGACGTCGTCGCGCAGCTTGCTCCGCACCTGGCGGGTGCCCTGGTAGTCGATGTCGAAGATCATGTCGCGGCCGGCGGCCAGCGCCTTCTCCACCGGGCTGCGCGGCGTGCCGTAATAGTTGCCGTGGACCTCGGCCCATTCGAGCAGGTCGTCGCGCTCGCGCAGGTGCTCGAAGGCGTCCCGGTCGATGAAGCGGTAGTGCTGGCCGTCGATCTCGGACGGGCGGCGCGCCCGGGTGGTGACCGAGACCGAGAGCTCGAGGCCCCATTCGGGCCGCTGGGCCAGCGCCCGGGTCAGGGTGGTCTTGCCCGCCCCCGAGGGCGAGGACAGGATCAGCACCAGGCCCCGGCGCGCCACCGGTGCGTTCAGGAGTTCGGAGCCCATAGTCGCCACCATCGCGTTCCATCATCCTCGTCGGCGGCGCGGGCGGGCGCGGGGCCGTGCCCCCGTCGCGCATCCGGCTCTCCCGTCAGACCTCTTCCAATGCCGCCGGTCCGGCGGGCGCGCAACCGGGGAGATGCGGGCCGGGCGGGGACAAGTGCCCCTACTCGATGTTCTGCACCTGCTCGCGGAACTGCTCGACCACCGCCTTGAGGTCGAGGCCGATGCGCGAGAGCGCGACGTCGTTGGCCTTGGCGCAGAGGGTGTTCGCTTCGCGCCCGAGCTCCTGGGCCAGGAAGTCGAGCCGGCGGCCGACGGCGCCGCCGGCCGCCAGCAACTCGCGGGCGGCGGCGAGGTGGGCCCGCAGGCGATCGATCTCCTCGCGCACGTCGGCGCGGGTGGCGAGCAGCACCGCCTCCTGGTGCAGGCGCGCCGGATCGAAGGTCGCGACCTCCATCAGGGCGGCGACCTGGGCGGCGAGGCGGGCCTTCACGGCCTCGGGCCGGCGGGCCGGGCAGGCCTCCGCCGCCTCGACGAGATCGGCCATGGCGGCGAGCTGGCCGCCGACGATCTCCGCGAGCGCCCGTCCCTCGGCGCGCCGCCCCTCGGCCAGGGCCTCGACGAGTTGCAAGGCCGCCGCCGCGAGGTCGCGCCGCAGGGCCTCCTCGTCGTCGCCCGTCTCCTCCTCGACCTCGACGACGCCGCGCACCCCCATCAGCCCGTCGACGGAGGGAAGCGTGATGCCGAGCGGCATCGGCACCCGGGTCACGGCCTCCGCCAGCGAGGCGAGCAGGGCCTCGTTGATGCGCACCCGCGGCGCGGCCTCGGTCCGCGACAGGGTCAGGGTGAGGTGGCAGGTGCCGCGCCCGAGGCGCTTCTGCACCAGGGCGCGGGCCTCCTCGCCGACGGAATCGAGGCCCGTCGGCACCCGGACCCGGACCTCGAGGCCGCGACCGTTGACGCTCTTGAGCTCCCAGGCCCAGTGCGTGGGCCCGGTGGTTCCGGCCTCGCGGGCGAAGCCCGTCATGCTGGCGATGGTCATCGTGTGCGGCGCTCAGGGGTTGCGCAGGACCGGGACGGTCTTGGGCGAGTTCAGGTCGAACGTCTTGTTGCGCAGGGGATCGCGGGCCGTCCCCTCCGAGGCGTCGAAGGCGCGCGAGCGGGCCGCCGTATTCGCCTCGCCGCCGTCATAGGCGAGCGGCGCGCCGGGCAGCGCGGTGCGCGGCGGCAGGGCGGCGCCGGCGGCTGCCGGGTCGGCCTGCGCCGGCGGCTCGACCTTGTCGACACCGATCGTCGTGCCCGGATCGGCGGCGGCCTTGGCCTTCTCGACCTGGCGCCAGCGAGCGACGTTGCGGTTGTGGGCCTCCAGGGTCTCGGCGAAGACGTGGCCGCCGGTCCCGTCGGCGACGAAGAACAGCTCCTTGGTGCGCGAGGGGTTGGCCACCGCCTCCAGCGCCGCCCGGCCCGGATTGGCGATCGGCCCCGGCGGCAGGCCCTCGATCGCGTAGGTGTTGTAGGGCGTCACCCGGTCGATCTCGGAGCGCAGGATGCCGCGCCCGAGGGTGCCGCGGCCGCCGACCAGGCCATACACGATGGTCGGGTCGGATTGCAGCCGCATCCGCTTCTGCAGCCGGTTGACGAAGACCCCGGCGACGCGGGGTCGCTCGTCGGCCCGGCCGGTCTCCTTCTCGACGATCGAGGCCAGCGTGACCATCTCCTGGGGCGTGCGCACGGGAACGTCGGGCGAGCGGCGGGCCCAGATCTGATTCAAGACCTCGCGCTGCTTGGTGCGCATCAGGTTGAGGATCTTCTGGCGGGAATCGCCACGCTCGAACTTGTAGGTGTCGGGCAGGAGCGAGCCCTCCGGCGGGGTCTCGTTGATGTCGCCGGTCAGCACGTCGTTGTCGTTGAGGCGGGCGACGATCTGCTCGCTCGTCAGGCCCTCCGGGAAGGTGATGGCGTGCTGGACCGGCCGGCCCTGCACCAGCACGTCGACCACGTCGTCGATGCTGGCATGGGCCTTGAAGTTGTACTCGCCGGCCTTCAGCGCCGCCTTTCGGCCGAAGCGGGCGGTGAGCTCGAACAGCATCGGGTGGCCGATCACGCCCTCGCGCTGGAGCAGCTCCGCCATCTCGCCGACGCTGGAGCGGGGCACCACCACGACCTTGTCGGCGGGCAGCGGGCCGGCCTCGTTGGTCTGCCGCTCCAGGACCACGATGCCCAGGATGGCGCCGAGGCCGAGGATGACGAACAGGGTCAGGAGGCCGCTCACCGCCGAGAGCAGGCCGCCGCGCTCGCGCACCGGCTTCTCGGGCGGTGGCGGGGCGGCGGTCGGCTTGATGGCCTCGCTCGGGCTGCGCGGGGCGAGCCGGTTCGGCTGGCTGACCGGCTCCGGCGCGCTCGGCGCCGGGTCCTGCGTCTTCGATCTGCGAAACATGGCGGTCCTGTCGTGGCGCGTCCGGGAAGCGGCTGGTGGACGCGCGTGCCGGCCCGATGGGGCGGAAATCGACCGAGACCCTAGCAACTTTTATGGCGAAATGGAGCCGCGCGCGCATCGCCGGCCACAGACGACAAAGCCCCTCCGCAGGAGCGAGAGGGGCTTTTCGAAACAGACGAGCAGGAGCCGGACGATCCGCCCGGCCGAAAAACTCAGACCCGCCGCAGGATCAGCGAGGCGTTGGTGCCGCCGAAGCCGAAGGAGTTCGACAGGGCGATGTCGACCTTCCGCTTCTGCGCCTTGTGCGGCACGAGGTCGATCGCGGTCTCGACCGAGGGGTTGTCGAGGTTGAGGGTCGGCGGCACCACCCCGTCGCGGATCGCGAGCACGGAGAAGATCGCCTCGATCGCGCCGGCGGCACCGAGCAGGTGTCCGGTGGCGGACTTCGTCGAGGACATCGCCACGTCGGTAGCGTTGCCGAGCAGGCGCTCGACCGCCTTCAGCTCGAGCTCGTCGCCGAGCGGCGTCGAGGTGCCGTGGGCGTTGATGTAGTCGATCTCGGACGGGGCGATGCCGGCGCGCTTCACCGCCGCGGTCATGCAGCGGAAGGCCCCGTCGCCGTCCGGCGAGGGCGAGGTGATGTGGTAGGCGTCGCCCGAGAGGCCGTAGCCGACGACCTCGGCGTAGATCTTGGCGCCGCGGGCCTTGGCGTGCTCGTATTCCTCGAGCACCACCACGCCGGCGCCCTCGCCCATCACGAACCCGTCGCGGTCGCGGTCGTAGGGGCGCGAGGCGCGCTGCGGCTCGTCGTTGAATCCGGTGGAGAGTGCCCGGCAGGCGGCGAAGCCCGCGAGCGAGAGCCGGTTGATCGGCGATTCGGCGCCGCCGGCCAGCATCACGTCGGCGTCGCCCAGCGCCACGAGGCGCGCGGCGTCGCCGATGGCATGAGCGCCGGTGGAGCAGGCCGTCACCACGGCGTGGTTCGGGCCCTTGAGGCCGTGGGCGATCGAGACCTGGCCGGAGGCCAGGTTGATGATCCGGCCGGGAATGAAGAACGGCGAGATCCGCCGCGGGCCCTTCTCGAACAGCGTCACCGAGGCATCGTAGATGCCGCCGATGCCGCCGATGCCGGAGCCGATGAGGACGCCGGTGGCGCACTGATCCTCGTGGGAGGTCGGGTGCCAGTCGGCGTCGTCGAGCGCCTGGCCGGCCGCCGCCATCGCGTAGACGATGAAGGGGTCGACCTTGCGCTGCTCCTTGGCTTCCATCCACTTGTCGGGATTGAACGTGCCGTCGCTGCCGTCGCCCAGCGGGATCGAGCAGGCGATCTTGCACGCCAGATCCGAGACGTCGAAGGC
The DNA here is from genome assembly GCF_016613415.1 of Methylobacterium ajmalii. Taxonomy (GTDB): domain Bacteria; phylum Pseudomonadota; class Alphaproteobacteria; order Rhizobiales; family Beijerinckiaceae; genus Methylobacterium; species Methylobacterium ajmalii. Next base: position 15,506 of record NZ_JACWCT010000155.1, on the reverse strand, counting down.
CTCGACGCGGGCGGCACCGCTTTGCCCCTCGATGAGGCGGCTCCACGTGACGTCGACGCTGCTTCCCAGCGGCGACACCATTCCGAGGCCCGTGACGACGACTCGACGCATCGCGTTATCCCGACCCGATCCCATGACGGAAGCGTTCTACCTGTTTAGGGGAAGACGGCGGCGATCAGCCGGCGTTCTTCTCGAGGAACTTGATCGCGTCGCCGACCGTCTGGATCGTCTCGGCGGCGTCGTCCGGGATCTCGACGTTGAACTCTTCCTCGAACGCCATCACCAGCTCGACGGTGTCGAGGCTGTCGGCGCCCAGATCGTCGATGAAGTTCGCGTTCGGGGTCACCTTCTCGGGCTCGACGCCCAGGTGATCGACGACGATCTTCTTCACCCGGTCCGCGATATCGCTCATCGTGTAGGTCCTTAAGTTACTGCTCGTGGAACTGTTCGGAGCCGCCGCGTGCGGGCGGAGCCCCGGGGAGAGTTCGTCATGCGGCCGGCGCACCGGTCGCGCGTGTCGTGGAAAAGCCGCGGACGGCCGGTCCGTCAATCCCCTTGCACGGCCGGCGGGTGCTTAACACAGGGATTCCGCCCTGGCGAGGCCCGCTTCAGCTCCGGTTAAGGAACCGTACCCCGCCGACGGAATGGTGCCCTTGCCCTGGGGACAACCCGCCATCCGCGCCCGGGTCAGTACATCGCCATGCCGCCGTTGACGTGCAGCGTCTGGCCGGTGACGTAGGCCGCCTCGTCGGAGGCGAGATAGACCGCGGCGGCCGCGATCTCGGCGCCCTCGCCGAGGCGCCCCATCGGCACCGTGGCGAGGATGCCCTCGCGCTGCTTGTCGTTCAGCACGTCGGTCATCGGCGAGGTGATGAAGCCCGGCGCGATGCAGTTGACGGTGATCTTGCGGCTCGCCACCTCGGCGGCCAGCGCCTTGGTCAGGCCGACGAGGCCGGCCTTGGCGGCGGCGTAGTTGCCCTGGCCGGCATTGCCGGTCGCGCCCACCACCGAACCGATGTTGACGATGCGGCCGTGGCGGCGCTTCATCATCCCCTTCACCGCCGCCCGCGACAGCCGGAACGCCGCCGTCAGGTTCACGGCGATCACGCTGTCCCACTCCTCGTCCTTCATGCGCAGGAAGAGGTTGTCGCGGGTGATGCCGGCGTTGTTGACCAGCACGTCGAGCCCGCCGAGCGCGGCCTCGGCCGCCGGCACCAGGGCCTCGACCGCGGCGGTGTCGGAGAGGTTGGCCTCCAGCACGTGGACGCGCTCGCCGAGCTCGCTCGCCAGCGCCTCCAGGGCCTCGCGCCGCGTGCCCGAGATCGCCACATGGGCGCCTTGGGCGTGCAGGGAGCGGGCGATGGCGCCGCCGAGGCCGCCGGTGGCGCCGGTGACGAGGGCCTTGCGGCCGCTGAGGTCGAACATGGACGGTGTCTTTCTCAGAGCGTGAAGGCCGCGACCTCGGCCGAGGTGCCGACCGGCGTGGCCGAGGTCCCAACTGCTATGCGCTTGACGAGGCCCGACAGCACCTTGCCGGTGCCGATCTCATAGAAGGCGTCGACGCCGGCAGCGGCCATGGCCGCCACGCATTCGCGCCAGCGCACCGTGCCGGTGACCTGCTCGACCAGGGCCGAGCGGATCGCCGCCGGCTCGCCGATCGGGGCGGCGAGCACGTTGGCCATCACCGGTACCCTGGCGGGGCGCAGGTCGACGCGGGCGAGCGCCTCGCGCATCGCCTCGGCGGCCGGCGCCATCAGGCCGCAATGGAAGGGGGCGGAGACGTTGAGCATCACCGCGCGCTTGGCGCCGCGGCCCTGCGCCAGGGCGACCGCCCGCTCGATCGCGGCGCGGTGGCCCGACACCACGACCTGGCCGGCGCCGTTGTCGTTGGCAACGTCGCAGACCTCGCCGTCGCGGGCCTCCGCGGCGACCTCGGCCGCCGCCTCGACGTCGAGGCCGAGAAGCGCCGCCATGGCGCCCGAGCCCACCGGCACCGCCTTCTGCATCGCCTCGCCGCGCAGGCGCAGCAGGCGGGCCGCGTCGGCGAGCGACAGGCTGCCGGCGGCGGCGAGCGCGCTGTACTCGCCGAGCGAGTGGCCGGCCACGTAGGCGACGTCCCGGGCGAGATCCAGGCCGCGCTCGGCCTCCAGCACCCGTAGCACCGCGATGCTGGAGGCCATCAGGGCCGGCTGGGCGTTGGCGGTGAGGGTCAGCTCCTCGGCCGGGCCCTCGAACATCAGGCGCGAGAGGTTCTGCCCCAGGGCCTCGTCGACCTCGGCGAAGACCGCGCGGGCGGCGGCGTGATCCTGGGCGAGGGCCGAGCCCATGCCGACGGCCTGGCTGCCCTGGCCCGGAAAGATGAAGGCGCGCGACACGTGCGGGTGTTTCCTGCCCTGGGTTCGTGAGTCGATGCGGCTGCGGGACGCAGCGATTGGGCGGCGCCAGTCGCAGAGCGGCAAGCGGTAGTCAAGCGTGGCCGGACCGTAAAAATTCATCGCCGCGTTCGGGGAAATCGTGCGAGCCGGACGTCGCCGCTTCGCGGGTCCTCGCCAAAGACCAGGCGGCATGGAGAGGCGCAGGTCTCTCCTCTTCCGTTTGGGAGAGGGCCGGGGGATCGAAGATCCCGCGTAAGGGCGGCTCGGCTTCAGCAACGACCTCGAACCGTCGAGCTGCGCAGCTCGACGCCCTGCGCTTCACACCGGACCGCGGCACCTTCGCCCCCACCCCTCTCCCATTCGGGAGAGGGGGCCCCGCGCCAGGTGTTTGTCGAACAGCCTTGCACAGACCAACTCCTCCACCGACGCTTGTTGCAATACGGCATCTCGTGTAGGGAGGCCGCTACTCCGAGATTTTCGTTTGACCAAGGAAGGGGTCGCGCATGGCTCGCGTCACCGTTGAGGACTGCATCGACAAGGTCGAGAACCGCTTCGAGCTGGTGCTTCTCGCCGGCCACCGGGCTCGCCTGCTCTCCTCCGGCGCTCCCCTCACCATCGACCGCGACCGCGACAAGAACCCGGTCGTGGCCCTGCGTGAGATCGCCGACGAGACCATCACGCCGGACGACCTCAAGGAGCAGCTGATCCACTCGCTGCAGAAATACGTCGAGGTCGACGAGCCGGAGGCCGAGACCGTGCCGCTGCTGTCGAGCTCGCCGGCCGCCGCCGCGGTGGCGCCGCAGGGCTCCGGCGACGGCGACGACATCCAGTTCGACAAGATGAGCGAAGAGGACCTGCTGCGCGGCCTCGAGAACCTCGCGCCCCCGACCGAGACGGAGGAGGAAGGCGACTGAGCCTTCCGTCGGGACCAAGAGCAGGAAGGCGACCGAGCCTTCCCTCGGGACCCCAACGACCCGAACCCGGCCGAGAGGCCGGGTTTTTTCGTGACCTTTTTGACCGATCCCGGGCGGAAGCGGCGCCGCCGCGACGTTTAGGGGCTGGCGCGACCGCACGTTCGGCTCGATATTCCCATCCGGACCTCCACAAGCGTCGTCGGCGTTCAGCGCAACCGGCTTCAGATCCGGCACGCCGCGACGCCTCCGCCGGCCGCGTGCCGTCGGCTCTCGCGCGCCTCAAGGAGACCAGCGGCGGATGATGCGCCAGTACGAGCTCGTCGAGCGGGTCAAGGCCTACAATCCCGGCGCCGACGAGGGGCTGTTGAACCGGGCCTACGTCTACGCGATGCGGGCGCACGGCACGCAGAAGCGCGCCTCCGGGGATCCGTTCTTCGCCCACCCGCTCGAAGTGGCGGCCATCCTCACCGACCTGCGGCTCGACGACGCCACCATCGTGGCGGCGGTGCTGCACGACACCGTCGAGGACACCGCCGCCACCCTCGACGAGATCAACCGGGTGTTCACTCCCGAGATCGGCCGGCTCGTCGACGGGCTCACCAAGATCAAGCGCCTGGATCTGGTCTCGAAGCGCGCCGCGCAGGGCGAGAACTTCCGCAAGCTCCTGCTCGCCATCGCGGTCGACGTCCGGGTCCTGCTGGTCAAGCTCGCCGATCGGCTGCACAACATGCGCACCCTGCAGCACATGCCGGCAGAGAAGCGCGCCCGCATCGCGCAGGAGACCCTCGACATCTACGCGCCGCTGGCCAGCCGCATGGGCATGCAGGAGCTGCGCGAGGAGCTGGAGGACCTCTCCTTCGTCAACCTGAAGCCCGACGTCTACGCGACGATCAGCAAGCGCCTCTCCGACCTCTCGGCGAAGTCCGAGCGCCTCGTCGAGAGCATCGAGCGCGACCTCGTCGCCAAGCTCGCGAATGCCGGCATTACCGCCACCGTCAAGGGACGGCAGAAGCGCCCCTACTCGATCTGGAGCAAGATGGAGCGCAAGTCGGTCGCGTTCGAGCAGCTGTCCGACATCTTCGGCTTCCGGGTCATCGTCGACACGGTCGACACCTGCTACCGGGCGCTCGGCGTCGTCCACACCACTTGGCCGATGGTGCCCGGCCGCTACAAGGACTACATCTCGACCCCGAAGCAGAACGACTACCGGTCGATCCACACCACCGTGATCGGGCCGAAGAGCCAGCGCGTCGAGCTGCAGATCCGCACCACCGAGATGGACGAGATCGGCGAGTACGGCATCGCCGCGCACGCCCTCTACAAGGACGGCGCGCCGCATCTCGCCACCGAGAGCGGCGCCTACCAGTGGCTGCGCCGCACCATCGAACTGCTCGCCGAGGGCGACAGCCCCGAAGAATTCCTGGAGCATACCAAGCTCGAGCTGTTCCAGGACCAGGTCTTCTGCTTCACCCCTAAGGGACGGCTGATCGCGCTCCCCCGGGGCGCCACCCCGATCGACTTCGCCTACGCGGTCCATACCGATGTCGGCAACACCGCGGTGGGGGCCAAGATCAACGGCCGCATCGCCCCGCTGCTGACCGAATTGCAGAACGGCGACGAGGTCGAGATCGCCCGGGCCGACGGCCAGATCCCGCCGGCGGCCTGGGAATCCCTCGTCGTCACCGGCAAGGCCCGCGCCGCGATCCGGCGGGCCACCCGCTCGGCGGTGCGCCGGCAATATGCGGGTCTCGGCCGGCAGATCCTCGATCGCGCCTTCGAGCGCGCCGGCAAGAACTTTTCCGACGAGAAGCTGCGCGGCGCCTTGCCCCGGCTCGCCCGCCAATCGACCGAGGACGTGTTCGCGGCGGTGGGCCGGGGCGAGATGTTCTCGGGCGACGTCGTGAAGGCGGTCTACCCTGACTACAAGGACGAGCGCCGCGCGGCGAGCCAGCCCGCCCCGGCCGGTCCGCGGCCGCACGTCACCGGCGCCGGGCGCCTGTCCCTCGACAAGGACCAGACGGTGCGGCTCACCTGGCCGGGCAAGGACGCGGCCGGCAAGGATTCCGGCGGTAAGGAAGCCGGCCCCGGCGGCGCGGCTCCGGAGGACGGCGCGATCCCGATCCGCGGCCTCGACCGCGACCTCCTGGTGCGCTTCGCCCCCGACGGCGGCGCGGTGCCGGGCGACCGGATCGTCGGCATCCTCACCCCCGGCGAGGGCGTGACGATCTATCCGATCCAGTCGCCGGCGCTCGCCGCCTTCGACAACGAGCCGGATCGCTGGCTCGACGTGCGCTGGGACGTGGACGGCGCCTCCAACCAGCGCTTCCCGGCGCGGCTCGCCCTGCAATCGATCAACGAGCCCGGCAGCTTCGCCCAGATCGCCCAGGTGATCGCCGACCACGACGGCAACATCGACAACATCTCGATGAAGCGGCGCAGCCAGGACTTCACCGACGTGACGATCGACCTCGCGGTGTGGGACCTGAAGCACCTCAACGCCATCGTGTCGGAGCTGCGCGCCAAGCGCGTGGTGAGCCGGGTCGATCGGGTGAACGGGTGAGACGAGCCGAGGGGCAGGATTGCACCGGGGCCGGCGGGCTGCCACAAGCCCCGGCTCAGTGCTCCCCCGCCGACCACTGAAGGCTCTCATGACCTCCGACGACGTCCTCGCCGAATTCCGCTCCGCCGGCGCCCTGCTGGAGGGCCATTTCGTGCTCTCCTCGGGGCTGCACAGCGCGGTGTTCCTGCAGAAGATGGCGATCTTCACCGATCCGGTGCGCACCGCGCGGGTCTGCAGCGCCCTCGCCGAGCGGATCACGGCCCGGTACGGGAAGGTCGACTACGTCGTCTCGCCGGCGATCGGCGGCATCGTGCCGGGCTACGAGACCGCGCGGGCGCTCGGCGCCAAGGCGATCTTCGTCGAGCGCGACCCCGGCAAGCCCTTCGCCCTGCGCCGCGGCTTCCAGATCCCGAAGGGCGCCCGGGCGGTGATGGTCGAGGACATCGTCACCACCGGCCTGTCCTCGCGCGAGTGCCTGGCCGCCCTGACGCAGGAGCCCGGCGAGGTGGTGGGCGCCGCCTGCCTGATCGATCGCTCGGGCGGCAAGGCCGATCTCGGCATGCCGCTCGTCGCCCTCGTCACCCTCGACATCCCGAACTACCCGGCCGACCAGCTGCCGCCCGAACTCGCCGCGATCCCCGCGGTGAAGCCCGGCAGCCGCGCCCTGCCGGTCGGCTAGAACCGGCTTGTCCCCGCTGCGCCGCCGCACCGTCGCTTGACAGGCGCGGCGGCGCGTCCTTAGCTGGCCGGATTGCGGCCGCTGCCCGGTGTGCGGCACCCACGCGGTTTTTCCCTGCCCTCAATACTCCGGGGGCAGTGCATTGCTCGTAGCGGCTTTACTCGCAAGTCATTCTTTTCGTGCGGCCGTACCGCACTTTTCAAGGACACCCGATGCCCAATCCGTCCCGGAGCGCCCTGTTCATCGACGGCGCCAACATCTATGCGACCACCAAGGCCCTTGGCTTCGACATCGATTACCGCAAGCTGCTGGCCGACTTCAAGGCGCGCGAGAACCTGGTGCGCGCGTTCTACTACACCGCCCTGGTCGAGGACCAGGAATACTCCTCGATCCGCCCGCTGATCGACTGGCTCGACTACAACGGCTACCGCGTCGTCACGAAGCCCGTGAAGGAGTTCACCGACTCCACCGGCCGGCGCAAGATCAAGGGCAACATGGACATCGAGCTGACGATCGATGCCATGGAACTCAGCCCCCACATCGACCACATGGTGCTGTTCTCCGGCGACGGCGACTTCCGGCCGCTGGTGGCGGCGATGCAGCGCCGCGGCGTGCGGGTGACCGTGGTCTCGACGGTCCAGACCCAGCCGCCGATGGTCGCCGACGAGCTGCGCCGCCAGGCCGACGACTTCGTCGACATCGTGCAGCTGATCCCCCGCATCGGCCGCGAGCAGGGCGAGCGCCCGGCCCGGCCGCCGCGCGCCGTCGGCACGGACGGCCCGCGGGACTACGCACCCCGGGACCCGGCTCCCCGCCCGAGCGTCAACCTCGAGAACCGCTACGGCATCCGCCAGAGCGACGAGGACGACGCAGAGGATTGATGCCCCTTTCGGGCCGGCCCTCAGCCGCCGGCCCGGGCCAGCATCTCCAAGCCGTGCCGGGTCTCGACCGGCGCGGCCCAGCCGAGCGCCGCGAGGCCCGCCGCCCGCGCCGCCAGGGAGCCGGCCAGCCGCTCGCGCAGCTCGCTCCGCCCGGTCAGGGCCAGGGCGACGCCCAGCAGGCCTTCCGGCACCGGCACGAGGCCCGGCCGGCGGCCGAGGCCGGCCCGCAGGGCCTTGATCATCTCCGGCACGCTCACCGGCTCGGATTCGGCGACGATCAGCGGCCGGCGCAGGGGATCGGGCGCCTGCAGGACCGCATCGACAGCGTCGGCCAGCGACTCGACCGAGACCAGGGAGCGCCGCCCGGACAGTCCCCCGAGGGGGAGCGGGTAGGGCGCGCGGGCGAGCCGCAGCAGCGCCGCCATGTTGCCCTTCTGGCCCGGACCGTAGACCAGCACCGGGCGCAGAGCGGCGTAATCGATATCGATGCCGGCGAGCGCCTCCTCGGCGGCGAGCTTCGAGCGGCCGTAGGGATCGGTCGGAGCCGGCGCGTCGGCCTCGGTGAGGACGCGGTCCGCCGAGGGCCCGGACTGGGCCCGGATCGAGGACAGGAACACGAAGCGGCGCACCCGGGCGCGGGCGGCGGCCTGGGCGAGGCCCCGCGTCGCCTCGGTGTTGAAGGTCCGGTAATCGTCCTCCGGCGCCCCCGACATCGCGTGGGCGAGGCCGGCAGAGTGCACCACCGCGTCGGCGCCGGAGAGCGCCGCCGCCATGTTCTGCGGCCGGGCGAGATCGCCCACCACCGCGCCGCTGATCCCCGGCGGCAGCTCCACGGGCCGGCGCAGCAGCACCCGCACCCGGTAGCCCCGGGCGGTGAGCGCCGCCAGGAGGTGGCGGCCGATGAAGCCGGTCGAGCCGGTCAGGGCGACGAGGGGAGCGGTCATGCGGGGTTCGTCCGGGTGGCGGGCAGGGCGAAGAGCCGGAGCAGGGCGGCGACGAGACCGCCGCCGAGGGCGAGGCCGACCAGGGACACCGTCCAGCCCGGCGCCGCCAGGGTAAGGCCGGCGAGCAGCGCCAGTGCGAGGTTGAGGCCGAACACTGCGCCGACGACGAACGGCACCGAGCGGCCGTTCGTGGTGGCACGCTGGTAGAAGTGGCTGCGATGGGCCTGCCAGACCGGCTCGCCGGCGAGCGCCCGGCGCCCGAGGGTCAGGGTCGCGTCCGCCAGGTAGTAGAGCGGCAGGAGGATCGCGGCGGCGAGCCCCCCCTCCCCGGCGAGCCGGTAGAGCAGCCAGGCGACGAGGAGGCCGATCGGCAGCGAGCCGACATCGCCGAGGAAGAGTCTCGCCACCGGCCGGTTGAACGGCGCGAAGCCCAGGAGCCCGCCCAGCAGGGCGGCGGCCGCCACCGTCGCCTCGGCCGGCAGGTGGCCGGCGAGGCCGAAGGCCGTGAGGGCGCCGAGGAGCGGCACCATCTCGGCCACCGTCATCCAGTCGAGCCCGTCCATGAAGTTGACGAGGTTCACGAACCACAGCCCGGCGAGCACCGCGATCGCGTATTCGAGCCAGGACGGCAGGGCCGGGACGAGGGGCGCGCCGCCGGAGGCCGAGAGCACCAGCACGACGGCGGCGGCCTGGAGCGGCAGGCGCAACCCCGCCGAGAGCGGCCGGATGTCGTCGACCGCGCCGATCGCCGCGAGCGCCAGCGTGCCGGCGGCGAGCGCCGCGATCTCGGGGCCCACCGCGCCGGACAGCCCGAGCAGCACTGCGAGCGCCGCCGCGACGACCGCGATGCCGCCGCCCTGCGGGGTCGGGACCCGGTGGCTCGAGCGGGCGTTCGGCCGCGCCAGGGCGTAGCGTAGCAGGAGCGGACGGAGCACCGCGATCAGGCCGGCCGAGAGGGCGGCGGCGAGCGGGATGGCGACAAGGACGGCGACCAGGGGGGAGAGCGGCATGCGGCGGGGCGTGACTCGACGAGGACGGGCCGCGAACGGCCGTCCCACACCTACCCCACCGGCACGGACGCAACCAGGGCGGAGGCCTCAGGCCGGCCCTTAGGCCGGCGAGGCCAGGGGCTTGCCCGCCTCGACGATGTAGGTGCTGACGAGGCGCACGGGGCGCTCCCCGCTCTTCGCGCCGCCATGGGGTACGCCCGGCGCCACCTGGAACCCGTCGCCGGCCTTGAGCATGCGGGTCGGCTGGCCCTCGATCGGCAACTCGATCTCGCCCTCGACGACGTAGCCCGACTCGATACCCGGATGGGTGTGGCGGCCGACCAGGACGCCGGGCTCGATCTCGACCTCGGCGGTGATGGTGACGTAGCCCGGGGCCGGGCCCTCGGTCCGGCCGAGGACCTTGCGCTTCACCCCCGGCGTGGCGGCGGGCGGCGCGGTCTGCGCCTCCGCGTCGGTGGCGAGGAACCCGGTCAGGCTGCAGATGGCGCAGGAAGCCAGCCCGGCAAAGCCGCGGCGCGTCAGCATGGTCTCACTCCCTCGGGCCGCGCTCTTGGCAGGCCGGCGCGGTTCTTTCAGCTTGCCCGTCCCTCCGCGACAGTCAAGGCGCAGCGATCGACCCGACATCCGGGCCGTCGGGATTTGGGTTCGACTTGGAGGGGACCGGCAAGGCCGATCGGGGACCGGGGGGCCGCACGGGGCCGCCGGGCATCCTGCCGCGTCAGCGCTCGAGGGACTTGAGGTAGCGGATCAGGTCCTCGGCCTGGTCGGGGTCGAACCGGAACTCGGGCATGCCCGGATGGCCGGTGCGGATGCCCTCGGCGAGGGACTCGGCCAGCTCCTCCACGGGATAGCGGGCGTGGAGGTCGCGGAAGGGCGGGGCCGCCCGCAGCGGGCTCGGGCCGGTGCGCCCGACGGCGTGGCAGCGGGCGCAATGCGTCCGGGCGAGCGCCGCGCCCTGGGCCTCGCGCCGGTCCCAGCCCGCCGCGGGCCCCGCGGCCAGGAGAGCGGCCAGTGCCGGGGCGATGATCGTCGCGAGGGGCCGGCGCGCGCCCATCAATGGCTCGCCAGGCAGCAGATCGGGGTGGTGCGCAGGATGTCGCGCGTGGCGCCGCCGAAGGCCCATTCACGCAGGCGCGAATGGCCGTAGGCGCCCATCACGATCAGGTCGGCCTCCTCGCGGGCGGCGAAGCGGAGCAGCGGGTCGGCGGCGCCGAGCTGCTGGCCCGGCAGCAGCTGGGCGGTCGCCGCGACGCCGTGCGCGGCGAGATAGGCGGCGGTGCCCTCCGCGCCGTCGCGCCGGGTCTCCGACCCGACGGCGACGACCTGGACCCGCTCGGCGCCGGCCAGGAACGGCAGGGCGTCGCGGACCGCGCGCCGCGCCTCGCGGGTGTCCTTCCAGGCGACCACGACCCGCCGGGCATCGAGCCGCTCGAGCCCCGGCGGTACCACGAGGACCGGGCGACCGGCCTCCATCAGCACGGTCCCGGCCGAGACCCCGAGCGGGCCCGGATCGCCGTCCGCCGGCCCCTGCCGGCCGACCAGGACGAGGTCGGCGCCCCGCGCCCGCTCGGCGAGGAAGGCCGAGGGCGAGCCGAGGCCCGCGTGCCAGGACCGCGCGGCGACCGCGCCGGCCTCGCGCTCGAACAGCGCCTTCGCGCCGTCCAGCCGCTCGCGGGCGCGCTCCTCCTCGCTCTCGTAGAGGTCGTCGGCCAGGAGCAGCGCCTCGCTGGCCGGCATCGGGATCGGCACCGGGCAGGCCGCGACGCCCGTCAGGCGCGCCCCGAACCGGGCGGCGAGGCCGGCCGCGAGCTGGATGCGATCCGCCGCCGCGGCGCCGAGATCGACCGAGACCATGAGGGTGGCGAACGTCATGACGATCTCCCGATCCGAGGACCCGCCCGGGGTAGCCCGGGCCTCGAAGGACCGCCCGGGCTACCCCGGGCCTGGGACCAGTCTCGCGCCCGCCCCGGGCCTGGGCCTTGATCCAGCGCAACGCGACCCGCACGCTCGGACGGGCGCCGCGCGGCGACGGAGGCTCGGCCTTCGGCCCGCCCGCGGGGCAGGATCGGAGCGCGGCCGTCATGGCGCCGGGCCGGAAGAGCCCTCCGGGGTCGGGGCGGCGGAAGAACCAGGGTTCCGTCAGGGACGGCGCGGGCGCCGGCGTGCCGGGGGGCCGTCCGGGATGTCGTCCGGGCGTCCCGGGGCGACCGCCGGCGCGCCCTGATCGCTCCGGGGACCGGCCGTCGCGGGCGCCGGCCGCAGGACGACCCCGTATCCGTCCTCGGCATCGCCGATGAAGCGGATGCCCTCCCCTTCCAGCACCCGGCGGATCGCCTCGAGCGTTCGGTTGCGGGGCTGGACCTGCTCGCTCTCGATCATGTTGAGGGTCACGACAGAGACGGCGGCGCGGCTCGCCAGAACCCCTTGGGTCCATTTGAGGAGCCCGCGCCCGGCGCGGATCTGTGCGGCGACGATCATGAGCGCGAGATGGGCGAAACTGAAAGATTTTTCAAGTTTCGGATTGACGCCGTGTCTGCCGGGCCGTATCCCCTCCCCATCGCCGGTGCGGGCCGGAGATGCTCGGTTATCTCGTCCAAGATCACACCGAGCCATCGCACGACACGCCCGCGCCACCCCGCAGCCCCGTTCGGACGGAGCCAGGCATGACACAGCACGACGGTCTCAGCGTCGCCGCGTCCGCCCGTCCCGGGCTGGTGCGGCCATTATGGCCGCAACGGGAGCGCGCCGGCCTCAGGGGCTGACGGCGCCCGCCGGCCTCGCGAAGCCGGCCGATTTCCCACCACGACTCGACCCCACTATCTGACGGCCCTGCGGGCCGGCAGGGGACGGTTATCGGGTAGAGCGCCGCGGGCTTGTCCCGCGGAGGTCGCGGATTCGATTTCCGCCGGGGCCGTCAGGTCCCAGTAGCTCAGCACACCCCGTCTCCGACATCATGACCGCAGGACCCCGCCATCAGGACGGGACGAGGATTCTCGCGGCCGCGCGGGCCGGAGAGGGACGGTTATCCTTGCCACGGAGGAGGTCGCGGGTTCGAACCCCGCCGGGCCGCGAGGCCCGTAGCTCAGTCGGTAGAGCGCCCAACGCCGTCCCTCATGCCACGACCGCGCGGCCCGGGTGATTGCCGCGGGCCGACAGGCGAAGGTTATCGAGGGGGTCCGAGGGGTGCGGGTGCGAAGCTCGTCGGGCTTCAATCCCCGCCGGGTCGCCGGACCCGCAGCTCGAGCAGAGCATCGGACAAGAGCCTTTGCCGCGACCGCGAGCGGTGAAGGCACGGCCGTGCGGGCCGGCCGGGACGGGTTGTCCGGTCGACCGAAAGGTCCGGGTTCGAATCCCGCGGGCCGTCGGGCCTGAGGCTCGGGTGACGCACGAGCTGCCCGCGTCGGCGAAAGCCGGGAGCACGGCCGGTCCCGAACGCACGGCCGACGGCCGTCCGCGACGACGCGAAAGTCTTTTCGGCCGCGAGGCACGCCGGGGACGGGACGTCACGCCCTTCCCCGACCGCGCCCGTGCGCCGTCACGAGCCACCGGTCCGATGACGGACCGCGATGGAGAGAGGAGAGACGAGGAGGACCCGCCATGATGACCTACGCCACGCTGGCCTCGCTCCGGCGTACCCCGCAGAGCGAGCCGATCCCCGGCACCGTGCGCAACGGCGCCGGCGGCCACGCCTTCGCGGTCGATGACTGGACCCGGCTCGCGCGCTTCCTGGTGCTCGGCTCCGAGGGCGGCTCGTACTACGCGAGCCCCCGCGCGCTGACCGTCGAGAACGCGGCGGCGGTGCAGCGCTGCCTCGCCGAGGACGGCCTGCGCGCCGTCGCGGCGATCGTCGCGGTGAGCGAGGGCGGCCGGGCGCCGAAGCAGGATCCGGCGATCTTCGCGCTGGCCCTCGCGGCGGCGGCCCCGGACCTGGCGACCCGGCGCGCCGCGCTCCAGGCGCTGCCGCGGGTCTGCCGGACCGGCACGCACCTGTTCCAGTTCGCCGAGGCCGTCGAGGCGATGCGCGGCTGGGGCCGGGGTCTGCGGCGGGCGGTGGGCGCCTGGTACGCGGCCGCGCCGGTGGAGGCCCTGGCCTTACAGGCGATCAAGTATCGCGCGCGCCAGGGCTGGACGCATCGCGACCTCCTTCGCCTCGCCCATCCCGAGACGGAGGAGCCGGCACGCCGGGCCCTGTTCGACTGGATCTGCCGCGGCCGCCTGGCCGAGGAGGTTCCGACGATCGTCCACGCCTTCGCGCAGGTGCAGGCGGACGGGATCGACGGGGCGGTGGCGGCGGCGCTGATCCGCTCGCACGGCCTGCCCTGGGAGGCGCTGCCGACCGGTCTGATGAAGAGCCGCGCGGTCAACGAGGCCCTGATCGAGCGGATGCCGGTCGGCGCCCTGGTGCGCCAGCTCGGGCGGCTGACGGCGGCCGGCGCGCTCGCGCCCTTCTCGGAGGGCACCGAGCGCGTCCGGACGGTGCTGGCCGACCGGGAGCGGCTGCTCAAGGCGCGGCTGCATCCGATGGCGCTGCTCCTGGCGCTGAAGACCTACGCCTCCGGGCACGGTCAGCGCGGGCAGCTCGCCTGGGAGCCGGTCGCGGCGATCGTCGAGGCGCTGAACGCCGCGTTCTACACCGCGTTCGGCGCGGTGGAGCCGACGGGCCGGCGCCTGGTGCTCGCCCTCGACGTCTCGGGCTCGATGGCGGGCAGCACCGTGGCGGGCTCAGGCCTCACCGCTCGCGAGGCGGCGGCCGCGATGGCGCTCGTCACCGCGGCGAGCGAGGAGCGCTGGCAGATCCTCGGTTTCACGGCCGAGGAGGGGCGGCCCTGGAACCGGGGCGCGGCCCTGACGCCCCTGGCGATCGGGCCGTCGCTGCGGCTCGACCAGGCGGTGGCGGCGACGGCGGACCTGCCGTTCGGCGCCACCGACTGCTCGCTGCCGATGCGCTGGGCGCTGGAGCGGGGGATCGAGGCCGACGCGTTCGTGGTCTACACGGACTCGGAGACCTGGGCCGGCCCGGTCCATCCGGTCCAGGCGCTGCGGGAGTACCGGGAGAAGACCGGGATCCGGGCGAAGCTCGTGGTCGTCGGGCTCGTCTCCAACGGCTTCAGCATCGCCGACCCGGCCGATCCCGGCATGCTCGACGTGGTCGGGTTCGACGCCGCGGCGCCGGCGGTGATCGCGGATTTCCTCCGCGGATGAGGAGGGGGCGGCCCGGCGGGCCGCCCCCTCGCACGAAGGCCGCTTTCTTCGCTCGAGGGTCCCGGCGGATGGAATCCGCAACCCGGACCGTCGTGGTGAGACGCCCACAAGACGATCGCCCGCCCGAAAGCCGCGCACGTTAGCCGGCAATCGTCGTGCCGGACTTTCCCGAAGACCATTCCTGGAATTGATTTAAAGTTTATCGACGGCGACCTTGCGTCCTGCGGCCAGGCTTGCCCGCGACATCGTTTCGTGCAGACTGCGCGGCACGCCCGACACGGTGCATCGACGGAGAGACGACCCGCCGCATGAGCCTGACGACTGCACAGATCCTCGACCTCGCGCCCGACGCCGCGAGCCGCAAGGCCGGCCAGGACCAGGCCAAGCCGCCGAAATGGGGCGGCCTCGGCCGGGCCGGATCGGTGATCTGGGGGGAGATCAAGGGCAGCGGCGCCAGCCCCTACCGCACCGTCGCGGACCTCGCCGGGCCGGCCTCGAAATGCACCTGCCCGAGCCGGAAGTTTCCCTGCAAGCACGCGCTCGGCCTGATGCTGGTCGACGCCGCCGCCCCCCTCGCCGAGGCCGAGGCGCCGGACTGGGTCGCCGCCTGGGCCAAGGGCCGCGAGAGCCGCGCCGCCGCGGCCGAGACCCGGGCCGCCGAGCCGGCCAAGCCCGTCGACGAGAAGGCGCAGGCCAGGCGCCGCCAGGCCCGCGAGGACAAGGTCGCGGCCGCCCTCGACGAGCTCGATCTCTGGCTGCGCGACCTGATGCGCCGCGGGCTCGCCGCCGCCCGCACCGAGCCCTACGGCTTCTGGGACCGCATGGCCGGCCGTCTCGTCGACGGTCAGGCCCCCGGCCTCGCCCGCCGGGTGCGGGCCCTGCCGGGCCTGATCGCGGCCGGCCCGCGGGCCGGCGCCGCCCGGCCGGAGGCGGCCCTGGGC
>NZ_JACWCT010000154.1 GCF_016613415.1 Methylobacterium ajmalii | reverse complement strand
CTCCACCGGCGAGCGCCTCGGCGCCGCCGCCGCCGCCGCCCGCGCCCTCAGCGAGCGCGCCCTGAGCCGTCTCCAGGCCCAGGCCGCATGACCCTGACGCTGCTCCTGCGCCGCTTCGCCGGGTTGCCGGACGCCCCGGTCGCCGCCGGGGCTCAGCCCCAGGCCGCGGCGGCCGCGTCCCCCTCCGCCGGCGCGAAGCCGGACGCCGCGCCGGTCGCGGGTCGTCCCGCTGCAGGTGCTGCCGGCGCCGGCAAGCCCACGGCCGCCACCGGGCTTCCGGCGAAGCGGCCGCAGGCGCCCGTCACCCTGTCGGCGCTGTTGCGGCGCCTGACCGCGACGCCGGCCTGGCGCGGGCCGATGATCCGGCTGCGCCTCGTCGACGCGGTGGCGGTGGCGGCCTGCGGGCTCCTCTTCCTCAAGGTCCTGGCCTTCCTCGATGCCGCGCCCTCCACCGGCAGCCGCTTCGCCGAGGTGCTGGCCCATGCCCGCTCGGGCTGGGAGCCCGCCGACCCGACGGTGACCGGCTCGGTCTCGCCCAAGGAGACGGCGCCCGCCCCCACGACCTCGGCCCCGCCCGCGGAGCCGCCGCGGCCGGCCGGCGAGCCGGTCTCCTCCTCCGAGCGGGCGATCCTCGAGAAGCTCGGCGCCCGGCGCGACGCGCTCCAGCAGCGCTCGCGCGACCTCGAGACCCGCGAGCAGCTGATCGAGAACGCCGAGCGCAAGCTTGAGAGCCGCATCAACGACCTCAAGACCCTGGAGCAGAAGGGCGACGACGCCGCGGCCAAGCGCGCCGAGGCCGAGGCGGCCGGGCTCAAGTCCCTGGTGACGATGTACGAGACGATGAAGCCCAAGGAGGCCGCCCGGGTCTTCGACCGGCTGAAGCTCGACGTGCTGGTGCCGGTGGTGGTCGCCATGAACCCGCGCAAGATGGCCGAGGTGCTGGCGGTGATGCAGCCCGAGGCGGCCGAGCGGCTGACCGTGGCGCTCGCCCAGCGCGCCCGCGGGGCGGGCGGCCCGAAATCCGCCGCCGTCGCCCCGGGCCTGCCCCCGGGCGAGCTGCCGGCGATCGACGGGGTGCGCTGACCTCCCGTCCGGAGACCCGCGGGCGGCGAATTAAGCCCGCGTTAGCCGTGTGCCGTCATGGTGCCGGCTCGGGGTTTACGGGCGGATCGCGATGGGTTCGACGGGCAGGAGCCGCTATGCTGCGGCGCTGATCGCGCTGGCGGGATGGACCGCCGGAGCGAGCGCGGCCGCCGCGGCGCAGCTCACGGCGATCCAGGGCAGCGAGCAGAAGAATTTCGGCCGCATCGCGCTCACCTTCGACCAGGGCGTGAAGGTGACCGCCAAGGTCGTCGGCGGCGTCCTGGTGGTGGGCTTCCGCGAGCCCGTCACGGGCCAGCGCGACCGCCTGGCGAGCGAGATGCCGGCCTACGTGGCCCAGGTCCGCCGCGACCCGGACGGCTCCGGCCTGCGCGTCGCCCTCCAGGCCCCCTACAAGGTCAACGTGCTGGAGGCCGGCGAGCGGGTCTTCATCGACCTGCTGCCCGAGGGCTGGAGCGGCCTGCCGCCGAGCCTGCCGCCCGACGTGCTGGCCGACCTCACCCGCCGGGCCGAGGAGCTGAGCGCCCGCCTGCGCCGCGAGGCCGCCGCCCGCGCGCCGCGCCCGGTGCCGCTGCGCCTCGAGGTCGCCCATCTGCCGACCCTGACCCGGCTCACCCTGCGCCTGCCCAGGGAGGCCCAGGCCGCCCTGACCCGGGCCGGCGGCGACGTCCGCCTGCGCGTCCCGGGCGCCTACACGATCGACGCGTCCGAGGCCCGCTCCGGCGCCCGGCCGGCCGTGACCGCCCTGGCCACCGAGGCGAGCGCGGAGGCCGCCGGGGTCACCGTGAAGCTCGCCGAGGGCTACACCGCCGAGGGCTACCGCGAGGAGGATTCCTACGTCCTCGACCTGATCAAGCCGGGCGGCCAGGCCTCGGCTCAGGATGCCAAGACTGCCGAAGCCAAGCCCGCCGAAGCCAAGCCCGCCGAAGCCAAGCCCACCGATACCAAGTCCGCCGAAGCCAAGCCCTCGGATGCCAAGCCGCCGGAGCCCCGCGCCGCGGACGCCCGGATGACGGCGGGCGAGGCGCCCGCCGGCCCGCCGCCCGCCGCCCGGGCCGAGGCCGGGTCCGGCGTCACGCCACCGGCGGATCCGGCCGCGTCGTCCGGCCCGGTCCAGGCCCGGATCGTGCGTGCCTGGCCCGGCCTGCGCATCGCCTTCCCGTTTGCCTCCCGGCCGCCGGCGGCTCTGTTCGAGCGTGCCGGGATCGCCACCCTGGTGTTCGAATCCACCGCGCCCGTCACCCTGCCGGCGCTGGCGGCGGGCGGGCCGGCGAGCGTCGTCGACGCGCCGCAGACGGACGGCGCCTTCACGGTGATGCGGCTGCGCCTCGAATCCGGCACCCTCGCCCAGCTCGCGATGGGCGAGGGGCAGGGCTGGGACCTGGTGCTCGGCGACGGCAGCGCGCCGAGCGGCGACCTGCTCGCGCCCCAGCGCAGCGCCGACCCGTCGGGCAAGCCCGCGGTCTCGGTGCCGCTCGCCCGGCCCGGCGGCGCCCTCTGGCTCGAGCGCGACGGCGAGCGCATCGCCGTGGTGACCGCCCGGGGGGCGCGGATCGCCGGGGTGCCCAAGCGCGGCCGCTTCGTCGAGTTCGAGGTGCTGCCGAGCCGCCAGGGCGTCGCCGTGCTGGCCGCCGCCGACGACCTCGCGGTGCGGCCCGGCCTCACCGAGGTGACGATCACCCGGCCCGGCGGCCTGTCGGTCTCCCCGACGGTGGTCGAGGCGCCGGAGGCCGGCCCGAAGGCCGCCTCCACCCTGATGGTGCAGCCCGAGCGCTGGGCCGAGGACCAGCGCGGCGACGTGCGGGCCCGGATCCATGCCGCCGAGGCCGCCGCCGCCGCCGCCGAGCGGCCGGCCCGCTCGGCCGCCCGGATCGACCTCGCCCGCGTGCTCCTCGCCAACGGCTTCTCGGCCGAGGCCTCCGGCGTGCTGAACTACGCGACCCGCGAGGACCCGACATTGGCCTCCCAGGCGCCGGTGCGGCTGCTCTCGGCGATCGCCGCGCTGCGCATGGGCCAGGACGCCCGGGCGGCGGGCTTCCTCAACCCCGACGGCAAGCAGGCGCTCGACCCCGAGATGCGGCTGTGGCGCGGCTATCTCGATGCCCGCGGTCGGCGCAGCGGCCAGGCCCTCGCCGCCTTCAAGGCCGCGCTCCCGGTGATCGAGGCCTATCCGGACGACCTGCAGCTGCCGCTCTACCTCGCGGGGGCGGAGGCCGCGCTCGAGGTCAAGGACCCGGCCTTCGCCCAGCGGGCGCTCACCGCGGCGACGCCGCTGGCCGAGGCGCCGTTGCCCCGCGACCGGCTGGCCTTCCTCAAGGCCCGCTTCGCCGAGGCGATCGGCCAGGAGGTCGAGGCGCGCCGGGCCTACCAGCAGATCTCCGAGACCGGCGTGCCGCCGGTCGCCGCCGAGGCGACCCTGCGGCTCGTCGATGCCGGGCGCGCCGCCGGCACGATGACGCCGGAGGCGGCGATCGACCGGCTCGAGCGCCTGACCCTGATCTGGCACGGCGACACCGAGGCCGAGGCCCTCGCGCGCCTCGGCCGGCTCTATGCCGGCGCCGGCCGCTGGCGCGACGCCTTCGCGACCGCCCGCAAGGCCAACCGCCTCTATCCCGACCATCCGGCGACCCGCGGCCTGCACGACGACACGGTGGCGCTGTTCTCCGCCCTGTTCCTGTCGGACAAGGGCGCCAGCCTCGGGCGGATCGAGGCCCTGGCCCTGTTCTACGACTTCAAGGAGTTCACGCCGGTCGGCCGCCAGGGCGACGAGATCGTGCGGCGGCTGGCCGACCGGCTGGTCGCCCTCGACCTCCTCGACGCCGCCGGCGACCTGCTGCAGCACCAGGTCGACAACCGCCTCACCGGCGCGGCGCGGGCGAGCGTCGCGGCCAGGCTGGCGACGGTGCGGCTGATGGAGGGCGAGCCGCTCAAGGCCCTCAAGGTGATCCAGAACACCCGCCTGCCGGAGCTGCCGGCGCCGATCCGCGACGCGCGCCTGCTCCTCGAGGCCCGGGCGCTGTCCGACCTGTCGCGCACCGACCTCGCCCTCGAGCTCCTCGACGGCAATGCGAGCGCCGAGGCGGCGCACCTGCGCGGCGACATCCTGTGGGGCGCGCGACGCTGGCGCGAGGCCGGGGAGGCGCACGAGACGCTGCTCGGCACCCGCTGGCGCGATCCCGGGCCGCTGTCCGACGCGGAGCGCAACGACGTGATGCGGGCGGCGATCAGCTACGCGCTGGCCGAGGACACCCTGAGCCTCGACCGCCTGCGCACGAAGTACACCCCGAAGATGGCCGACAGCCCGGACGCGCGCACCTTCGGCCTCGTCGCGGCCCCCAACGCCGCCGCCACCGCGGCCTTCCGCAGCCTGGTGCGCCAGGCGACGAGCGCCGAGACCCTGACCGAGTTCCTGCGCGCCTACCGTGCCCGCTACCCCGAGAGCGCCGCGCCGGAGCGCCCGAGGCCCGGCCCCGACGGCACCCCGGGCACCGGCCCGGAGGCGCGCGGCGCCGGCGGCCCGGCGCCGGGCTAGAGCGTTTCCCGACGAAGCGGATGCCGGTTCGTCGAAGAAAATGCCGCAAAATCAAAAACCTAGAAAGCTTCGCGATTGCAACGCGATCGTGAAGCGCTCTAGTTCCCCGGGCCGACGCCGACGCCGGGTCGTCGCGCCCCCGCCGGCGCCGGCGGGGGCGAGGCCTACGGTTCGCGGCGCAAGGCGGCGATGCAGCGGTCGATGTCGTCCTCGTCGGCCCAGACATGCGGGCTGAGGCGCAGCGCGCCGGATCGCTCGCTCGCGTGGATGCCGGCCTCGCGCAGGCGATCGAGCAGGCCGGCGGGCAGGCCGCCCGGCGCGCGCAGCCCGAGGACGCCCGGCGCACGCAAGGCGCGCGGCGCGGCGGCGAGCGCGAGCCCGGCGATGCCCTCCTCCAGGCGGTCGGTGAGGTGCCGCAGCCGGGCCGTCATCGCCGATGCATCGAAGGACAGGACCAGTTCCAGCCCGGTCGCCGCCATCGGCAGCAGGACGGGGTCGTTCAACTCGCCCCGGTCGTAGCGGCGGGCGCCGGCCGCGGGCGGGCGGTTGCCGAGGTTCTCCTCGATCGGTGTGCCGTCCTGCCGGTGGGGAGCCGCGTACAGGAAGGCGAGCCCGTAGGGGCCGAGCGTCCACTTGTAGGTCGGGAAGGCCAGGAAGTCCGGGAGCCAGCGACCGACATCCACCGGCACGGCGCCGGCCGCCTGGGTCGCGTCGATCACCAGCGCGGCCCCGACGGCGTGGACCGCCGGCGCGAGCCGGTCGAGGTCGATCAACCCACCATCGGTCCAGTGCGACGGGGTCAGGGTGGCGATCGCCAGGGGCGGCGCTCCGGGGCGCCCGATCGCGGCCAGCAGGGCCGCCGTCCAGTCGCCGTCCCCGGGGCGGGGAACCTCCTCGACGCTCAGACCCCGCGCGGCGGCGAGCCGGTCGAAGGCGTAGCGCAGCGACGGGAATTCGTCCGCGACCCGCAGCACCCGTCCGCCCGGCGCGACGGGAAGGTTTGCCGCGGCCGTCGCCATCGCGTGGCTCACCGACCCCACGATCGCTACGTCGTCCATCCCCGCGCCGACGAGCCGGGCGGCGGCCGTCCGCGCCCGCTCGGCCTGGATCGGGATCGCCTCGCGCCGGTGCGTCCAGGGCCGGCTCTTCACCAGCAGGCCCGCCTCCCCGGCCTCGCGGACCGCCCGGGGCAGCGGGGACCACGCCGCCGCGTCGAGGTAGCTGACGTCCCGGGGGATTTCGAACAGGTGCCGCTGGCAGGGCAGGGGGGTGATCGCGCTCATGCGGAAGGATCTGCGTTCGCTCTCCCGATCACGCGGGCGAACCGCGCCGCGGCTCGTCGAACGGGGGAGTGGGGGGATCGGGGCACGACCCGCCCTACCACGACGCGCCCCGGCCCAGGAGGCCCGGCGGACGGGCCGGTCCCCCGGGTCTCCGCGTCAGACCTCGCCCTCACCCGCCGGGCCGGGACGCCGCCGCGGCTCCTCGCCGGTGGTGCTGGTACCGGGATCGAGGGCGTCGGGTTTGCGGGCCGCGTCGTGGTCGGCCGGCGTCACGCCAGCCTTGGCGGCGGCCGCGTCCTCGTCGCGGCGGGTCAGGTGCGGGCGGGCGGTGAGCAGATCTTCGCGTCTGTCGGGCATGGACGATCCTCCGGTCGGCACACGCCAACGCGGAGCGACCCGGACGGGTTCGTCACGGTGCAACCGAGAGACCAAAAGGGTAATGCCGGGACTGAAGGCATTCGCGTCCGCTGCGGGGACGGCATCAACACCCTCGAAGGGTGTTGGTGCCCAGGAGAGGACTCGAACCTCCACGGCTTGCACCACTGGTACCTGAAACCAGCGCGTCTACCAATTCCGCCACCTGGGCCCTAGAGCGTCGCCTTGGCGGCGCCCCGGTGCCAGTCGTGTAGAGCCTGGCGGTGCCGGCGTCAACGGGCTTGAGCGGCCTTCGGGAGGGGAGGGGGTGTTCCACCGACTCGGCGGGCCGATGTCGGATTTCGATCGGGATGCCGAGCGTGCCCGTCCGAGCCATGGACAATCCAGCCGGCCAGATCGCGGCGGCAGCAGCCCGTCGTTGATCGGTGCAACATCTGGTATGACTCTACGTCATGAAAACCGAATCGAACGAGGTGCCCGGCGGGGCGGAGGATGTGATCGAGATCACCACCGTGATCACATCCCACGACTGGACGGAGGCATCCATGCGCAACAGCCGCGGCCACCTCGCGTCGCGGCGGAGGATGGCACTCTTCGATAACCTCGCCCTCCTCCCCATCGGCCTGCTGTTCATAGCGCTGGTCTTCTGGAAGACCGGCGGGAGACAAGCGGCCCCTGAAGACATCGTCCTTCTCGACGCGCCGGCCGGCATGCACGAGACAATCCTGCTGTGGTTCGTCGTCTGCACGTTGTTCGTCGCCGGGTCCTACGCCGTCCACGATCGGTCGGTGCGGTGGCGCCTGCGCCGCTGGGCCGCCCGACGGCATGGAACCGAGCCGATCTCGGTGCATTGCCGGCTCACCGCGCGGGGAATGACCGCGACCGACAGGTACGGCACGCTGTTCCGGTCCTGGGCGAGCGTGGTGGACCTCGAGGAGACCGAGCGGCATTTCTTCCTGACCGACGCGGATAGCGGTGGCGCCATCGTGCCCAAGCGCGACATGTCCGATGCCGAACAAGCTCGCATCCGCGCGTTCGTGCGCGAAAGGCTGCTCCGCCTCGGAGACGATCCCGAGCCCCTCACGGCCGTGCTGCCACAGGAGGCGACGCGTGAGGCTGACGTGCATCTGCACTACGAGCGCACGGTGGAAGACCAAATCGCGGGTGACCTACTTCTCTGGGCGATGACCTCGGGACGACGGCGCCGTGCGCTGAGCGCGCTGGGATCCGCGCTCGTCGTGGCGCTGGGCATGTCCTCTTTCGACGCAGCCCGGTTCTGCCTGGCATGGCTCGCAGCGGACCGGAACAAGCCGTTCGATGAACCATTCACAGCCATTATGCTCGATGGGGCTGCAGGCTACCTGTGGATCTCTCTCTGGGCGGCGGGCTTCGGATTGATCGTCTGGCTGACATGGCCGTGGTTCCTGCGGCGGCAGGCCGAGGCTAGGCGGTGTGGACTCTTGGGGTTTCCTGGTTGGGCGAGAAGTGATTGAAGGCTGCTTTTTGGAGGGCTGCCTTGGGAGTTCTGGACCGGCTCGTTCTCGGCGATGC
>NZ_JACWCT010000153.1 GCF_016613415.1 Methylobacterium ajmalii | reverse complement strand
TGACCCGCGGTGCCGGCCCGCGGGGCCTGCGCCCGCCGGCCGCGCCCCGGCCCGTCCTGTGGGCCGCCGTCGCCCCGCTGCGACCCGGCACGGCGTTCTCGGAGGTCTCCCTCGGCTGGAGCGCGATCCGCCGCAACGAGACCTCGCCGGCCTCGCGCCACAAGACGCTCGGCTACCTCGACGCGGTGCTGGCCGCCGAGGCGGCGGCGCAGGACGGCCACGACGAGGCGGTCTTCCTCAACACCGCCGGGCGGGTCGCCTGCGCGGGCATCGGCACCCTGTTCGCGGTCTCGGGGCGCGAGGTGGCGACGCCGCCCCTGGACGAGGGGGTGCTCGCCGGCATCGTGCGCGCCCGGGTGCTGGCGCTCGCCCCCGGCCTCAGGCTCGGCGCGGCCGAGCGGCCGCTGACGCCCGAGGACCTGGCGCAAGCCGATGCGGTCTTCCTCACCAATTCCCTCCGGCTGGTCGCGCCGGTGCGGCGGATCGGGGACCGGGATTATGCCAGCGCCGGGCACCCGGCGGTGCTGGCCCTGCGCGAGGCCCTGTCGCGGGAGATCGCGCAGGCCTGCGGGATGGCGGTGGAGAGCTGACGGCGGCGCCCGCCTCTGCGGGCAGAACAGCCCGGAAGAACGACCGAGACGAGAAAGCGCGGGTTTCCTTCTCTCCCCGCCGGCGGGGAGAGGGGGGGAGGGTTCGGGAGCCGGTCTTCGAAAGCTTCGGGCCCGCGCTCACTCCGCCTGCGCCGCCATCCGGTGGCGCAGCTCCGCCACCCCGACCGCCTCGCGAGCATAGGCGAGGCCGAGCTCGACCCGCAGGGCGCGCAGGGCCTCCTCCGTGTGCCCGGTCGGCAGGCCCCGGCGTCGGCGCTCGTCCAGCACCGCGAGCTGCCGGGCGATGCCGCGACAGGCCTGCGCGACCGTGCGGTGCTCCGCGGCAGGTGAGGATTCAGGCACCACGCAGCCTCCGAACCGACCGCCGCGACGGCGGTGCGCGCCGACGATCCGTCCGAAACCAGACACGAGTCCAGGCGCGACCGCAATCGGCCGGAGGTTACGCGACTGTGCGTCCCATCGGCGGGGGCCTTGCGAAAAAGATCGGAAACCCGCCAGAAGTGGCGCAAGCAAGGCCGTCAGGCCCTCGATCGGAGAGCAGAGCATGAAGCGCGCGTCCCTGGCGGTGGTTCTCGGTGCCGCGACCGCCCTGGCGGCAACCCTGCCGGCCGGCGCCAAGACGCTGGTCTACTGCTCCGAGGGCAGCCCGGAGAACTTCTACCCGGCGGTGAACACCACCGGCACCTCGTTCGACGCCGGCTCGCAGATCTACTCCAACATCGTCAATTTCGAGCGCGGCACCACCAACGTGGTGCCGGACCTCGCCGAGAAGTGGGACGTGTCGGAGGACGGCAAGACCTACACCTTCCACTTGCGCAAGGGCGTGAAGTGGCACTCCAACAAGATCTTCAAGCCGACCCGCGACTTCAACGCCGACGACGTGATCTTCTCGTTCGAGCGGCAGTGGAAGGAAAACAACCCGTTCTTCCGGGTGACCAGCTCCAACCACACCTACTTCAACGACATGGGGCTGCCCAAGCTCCTCTCGTCGCTCGACAAGGTGGACGATTACACCGTCCGCTTCACCCTGACCGGGCCCGAGGCGCCCTTCCTCGCCGATCTCGCGATGCCCTTCGCCGCGATCCAGTCGAAGGAATACGCCGACGCGATGATGAAGGCCGGCACGCCGGACAAGCTCGACCAGGAGCCGATCGGCACCGGCCCGTTCTACCTGCTGCAGTACCAGAAGGACGCGATCGTCCGGTACCGCGCCTTCCCGCAATACTATGCCGGCAAGGCCGCCCTCGACGACCTGGTCTTCGCGATCACGCCGGATGCCTCGGTGCGCTGGGCCAAGCTCCAGAAGGGCGAGTGCCACGTCATGCCGTACCCGAACCCGGCCGACGTCGACGCGATGCGCAAGGACGCAAACGTCCAGGTGCTGGAGCAGCCCGGCCTCAACATCGGGTACCTGGCCTACAACACCAAGAAGAAGCCGTTCGACGACGTGCGCGTGCGCAAGGCGCTGAACATGGCGATCAACAAGAAGGCGATCATCGACGCGGTCTACCTCTCGACCGGTATCGCCGCCAAGAACCCGATCCCGCCGACGATGTGGTCCTACGACGACGCGATCAAGGACGACCCCTACGATCCGGACGCGGCCAAGAAGCTGCTCGCCGAGGCCGGCCTCGGCAGCGGCTTCGCGATGGACCTGTGGGCGATGCCGGTGCAGCGGCCCTACAACCCCAACGCCCGCCGCATCGCCGAGCTGATGCAGGCCGACCTCGCCAAGATCGGGGTGAAGGCCGAGATCAAGTCCTACGAGTGGGGCGAGTACCGCAAGCGCGCCCAGGAGGGCGAGCACCAGAGCGCGATGTTCGGCTGGACCGGCGACAACGGCGATCCGGACAACTTCCTCCACACCCTGCTCGGCTGCGCCGCGGCGGAGAAGGGCGGCGGCAACATCGCCAAGTGGTGCGACAAGACCTACGACGACCTCGTCACCAAGGCCAAGACCGTCACCGACAAGGCCGAGCGCGCCAAGCTCTACGAACAGGCGCAGGTGGTGTTCAAGCAGCAGGCGCCGTGGTTCACCATCGCGCACGCGGTGCAGCTGAAGCCGGTGCGCAAGGAGGTGGTGGACTTCAAGCTGTCGCCGTTCGGCCGCCACACCTTCTACGGCGTCAGCCTCAAGTAAGAGCCGATCCGTGCTCCGCTTCCTCCTGACCCGCGCGTCCCTGGTGATCCCGACCTTCCTCGGGATCACCCTGGTGGCGTTCTTCCTGATCCGCCTGGTGCCCGGCGACCCGATCGAGACGATGGCGGGGGAGCGGGGCATCGATCCGGTGCGGCACGCGGAACTGCGCGCCGAGTACGGCTTCGACAAGCCCCTGCTCGTCCAGTACGGCATCTACCTCGAGCGGCTGGCCCACGGCGACCTCGGCCGCTCGATCAGCACCAAGGAGCCGGTGATCGCCGAGTTCGCCAGCCTGTTTCCGGCGACGATCGAGCTCGGGGTGTGCGCGATCCTGTTCGCGCTCCTCGTCGGCCTGCCGGCCGGCATCCTGGCGGCGCTCCGCCGCAACTCGGTCTTCGACCACGGGGTGATGGGTCTGTCGCTCACCGGATACTCGATGCCGATCTTCTGGTGGGGCCTGCTCTTGATCCTGCTGTTCTCGGTGCAGCTCGGCTGGACGCCGGTCTCGGGCCGCATCGACGTGCGGTACTTCATCGAGCCGGTGACCGGCTTCCTGCTGATCGACACGCTGCTCTCGGACGAGTCCGGCGCCTTCGCCTCCGCGCTCTCGCACCTGATCCTGCCCGCGGTGGTGCTCGGCACCGTGCCGCTCGCGGTCATCGCCCGCATGACCCGCTCGGCGATGCTGGAGGTGCTCGGCGAGGATTACATGCGCACGGCCCGCGCCAAGGGCCTGCCGGCCTGGCGCATCGTCGGGCTGCATGCGCTGCGCAACGCCCTGATCCCGGTCGTCACGGTGATCGGGCTGCAGGTCGGCGTGCTGTTCACCGGCGCGATCCTGACCGAGACGATCTTCTCCTGGCCCGGCATCGGCAAGTGGCTGATCGAGGCGATCGGCCGGCGCGACTACCCCGTCCTCCAGGGCGGCATCCTGCTGATCGGCGCGGTGGTGATGGCGGTGAACCTCATCGTCGATCTCGCCTACGGTCTCGTCAATCCTCGCATCCGGCACGCCCGCTGATGAGCGCCGAGCTTCTCGACACCCCCGCCGCCTCGGCGCCCCCGGCCGGCCCGCCGCACCCGCTCGCCGAGTTCTGGACGAGCTTTCGCGCCAACAAGGGCGCGGTGATCGGGCTGGCGATCATCGTCGCGGTGTTCCTGATGGCGGTCTTCGCCGACGTGATCGCGACGCATCCGCCGAACCTCACCAACGACGCGGCCTTCCTCAAGCCCCCGTTCTGGCAGGAGGGCGGGTCGCTCACCTACCCGCTCGGCACCGACGCGATCGGCCGCGACATCCTCTCGCGCCTGATCCACGGCGCCCGGCTGTCGCTGTCGATCGGCGTCGCGGTCGTGGCGGTGTCGATCCTCGTCGGCACGATGCTGGGGCTCGTCGCGGGCTTCATCGGCGGTGCCACCGGCATCGTCATCATGCGGGTGATGGACATCATCCTGACCCTGCCGTCCTTGCTGCTCGCCATCGTCATCGTGGCGATCCTCGGCCCCGGGCTGATGAACGCGATGCTGGCGGTCGCCGTGGTGGTGCTGCCGCATTACGTCCGCATCGCCCGCGCGGCGGTGATCGCCGAGAAATCGAAGGACTACGTCACCGCCGCCCGCGTCAGCGGGGCCGGCCCCTTGCGCCTCATGCTGTCGGAGGTGCTGCCGAACTGCGCCGCGCCGCTCATCGTCCAGGCCTCGCTCGGCGTCTCGACGGCGATCCTCGACGCGGCGGCGCTGGGCTTCCTGGGGCTCGGCGCCCAGCCGCCCTCGCCGGAATGGGGCACGATGCTGGCCGACGCCCGCGAGTTCGTGCTGCGCGCCTGGTGGGTGGTGACCTTCCCGGGGCTGATCATCCTGGTCACGGTGCTGGCCTTCAACCTCGTCGGGGACGGTCTTCGCGACGCCCTCGACCCCAAGCTGAAGCGGTGAGGCGCCCGATGCCGCTCCTCGACATCCAAAACCTCTCCGTCGCGTTCCCGTCCGCCGGCGGGACCCTGCGCGCCGTCGACGGCGTCAGCCTGACCCTGGAGGAGGGGGAGGTGCTCGGCGTCGTCGGCGAGTCGGGCTCGGGCAAGAGCGTGACCATGATGGCGCTGATGGGCCTCGTCGCCTATCCGGGCCGGGTTTCGGCCGACCGCCTCGCCTTCGCCGGCCGCGACCTCTTGGGGATGCCGTCGCGCGAGCGCCGCCGCCTCACCGGCCGCGACGTGGCGATGATCTTCCAGGAGCCGACCACCAGCCTCAATCCCTGCTTCACGATCGGCTTCCAGATCACCGAGTCCCTGCGCCAGCATCTCGGGCTCGATCGCAAGGCCGCGAAGAGGCGGGCGATCGAACTTTTGGAGCAGGTCGGCATCCCGGCGGCCGAGAGCCGGCTCTCGTCCTATCCGCACCAGCTCTCCGGCGGCATGAACCAGCGGGTGATGATCGCGATGGCGATCGCCTGCAACCCGAAGCTCCTCATCGCCGACGAGCCGACGACGGCGCTCGACGTCACCATCCAGGCCCAGATCCTCGACCTGCTGCTCTCGCTCCAGCGCGAGCGCGGCATGGCGCTGGTGCTCATCACCCACAACATGGGCGTGGTCGCCGAGACCGCCGACCGGATGATGGTGATGTATGCCGGCCAGGTGATGGAGCAGCAGCCGGCCAGGACCCTGTTCGCCGCGCCCCAGCACCCCTACACCGCGGCTCTGCTGGCGGCGCTCCCGGAGCGCAGCGAGGGCGGGCGGCTCGCCACCATCCCGGGGGTGGTGCCGGGCCTCTACGACAGGCCGCGCGGCTGCCTGTTCTCGCCGCGCTGCACCTACGCCACCGATCATTCGCGCGACGAGCGCCCGGCCCTGCGGCCCTGGCAGGACGGCGCCGTGCGCTGCCACTACCCGCTCGGCGATCCCTCCCGCGACGCCCGCATCCGTCGGGACCACCCTGCCGGCGCCAGCAGCGCCGGTGCCGGCGCAAGCGCCGAAACGCCCACCATCGCGGAGGCCGTCCGGTGAGCGCCCCCGTCGTCGTCGCCGACGATCTCCGCCAGACCTACGAGATCCGCCGCGGCCTCTTCCGCGAGCCGGCCCGGCTCCAGGCGGTCGGCGGCATCTCGTTCTCGATCGAGCCCGGCCGGACCCTGGCGGTGGTCGGCGAATCCGGCTGCGGCAAGTCGACCCTCGCCCGCATGGTGACGCTGATCGAGCCGCCGACCGACGGCCGCCTCACCCTCGACGGGATCGACGCTGTCGACCCGCCGTCGTCCGAGCGCCGCCGCCTGCGCCGCACCGTGCAGCTGGTATTCCAGAACCCCTACGGTTCGCTCAACCCGCGCAAGCGCGTCGGCGCGATCCTGGAGCAGCCGCTCACCATCAATACCGGCCTGTCGGCATCTGAGCGCCGCGAGCGGGTGCGGGCGATGATGGCGAAGGTCGGCCTGCGCCCGGAGCACGATGCGCGCTACCCGCACATGTTCTCGGGTGGCCAGCGCCAGCGCATCGCCATCGCCCGCGCCCTGATGCTCTCGCCCAAGCTCGTGGTCGCCGACGAGCCGGTCTCGGCCCTCGACGTGTCGATCCAGGCCCAGGTGCTCAACCTCCTGGCCGACCTGCAGGCGGAACTCGGCCTCGCCTACCTGTTCATCTCCCACGATCTCGGCGTGGTGCGCCACATCGCCCACGACGTGCTGGTGATGTATCTCGGGCTCGCCATGGAGCAGGGGCCGAAGGACGCGATCTACGCCAACCCCCTCCACCCCTACACCCGGGCCCTGATGGCGGCGACGCCGGGCGTCGGGCCCCGCACCCGCGACCGCATCGTGCTGCGAGGCGAGTTGCCCTCGCCGCTCAATCCGCCGCAGGGCTGCGTGTTCTCGACCCGCTGCCCCCACGCCACCGACCGCTGCCGCCAGGAGCGGCCGGCCCCGCGGCCGCTCGCCGGCCGGGCGGTGGCCTGCCACTACGCCGAGGACTTCCTGGAGGGGGCCGAGGGGCGGGCGGTCGCGGTCTGACCGCCGGATCACGGGCCCGGGGCTACGCGCCGGCCGTCCCGCGCCCTACCATAGAGGGGGTGAGCAGGAGGCCAGCGACCGGATCCGTGAGCGAGCCCATCGCGGCGGCCGAGCCGTCGCCCGATCCCCTGTCGAAACCGAGGGCAGCGCGCCTCGCCCGCGCCGGGCTCGCCCGGATGCTCGCCTTCCGCACCAGCCTGCGGTTCGCGCGCCTGCGCCACTGGCTCGCCGGCCGGCTGCCGCCCCGGGCCCGCGGGCGGCTGGCCGAGAACGTGCGCCACGCCGAGCTCGCCGGCCTCGCCTTCGCGTTCCGGGCCCGCGCCGTCGCGATCGCCGTGGTGGCGCTGTGGCTCGTCGTGCTGGTGCCCTGGCCGCGCGGCCTCTACTACCTCGCCGCCGCTGGCCTGTTCTTCGTGCTCGGCACGATTCCCTACGCGTTGCGCCGCCACCGCCGCGCCTGGAAGATCAAGCTCGCCTTCACGGTGCTCGACGTGGCGCTGATGAGCGCCGTCATCATCGTGCCGCCGCCGGCCGGGCTCGGGATCGACTGGCCGATCCAGACCCGGCTGCGCACCCCGGAATTCCTCTACGTGCTGCTGCTGCTCGGGGAGGCGGCGCTGACCTACCGGCCGCTGGCGGTGTTGTGGACCGGGACCTGGATCGCCGCGATCTGGTCGCTCGGCGTCTGGCTGGTCTACGGGCGCGAGGACACCGTGCGCTTCGCCGACGCCGCGCATGACGGGGCCCTCGGTGCCGAGGAATCCCTGCGGGTCTTCCTCGATCCGGCCTATGTCGGGCTGACCCCGCTCTGGACGCAAGGGATCGTCACCGGCCTGTTCACGCTGCTGCTCGCCATCGCGGTGTGGCGCGGCCGGGGCACGATGCTGGCGCAGGTGCGCGCCGAGGTGGTGCGGGCCGACCTCGCCCGCTACGTCTCGCCCGATGTCGCCGACGCGCTCGCCGCCCGGGCCCATGCGGGCTTCGGCGCGCCGCAGACCCGGGTGGTGGCGGTGCTGTTCGCCGACGTGATCGGCTTCACCGGCATGAGCGAGGGGCTGGGCCCGGAGCGGGCCTTCGCGCTCCTCGGCGGCTTTCGCGAGCGCAGCTGCAAGGTGGTGTTCCGCCATGCCGGCACCCTCGACAAGTTCCTCGGCGACGGCTTCATGGCGACCTTCGGCGGCCTCGACGGGCGCGGCGACGGCGCCGCGCGGGCCATCGCCTGCGCCCTCGACCTCCAGCACGAGATCGACGCCTGGAACGCCAAGCGCACCGCCCGCGGGGCCGAGCCGGTGCGGGTCGCGGTCGGCGTGCATTGCGGCCCGGTGGTGATCGGCACGATCGGCGCCGACCAGCGGGTCGAGTTCACGGTGATCGGCGACGTGGTCAACGTCGCGAGCCGCCTGCAATCCGCCACCCGCGAGGTCGGCGGCCGCATCCTCGCCTCCGACCACTGCCTCGCCGCCGCCGGCCCGGCGGCGGCGGGCCGCTTCACCCGCTCGCTGCCGCTCACCCTGCGCGGCCGCAGCCAGCCGATCGTCGTCCACGTCGCCGAGTAGGGCCGGGCGGAACCGGTCCCGCGGGTCGCTGCCGGGGAGGGGTTCAGCCCCGCTGCAGGATCTCGATCCGCACGCCGTCCGGCCCCTCGAAGAACGCGATGCGCAGGCCCGGCCGCACGTCGGTGATGCCCGAGACGAGCGGGATGCCGCGCCCCGCGAGGTCCGCCACCGTCGCCTCGATGTCCTCGACCCGCAGGCCGATATGCTCGATGCCGAGGTTGGGCGGCGTCGCGGCCGGCCCGGTGCCCTCCGGCGCCTGCTCGATGAACATCGTCATCCCGCCGAGATCGAGGATGACCCGGCTCGGGCGCTCACCGCCCTCGCGCCCCGTCTCCCGCGCCCCCAGAACCTCGCCGTAGAACCGCGCCGCCGCCGCGGCGTCCCGGCTGCGCAGGTGGAGGTGGTCGTACCGATAGCCCATGCGGCTCTCCCTTCGGGACGCATCCGATCGCGCCCCGCCGTCACGGCCCGCACGGTACGTCGCGGGGCGGCGCGGCGATAGGCGTCCCGGGCCGGGTCCACGGGCCACCGGCCGCGGTTGACGCACCGCGCCGCGCCGCCCTACAGAAGGGGCACCCGGACCCACGCGCGTCCGCGGCCGGAAGGGTGGCCGAGTGGTTTAAGGCAGCGGTCTTGAAAACCGCCGTGGGGGCGACTCCACCGTGGGTTCGAATCC
This sequence comes from Methylobacterium ajmalii, assembly GCF_016613415.1. Classification (GTDB taxonomy): domain Bacteria; phylum Pseudomonadota; class Alphaproteobacteria; order Rhizobiales; family Beijerinckiaceae; genus Methylobacterium; species Methylobacterium ajmalii. The sequence goes on along the minus strand of NZ_JACWCT010000153.1, from coordinate 45,927 downwards.
CACCCCTTCCGCCAGAAGTATTGTTTAAGTGTTTGTATTTGCAAGCATTTTTGTTTTTCTGATTCGGGCAACCCTTAGCTAGCCCACGTTATGCTTCGGCTTGCAAATTATCCCGCTGCACCCCACCGGATGATTGCCTCGGCCGAGTCAGCAAAGGCTGCTGTCCTACTTTCGCAGGATCGATCGCTCGGGTAAGCGTTGAGGGACTTGGCCGCACGGCCTCAGAACCTGCCGTGCTGGTCAGGATGCGATCTCTGGCGGTCTCATGCATCCTTTCGCCATCGTCGCTGTTAGGTGGACGCCAAGTCCTTCACAGACCGCAAATCATCAAGCCATCAGGATCACCATGGCCGGCCTCAAGGACAAGCGTGGCTTCATCGATAAGGACCGGCTCGATTTGTCGGAACGCAAGGCTGTCGAGTTCTGGATGAAGCGATGGGGCGTTACGCAGGACCAACTCACGGCGGCGCATCGGAAGGTCGGCCGAATGACGAAGGATATCGCTGCCGAGTTGGGCAAGAAGCGTTAGGCGGGTGAGTGGCGGCCTCAGGGAATGGTCTGGAGATGTGAGGGGGGGGGCTGCGCGTATGCCGATCAGCAGGATTGACCTCGCGGACGCACGCTCGCCGGAGGCGCTCGTCAAACGCATACTACAGGCCGAGCCGAACCTTTCGGTCCCCGTGCCGATCCAAGAGCTTTGCGCGCGCCTCGGCATCCTCAGGCTCGAAGACCTCGACAACGCTGAGTTCGAGGGCGGCCTCGTGACCGATGCGAAGCGGTCCGAGGGGACTATCCTCGTCAAGCGCGGGGGCGAACCGCGCCGGCGTTTCACCATCGCACATGAACTCGGCCACTTCCTGATGGCGCACCACGTCCCGGATCAGCCCGGCCGGTTCCTATGCAAGAGTTCCGACCTCCTACGGCTCACGGCCAAGGTGGGTGACCAGCGGCAGCGCAGGGAGGTCGAGGCCAACCGCTTCGCCGGCCTCATGCTGATGCCCCCGCTCCTGCTGCGGGGGGCCATGGCGGCCTTTCGCGAGCCTGATCTGCAGCACGTTCTCCTGCTCGCGCGCGACTTCGCGGTTGGCAAGGAGGTGGCGGCTCGGTCTTACGTGCAGTACCACCCCGAGCGGATCGCGGTCGTCGTGGTGGGCAATGGCCGTGTGCAGCGGTGCTACCGGAGCCTCTCCTTCCCGGACATCACCTGCGCTGTCGGCAGCCCGGTCACAGCAGGGTCGCTCTATCACAGCCGTCCGCATCGACCGGACATCGCTAGCGATATCGTCGCATGCAGTCCCGATCTATGGGTCGACGTAAAGCGTGACCTCCGCGCGCCGTCCCTCTACGAACAGGTGTACCTCCAGCAGAACGGCTTCGCGATGATCCTGCTGCGTCTGGAACCCGTTCCGGAGGAGAGCGCGGAGGAGCGCAAGCTCGACGAGGGTTGGCGTCACCGCTTCCACTCAGGGCGACGGTAGGCGAGATTCCGCTGGCGTTACGCGGCCGATCGGGGTGATGACGAAACGTGTCCGAGCACACGTCGTCCGTAATCCAACTCGCGATGTGATGCTCGCGATAACCTGGGCGGGTGATGTCGGGCACGAAATCCCCGTAGTCCGGTGCGCTGCCGGCATCTTCCGACGGGACACGCCGAGCGCTGCAATGGGGTCGGCGTACTGAGGTTACTTATCGGGCCGCTCGACTCTCGCGTGCCTGCCACGTGGCGACGAGGAACGTCGCCACCGCCTCGACCGGGCGGACGCGGAGCTGCCATCCTGTATGGACACAGTATCGGGCTGACATGGACTTGTCCGAACTCCGCCCAGGGTGCGCTCACCCACCACCCCGCAAAACAAACCGCGTCATCTCCGAATCCCGCCCCAGCCGCAGCGCGAAGCCCGGCCAGATCCCGGTGCCATTGCCGACGAACAGGGTCATGCCGCCGACCGCATAGGCGCCCGAGACGAAACCGTCGTTGCCCCGGGCCACCAGCCGGTCGAGGCCGCGGATCATGCCGCCATGGGTGTGGCCGGAGAGCTGGAGCGCCACGCCCCGCGCCGCCGCCTGCCGGGCGTTCCGGGGCTGGTGGTCGAGGAGGAGGATCGGGGCGCCGGGCGGGGCGCCTTTAAGTGCTGCCGCCAGGTCGGGGCCGGGCTGGCCGGCATTGGGCGCCGAGGCGTCGGTGACGCCGGCGAGCACCAGGGCGGCCTCGCCCCGGGCGAGCACCGCGTGGGCGTTCGGCAGCATCCGCAGGCCGAGGCCGGCGAGATGGGCCATCCAGGCCGGGTAATCGAAGAAATATTCGTGGTTGCCGGGAATGCCGAAGACGCCGTCCGGGGCGCGAAGCGCGGCGAGCGGCGCCACGTCGTCCCGGCGCATCGCCACCGAGCCGTCGATGAAGTCGCCGGTGACGACGATCGCGTCGGCGCCCGCCGCGTTGGCGCGGGCGACCACGGCGCGGGCCCAAGATGCGGGGAAGAGGCGGCTCAGGTGCAGGTCGGTGAGCTGGAGCAGCCGGTAGCCCTCGAAAGCCGGCGGCAGGCCGGGGATCACGACCTCGCGCTCGACCACCGGCGGCACCCGGGCGGCCTGGGCGACGCCGATCCCGGCGAGCAGCACCGCGAGCCCGGCGGCGGTAAACCGCAGCCCGTCGGGAATCGCGACGGATCCGCGCTGGACCAGGGCGGCGGCGAGCGCCCCGAGATCGAGGGCGATCTGCAGGACCGCGAGCAGCGCGATCGCCCCGAAGGCCCCGTTGAGCGCGAGGACGACCGCGCGGGGGAATTCCGGGGCGAAGACCGAGCCGGAGGAGAGCCGGTTCCAGAGGTGGAACTGCGAGGCGGCGAGCAGCAGCACCGCGAGCGCCGCCTTGACGGCGAGCGGCAGCGAGAGCGGCAGGAGCCAGCGGGCGATCACCAGAAGGCACGGCGCCGCGAAGACGAGGTGGAAGATGGCGGGCTCCTTGCGGTGACGGGCGGGCCGGACATCCCGGGGTACCGCGCCCGGCGGGCGCGAGCGCTCCTTACCCCACTTCCAGCATCTCGCGCACCAGGGGCGCCACCCGGGTCCCGTAGAGCGCGATGCCGCGCATCAGCCGCTCGTGCGGCAGGGGCCCGGCGCTGTACTTGAGCTGGAACCGGCCGAGGCCCAAGCCCCGCACCGTCGCGGCGATCTTCTTCGCCACCGTCTCGGGGCTGCCGATGTAGAGCGAGCCGTGATCGGCCTCGCGGTCGAATTCCTGGCGCGTCATCGGCGGCCAGCCGCGCTCGGCGCCGATGCGGTCGCGCATCCGCTTGTAGTCGGCGAAGAATTCTTCCCGCGCGCCCGCATCGGTCTCGCCGACATAGCCCGGCGAGTGGACGCCGATCGGGCGCACGTTGCGGCCGAGCTGGGCGCAGGCCCGGTGGTAGAGGTCGACGTAGGGGCGGAAGCGCTGCGGATCGCCGCCGATGATGGCGAGCATCAGGGGCAGGTCGTGCTGGACCGCCCGCACCACCGAGTTCGGGCTGCCGCCGACCCCGATCCAGGTCGTGGGCGGCGCCTCCGGGGTGGGGAAGACGGACTGGTTCGAGAGCGGCGCCCGGGTGGTGCCCTGCCAGGTCACCGGCCCGCCGGCCAGCAGCGCCGAGAAGAGCCCGAGCTTCTCCTCGAACAGGGTCTCGTACTGGTCGAGGGGGTAGCCGAAGAGCGGGAAGGATTCGGTGAACGAGCCGCGGCCGAGGATCACCTCGGCGCGGCCGTTCGAGAGGCCCTGCAGGGTCGAGAAGCGCTGGTAGACCCGGACCGGGTCGTCGGAGCTGAGCACCGTCACGGCCGAGCCGAGGCGGATGCGCGTCGTGCGCGCCGCGATCGCCGCCAGCACCATCTCGGGCGAGGACACGGCGAAGTCCTCGCGGTGGTGCTCGCCGACGCCGAAGAAGTCGAGCCCGACCTCGTCGGCCAGAACCCCTTCCGCGACCACGTCGCGGAGGACCTGGCCGTGGGAGAGGGGCTCGCCGTCGCGGGCGGTGACATCCCCGAACGTGTCGAGGCCGAATTGCAGGGTCTGTGTCATGGCTCCCAAGATGGACGCGCCGGGGCCGGTTTGAAATGCGCGGCGATGCAAGGGCAGGCTTGCAGCCGCGCACAACGAGGGTTCAGAGCCGGAACAGGCCGAGGGCGTCCTGCACCGCGTCGCGGGTCTCCTCGGTGAGGCGGCGGGCCTGCGCGGTGCCGGTGCGCAGCACGTCCCGCACCCGGTCGGGGTCGCGGGCGATCGCGGCGCGCCGCTCGCGGATCGGCCCGAGGAGGTCGCGCAGGATGCCGGCGAGGCGCTGCTTGAGGGCGGCATCGCCCAGGCCGCCGCGGCGGTAACGCTCCTTGAGCGCTCCCACCTCGTCCGGGTCGGGGTCGAAGGCGTCGAGATAGGTGAAGACCACGTTGCCCTCGACCCGGCCGGGATCGGAGGCGCGCAGGTGGTCGGGATCGGTGTACATCCGCTGCACCGCCGCGGCGATCTCGGCGTCGCAGGCCGAGAGCGGCAGGGCGTTGCCGCCGGACTTGCTCATCTTGGCCCGCCCGTCGACCCCGGGCAGGCGCCCGACCGGCGGGATCAGCGCGGTTGCCTCCGGCAGGAGGTCGCGCCCGGCCTGCCGGTTGATCCGGCGGACGATCTCGTTGGCCTGCTCGATCAGGGGCGCCTGGTCCGCGCCGACCGGGACCAGGGTGGCGCGGAACGCCGTGATGTCGGCGGCCTGGGCCGCCGGGTAGCACAGGAAGCCCGTCGGGATGTCGCGGCCGAAGCCGCGAGCCTGGATCTCGTCCTTGATCGTCGGGTTGCGCTCGAGCCGGGCCACCGTGACGAAGTTGAGGTAGAGCAGGGTCAGCTCGGCGAGCGCCGGCAGGGCCGATTGCACGCAGAGCGTCGTCACCGCCGGATCGATGCCGACCGCGAGGTAATCGGTCGCGACCTCGATCACGTTGCGGGCGATGCAGGCCGGATCGTGGGCGTTGTCGGTCAGCGCCTGGGCGTCGGCGAGCAGCAGGTACTGGCGGTGGTCGTGCTGGAGCGCGACGCGGTTGCGCAGCGAGCCGGCGTAATGGCCGAGATGCAGCGGGCCGGTGGTGCGGTCGCCGGTGAGGATGACGGGCTTTGACGACATCGGGCTCTCTTCTCGAAGACAGCCGCCGCGCCGACGGATGCCGAGAGCCTCAGGGGACCGACCATGCCACCGCACGGCGGCATCGGTCGCAACAGGATGACGACGGCCGCTTCCTTACGGGAAGCGCCACCAGACGGTCGCGCGGGGGGAGCGGGGTTCGGTCATCGGGAACGAGCTTAGAGCATTTTCCGACGAAGTGGATGCCGGTTCGTCGAGGAAAATGCGGCAAAATCGGAAGCCCGGAGAGCTTCGCGATCGCGTTGCGATCGTGAAGCTCTCCGGCGGGCGTCCCCGCCGCCCTCAAGCGGGATCGGACGCCGCCTGGCGGGCCGGCGCCGCGCCCTCGGCCAGCTCCTCCACCCCGACCCAGAGGTTCCAGGCCGGGGCCAGGCTCCAGCCCGCCAGCCCGACATGGGCCTGGGGCATCCGGTAATGCAGCACCGGCCGGGGGCTCACCTTCTCGTCCGGCGGCAGGGCGGCCCGCACGCCGGCCTCGTCGCGGTGGGCGAGGAGCGGCAGGAGGTCGAGGCCGCGGTGGCGGGTCGGGTTGGCCGCCAGATAATCGCCGGCGAGGCCGTCGAGGTCGGGCCGATAGGCGGGATCGAGCACCTTGGCGGCGTAAGGCGCGGGGAAGGGCGGCGGCAGCCCGCGGGCGGCGAGGAATCCGCCGGCCGCGGTCTCGCGGCGCAGTTGCGGCTCGGAGCGGAGATAGGCCTTGAGCAGGCCGGTCAGGGTCGCGGCGGTGAGATCCGGCGGCTCGACGTTGAAGTGCAGCCCGAGCGAGCCGAGGAGCACCGCGCCGCGGCCCCGGCCGCCGGCGCCGTGCAGCAGGGCGGCCAGCCGGTCGACCTCCGGCAGCCGGTCGAAGGCGAGGGGGCCGGTGATCAGCTCGCGGGGCACGACCGGGCCGAGGAGGGCGGCGAGCGAGCGGCCGGCGGCGCGGACCGGCAGGCGGGGCAGCGCGCCGGGCTCGGTCATGCGACGCTGCGGATGGGCGGCGCGCAGGTCGAGCTCGACCCGCAGGTCGCCGAGCGACGTGCCCTCGAGCCGGAAGGCATGCGGGTCCTCCTCGGCGAGGCGCCCGCCGAGGCCGGCGGCGAGCGCCGCGGCGGCGATCCGGGCCGAGGGCCCGGTGAACTCGATCTCGACGCCGACCCGGCGCGGCGTCCCGTCCTCCCGCAGGGGACGCGGCGGCGAGCGGAATTCCAGGGAGGGCGATTCGGGCACGCGCGACTCGAGGGCAGGAGGGGGCCGGCCCGGCGGCGTTCACGGCGCCGCCGTCACCGGCAGATCCGGGGAGATAGGGGCCGGGGCAGCGACGGGCAGGGGATCAAGGCCGAACAGGTCGGGGCAATCCTCCTCGCCCGGTCGCCGCGGCAGGCGCCGGCCCGCGGGCGCGTCCGGGCCGAGGAGCCGCATCACCCGCTTCGAGACCGCGACCGCCAGGTTCTCGCGCTTGGCCCGGGCCTCGACCCGGGCGAGCGCGTTCATCGCCGGCCCGAGCACGGTGAACTCGGCCCGCCAGCCGTCGTCGAGGACGCCGACCAGGACCTCGCCGGCATGCACCGCGGCGGTGAGGGCGAGCGCCGGCAGGCCCTCGCGGCGGCGCGCCTCGTTCATCGCGTGCATCCGCGCCTCGATCTCGCGCACGCAGGCGAGCGCCGCCGCCGCCTGCTCGGCCGGGGCGCCGTCGACGAACTGGGCCAGCACCCCGTCGCCGACATACTTGTCGACGAGGCCGCCGCGCTCGGTCACCGCCGCGTGGGCGAGCGCCCGCACCGCCAGCAGCCAGTCGAGCACCCGCGCCTCGCCCCAGCGCCGGGTCAGCGCCGAAAAACCCCGGATGTCGAGGGCGAGCAGGCAGGCGTGGCGCGGCTGGAGCGCCGTCGGCCCGTCGCGGCGCACGAGGTCGATCCCCGCCGGCACGAAGCGCGCCAGCGTCGCCCGCTCGTGCTCGAGGCGCAGCATCGTGGCCACCCCCCGGCGCAGGCGCAGCGCCCCCTCGATCACGAAGGCGGCCGCGACCAGGAAGGACAGGAGCCCGAAGACGTTCGCCGCCGGCGGCAGGCCGAGATGCGGATCGAGGAGCCCGAGGCCGAGGGCGCCCGACCATACCCCCGCGACGAGGGCGGCGAAGACCGCCGTATGGCGCGGCCTGAGGGTGAGGCCGGATTCGAGCAGCAGCAGGAAGGCCGGCAGGCGGCTCGCCATCGTGCCGGGCTCGTCGGCGACCTCGGCGGCCGCCACCATGTGCTCGAGCACGATGTAGGCGGCGAGCGCCGCGTCGAGCAGCGTCGCGATCCAGGCGAGCCGCGCCCCGCCCCGCCGCCGCGCCGTGGCGGCGAGCCAGAGCGAGGAGACCGCGTAGCCGCCCAGGATGAACCAGTGGCTGCCGGCATGCAGCACGCCGTCGCTGAGATGGGCCGAGACCGCCAGCACCCCCAGCATCGCCAGGCGCATCGCCAGCATCCGGGTGGCGGTGCCGGCCGCCAGGCCCGCGGCGAGGCCGGATTCGTCCGCGGCGGGGCGGGGCACCGCTGGGCGGGGCCTGCCGGGCTGGAGCGCCGCGTCCCGGTCCGGCGGGGTCCGATCGGGTGTGGTCATGCGGGGCAAAGCCTTACGCGCGGGCCGCCGGGGCGTCGAGGGCGGGCCTTCCCCCCGAATGGTCCGGCAAGCGGACGGCGCCGGCGCTCCCGCGGGCCGAACGGCACGGGCGATCGCTCCGTTCCGGGACACCGCCCCTTGCGGGTCGAACCTCCCATCGCCATCTCCAGACCATCCAACCGGATGGTCAGAGGAAGGCGACAGGATGACGGGCACCGTTCACGAGCTGCGGCCCAAGGTGCCGGACAGCGAGAAGGTCACGGTCAATCTCGGCTTCGTCGACCTCGGCCGCATCGACCTGATGGTGCGCGACGGCTTCTACGCCAACCGCGCCGACTTCATCCGCACGGCGGTGCGCAACCAGCTCGACCGGCAGGAGGAGGCGGTGCGCCAGGCGGTGGCGCGCCGCCAGCTCAGCCTGGGGCTGACGCACATCACCAGGGCCGAGCTCGAGGCGGCGCGGGCGGCCGGGACGCCGCTGAGCATCCAGGTGCTCGGGCTCGCCACCATCGCGGACGACGTCACGCCGGAACTCGCCCGGGCCGCCATCGCGTCGATCCAGGTGCTCGGCGCCTTCCACGCCAGCGCCGCCGTCAAGGCGGCGCTGGCCGACCGCATCGCCTGACCTCCGGCCCCTCGACCCGCCCCCCTCGAACTCCGCAAGGATGATCCCCATGAGCGCCTTCGATCCGTTCCGCGGCGGCCCGAACCCGGCCGGCCTGTCTTCGATGAACCTCGCCGCCGTCGACATGGCGGAGGTGACCCGCCTCACCCGCGCCGGCCGCCTCGCCGAGGCGGTGGCGCTGCTCCAGGGCCGCGCAACGGCCGAAACCCCCTCCGCACCGTCCTCGTCCGAGCCGGCCCCGTCGCCGCGGGGGCATGCGGCGGTCCTGGAGGCGATCGACCTCGACGCCCCCGCCGAGCCGGGCGGCGCCTGGACCGTCCCGGGGGATGCCCCGGCGGCGGCCCCGGGGGAGGCTCCCGCGGCTCCGGCCGGCCTGCCGGAGATGCCCGAGGCCCTGCGGTCCTTCCTGCACAAGGCCGGCCAGGCCGCAGGGCTCGCCGATCTGCTGCGCGCCGGCGGGGTCGGGGCGGGCCTCGATGCCGGCCCGGGCGCCGCCTTGGGCGCCAACCTGAGCGCAGGCCTGAAGGCGGGGCTCGGCGCAGGTCTTGGCGCGGGGCTTGGCGCGGGGCTTGGCGCGGGGCTTGGCGCAAGTCTTGGCGCGGGCCTCGGTCACGGCCTGGGCACGCGCCGCCCCGTGCCGGTGCCGCCGGGCGCCCGGTTCGAGGAGCGGCGCTTCGCGGGCCCGGCCGGCGGCCTGACCTACAAGGTCTTCGTGCCGAGCGGCCGGGACGGGGAGACCCTGCCGGTGGTCGTGATGCTGCACGGCTGCACCCAGGACCCGGACGACTTCGCCCTCGGCACGCGGATGAACGCGCTCGCCGAGGAGCAGGGGCTGATCGTGGTCTATCCGCGCCAGGAGCGGGCGGCCAACGCCCAGAAATGCTGGAACTGGTTCGAGCCCCGCGACCAGGGCCGCGGCGCGGGCGAGCCGGCGCTGATCGCCGGCATCGCCCGGGAGGTCGTGGCGGAATTCGGCGCCGACCCGGCCCGGGTCTACGTCGCCGGGCTCTCGGCCGGCGGCGCGGCGGCGGCGATCCTGGCCGCGGCCTATCCGGACGTGTTCGCGGCGGCCGGCATCCATTCGGGGCTCGCCTGCGGGGCGGCCCGGGACCTGCCCTCGGCGCTCGCCGCGATGGGCCAGGGCGGGGCGGCGCCGCGGCGGCCGGCGGGCGCGCGCGTGCCGACCATCGTCTTCCACGGCGACGGCGACCGCACGGTGCACCCCCTCAACGGCGAGCGGGTGGCCGCCCAGGCGCTGCCGGGCCCGGGCCTGACCGAGACCGTGACGCGGGGGGAATCGCCCGGCGGCATCGGCTGGACCCGCAGCGTCCATGCGGACGCGGCCGGCCGGGGGATCGTCGAGAAGTGGGTGCTGCACGGGGCCGGCCATGCCTGGTCGGGCGGCAGCTCGGACGGCTCCTACACCGAGCCGCGGGGGCCGGACGCCAGCGCGGAGATGCTGCGGTTCTTCCGCGAGCACGCCCGCGCGGGCTGACCCGTCCTACCCTCGCGCTGTCGCATCGGCGCCGGCGCCCATCCGGGCTTGCCCAGCGCCTTCGAACGCGTCCGTTCGAAGGCGCTTCGGTATCATGCCTAAGCAGACTTGCGTTGGCAGGCCACACGGTACACGACAGCGACGTGAATCCGCGATGATTATCTCTCCCACCCGCGACCTCATCCTGAGGCGTTAGTCGATCGTCGATCGCCCGCACCTCAGAATGAGGTGGCGTATGGGAAAGCCTTGACGCAGAACGGCTTCACGCCCCAGTCGTGTACATTTGGCAGGCCAACGCAAGTCTGCTTAGGGTCTTGTTTCGTCGCAGATTTTCGGCGCCGAACCGGTAACCGCTTCGGCGAAATCTGCTTAGGGGGACACCTTCGGGGTCGAGACCCGCAGGAGCAGCGCCACCGGCAGGAGCCCGACCGCGACGATGAGCAGGGCGGCGACCGCGCCGTCCTCGTAGGTGCCGCGGGCGGCCTCGCCGTAGAGGTGGGTCGCCAGGGTCTCGACATTGAGCGGGCGCAGGATCAGGGTCGCGGGCAGCTCCTTGACGCAATCGACGAAGACCAGGAGCGCGCCGCCGAGGAGTGCCGGCCAGGTCAGCGGCAGGTGGACCTTCGCCAGGGCGCCGACCGGGCCGCGGCCGAGGATCCGGGCGGCATCGCCGAGCGAGCGCGGCACCCGGGCGAGGCCGGCCTCGCTGCTGCCGGCGGTGACGGCGAGGAAGCGCACCGCGTAGGCGTAGACGAGGGCCGCCCCCGTGCCGAGGCCCATGGCGGCGAGCGGCGCGCCGGTGAGCGCCCGGCTCGCGCCGTCGAGGAGGCCGTCGAGGGCGGCGAGCGGCGGCAGCAGGCCGATCGCCAGGATCGCCCCGGGGATCGCGTAGCCGAAGGTGGCGCAGCGCAGGAGCGCCTCGTGCCAGCGCCCGCCGAGGAGCCGCGGCCCCGCCGCCACGACGAGGCCGAGGATGGTGGCGACCACGGTCGCGAGGGCCGCGTAAACCAAGGTGTTGAGGCTCTCAGACAGGATCGCCCCGGACAGGCCGGCCCGATGCAGGCGCCGGGAGGCCTCGGCCGCGAGGTAGCTCGCCGGCGCCAGGAAGCCGAGGGCGACCGGGACGAGGCCGAGGGCGAGCGCCGCGAGGGCCGCGGGGCCGGAGAGCGGCGTGCGGCTCATCCGGCGCGGGCGCTGGGCCGCCCCGGCATAGCCGCGCCCGCGCCGGGCCCGGCGCTCGACCGCGATCAGGCCGAGGCAGGCGGCGAGCATCACCAGCGCCAGGCCGGCGGCGCCGGGCAGGTCGGAGCGGTTGACCCAGGTGTCGTAGATCGAGACCGTGAGGGTGCGCACCCCCAGGAATTCCGCCGCCCCGATGTCGTTGAGGGCTTCGAGCAGCGCCAGGCTGGCGCCGAGCGCGATGGCCGGGCGGGCGAGCGGCAGGGCGACCCGCAGGAACACGGCGGCCGGCCGGGCCCCGAGGCTGCGCCCGGCCTCGACCAGCGTCGCCGACTGCATCAGGAACAGCGCCCGGGTCGGCAGGTAGACGTAGGGATAGAGCACGAAGCCGAGGAGCAGGATGCAGCCGGGCAGGGAGCGCAGGTCCGGCAGGACCAGGTCGCGCGGGCGGGCATAGCCGAGGAGCGCCCGGATCGCGCCCTGCACCGGACCGACCGGGTGCAGGAGGTCGAGATAGGCATAGGCCGCGATGTAGGTGGGCACGGCCAGCGGCAGCAGCAGCGCCCAGTCGAGCAGGCGCCGCCCCGGGAACTCGTAGGCCGCGACGAGCCAGGCCGCCCCGGTGCCGACCACCACGACGACGATCCCGACCCCGGCGAGCAGCAGGGCGGTGTCGTGCAAAGCCGGGGGCAGGACGTGGGCGAGGAGGTGCGGCCACAGCCCGCCCGAGCCCTGCAGCGCCTCGAGCCCGAGCGCCGCGACCGGCGCCAGGACCAGGAGGGCGGTGAGGCCGGCGGCGAGCGTCCAGGCCGGGAGCAGGAGCCCGGGACGCCCCGCCCGGCCGGTCGTGACGGCCCGCGGGGCGCGCGTCCGCGGCGCCGGGACGGCGGGAGCGCCCCGCACCGGAACGGCGGCCCGCCGGGGCGGGGCCGCACCATCGAGATCCCGGTCGATCAGGCCGTCGCGATCCGTCAAGAGCGGCCCCTGCCGACGAGAGGCCGGTCGACCGGAATCGGCGCGACGTCGCGCGGCATCAGAGTTCCATCAGGTCGCGGCCGACGACGATCTCGCCCTTGAAATGCGGCCGCACCGCCTCGAGCCAGACCTCGTCCTTGATGAACGGGTAGCCGCCGGGCACGAAATGCGAGAGCACCAGCGTCTTCACGCCGGCCTCGGTCGCGACGCGCCCGACCTCCTCGGTGGTGGTGTGGCTGGCGATCAGGTGCTCGCGCAGCGTCCTGGCGTTGGGCTCGGTGGCGATGAGCTTGTCGAGTTCGGGCAGGTACATGACCTCGTGGACGAGCACGTCGGCGCCCTTGGCGAGCGCGATCAGGTTCGGCGAGTAGCGGGTGTCGCCCGAGATCACGATCGACCGGTCGGGACAATCGAAGCGGTAGGCGAAGGCCGGCTCGACCGGCGGGTGCTGGACGAGGGCGGCCGTCACCGTGACGCGCTCGTCGCGCATCACCGGGCCGGGCCCGGTGATCTCGTGCGGCACGATCAGGTCGGCGAGCGCCGGGCGCCCCTCGTCCTCCATCCGGGTCTTGATGTCGTAGTCGTTCAGGTCGAGGAACTGGCGCGTCATCCGGGCGAGCGGCGGCGGCCCGTAGGTGTCGACGCGGTGGGCGAGGTCGGTCGCCCAGGCGAGCAGCAGCACGTTGCCGTAATCGGCGTTGTGGTCCGAGTGCTGGTGGGTGAGGAACACCGAATCGAGCGAGCCGAGCTTGAGCTTGGCCAGCACCATCTGCCGGCCGGTCCCGTTGCCGGCATCGATCAGGTAGGTGTGCCCGTCGACCACGACGGCCTGGGCCGGCGCGGCGCGGTTGGGCTTCGGCGTCGGGCCGCCGGCCGTCCCGAGCAGGATCAGCCGCGAGCGGCGCGGGACGGGGGCGGGCGCCTGGGCCGCGGCGCCCGTCGCGGCGAGGCCGGCCGCCAGGGCGGCGGTGCCGCCCAGCAGCGTCCGTCGGGTCGGGTGGCGGAGGTCGTCGGACATGGGATCAATCCAGGCGGGAGCCGCGTCGGTCGGCCCCGCTCGTCCAGGAACCGGCAAGTTCCGTCAAGGCAGGGAGCGGCAGCGGAGACCGGGGAAGGGCCCGGGATCACCCCCGGCGCCGTCGCCTTCGCACCGCACTCCCTCCGTCGGCGGGAGCCTGTCCGGAGAACCATTCGAGACGAGAAGAGCGCAGGGCTCTCCTCTCCCCCGCGGGCGGGGAGAGGGCCGCTGACCCCTTGTCGGGTCAGCGGCAAGCGCAGGCGAAGCCGGAGCGTGGGTGAGGGGGTATCTCCGGACGAGACTCCCCCGGCACCCCCCTCACCCTCGCAGCGAACCTACGGTTCGCGGCTCCCCGAGCCCCTTCGGAGCTCAGGCCTCTCCCCGCCCGCGGGGAGAGGAGATTTCCCGAGTTTCATCCGTCTCCGCCCCGCATGACGGAGACGAATCGCGGATCAGCGGTCGAAGCCGACCTTGTCGACGAGCAGGCTCGCCGCCTTGCGGTTGCGGGCGATCTCGACGAGCGGGGTGGAATCGACCTTGAGCGGCCCGAGGGCGGCGAGCAGCGGGTCGACGGCGACGCCGGGCTTCACCGGGTACTCGTAATCGGCCTTGGCGTAGAGCGCTTGCGCCTCGTCGGAGGCGAGGTACTCGAGCAGCTTGACGGCGTTGTCGCGGTGCGGGGCGTTCTTCGCCACCACGGCGCCCGAGACGTTGACGTGGGTGCCGCCGCCCTGGAACGTCGGCAGCACCACCTGGATGCCCTCGCCCCACTTCTGCTGCTCCGGGCCGCCGCGGCCGCTGCGCATCAGGCCGACGTAGTAGGAATTGCCGAGCCCGACGTCGCAGAGGTCGGCGACGATGTCGCGGGCGACGTCGCGGTCGCCGCCGGCCGCCTTGCGGGCGAGGTTGTCCTTGAGGCCGCGCAGCCAGGCCTCGGTCTTGGCCTCGCCGTGCTTGACCAGGTAGGCGGCGATCAGCGCGGTGTTGTAGGGGTGCTGGCCGGAGCGCAGGCAGACCTTGCCCTTCCATTTCGGGTCGGCGAGATCCTCGTAGGTCAGCCCGGCGAGGTCGCGCAGGTCCGGGTCGGCATAGGCCACCCGGGCGCGGGTCGAGAGGGCGAACCAGCGCCCCTCGGGGTCGCGCAGGGCGGCGGGGATCGCCGCCTCGAGGGCGGGGGAGCGCACCGGCTGGGCGAGGTCGCGGTCGACGAGCTCGATCAGGTTGCCGATGTCGACCGTCATCATCACGTCGGCGGCGGAGCGGGCGCCCTCGGCGGCGACGCGCTCGGTCAGGCCCTTGTCCACGAACACCGTGTTGACCTTGACGCCGCTCGCCTTGGTGAAGGCGTCCAGCAGCGGGCGGATCAGGCCGGGCTCGCGGGTGGTGTAGAGGTTGACCTCGCGGGCGCCCTCCGGGGCGCCTTGCGCGCGGGCGGGGCCCGCGAGGGCGACGAGACCGAGGAGGCCGAGCGCGATACGTGACAGGGACAAGGGGCGTCTCCCGAAGGTGGCGCCTCCTAGAGAAGCAATCCCGAAACAAAAGCAAGCGCGATAGATTTTAGTTGTTTCAATGTAAGCCTGCTCGACCCGGCGCGTAAGTCTTGCGGGCTACGCGGCTTCCTCGTCGGGCAGGACCAGCACGGAATCCGGCACCAGCGTCACCCCGACGGCGTCGCCCGGGCCGTAGGGGCCCGGCCCGGGCAGGCGCGCGCGCAGGGGCAGGGACAGGCCCGGCAAGCCGAGATGGAGCACGCTCGCCGCCCCCAGGAAGGTGCGGCGCAGGACCTGGGCGGGCAGGCCGTCCCCCGGCGCCCCGACCCGCAGGGCCTCGGGCCGCAGGCAGACCCGGACCGGGGCGCCCTCCGGCAGGTGGGAGGCGGGCACCGCGCCGAGCGGCGTGCCGGCCCGGCCCCCGGCGATCCGGGTCGGGATCTCGGCGGCGTCGGCGAGGAAGCGGGCGGCGAACAGGCTCTCGGGGCGGCGGTAGAGCGCCTCCCCGGTGGCGACCTGGACGATGCGGCCGCGGCGCATCAGCGCGATGCGGGTCGCCACCGCCAGCGCCTCCTCGGGATCGTGCGTCACCATCAGGGCGGTGGTGCCGGTGCGGCGCAGGAGCGCCACCGTGTCCTCGCGCACCCGGTCGCGCATCCGCCGGTCGAGGTTGGAGAACGGCTCGTCGAGGAGCAGCAGCCGCGGTCCCGGGGCGAGCGCCCGCACCAGCGCCACCCGCTGCTGCTCGCCGCCCGACAGGGTCTGCGGGTAGGCGCCGGCATGGGCCGCGAGGCCGACCTGCTCCAGGAGCTCGTCGGCCGCCTCGCGGGCCGCCGGTGGCTGGCCCTTGAGGCCGAAGCGGATGTTCTCGCGCACCGTGAGGTGGGGGAAGAGGGCGTAGTCCTGGAACATCAGCCCGACGCCGCGCGCCTCGGGCGGCACGCGCGTCCCCGGCCCGGCGACGAGGCGCCCGTCGAGCCGCACCGTGCCGGCCTGCGGCGCCTCGAGCCCGGCCACGACCCGCAGCAGCGTGCTCTTGCCGCAACCGGAATCACCCAGCAGCGCCATCACCTCGCCCGGGCGCACGGCGAGCGAGACGCCGGCGAGGGCCTGCACCCGGCCGAACCGGCAGGCCAGGTCCTCCACCGCCAGGGCGGCCGGGCGCGACGGGGCCGGTTCGGTCATGCGGGCGGGCTCCTCGTGCGCCGGGAAGGGGGGAAGCGCCGGCGCTCATACACGCGATGCCCGCCCCGGGCGAGGGCGCCGGGACAAGGCGAGGGCGCGGGTGCCTGCGCCGATCCGGCACGGGGCGATCGCGCTCAGGGTCAATCGGGCGTTAAGCGGAATCATCGAATCCTCCGCATCGCCGCGGCCTGCACGAGTCGGCGGCGCGTCGAAGGGTGTGGTGCGTATGCGTAACCTGTCGGGCCAGGACGGCGCCCCCGAGGGAGGTCGAGCCTTCGAAGGGGGAAAAGTGGTGGCGTTCCGGCGCCGGGAGCGTCCCGGTCCGATCGAGCACGAGCTCGCGCCGAGCCCCCGGGTCGCCGCCGCGCGGCGCGACCAGCGCAGCCTGATGGACACGGTCTACGAGGCCGGCAGCCTGCCGGTGGCCGCCGGCGACCGCGAGACCAAGCTGCTCGCCTCGCGCCTGCTCGTCTACGGCTTCCTCACCATCGACGAGGTCGGCGAGGACGGCGCCACCCGCCGCCTGCGCCCCTCCGAGGCGGTGCGCGCCGGCCGCGAGCGCCCCTGGCGCCTGTCGCGGGCCTCGCGCGGGGTCAGCCTGTCGGTGGCGATCCCGGCGGTGGACGGGTTCCTGTTCGAGATGGCGTAACGGCAGGATTCCGCCCGCTTCCCGGACCGGTCGAGACGCTCCGCCGCTCCGGCCGCGAAAAATTGACTTTCCGGACCGGATCACCGACACGGGCGCCCGCCGCGACAGGCGCCGTGCGCGTCGGGATTTCCGGTTCGGAGCCATGCATTGACGAGCCTTGCCGCCGGGCGCCGCCCCGGCCGCGCCGCCTCCGTGGGCCTCTTCGCGGAGCGCCTCCTCGATCTCGGGGCGCGCAGCCACGGGGCGGCCTGCGCGCTGCTCGTCGTCCTGTCGCTGATCTGCTTCCTGCCGGGATTCGCCTCGCTCCAGCCGATGGACCGGGACGAGCCGCGCTTCGCCCAGGCCTCGAAGCAGATGCTCGAATCGGGCGAGTTCGTCGACATCCGCTTCCAGGGCGAGGCCCGGCACAAGAAGCCGGTCGGGATCTACTGGGCCCAGAGCGCGGTCGTCGCCGCCGGAGAGGCGCTGGGCGTGCCGGGCGCCCGCACCGCCATCTGGCTCTACCGCATCCCCTCGCTGATCGGCGCCGTCGCCACGGTGCTGCTCGGCTACTGGGCCGCGCTCGCCTTCCTGCCGCGGCGCCAGGCCCTGCTGGCCGCCGCCCTGGTGGGAGCCAGCGTGATGCTCTCGGCCGAGGCGCGGCTCGCCAAGACCGACGCGCTGCTCACCGCCTGCGCGGTCGCCGCCATGGGGGCGCTCGCCCGGGCCTGGCTGACCCGCGCCGCCACCCTCCGGCTGCCGACCGGCACGGTGCTGACCTTCTGGCTCGCGGTGGCGCTCGGCATCCTGGTCAAGGGACCGATGGTGCCGATGTTCGCCGGGCTCGCCGCGCTCGGTCTCTCGGTCTTCACCCGCTCCGGCGCCTGGCTGAAGCGCCTGCGCCCGGGCCTCGGCCTGATCCTGGTGCTGGTCCTCGTCGCGCCCTGGTTCGTCGCCATCACGCTGAAGAGCGGGGGTGCCTTCTACGGCGAGGCGGTGGGCCACGACATGCTGGGCAAGGTCGGCACCGCCCAGACCCAGCACTGGGCGCCGCCCGGCACCTACCTGCTGGTCGTCTTCGCCACCTTCTGGCCTGCCGCCGCCTTCGCCGCGATGGCGATTCCCTTCGCGTGGGCGAACCGGCGGGAGGACGGCGTCGCCTTCCTGGTCGCCTGGGTGCTGCCGTCCTGGCTGGTCTTCGAGGCGGTGCCGACCAAGCTGCCGCATTACGTGCTGCCGCTGTGCACGGCCCTCGCGATCCTCGCCGTGATGGCGGTCGCCCGCGGGGCGGTCCACCGCGACCGGCCGGGGGCGCGGCTCGTGGCGCTCTTGGTGCCGTTCATCCCGGCCGGCCTCACGATCGGCCTCAGCCTCGTGGCCTGGCGCCTCGACGGGGCGATCCCCTGGGCGGGGCTGCCGCTGCTCCTCGCCGCCAGCGCCGTCGCGTTCCTCGCCTGGCGCGCCTTCGCGGACGGGTTCCCGGAGCGCGCGCTCGCCGTCGCGGTGCTGGCGAGCCTGCTCCTGAGCCCGGCGGTGTTCGGCCTGACCCAGCCGGCGCTGCCCGCCCTGAAGGTCTCGCCGCGGCTCGCCGCGATCCGCGACGGGCTGCCGTGCCGGAATCCGACGGTCGGCACCCTCGGCTACCGCGAGCCGAGCCTGGTCTTCCTGATCGGCACCGACCTCGCGATGCTCGATTCGGGCGAGGAGGCCGCCGGCTTCCTGCGCCGGGGCGGCTGCCGCCTCGTCTACGTCGAGGACCGCTTCGCCAAGGCGTTTGCGGACGCGGAAGGCGGTACCCCGCCGCAGCCGGTCGGCCGCGTGACGGGCTTCAACATCAACGGCGGCAAGCCGGTCGGGCTGTCGGCCTACGCGGTGACGCCGTGACCCAGACGGAGAGCGACAAGGCCATGCCGGATCAGGAGGCCATCCGCCTCAGCGTGGTGGTGCCGGTGAAGAACGAGGCCGGCAACATTGCGCCCCTCCTCGCCGAGATCGCGGCGGCCTGCGCGCCCTTGAGCCCGTTCGAGATCGTCTACGTCGACGACGGCTCGACCGACGCCACCCCGGCGGCCCTGGCGGCGGCGCGGGCGCGGCACCCGGAGCTGCGGGTGGTGCGCCACCGCGAGAGCTGCGGCCAGAGCGCGGCGGTGCGCAGCGGCGTGCTCGCGGCTCGCGGCGAGTTCGTCGCGACGCTGGACGGCGACGGCCAGAACGACCCGGCCTTCATCCCGGGCCTCGTCGCGGCGCTGAAAGCGGCAGGCCCCGGGGCCGGGCTGGCGCAGGGCCAGCGCGTCGGCCGCAAGGACGGCCGGCGCAAGATGATCCAGTCGCGCATCGCCAACGGCGTGCGCGGCCGCATCCTCAAGGACGCGACCCGCGACACCGGCTGCGGCCTCAAGGTCTTCCGCCGGGCGGTGTACCTGCGCCTGCCGTATTTCGACGCGCTGCACCGCTTCATGCCGGCCCTCGTCGCCCGCGAGGGGTTTTCCGTCGTCCACGGCGACGTGGTCGACCGGCCGCGGCTCACCGGCCACTCGAATTACGGCCTGTTCGACCGGCTCTGGGTCGGCATCCTCGACCTCGCCGGGGTGTGGTGGCTGATCCGCCGCCGGCGCCGGGTGCCGCAGGTCGAGCAGGTCGAGACGGAGTAGGGCGATGGTCGCCGACATCATGCACGGGCTCAGCGCCTATTTCTGGTCGCTGTTCACCGGCCCCGTGGACCTCGTGCTGCTGGTCGGCCTCGTCGGGCAGGGGCTGTTCACCGCCCGCTTCCTCGTCCAGTGGGTCGCCAGCGAGAAGGCGGGGCGCAGCGTCATCCCGCTCTCGTTCTGGTTCCTGTCGCTCGGCGGCTCGGCGGTGCTGCTCGGCTACGCGCTCTACCGGCGCGACCCGGTCTTCATCCTCGGCCAGAGCCTCGGCACGGTGATCTACCTGCGCAACCTCGCACTCCTGTTCCGCGAGCGGAAGGCCGAGGGGAAGTAGGCGGCCGGGGCCGCCCCTCCGGCGCGCGGCCCGGCCGCGGGCGTGCCGCACCGTCAGATTTCGCATCTCCCGCCAAGCCCGGCCTGGTGCAACGCGGCCGCGCCACCCCATCTATGCCCGGGCCGCGAACCGGCGGCGACACAGGGGAACAGCATGGACGGTCACGTGTACGGAGCGCTCGGGCAGCCGGGCGTCGGCCTCCTGATGGCCATCGTCATCGGGGCGCTGGCGGGATGGCTGGCCGAGCGCTTCATGAACTCCAACATGGGCCTGCTCGGCAACATCGTGCTCGGCATCATCGGCGGCGTGGTCGGCAACTTCCTGGCGGCGCAGTTCCACATCCCGATCTTCGGGTTCTGGCGCAACCTCTTCTCGGCGACCGTCGGCGCGGTGATCGTCATCGCGGTGGTGCGGGCGGTCCGGGGCGAGCGGCGCTACTGACCCTCCCGAGACCGTTGCGCCTTTGGCGCGACGGCAAGCCCGGGATGGCGCGCCGCGCGGCGGCGCGTCACGCCCCATTTGCCCCGGCGGCCCGGACATCTTAAGTCAGGACCGCGCCGCGAAGGGTTCGCGACCGCTTCCCGCCCGGATCCCATGGCCGTCGTCCTCGACCTCCTGCGCAACGACCAGCGCCCCCGTCACCCGGAGAAGGCGCACCGGCCCGACCAGCCGATCCTGCGCAAGCCGGACTGGATCCGCGTCAAGGCGCCGGGCTCGCCGAAATGGGCCGAGACCCAGGCCATCGTGCGCGAGAACAAGCTCGTCACGGTGTGCGAGGAGGCGGGCTGCCCCAACATCGGCGAGTGCTGGGAGAAGAAGCACGCCACCTTCATGATCATGGGGGATACCTGCACCCGGGCCTGCGCGTTCTGCAACGTGCGCACGGGCATGCCGGACGCCCTCGATCTGGCCGAGCCCGAGCGGGTGGCCGAGGCCGTGGCCAAGCTCGGCCTGCACCACGTCGTCATCACCTCGGTCGACCGCGACGACCTGAAGGACGGCGGCGCCTCGCATTTCGCGGCCGTCATCGCGGCGATCCGGCGCTCGAGCCCCTCGACCACCGTCGAGATCCTGACCCCCGACTTCCTGCGCAAGGACGGCGCCCTCGAGATCGTGGTGGCGGCCCGCCCCGACGTGTTCAACCACAACCTCGAGACCGTGCCGTCGAAGTACCTGACGGTGCGCCCCGGCGCCCGCTACTTCCACTCGATCCGGCTGCTGCAGCGGGTCAAGGAACTCGATGCCACCATCTTCACCAAGTCGGGGATCATGGTGGGGCTGGGCGAGGAGCGCAACGAGGTGCTCCAGCTGATGGACGACCTGCGCTCGGCCGAGGTCGACTTCCTGACCATCGGCCAATACCTGCAGCCGAC
This sequence comes from Methylobacterium ajmalii, assembly GCF_016613415.1. Classification (GTDB taxonomy): domain Bacteria; phylum Pseudomonadota; class Alphaproteobacteria; order Rhizobiales; family Beijerinckiaceae; genus Methylobacterium; species Methylobacterium ajmalii. The sequence goes on along the minus strand of NZ_JACWCT010000153.1, from coordinate 25,232 downwards.
GAAGAAGCACCACCCGGTCCTGTCCTTCGTGACGCCGGACGCGTTCAAGGCCTACGAGACCACCGCCTACGCCAAGGGCTTCCTGCTCGTCTCGGCAACGCCGCTCACCCGCTCCTCCCACCATGCCGGCGAGGATTTCGCCCGGCTCAAGCAGGCCCGGCTCGACCGGCTGGGGACCGTCTGACCCGATGCCGAGCTTCCGCACCACCCGCACCGTCCGCCACAGCCCGACGGAGATGTTCGACCTTGTCGCCGACGTCGAGCGCTATCCCGAGTTCCTGCCGCTCTGCGACTCGCTCCGGGTGCTGCGCAAGCAGGAGGGCGAGGACGGCACCGAGACCCTCGTCGCCGACATGGGCGTCGGCTACAAGGCGATCTCCGAGCACTTCACGACCCGGGTCCGCCTCGACCGGCCGAACCTGAAGATCCTGGCCGAGTACATCGACGGCCCGTTCCGCCACCTCGAGAACCGCTGGACCTTCCGCGAGGCCCCGAACGGCGGCTGCACGGTGGAGTTCTTCATCACCTACGAGTTCAAGAGCCTGGCGCTCGGGCTCCTCATGGGCAAGATGTTCGACCGGGCGTTCCGCAAGTTCACGGATGCGTTCGAGAGCCGGGCGGATAGGTTGTACGCAAGAGTGTGACACGTCCTTTTCGAGCTTGAGTCGAGAGGCACAGGCGAGCCGCCGCGGTCGGAGGTGCCGGCACGCGACGGCTTGCGGCGATGGCCTGTCGTGCGTATCAATGCGCATCAACTCGGAGCCGACGATGTCGGGCATCCATCATTCCCATCGCATGCGCGACCTTCTCAAGGCTCTCGCGGACGATGGGTGGATCGAGGTGCGCAAGGGTCCGGGTGATCACGTACAGTTCAGGCACCCGACGAAGCCGGGGCGTGTCTCCGTCGATACTGGCCGTCGCGAGTTGCCGACCGGCACGCTGCGCAACATCTTCAAGCAGGCCGGCTGGATATGGTAAGCGGCAGCCAAGCCGAAGAGGAGGGACCGTCATGACGAAGGTAGTCATGTTGATCCACGGCGAGCCCGGCAATTACGGCGCATCTTTTCCGGACTTTCCCGGAGCGACGACCGGAGCGGACGACCTCGACGCGCTCTACGACAAGGCCGCGGAGATGCTGGCGTTTCACGTCGGCGGCATGATCGAGGACGGGCTCGAAGTCCCACCGACTCGCTCACTGGACTTCCTGCGGGACGATCCGCTGTTCCGCGAGGAGGCCGCGGACGGGATGGTGGGCGTGCTCGACGTCGAGCTTCCGGGAAAGACCGTGCGGGTCAACCTCACGATGAACGAGAGCGACCTGCGCCGCATCGACCGCGCTGCGGCAGCGGCTCATGAGACCCGTTCGGGCTGGCTCGTCCGGGCGGCCAACGCTCGGCTTCGTGGACTGGGACCGGATTCGGAAGAGGGACGTCACGCGACGACGCGTTGATCGCGCCGGTTCCGGCTTCGACGCCTGACCCGCGCGGAGCAGGATCGCGCGTCAGAACAGCGTCCCGCGCTCCGGCCTCGTCGCCTGCAGGCTGAGGCCGGTCTGGCTCGGGAACCACATGGCGTGGCAGCCTCCGCGGGACGATTCGCGCTCCGACGAGCTTACGCAACGCCATGGCCGCCGCAAGCCTCACCCCGCCACCTCGCCTCACGACGACCCGCCTCGTCCTACGGCCGGCGCGGCCCGACGACGCCGAGGCGCTGTTTGCCGCCTACACGGCCGATCCGGAGGTCGCCCGCTTCATGACCTGGCGGCCGCATCGGGCCGTCGAGGAGACGCGGGACTACCTGAGCGCCTGCATGGATCGATGGGCGGCCGGGACCGGCTTCACCTACCTGCTGGAGGAGCCGGATCAAGCCGGGCCGATCGGCGCCATCGACCTGCGCCTGCACGAGATGAGCGCGGATTTCGGCTACGTGCTGGCCCATGCCGCCTGGGGGCGCGGCCTGATGCCGGAGGCCCTGCGGGCGCTCGTGGACTGGGCGCTGGCGCAACCGGGGATCTGGCGCGCGGTCGCCACCTGCGACGTGGAGAACCGCGCCTCGGCCCGGGTGATGGAGAAGGCCGGGATGCGGTTCGAGGGCGTGCTGCGCCGTCACACCATCCATCCCAATCTCCAGCCCGAGCCGCGCGATTGCCGGCTCTACGCCCGGGTAAAGGACGATTGAGGGCTCAGCGCCCCGGCAAGACCACCCCGAGATCGATCCCGCTCCCCATCGCCACGTAACCCGCCCGGTTCGGATGCAGCCGGTCGCCCTTGCCGCCGGTGGTGCTCTCCGGGACCATCTCGGGGCGCAATCCGCCGGTCGAGGGATCGAGGGTGGCGGCGTCGAAATCGACCACGCCGTCGAATACCCCCGACTCCCGGATGAAGGCGTTGAGGCCGCGGCGCTTCTCGTCCTGCTCGGGATGGCCGTGGGCGGGGCTGGAACTGCCCTTGGCCGAGGTGAGGGTGGCGCCGATCACCCGCACGCCCGGGATGCCGGCGCGCAGGCGGGCGACGCCCTCGCGCATGCCGGCCTGAACCGCCTCCAACGCGGCCTCGCCGTTGCGGCTGAAATCGTTGGTGCCCTCGAGCCAGATCACGCTGGCGACGCCCGACAGGCCGATCACGTCGCGGTCGAGCCGCGCCAGGGCGGAGGGACCGCCCGGGAAGGGCTTCCGGGGGCCGTATTCCGCCGGGCCGACCACCTGGTTGCCGCCGATGCCGGCATTGACCACCGCGACCCGGTTGCCGGCCTTCGCGTGCAGGCGGCGCGACAGCACGTCGGGCCAGCGGTCGTCGCCGTTCATCGTCGAGGCGGTGCCGTCGGTGATCGAATCGCCGAAGGCGACCACGACCGGGGTCGGCGCGCTCACCGCCATGTCGACGGCATCGACGAAGAACCACGAGGCGGTGGAGTACGGGAAGGCGGCCTCGTCCTCGTCGGCGCCGTGCCCACCCGCGCCGGGCGCGGTGGCGTAGGAGGTCTGGAGCGCCTTGGCGTGCCAGGTCATCGGCCCGCTCGCGCCCACGACGTGGAGCGAGACCGCAAGCTTGCGCCCGGCGAGCAGGGCCGCATCGGGGTCGGCCGCGAAGGGCAGGGCGACCGGGTCGGACCAGGCCTCGCCCCCGGGCGGGACCGTGACCCGGTCGCGCCCGGAAAACAGCACCGGGCGGTTCGTCCCCGGCACCAGGGCGCCGCCGCCGAGCTGCAGCCCGGCATGGACGCCGTCGAGGGTCAGCAGCCGGGTGCCGAAGGCGTTCGAGATCCGCAGGCGGGCCTCGCGGCCCCACACGTCCGGGCGCAGCACCAGCCGCAGGGTCTGGTCGCGGGCGCCCTCCGCCGGATCGGGAAAGGCGAAGCTCTGGTCGGGCTGGGCCGAGGGGTTGCCGACCGGGTAGGGGCCCTGGACCGAGCCGGCCCAGGCGGTCGCCCAGCGGCGGTCCTGCGCCTCCGCCGGGGCCGCCCACAGGCCCGCGAGACAGAGGGCGGCCGCCGCCGCCTCGCGCCAATGCCTCATCGCGTCGTCCTCCCGATCGCGGGCGTCGTCGCGCCCCTGCCGCCCGAAAGAGCACGCCGCCCGCGCGGGCGCCAGCACTTGCGCGCGGAATGTGCGCTGGAACACGCCGGACGCCGCAAGGCGGGCTTAACCATCGGCGATCTCGCGAGGGTCCGACGCCGCCGCACGATCGTCCGGCGATCGGCTGCGGCTCGTCGTGCTGCCGCCGCGATCCGTCCCGACGACCCGGCTCCCGTGATGGTTCATGCGAGGCTCCCGGGTCCCACCCTGATCGAGGGGGTGCCCCCATGACCCATCCGTGGCCTCACCATCACGCCGACGGCTCGACGCACTACACCCATTGCCGGCCCGAGACCGTCGAGGCGCTGCCCGCCGCCGAGCCGGTGCGGCCCGACTGGCGCAGGCGCGGGCGCGGCGCCCTCGGGATGCTGGGGGCCTCCGGCCTCGTCGCCGGGGCGATCTGGTTCGCCATGCTGTGCGACCCGACCGTCTCCCGCGCCGCCCTGCCGCCCTCCGCCGACGTCTGCACCAATGCCGGCCACCTCGCGCGGGTGTGGTTCGACGCCGAGACCGCGCGGCGCGCCCGCGTCGCCGAGGCGCCCCACCAGCACGCCTTCAACAGCATGCTGCTGTGGTACCGCTCGGCCGAGGGCCAGTGCGCCGCCGGCCGCACCCAGGAGGCGGTGCGCAGCTTCAAGGCCATCGAGCGGATGATCGCCGGCTTCGACGCCAACCGCGAGGACCGCGACGAGGCCGAGGAGTAGGGCCGGGGCCGGGGTTCCGAGTCGAAGCCCTCATCCGAAGCCCCAATCATAAGCCCCTTGCGCGCCGGGCCCGTTCGCGCTTGGCTCCGCCGACGTGCCGGGAGGGCTTGAGCGAGATGAGCGACGGGCTGACCTTCGTGCTGGTCCACGGCGCCTGGCATGGCGGCTGGTGCTGGGTCCGGGTGGCCGATCGCCTGCGGGCGCAGGGGCACCGGGTGCTGTCCCCGACCTGCACCGGCCTCGGCGAGCGGGCGCATCTGATGTCGCGCGCCATCACCCTCGACACCTTCGTGCAGGACATCGCCGGAACGATCGCCGCCGAGGAGCTGACCGACGTGGTGCTGGTCGGGCATTCGTTCGGCGGCCTCGCCATCAGCGGCGTCGCCGAGGCGATGCCGGAGCGGCTGCGCCACCTCGTCTATCTCGACGCGCTGATCGTGGAGCCGGGCCGGTCACCCTTCGACGGGCTCGCCCCCGAGGTGGTGGCGGCCCGCCGCCGGGCCGCCGCGGAGTCGAGCGGGGGCGTGAGCCTGCCGCCGCCGCCGGCCGCGGCCTTCGGGGTGCTCGATCCGGCGGACGCGGCCTGGCTCGAACGGCGCCTGACCCCGCACCCCTTGGGCACCTACGAGAGCCCGCTGCCGATCCGCGGCCCCGTCGGCAACGGGCTGCCGCGCACCTACGTCGATTGCACGACGCCGTCCTACGCCACCCTCGACCGGGTCAAGGACTGGGTGCGGGGCCAGCCCGGCTGGAACTGGCGCAACCTCGCCACCGGCCACGACGCGATGGTGAGCGCGCCGGGGCCGCTCGCCGACCTGCTGGTCGAGCTCGGCCGGGGATAGGCCTATTCCGGGGATAGACCTATCCCATGGTCGCCACGGTGCGGCCGGGGTCGATCTCGATCAGCCGCAGGCCGAAGCTGCGGCCCTCCTGCGCCTCCCAATCGGCGAGCACGGCATTGACCCGCTCCGGGCCGTCCTCGGCCAGGGTGCGGCTGCCGACCGATTCCTCGATGGCATGCGCGACCTCGTCCATCAGCCGCGCACGGGACTTGCCCCGGGCGGGCCCCTCGGGGAGGCCGGACCCGCAATAGGCGGCGACGATCTGCTCCGACAGGGTCTCGATGACGGCCTGGTTCACGGAGGTCATGCCCATCCTGCGCTCTCCCGTTCGGCGGGGTCGCGCCCCGTCCTGGTGAACCGGGACAACGCGGCAGGGCGCCGGCGGTGCCGCGGCCCTCAGCCGGCCTGCTGCTGGCCGGCGCGGTGGGCCGCGAGGGTGACCACCTCGGCCGACGGCGCGGCGCTCGCCGGCTCCCGGCCCATCATGAAGATCACCGGGTTGCGCGGCATGTAGCCGGGATTGCGGCGCAGGTTGAGCAGCGGCTGCAGCTCCACCGCGGTCAGGTCCTTCGGCGTGGCGTCGCGCCAGACATGGCCCGGCGAGGCGGCACGGGCGAAGGGCCACCAGGAGCGGCGCTCGGTCTCGACCTGCAGGACGAGCTTGCCCGTCAGGGTCTTGCGGAAATTGAAGCGACCCGTGATGGCCATAACGCGTCCTCCATTCCGGACAATCTGGACCCGCGCGGCTTAGCACGGCACTAACGGACATGGGGCGGCCACGCTTGGCCGAACAGCCGCGAGGCCCCGCCTGGCCCACGGCAACGCTGCCGCACCCACTGCACTAACGGTTGCGATGCCGAAACGCTCCCTCACGCTCACCGCCGCGCTGATCGCACGCACCCACCCGCACCCCGTGGCCGCGGACGAACGCGGCCCCGGCTGCGGCATGGCGCTGATGGGCGAGGCGGAGGCCGATGCCCGCCTCGACGCGGCCCTGGCGGAGAAGCCGGGCGATCGCGACGCCCTGTGGCTGTTCGCCTACGGCGCCCTGATGTGGCGGCCGGAATTTCCCGTGGCCGAGCGGCGCGCGGCGACGGTGCGGGGCTGGCACCGCCGGTTCTGCCTGTGGCAGCCCGGCTTTCGCGGCACGCCGGAGCGGCCCGGCGTGATGCTGGCCCTCGACCGGGGCGGCCGATGCCGCGGCTTCGCCTACCGGATCGCCGGCCCCGACCTGCGGGAGGCGGTCCGGCCGGTCTGGCGGCGGGAGATGCGCGGGCGCGGATACGAAGCCCGCTGGATCGCCGCCGGGACCGCCGACGGCCCCGTCCCGGCCCTGGCCTTCGTGGCCGACCGGGCGGGGACGCGCTACGCCGGACGCCTGACGGACGAGGCGATTGCCGGGCACATCGCGGCAGCCTGCGGCCCGACCGGCCCGAGCGCCGAGTACCTGCTCAACACGGTGGCGGCCTGCGAGGCGGCGGGCCTGCGCGACCGCCACCTCTGGACCCTGCAGGCGCTGGTGGCGGAGCGGCTCGCGGCTCAGAACAGCCCGACGCCGACCCCCGGCTCGCGCCGCGGCGGGTAGCCGTAGGGACCGGTCGAGACGCCGTAATAGGGCAGGACCGGCGCGTAGCCGAAGCCGAGGAGACGGCGCGGCGGCGGAGCGGCGACGAGGATGTCGGCCTGCACCTCCGCCTCGAGGGCGACGGGCGGGGGTGGGGGCGGCGCGACCCAGCCGGCCGAGAACCCGGCTCCGGCGCGCCCCGCATAGCCGGCGGGCATGTCGGCGGCGGCCGCCGGCGCGGCGGCCAGGGCAGCCGCCAGAGGCAGGCAGGCCAGCATCGTGCGGAGCGTCATGGGTCGAAGAACCTCGGCAGGATCGGTCGTACGGACAAGCTTCACCGGGGCATCCCGGTTCCCCGGATCGTGACCTAGATTGGTGAACGAACCGGATCCGCGCGAGCCACCATGACCGAGACGCCTGCGTTCTACGACGACCTCGCGGGCTGCCTCGCCGAGGCCTGGCGCCGGCTGGAGGAGGGCGCGGCCCACCAGAGCGGCTTTCACACGCCGGCCCTCGCCACGATCGGCCGCGACGGCGCCCCGCGCCTGCGCACCGTGGTGCTGCGCGGGGTCGACCGGGCGGCCCGGTCGTTGCGCGTCCATTGCGACGCCCGCTCCGCCAAGGCCGCCGAGATCGCCGCCGATCCCCGGGTCTCGCTCCACGCCTACGATCCCAAGGCCAAGATCCAGGTCCGGATCGAGGGCACGGCCCGCCTGCACGGGCAGGACGCGGTGGCCCGCGCCGCCTGGGCGGCGTCGCGGCCGATGAGCCAGATCGGCTACGCCACCGCGCCCGGGCCCGGCACGCCCCTGGCCGAGGGCGGCGCCTACGCCCAGCCCCGCGACGACGACGGCGTGGAGGCCGGTTTTGCGGAGTTCCGCGTGGTCGTGCTGACGGCCGCCCGGCTCGAGTTCCTGTACCTCGCCCGCCAGGGCCACCGGCGGGCGCTGTTCAGCTGGGACGGGAAGGAGCCGGCGGCGACCTGGCTGGCGCCGTAGCGGGCCCCGGCCGGCTCGATCGCCCCCGAGGTTCCGCCGCCGGCCATCCAGGCCGAGCATGGCGCGCGGCGGATGCGGCGCGAGCGAGGCGCCGTCACCGCCTCACGATGCCGCCCGCAGCCGCGCGAACCCGGCGTCGAGGTCCCGCTTCAGGTCGTCGAGGTCCTCGAGCCCGATCTGGAACCGCAGGCCCGGCCCGCCCGGGGCCCAGGGGTTGGCGCTGCGATAGGGCGCGCAGTCGAACGGGATCACCAGGCTCTCGAATCCGCCCCAGGAAAACCCCATCCCGAACAGCTCCAGCCCGTCGAGCATCGCCGCCACCGCCGCCTCGGGGCAGGGCTCGAGGATGATCGAGAACAGGCCCGAGGAGCCCAGGAAGTCGCGCGACCAGATCGCGTGGCCGGGATCCTCCGGCAGGGCCGGGTGGAGCACCCGGGCGACTTCCGGCCGGCCCTGGAACCAGCGGGCGAGGGCGAGCGCCTGCTCGCCGTGCTCGCGCAGGCGCAAGGGCAGGGTGCGCAGGCCCCGCAGCGCCAGGAACACGTCCTCGGCCCCGGCGCACATCGACAACTGGTCGAAGGTCCGGCGCAGGGCCGGCCAGTACTTGGCATTGGCGGACGTCAGGCCGAGCAGCAGGTCCGAGCCGCCCGACAGGTACTTGGTGCCGGCCTCGATGGCGATGTCGACCCCGCGCTCGTGCGGCGGGAAGAGCAGCGGCGTCGCCCAGGTGTTGTCCATCAGGACGCAGGCGCCGCGCGCGTGGGCGGCTTGCGCGATGGCCGGGATGTCCTGCATCTCGAAGCTCTGCGAGCCCGGCGCCTCGGTGAGCACGGCGGCCGTGTTCCCGCGCATCAGCGCCGCGATGCCGGCCCCGATGGTGGGGTCGTAGTAGGTGGTCTCGACCCCGAACCGCGCGAGGAACCCGTCGCAGAACACCCGGGTCGGACGGTAGGCGGAATCGGTCACCAGGAGGTGGTCGCCAGCCTTGAGGCAGGACAGCAGCCCAACCGTGACGGCGGCGAGGCCCGAGGGCGTCAGCACCGTGCCGGCGGCGCCCGCGAGCTCGGTCCAGGCGGCCTCGAGGGAGCGGATCGTCGGGGTGCCGGCGGTGCCGTAGGTGTATTCCGACCGCCGGTTCTGAATCGCGTCGTAGCTCTCGTAGAGCACGGTCGAGCCGCGATAGATCGGGGTGTTGACGAAGCCGTGCTGCTGCGACGGGTCGCGGCCGGCATGGACCAGGCGGGTGCGGGTGCCGAGGCGGCTCTTGTCGCGGGGCGGGGTGATGCTCATCGGGCCTCTGGCGTGGCGGGATCGGGCGTCCGGAAACCGGACGGAAGATCGGGGCCGAGCACATCCCGCACCACCCGCCGCCGTCAAGCCTGGGCGGTGACGGTCTGCCGCGAGAACGTTGCGCCCGGCGCAACCCGGCGGCGGCTCCGCCTACGCTGTTCGTCGCACGCACCAACCCCTTGACCGGACAGCCCGCTTCGCCTGGAATGCCTCTTGCTTAGGCAGCGTTCGCGCTTGAGCAATCGGGCGGCGGCCCCACGGCGCCGCAACCGGAACGGGAGATGGAAGTCCGCATGAAGAGAATCGTCGCCGCCCTGGCCTTCGGGCTCGGCGCCACCCTGCTGGCCGGCGCCGCCCAGGCGCAAGGGACGCTCAACAGCATCAAGCAGAAGGGCTACCTCTCCTGCGGCTCCAACCCGGGGCTGGCCGGCTTCGGCGTGCCGGACGCGCAGGGCCGCTGGACCGGGCTCGACGTCGATTTCTGCCGGGCGCTCGCCGCGGCGATCTTCAACGACGTCACCAAGGTCCGCTTCATCCCGCTCTCGGCCAAGGACCGCTTCACGGCGCTCCAGTCGGGCGAGGTCGACATCCTGTCGCGCAACACCACCTGGTCGATGTCGCGCGACACCACGCTCGGGCTCGACTTCCCGGCCGTCAACTTCTACGACGGCCAGGGCTTCATGGTGAAGAAGAAGCTCGGCGTCGCGTCCGCCAAGCAGCTCGACGGCGCCTCGGTCTGCACCCAGCAGGGCACCACCACCGAGCTGAACCTGGCCGACTACTTCCGGGCCAACAAGCTGAAATACGAGGTCGTGGCCTTCGCCAGCGCCGACGAGACCTTCAAGGCCTACGATGCGGGCCGCTGCGACGCCTTCACCACCGACGCCTCGGGCCTCTACGCCGAGCGCCTGCGCGCCTCGGCCCCCGACGACAACATCGTGCTGCCGGAGATCATCTCGAAGGAGCCGCTCGGACCGGCGGTGCGCCAGGGCGACGCCCAGTGGGCCGACATCGTCCGCTGGACCCACTACGCGATGCTGAACGCCGAGGAGGCCGGCATCACGCAAGCGAACGTCGACCAGATGGTGAAGTCGACCGACAACCCGGACGTCAAGCGCATCCTCGGCACCGAGGGCAAGTACGGCACCGATCTGGGTCTCACCAACGACTGGGCCTACCGGATTATCAAGCTCGTCGGCAATTACGGCGAGGTGTTCGAGAAGAACGTCGGCCAGGGCTCGCCCCTGAAGATCCAGCGCGGCCTCAACGCCCTGTGGTCGAAGGGCGGCCTGCAATACGGCCCGCCGATCCGCTGACCGCCTGACAGACGCGGCGCCCGGCGATCCCGGGCGCCGCCCCGACAACCACAGACGCGAGCACGCCCCCTTGCCGACGCAGCTTCCGGCCGAGTCCCGCTCGGGTCCGCCCCGGGTCTCGCCCCTCTACGATCCCCGCATCCGCGGGGCGGCCTACCAGATCCTGCTGCTGCTGGCGGTGGGCGTGGTGGCCTGGATCGCGATCGGCAACGCCGCCGAGAACCTGCGCAACGCCCGCGTCGCCTCGGGCTTCGGCTTCCTCGGCAATACCGCCGGGTTCGACGTCAACCAGACGGTGATCCCGTTCGCGGCCGCGACCTCGACCTACGGCACCGCCTTCCTGGTCGGGCTCACCAACACCCTGATGGTGGCGGTGATCGGGATCGTGCTGGCCACCATCCTGGGCTTCACGGTCGGCGTGGCGCGGCTGTCGCCGAACTGGATCGTGCGCACCCTCGCCACGGTCTACGTCGAGGTGCTGCGCAACATCCCGCTGCTGCTGCAATTGCTGTTCTGGTACGTCGCGGTGCTGGCGAGCCTTCCGGGCGCCCGCGATTCCTACGCGCTGGGGTCGTCCGTCTTCCTCAACCAGCGCGGCCTCTTTCTGCCCAAGCCCCTGCTGGCGGCGGATGCCTGGGCGCTGCCCATCGCCCTCCTGGTCGGGATCGTCGGCACGCTGGTCTTCCGGGCGCATGCCAGGCGCGAGCAGGCGAAGACCGGCCGGCGCCTGCCGGTGCTGACGGTCGGGCTGGCGCTGGTCCTCGGCCTGCCGCTCCTGGCCTACGGGGTGCTGGCGCTCCTCGGGATCGCCCCGGTGGCGCTCGAGTTTCCCGTGAAGGGCACCTTCAACCTGCGCGGCGGGATGCAGCTCTATCCGGAATTCGTCGCCCTCGTGGTCGGGCTCACGGTCTACACCGCGGCCTTCATCGCCGAGGTGGTGCGGGCCGGCATCCAGGCGGTCAACAAGGGCCAGACCGAGGCGGCCCGGGCCCTGGGCCTGCAGCCCGGCCCGACGATGCGGCTGGTGGTGATCCCGCAGGCGATGCGGGTGATCGTGCCGCCGCTGACGAGCCAGTACCTCAACCTCACCAAGAACTCGTCGCTGGCGGTGGCCATCGGCTACCCGGACCTCGTCCAGGTCTTCATGGGCACGGTGCTGAACCAGACCGGCCAGGCGGTCGAGGTGGTGGGGATCACCATGGCGGTCTACCTGACGATCAGCCTCGTCACCGCCTTCGTGATGAACCTCTACAACCGGCGCGTCGCGCTGATCGAGCGGTGAGGCGCCCATCATGACCGCCGGATCCCCGACGCTCACCTTCGTCCGCCGCGAGCCGGTGCCCGCCTCGGCCCCGCCCGCCCTGGTCGCCGGGCCGCTCGCCTGGCTGCGCCAGAACCTGTTTTCCAGCCCGGCCAACACCGTGATGACGCTGGCGGCGCTCGCCGTCGTCGCGCTGGTGCTGCCGCCGCTGCTGCGCTTCCTCGTGATCGACGCGGTCTTCACCGGCGAGAACCGCGACGCCTGCCGGCCCGAGGTCCTGGGCCGCCCGGTCGGCGCCTGCTGGGCCTTCGTGGCGAACAAGATCAACTACTTCGTCTACGGCTCGTACCCGGTCGAGGAACGCTGGCGGCCCAACGTCTTCTTCGCCCTGATGGCGGTCGGGGTCGGGTGGATGCTGTGGCTCGACGCGCCCAAGCGCGGTCTCGGCGCGCTCTACTTCTTCGTCGTCTTCCCGCTCGTCTCCTACGGGCTGCTCGCCGGGGTGCCGGCGCTCGGGCTGCCTGCCGTGCCGACCTCCCTGTGGGGCGGCATGCTGGTGACCCTGATCGTGTCGCTCGTCGGCATCGTCGCGGCGCTGCCGCTCGGCATCCTCCTGGCGCTCGGGCGGCGCTCGCGGCTTCCGATCGTGCGGCTGTTCTGCGTCATCTTCATCGAGTTCTGGCGCGGCGTGCCGCTCATCACCGTGCTGTTCATGGCCAACGTGATGCTGCCGCTGTTCCTGCCCGGCGACGTCACGGTGGACCGGCTGGTGCGGCCGCTGGTGGGCATCGCGCTGTTCTCCGCCGCCTACATGGCCGAGACGGTGCGCGGCGGCCTGCAGGCGATCCCGCGGGGCCAGACCGAGGGGGCGATGTCGCTGGGCCTGAGCCCCTGGCACCGGATGCGCTTGATCATCCTGCCCCAGGCCCTGCGCATCGTGATCCCGGGCATCGTCAACAGCTTCATCGCGCTGTTCAAGGATACGAGCCTCGTCTCGATCGTCGGCATCTTCGACTTCATCCGCACGATCGAATCGGCCCGGGTCGATCCCGCCTGGGCGGCGCCGACCGTGGTGATGACCGGCTACGCCTTCGCGGCCCTGTTCTACTTCGTCTTCTGCTTCGGCATGTCCCGCTACGCCCGCTTCATGGAGCGGCGGCTCGCGGCCGGCCAGACACGGTGAATCCCCCCATGGCTTCCTCTCCCGCCCCCGGCACCCCCGTCCTCCTGCCGGAGACCGACCCGGATCTCGCGCCCCGCAACACCTCGGCGGCGCGGCTCGCCAGCGCGCCGACCGCGGTGTCGCTGGAGCGGGTCAACAAGTGGTACGGCGCCTTCCATGTGCTTCGCGACGTCGATCTCACCGTGCGCAAGGGCGAGCGGATCGTGATCTGCGGCCCCTCGGGCTCCGGCAAGTCGACCCTGATCCGCTGCATCAACCGCCTGGAGGAGCACCAGGCCGGCCGCATCGTCGTCGACGGGATCGAGCTCACCAACGACCTCAAGCGGATCGACGAGATCCGCCGCGAGGTCGGCATGGTGTTCCAGCACTTCAACCTGTTTCCGCACCTGACCGTGCTCGAGAACTGCACGCTGGCGCCGATCTGGGTGAAGAAGATGCCGAAGGCCGAGGCCGAGGCGGTCGCCATGCGCTACCTGACCCGGGTGAAGATCCCCAACCAGGCGCACAAGTATCCGGGCCAGCTCTCCGGCGGCCAGCAGCAGCGCGTCGCCATCGCCCGTTCGCTGTGCATGGCGCCCAAGATCATGCTGTTCGACGAGCCGACCTCGGCGCTCGATCCCGAGATGGTCAAGGAGGTGCTCGACACCATGGTGGGCCTGGCCGACGAGGGCATGACCATGCTCTGCGTCACCCACGAGATGGGCTTCGCCCGCCAGGTCGCCGACCGGGTGATCTTCATGGACGAGGGCCAGATCGTCGAATCGAACACCCCCGAGGCGTTCTTCCGCGCGCCCGAGCACGAGCGGACCCGGCTGTTCCTGAGCCAGATCCTGCATTGAGGACCCGGGCCTGCGTGGGGCGCAGGCCCGCCCCCGATCGCGGGTGCCTTTCCGGCACGGGCCCGGTAGGGACCTCCCCTCGGCCGCCGCGTCGAGCGTGGCGGCACGGAGATGCCTTGCGATGAAGAAGGACGATCCCTGCACGGGGGTCTGTGCGTGGGACGGCAGGACCGGCTGGTGCCTGGGCTGCGGCCGCACCGTGCCGGAGATCAAGGCGTGGCGGAAGCTCACGCCCTACCGGCGCTCCGCGCTCCTGCGCGAGCTGCCGCGCCGGATGCAGCAGCTGGGACCGCCGCCCCGCGACCCCGAGCCGGGCGGACGGTCCCGGGGCGCCTGATGCCCCGGGGCCCGGCGCCGGCGACCGGTCACCGCCCGGTCGCGACCGGCAGGTCCTCGCGCGCGCCCCATTCCGACCACGAGCCGTCGTAGAGCGAGCGGGGCGGGCGGCCGAGGCGCTCGAGGGCGATGCCGACGATCGCCGCGGTCACGCCCGAGCCGCAGGTGGCGACCACCGGGCGGTCGAGGTCGATGCCGGCCCGGGCGACCGCCTCGCGCAACGCGGCCTCGTCCTTGAGCCGGCCGTTCTCCTGCAGGGCCGCGTAATGCAGGTTGAGGGCACCCGGCATGTGGCCCGGCCGCACGCCGGGGCGCGGCTCGGCCTCCTCGCCGGCGAAGCGGGCGGCCGAGCGGGCATCGACCACCTGGGCCGAGCCGGCCAGCGCCCGCTGCACGTCGCCGACATTGGCGACCGCCGAGTGGTCGAGCCGGGCGGTGAAGTGGCGCCGGTCGCGCGGGCGCGCCTCGCCCTCCTCGACCGGGTGCTCGCCCGCCACCCAGGCCGGCAGGCCGCCCTCCAGCACCGCGACCTCGCGGGCGCCGAAGGCCTTCAGGGTCCAGCGCACCCGCGGGGCGGAGAAGAGGCCCATCCCGTCATAGACCACGACCGTCATGCCGTCGCCGATGCCCATCTGGCGCATCCGCGAGGCGAAGGCCTCCGGCGAGGGCAGCATGTGGGGCAGGGCGCTTGCCTCGTCGCGCACCGCGTCGATGTCGAAGCGGATCGCCCCCGGGATGTGCGCGGCGCGGAACTCGGCCTCGGCGTCCCGGCCCATCGCCGGCAGGTACCAGGAGCCGTCGACCACGACGATGTCGGGCGCCGCGAGCCGCTCTGCGAGCCAGTCCACCGTGACGAAGGGGCCGATCGACATGCCAGTCTGTCTCCGAAGCGGGGCCGCGCGGGCCCGTTCCTGCAGGATCGGGCCGCGAGACCCGTCTCACCCATAGGTAGAGCGTCGGACCCGTCCGGGGCAACGTGCTCGCTTTCCGGGCGCCGCCGCCGCCGAATCGGGCGAGGCGGCGGGCGAGGGGAAGGCCCCTCCGACTCGCCACACCTGGCACGGCGTTTGCGACGTAGCGTCCACTGCACCCGCCGTGTCCACTCTCCCTTGCACGGCCGGGCGTGGTCGACGGGCCAGGCGGTGAGACTCCGAGGGCTGCCTGGCCCGCCCGCCCCGGGCGACGGACCGATCTGCGCCGGACCGATCCCCGGGTCGTCGCGCCGATCCCGGCGCCGCGGGGCCGCCGCCTCGGCCGATCCGCGCACCGTCGCGACACCGCGCCGGGCGCGACAACCGCGCTGGGCGCGGCAGGGAGGCTTTGCGATGAAGGCGACGGCCCGCTTCGAACCGCCGATCCGTCCCGATGGAGTGGTGGTATCGTCCCTCGGCTACCTGGCGGCGGCGATCCTGCTCGCCGACTGGCGTGCCGCCCGCGCCGCCCGGCTCGCGCCACCCGCCGAGCCGCCCTCGGCCACGGTGCACCGGTTGGTGCCGCGCAGGGCCCGTCCGCATCCGATGCCGCGGCCGGCCGGGGCGCTCCTGCGCCTCGCCGAGGCCTGAGGTCCCGCCGAGGACACCCGCCGACGACAGGAGAGGGCCGCCAAAGAAAAAGGCGGCCCCGAAGGACCGCCTCGTTCGCGAGGGGCGGGCCGTCGCGGCCCGCCGGTCGTCCCGCGTCAGATCCGGGGCGAGCGGCCGCGCATCAGGCCGAAGATGGCCGAAACGGCGAACAGCACGATCGCCACGAAGAACACGATCTTGGCCGCCTCCATGGCGGTGCCGGCGATGCCGCCGAAACCCAGCAGAGCCGCGACGAGGGCGACGACGAGGAAGGTGATTGCCCAGCCGATCATTGGAAACTCCCGTGTCAATCGCTGCCTGATTGCTTCGCGGCGCCGTGCGGTGAAGCGTTGCAGCAAGTTGAACGAGAAACTGATGGACCGGGCGACAGGTTCCGTCGATTTTTTCGGATGAAAGCCGGAGGCCGTCCGTGTGCCCCGCACCACGCGAGACAGCGCCGGCCCCGGACGGGCGGCGCGCATGCCGTTCAACGCTGTGCGGAAGGGAGTGGCTCCCCGAGCAGGACTCGAACCTGCGACAAGGCGATTAACAGTCGCCTGCTCTACCAACTGAGCTATCGGGGATCGCGGCGGGAGCACTACCCAAGCCGGGCAGGGCGCGCAAGGGATTTTCCGGGTCGGATCGGATTTTCGCGAGCCGGCTCCATTTCGTCGCCGCCGGCCGCGGTTTTGCGGCAGGACCCTGTTGCGGAGCCGGGCCGGGTCCTGCTAATGACCCCTCGTCCCCGGGTCGTCCGCCCGATGCCGGGGAGACGGCGCACCGGATCGGATCCGGCCCGCTCGATCGCCGGTTGCGAACCGGCCCGGATGGCCTCGTGGCGGAGTGGTTACGCAGAGGACTGCAAATCCTTGCACCCCGGTTCGATTCCGGGCGAGGCCTCCATCCATTCTCCTTGTTCTTCCGAGACATCGTTCGACCCGGCGCAGTGCACCCCCGTGCGCCGTGCCGCCCGGATCCTTGCCTTTTGGCCGGCGATCCACCACAACCGCGTCGCCCGGCGGCTTGACCGTCGCGGCTTGGCCGTCGCTCAAGCTCTCCAGAGACGTTCATGCTCGACTACGCGCAAGCGCGCCGCCTCATGGTCGATTGCCAGCTCCGGACGTTCGACGTGACCGACATCGCGCTCCTCGACGCGTTCGACGCCGTCCCGCGCGAGCGGTTCATGCCGGCGGACCGGGAAGCCTTCGCCTATATCGACCAGCCCCAGGCGGTCGGCGCCGAGGACGGCGAGACCCGCTTCATGCCGGCCCCGATGGTGCTGGCGCGGCTGATCCAGGCGCTGGCCCTCAAGCCCGGCGACCGCGCCCTCGACGTCGGCACGGGCCTCGGCTACGGCGCCGCGGTGCTGCGCCGCCTCGGCGTCGAGGTGGTCGCCCTCGAGTCGCTCCCCGGCCTCGCCGCCGCGGCGCGCGAGCGGCTGGGCGAGGGCGTCACCGTCGAGGCCGGCCCGCTCGAGACGGGCGCGCCGGGCCACGCTCCCTACGCGGCGATCCTGGTCGAAGGCCAGGTCGAGCGGCGCCCGCAGGCCCTGCTCGACCAGCTCGCCGATGGCGGGCGCCTCGCCTGCGTCCAGGGGCAGGGCCGCCCGGCCAAGGCGACCCTGTGGGTGCGCTCGGGCAACGCCTTCGGCTCGCGCCCGCTCTTCGACGCCACGCTGCCGCCGCTGCGCGCCTTCGCGGTCGAGGCCGGCTTCGCGTTCTGAGCCCGGTTGTCCGCCTCGCGGGAGCGCTCGCGCAGCCGTCGCCGCGCGAGCGATCGCAAGCGTATGACGGGAGATCCGGACGATCGCTTCCGGATCTCGTGTCGTCAGCCGGCGCGGCGCTCGAGCGAAGCCGAAATCCGCGCTGCGACCGCTCCGTCCGATTTCGCACGACGCGCCTCCCGGCGCGGGCCGACTCCGTCCGGCACGGCGGGGACGCGGCGGCCGCAGACCCGGTGCGAGCCGGCGGGCTCCCGTGCGCTACCGCACACCGAAACGCTTCCTTTACCAAAACCCGACACGATCCGGTCGATCCCGGCCGGATGACGATCGGGGATGCGGGCGGGCGCGCCGCAGGCCCCCGGAATGTCCGTCGAGGATTTCTGCCTGGGGGAACCTGTCGCTTTTTTGCGGCAGTGCCGGGCAAACAGAGCCATCGGCGCCGCGGGGGCCGTGCCCCGGGAACCGCCCTCGGTTAAGGTCTCCCTCGAGGTGGGCACAGCGAGATGGCGAATCGGCTCCGCCGCCCAACGGCGCAGGGCCGGTCATCGTGAGCTAGCCGCACAGGGTAGACAGGCGTGACGGACACAGGAACTCGGGCGTTCCGCGGGCTACGGCTGGGCGGCTTCGCCGCCATGGCCCTCGCCATGGCGGGCCAGGGCGCGACCGCGGAAACCCTGGATAGCGCGCTCGCGCGGGCCTATGCGGGCAACCCGACGCTCAACGCGCAGCGCGCCGGCCAGCGCGCCAACGACGAGAACGTGCCGCGGGCGCTGGCGGGCTACCGCCCGACGGTCAGCGCCTCGGCGAGCGTCGGCGTCAGCCACGTCTCCGGCAAGCTCGGCGCGGCCGCGCTGGCGGAGGGCGGCGCCGGGGCGATCGGACGCGCGTCGGAGCAGACCCTGGTGCCGGGCACCGCCGGCCTCTCGGTCAGCCAGACGCTGTTCAACGGCTTTCGCACCGACAACCAGACCCGCCAGGCCGAGTCGCAGGTGCTGGGCGGCCGCGAGACCCTGCGCAACACCGAGATGACGACGCTGTTCTCGGCGGCGCAGGCCTACATGTCCGTGCTGGCCGACACCGCCACGCTGGAGCTCAACCGCAACAACGTCGAGGTGCTGGAGGAGCAGCTCCGCCAGACCCGCGACCGCTTCAACGTCGGCGAGGTCACCCGCACCGACGTCGCCCAGGCCGAGGCGCGCCTCGCCGGCGCCCGGGCCCAGGTCAGCCTGGCCGAGGCCAACCTGCGCACCAGCATCGCGACCTACCGGCAGGTGATCGGCGTCGAGCCGCGCCAGCTCGCCCCCGGCCGGCCGATCGACCGCTTCGTGCCCGGGACCCTGACGGCGGCGGTCGAGATCGGCCTCGTCGAGCACCCGGCGATCCTCTCGGCCCTCCACTCGGTCGACGCCGCCGAGGCCCAGGTCAAGATCGCCGAATCGTCGCTCTACCCGACGGTCAGCGTGACCGGCAACGCCGCCCAGGTCTTCGACCAGCAGATCGCCAACACACGCTTCTTCCAGGGCTCGATCGTCGGCCAGCTCACCGTCCCGCTCTACCAGGGCGGCGCCGAGTACGCGCAGATCCGCCAGGCCAAGGAGCAGGTCGGCCAGGCCCGGCTCCAGGCCGAGCTGACCCGCGACCAGGTCCGCGCCGGCATCGTCACCGCCTGGGGGGCGCTCGAGGCCGCCAAGGCCCGCGTCATCGCCTCGCAGGCCCAGGTCCAGGCCAACGAGGTGGCCCTGAACGGCGTGCGCGAGGAGGCCCGGGTCGGCCAGCGCACCACCCTCGACGTGCTGAACGCCCAGCAGGAGCTGCTCAGCGCCCGCGTCAGCCTGATCGCCGCCCAGCGCGACCGGGTGATCGGCTCCTACCAGGTGGTGCAGACCGTCGGCCGCCTCACCACCCGCTTCATCGCGGTGCCGGTGGCACAGTACAGCGCCAAGCAGCATTACGATCAGGTCAAGGATCTCTGGTACGGTGTGCGCACCCCGGACGGCCGCTAGGCCCCCGGGTCGCCGCGGCCCGTCCCGGCCGATGCCTTTTTGCGTGTGAGTCGGGGACCGCTTCGCTTGTGCGGGACGGCCTCCGCTGCGTACTCTGACCCACCCGATCCTCTCCCCTCCGACCTCGAGCGTTGAGCCCGATGAGCGCCGCGAGCCCCAAGACGCAGGACAAGACGCAGGAACCCTCGATGGAGGAGATCCTCGCCTCGATCCGCCGCATCATCGCCGACGACCAGAAGCCGGGCGAGCCCCCCGCCGCCGGATCGAAGCCGACGGCGGTGCCGGATCCCGAGCCGGAGGAGGACGTGCTCGACCTCGCCGAGGTCGCGATCCCGGTCCCGAAGCCCGAGCCGGTCGCCAAGGCGGTCGAGAAGGCCCCCGAGCCGAATATCGACCCCTTCGATGCGCTGGGCGAGATCGAGTTCCGCGACGAGCCGATGGATTTCGACGCGATCGAGATCGAGCCGGAGCCCGCGCCGCCGCCGCCGCCCCCGGAGCCCCCCCGGGCCGCGGCCCCGCCGCCGCCCGCACCGCCCGTGCCGCCGGCGGTCGAGGAGCGGCTCCTGTCGCAGGCGACCGATGCCACGGTCAGCCACGCCTTCGACCTGCTGGCCAACACGGTGCTGACCCGCAACGCCCGCACCATC
This sequence comes from Methylobacterium ajmalii, assembly GCF_016613415.1. Classification (GTDB taxonomy): domain Bacteria; phylum Pseudomonadota; class Alphaproteobacteria; order Rhizobiales; family Beijerinckiaceae; genus Methylobacterium; species Methylobacterium ajmalii. Next base: position 5,390 of record NZ_JACWCT010000153.1, on the reverse strand, counting down.
GAGGACCTGGTGCAGGACATGCTGCGCCCGATGCTGAAGTCCTGGCTCGACGACAACCTGCCGGTCATGGTCGAGCGCCTGGTGCGCGCCGAGATCGAGCGCGTCGCCCGCGGGCGCTGAACGCCCCCGCCCGGGCGGGCCAGTTGACGGAACGGCGCGGGTCCGCTTGAAAGCGGGCTCGGGGGCCGGTCGCTCGCGCGGCCGGCCTTGTTTCGTTTCTGACGGCGCCCGCGGGGCGCGCGTCCCGCCGGACGGGATGCGCCTCGGGCGCCGGGCGAGTGGCTGCTTCCCGCGATGATGGACAAGACCTTCGATCCCGCCGCCGTCGAGGCGCGCATCGCCGCCGAATGGGAGGAGGCGCAGGCCTTCCGGGCCGGCCGCCCCGACCGGGCCGGCGCCGAGCCCTACAGCATCATGATCCCGCCGCCGAACGTGACGGGCTCGCTGCATATGGGCCACGCCCTCAACAACACGCTCCAGGACGTGCTCGCCCGCTTCGAGCGCCTGCGCGGCAAGGACGTGCTGTGGCAGCCCGGCACCGACCACGCCGGCATCGCGACCCAGATGGTGGTGGAGCGCCGCCTCGCCGAGCAGCAGCAGCCCGACCGGCGTACGCTCGGCCGGCCGGAATTCGTCCGCCGGGTCTGGGAGTGGAAGGCGGAATCCGGCGGCACCATCGTCAACCAGCTGAAGCGGCTCGGCGCCTCCTGCGACTGGTCGCGCGAGCGCTTCACCATGGACGAGGGCCTGTCGAAGGCCGTCCTGAAGGTCTTCGTCGACCTGCACGCGCAAGGCCTGATCTACCGCGACAAGCGCCTGGTGAACTGGGACCCGAAGTTCCAGACTGCGATCTCCGACATCGAGGTGCAGCAGATCGAGGTGAAGGGCCATCTCTGGCACTTCGCCTATCCGGTCGTCGACGAGGCCGGGACCGAGACCGGCGAGACCCTCACGGTCGCCACCACCCGGCCCGAGACGATGCTGGGCGACACCGCGGTGGCGGTGCATCCGGAGGACGAGCGCTACCGGGCGCTCGTCGGCAAGCGGCTGCGCCTGCCGCTCGTCGGCCGGCTGATCCCCATCGTCGCCGACGAGTACTCGGACCCCGAGAAGGGCACCGGCGCGGTCAAGATCACCCCGGCGCACGACTTCAACGACTCCGAGGTCGGCCGCCGGCACGGGCTGGCGCAAATCAATATCCTGGATGAGGAAGCCCGCATAAGCCTCGACGGTAATGCGGACTTCCTGGAAGGGTCGAGCCCGGAGCCCGAGGCCCTGGCGCTGCACGGCCTCGACCGGTTCGAGGCCCGTGCCAAGGTCGTCGCGCTCATGGAGGAGCGCGGCCGGCTGGTGGCGATCGAGCCCAACACCCATGCGGTCCCGCACGGCGACCGCTCGGGCGTGGTGATCGAGCCCTACCTCACCGACCAGTGGTACGTGAACGTCAAGCCGCTGGCCGAGCGGGCGCTGCAGGCGGTGCGCGACGGCCGCACCCGCTTCGTGCCCGAGACCTACGAGAAGACCTACTTCCAGTGGCTCGAGAACATCGAGCCCTGGTGCATCTCGCGCCAGCTGTGGTGGGGCCACCAGATCCCGGCCTGGTACGATCCGGAGGGGAACTGCTTCGTCGCCGCCAGCGAGGAGGAGGCTCTCGCCCAGGCCGCCGAGAAGCACGGCCGGCCGGTGGCCTTGCGCCGCGACGAGGACGTGCTCGACACCTGGTTCTCGTCCGGCCTGTGGCCGTTCTCGACGCTGGGCTGGCCGGAGCAAACTCCCGAGCTCGCCCGCTACTACCCGACCAGCGCGCTGGTGACGGGCTTCGACATCATTTTCTTTTGGGTCGCCAGGATGATGATGCTCGGCCTTCACGCACTCGATGAGGTGCCGTTCCGCACGATCTACATGCACGCCCTCGTCCGCGACGAGAAGGGCGCCAAGATGTCGAAGTCGAAGGGCAACGTGGTCGATCCCCTCGACCTCGTCGACCGCTACGGCGCCGACGCCCTGCGCTTCACCCTCGCGGCCATGGCGGCGCAGGGACGCGACATCAAGCTCTCGGTGCAACGCGTTGAGGGATATCGCAACTTCGCCACCAAGCTCTGGAACGCCGCGCGCTTCGCCGAGATGAACGGCTGCCGGCTCGATCCCTCGTTCGCGCCGGGGAGCGTGACCCAGACCCTCAACGCCTGGGCGCTCGGCGAGGCCGCCCGGGCCGTCGCCGAGGTGACCGGGGCGATCGAGGCCTACCGCTTCAACGACGCCGCCAACGCCGCCTACCGCTTCGTCTGGAACGTGTTCTGCGACTGGTACCTGGAGCTGGCCAAGCCCGTGCTCCAGGGCGAGGACGGGCCGGCGAAGGACGAGACGCGCCGGACCATCGCCTACATCATCGACCAGATCTGCGTGCTGCTGCACCCGTTCATGCCGTTCCTCACCGAGGAGCTATGGGCGACGAAGGCGCGCGAGGCCGGCATCACACGTCCGCTCCTGGCGCTCGCCGCCTGGCCGGACCTCGGCGGGCTCGCGCGTCCCGAGGCCGAGGCCGAGATCGGCTGGGTGGTCGACCTCGTGTCGGAGATCCGCTCGGCCCGCTCGGAGACGAACGTGCCGGCCGGCGCCCAGATCCCCCTGGTGCTGGTGGCGCCAAGCGAGGCGGTGCGCGAGCGCGTGGCGCGCTGGGGCGACACCGTGCGGCGGCTCGGCCGCATCGCCTCGATCGACACCGTGGAGACGAGCCCGCGCAACGCCGTGCAGCTGATCGTGCGCGGCGAGGTCGCGGCCCTGCCGCTCGAAGGCGTGGTCGACCTCGCCGCCGAGGTGGCGCGGCTGAAGAAGGAGGATGCCAAGCTCGACGGCGAGATCGGGAAGATCGACGCCAAGCTCGGCAACGCCGACTTCCTCGCCCGCGCCCCCGAGGAGGTGGTGGAGGAGCAGCGCGAGCGCCGCGACGCCGCCATCGCCCGCCGCGAGAAGGTGCGGGACGCCCTGACCCGGCTGCAGGGCTGATTCCGACGACACGGGATCCGGTGCGGGCCGCTGCCCGCACCGGCGCCGAACACGCCGAAGCCGAGAGTCCGTTCGGGGAGAGGAACGTCCACGCGGTGCCCGACCCGAGGATCGGGCGCAGGCGCGTGGGGCGACGACGCCTCGCGCCGGCGACCCCGAAGCCTCCCCCCGAAACCTCCCCACACGCATGAGCCGCCCCCCCGTCTCCCCCTCCGCTCCCGCCCCGTCCCGTCCCGCCCGGTGACCGGCCGCTACGACACCCGGACCGACGTGCTGTCCGTCCGCTTCGGCGATGCGGAGGCAGTGGCGAGCCGGGAGGTCCGGCCGGGCTGGCGCGTCGCCTACGCCGCCGCCGGGACCGTCGCGGAATTCGAGATCCTCGCCGCATCCTCGGCGCCCCCGGCGATCGACCGGGAGCTGCGGCGGCTGGTCGAGGCGGCCTGACGGCATGGCGCGCCGCCGGCGCCTCCTGCCGCGCTCCGTGCGGTACGCCGCCTCGCTCGGCCTCGTCCTCGCCGCCGGCCTCGGCCTCGGCCTCGTCTTGGCGGCCTGGCTCACCGCGAAGGCGGGGGATCCCGCCCTCTACCCGCCGGCACCCGGCGCGGAGACGGTCACGGTGCGGCTCGTCGCCAATGCCTGGCATTCCGGTCTGCTGCTGCCGCGCGAGGCGCTGGCCCGGGCGGCGGCCGAGGCGGGAGCCGGCGCCCTCGTCGGGGTGACCGAGCGCTTCGGCGCCTATCCGGCGCTCGAGATCGGCTGGGGCGATGCCGGCTTCTACCGCGCCGTGCCGACGCTCGCCGCCCTCGACTGGCGCCTGGCGCTCGCCGCCCTGTTCACCCCGGGCGGACGCCCGGCGGTGCTGCACGTCGTCGGGATCGCGGACGAGGACGCGCTGCGCGGCGCCGGGACCGTGACCCTGCACCTGTCGCGGGCCGGGTTCGGGCGTCTCGCCGCGGCGCTCGCCGCCGCCTTCACCCTGCGGGACGGCCGCCCGGTCGAGGCGGGGCCGGGGCTCTACGGACCGAGCCTGTTCTACGAAGCGGAAGGGCGCTTCGGCCTTCTCCACGTCTGCAACCACTGGAGCGCCGGGCTCCTGCACGCCGCTGGCCTGCCGGTGACGCCTCTCCTCGATACCCTGCCGCGGGGCCTCGTCCTCGATCTGGCCTGGCGCGCCGGCGCGCCCTGAGGATCGACCGGGTGGCGCCTCGCGGCGCGCCGCAGCGCGGGGCCCGGCCTCGCCGGCGGTCCCACCGAGGACCGGGTTCCGCTGTGGACGGGTGTGGACGGGACTCGCGCGAGAGCGGCCGTTACGCTTTCGTTTACGCCAGGCCGGCAGGGTTGCCTCCAAGTGCAGCGTAACCCTGTGCGGCCGCGCGGCCCGCTCCCCCGACAGGGTGGGCGGGTCTTGCCGGCGGCGCGGGATCCGAGGGGTCGATGGCGGGATCTTCGAAGAGCGGTACTCCGCGTCCGGAGACGGAGCGGGGGGCCCTCCGGCCTGTGCCGGTCGTCAAGTGGGCCCTGGTGGCGGGAATCGCGCTCGCGGCGGCCAACTGCGCCGGGCCGACGCCCAAGACCCTCGCGCTGAAGAGCGGCGGGCGCGAGATCGACCCGAAATACGGCGTCGCCGCGAGCCCGCGCCTCTACGGCGAGAACGACAGGATCCCGAAGGGCGGCGGCCGGCAGATGACCGGCAAGCCCTACGTGGTGGCCGGCCGCACCTACGTGCCGCGCCAGGACGCGCGGGGCTACGTGCGCGAGGGCCTGGCCTCCTGGTACGGCACCGCCTTCCACGGCCGACAGACCGCCAACGGCGAGATCTTCGACCGTTTCTCGGTCGCCGCCGCGCACCCGACCCTGCCGCTGCCGAGCTACGCCCGGGTCACCAACCTGCAGAACGGCCACTCGATGGTGGTGCGGGTCAACGACCGCGGGCCCTACCACGCCGACCGCCTGATGGACGTGTCGCAAGCGGTGGCCGAGGCGCTCGACTTCCGCCGCCGCGGCACCACCAAGGTCCGGGTCGAGTATGTCGGCAAGGCCTCGGTCGGCGGCAGCGACGACCGCAAGCTGATGGCGACCCTGCGCACCGACGGCACGCCCGCCGGCTCGCCGATGGGCGCCAACATCATGGTGGCGGATGCGGGCGACGACGCGAAGCCCTTCGCGTTCCGCCAGCCCGAGCCGGAGCCGGTGCGCCCGATCGTCGAGAAGCCGCGGGTCGTCGCACCCGTGCAGCTCGCCTCGGCACAGGCCGTCGAGGACGAACCCGAGATCCGCCGCCAGGCCCCCGCCAGCGTGGCCCCCGCCCGCGTGGCCCCCGTCCGCGCGTCCGCGCACGCGCCGGCGCCGGTCAGGATCGCCGAGGCGCCCCGGGCGCCGGCGCC
>NZ_JACWCT010000152.1 GCF_016613415.1 Methylobacterium ajmalii | reverse complement strand
GCGCGGGGCCGGGGCGGGCTTGGCCGCCGCGGCGGCGCCCGGCCGGGCCGGGGCCATGGCGCCGCGCACCCCGACCTCCAGGCTCTCGATGCCGTCGGCCTCGCTGCGGAAGGTGGCGAGCACCCGGTCGATGTAGTGCGACTCGATCCAGCTCTTCAGGAACCGGGTCGGCACGGTGAGGCGGGCGACGCCGCCGGACACGTCCTGAAGCTCGAGCCGGGCGAACCAGCTCGCGAACACGTCCTCGCCGAGCTCCGCCCGCAGGCGGCGCTTCACCCGCTGCCAGGCTCCCGCGATGTCGGCGGTGCCGCTGGTGCGGCCGTCGTCGCCGTTGCCGCCACGGCCGGAGCCGACTCCTTCCGCCAAGCTGCCGTCCACACGCATGACTGGTCCCTTCTCGGCCCGTCCGCGGTTGCCCGCGACCCGGTCCGTACGCAGATACGCTTGCCGCACCCCGGACGAGGGGCCCGGCGGCCGGGTCGAAGGGCCGAGGGAGTCAACGGCTCCCGTGCCTTTTTCCCGTGGTTCACCCCGGTCTATCAACAACTGGTCTCGTTTCTCTTAAGGACCGGGGACCCCGAAATCCGCGAGGCGGCGCCAAGGGTTGGCGGCCGCCCACGGCGACGCCCGGGCGCGTCGTGCCCGGAAGCCGGTCCGGTCGATCATCTCAGAGCGGGACGAGACCCGCGCGAAGGGCGGGCATGGGCCAAAAACTAGGCTGTCCTGGTGACGCCTCGCAACAGGAACGATCGACCGCAGGGTAAACCGATCGTTACACCCTGCAGCCACCCCCACCCGATCCACAGCCTGTCCGGCGGCAAGGTGCTGGAATCGTGACCGTTTCGTTGAAGCGACGTTGCGAGTGCCAAAAGATCCCTACCGGCTCAACGACTTGTCGAGAACGGGGAGGGCCCGGGGGACAGTCCGGTGGAAACTGCCGCCGTGTCTCCCGCGCACTTGACAGCCGGGTCGACCGCTCCAGGCCACGGCAGCACCGTGATCTCGGGCCAGAGCGCCCGTGCCCGTTCCGCCTTGGCGGCGTAGGCCGGCCCGTTGGCGATGGCGGGGTTGGGGCGCAGGACCATTCCGAACAGGTCGGCGAGGCCGAACGGCGCGACGATCGAGAGCGCGTCGTCCGGCTCGAACCGCACCCCGACCGCGTGGACGACCGCCGCGTAGCGGGACAAGGCCGCATCGGGGCTCGGCAGGGGAGGGTAGGGGCTGCCGAAACGGCGCTCGAACCAGAGATGGACCCGGGCCTGGTTGCGGATCTCGACCGGGCCGACGCCACCCGCGAGAGAAGGGGCCGCGCGTCGCAGGACCGCGTCCTCGGCTTCCCAGGACAGGTCGGCATCGTCGAAGTAGATCAGGTCGTAGTCGCGGATGCCGTGCCCGCGCGGCCGCCCGGTCAGAGCGTTCCAGACCGTCTGGTACAGGCAGCCGGCGACGAGGCGCCATTGCGGCAGGGCGAGGTCGCGGGCCTTCGTCAGGAGCGCCATCAGGTCGGGATCGGCCCGGACGATGGCGGCGAGCCGCCGCCGGTGCTCGGCCTCGTCAGGGCCTGTTTGATCGGGCTGCACCAATCGGAACCCTCGATGTCATCCCGGGGCCGCACAAGCCGAACCCGGGATGACGTGGCGAAATGGCCGCGTGAGTGCCAGGTCGATCGGCGCAACCGCTCGAACGGGCTATCGGGCGCTCACGCGCCGGTATACTCGGCCCACGACATCGGCGTCTCGAACACCTTGACCGAGGACAGGAGCGGCAGGGCCGGCCGGGTCTTCTCCCAGATCCAGACCGCGATGTGCTCGGCGGTCGGGTTCTCAAGGCCCGGCACCTCGTTGAGGCAGTAATGGTCGAGCCGCTCGAGCACCGGCCCGAAGGCGGCCTCGACGTCGAAGAAGTCGACGACCCAGCCGGTCTCGGGGTCGACCGGCCCGTCGAGGGTCAGCTCGACCCGGTAGGAATGGCCATGCATGCGGTGGCAGCGATGGGTCGCGGGCACGTTCGGCAGCCGGTGGGCCGCCTCGAACGTGAAGGCCTGGGTGATCTTCATCGGTCGTCTGTTCTGGATATGGAGTTGGGCGGCCCCTTAGCACCGATGGGGCCGGCGGGCGAACCCGTGCGGGCCCGTGCGGCGGCTACGGGATCCCGATCAGCTTGTGGGTCTGCAGGCTGAGGCGCCAGCGGGCGTCGCGCAGGCAATGGGCCACCGCGGCCTGGGTGTTGGCGATCCGGTCGGGCCCGTCCATCGGCTGGAGCCAGAGGTGGCGGAAGTCGAGCTCGGCGAGCGCGTCCGGGTCGAGGCCGGCCTGCGGGTAGACGAGCTTCAGCTCGTGGCCGCCGGTGAGGCGCAGGGGTGCGCCGGCCTTGGGGCTGACGCAGATCCAGTCGATCCCCGCCGGGGCGGCTTGCGTGCCGTTCGTCTCCACCGCGACCTCGAAGCCGCGGGCATGGACGGCGGCCAGCAGGGCGTCGTCGAGCTGGAGCAGCGGCTCGCCGCCGGTGAACACCACGTAGCGCCGGCCGCGCGCCCCGTTCCAGGTCCGCTCGATCGCCTCGGCCAGGGCCTCCGCGTCGGGGAAGCGGCCGCCGCCGACGCCGTCGGTGCCGACGAAGTCGGTGTCGCAGAACCGGCAGGCGGCTTGCGCCCGGTCGGCCTCGCGGCCGCTCCACAGGTTGCAGCCGGAAAAGCGGCAGAACACCGAGGCGCGCCCGGCCTGGGCGCCCTCGCCCTGGAGGGTGTGGAAGATCTCCTTGACGGCGTAGCTCATGATGTCGGTCGTCGGGCGCCGCCTTGCGGCGTCGCGCGGTGCTCCCTTGTGGATCGAGACGGTCGTCCCGGCGTGTCAGATGCGGCCCGCGCCCGCAAGGGTGCCCGGCGCAGGGCCGGTGCGCGCGTCCCCCGCCTGTGGACGGGCCTGTGCGCGGCCGGGGGAGGGGCGGGCCGCCATCCTCCCGCCATGGATGTCGGGTTCATGGGCGCATCGCGCGGCGCTGTCAAAAGCTTCGCCGCTGCCCTACAATCACGGCCGGTCCGCCGTGCGGTGCCCGGGGCGGCGCGATCGGACGGCCCGGAGCAAGGGGCCGGACGGTCGCGGGGCGCGCCGCGGGGCGGCACCGGTACGACGGGAATCCATCGGAATGTTCAACGCTGCGCTGCTGCCGCGCCTCGCCGGACGCCTCCTCGGCCTCGGTGCTCTTCTGGCTGCCGGAACGGCGGGGGCGGTCACCGCGCCGATGCTGGTCGTCGACGTCGATTCCGGCAAGGTGATCTACAGCCAGGGCGCCACCGATCCGTGGTTCCCGGCCTCGATCACCAAGCTGATGACGACCTACGTCGCCCTCGACATGGTGCGCCAGGGCCGCGCCTCGATGGACCAGCTGCTCACCATCTCGGAGGCCGCGGCGGCCGAGCCCCCCTCCAAGATGGGCTTCAAGCCCGGCACGCAGCTCACCCTCGACAACGCGCTCAAGATCATCATGGTGAAGTCGGCCAACGACGTCGCCTGGGCGATCGGCGAGAATCTCGGCGGCTCGATCGACGGCTTCGCCGCGCAGATGAACGAGACCGCGCAGCGCCTCGGCATGCGCGACAGCCGCTGGACCAACCCCAACGGCCTGCCCGACCCGCGGCAATGGACCTCGGCCCGCGACATGGCGGTGCTCGGCCGGGCGCTGCTGCGCGACTTTCCCGAGAACCGCGACCTCTTCTCGATCTCGGCGATCCAGTTCGGCCGCGCGGTGATGCCGAACCACAACGGCCTGCTCGGCCGCTATGCCGGCGTCGACGGGATGAAGACCGGCTTCATCTGCTCGGGCGGCTTCAACGTGGTGGCGAGCGCCAACCGCAACGGCCGGCGCATCCTCACGGTGGTGATGGGCCAGTCGAGCGCCCGCGAGCGCGACCTGAAGGCCGCCGACCTGTTCGATTACGGCTTCGGCCAGTCGGGCTTCAGCTTCGGCGGCCAGACCCTCGCCGAGCTGCCGGCCTCGTCGATCGCCACCCCGCCCGACATGCGGCCCTACATCTGCGACAAGCGCCGGCCGATGCCGACGGATGCGGATTCCGCGGCCCTCACCGCGAGCGCCGCGGCGGCCGGGGGCAACGCCGACAACGCCAACGCCCAGCTGATGGCGGCCGGGGCGCCGCCCTCCTCGGCTTTGGCCTTCGCCACCATGAACAGCGCGGCCCTGCGCAACCGCGCCCTGCCGCCGCGGGCGCCGCTGCAGCCGGTGCTGGTCTGGACCGGCCGCGACCCGGCCGAGAGCGCCATCGCGGCGACCGACGAGGCGGCGCCGGCAAAGCCCGTCGCCGCGAGGCCCGCGGCCCGGGTGAAGGTGGCCAAGCCCGTGCCGCAACGGCCCGCGCCGAGCCGCAGCATCGCGGCGACCGGCGCTACCGTGCCGCAGCCGAAGCTGCTCGCCCGCCACAAGGGTGCGGCGCCGGCCGCAGCCTCGGCCTTCGCCTCCACCAGTCCTTCCACCGCGGTGATCGCGGAGCCGAAGGGCCACAAGGCCGCGGCGAAGCCCGCCGCCAAGCACGACGCCAAGCAGGATTCGAAGCCGGCGGCCAAGCCCGCTCCGAAGGCCGAGACCAAGCCGGCGGCCAAGCCCACCGTGAAGTCCGCCCGCAAGAAGGACGACTGATCCTGGCGGCCGGGCCGGTCTTCTGCCCGGACGAGGCCCTGGCCTATCGCCGCAGCCGCACCGTCTTCGTGCCGGGCGACGGGCTCGTCCTCGATGAATCCTACCGCCTGGCGCACCTGCCCCTGGTAGCGCCCGGCCACCCTCGCGTGATTCCATCGCGGGAAGGCCGTCATTACGATCACGGGCGCCATCCCCGGGTCGTCTCGCTGGTGCTGCCGGTGCCGCAGGCGTCGCTTGCCGCCGCGCCGGCCTTCGCCGCGCTGGAACGGGAGCTGCGCGCCTCTCCCCTTGCCGGAAAGATCGCCTGGGATGTCGCCGCGCGCCGCGCGGACCGCCTGCACGCCACCCTGTGCGGCTCCCTGGCGGTCGGGTCCGACGCCGAGCCGTCGCTCACCGACGGGCAGCGCGCGGCCCTGGCGGCGCTCGGCCCGGTCGCGGTGGAGCTGCGCGGACTCTTCTCGGGCAACGTCAATCTCGGGCGCCTCTATCTCCGGGTCTACCCGGAGCGCCGCGACGGCGCCGACATGCTGGCGACGGTCCAGCGGATCGTGGGCCGGCCCCCGAGCGGCCTCTACGTCGTCGGCCTGCACGCCCTGACCGACGACCTCGACCCGGCCGAGGCCGCGTGCCTGGCCGATTTGATCGAGCGCTGGTGGCACCGGCCGATCCTGCGCCTCACGGTCGAGGCCCTGTGGCTGCTCTGGGCCACCGACGACCAGGTGCTCGACGGCGGCGTGCTGGCGATCGTGCCGCTCGCCGGTGGCGCGGCCTGAGCGGCTGCCGACGTCCGGCCCTTCTCCCATCCCGCGGCAAGGCCGGGGCCGGACGGGACCGCGGCGGACGGGTCGGGGCCCGAGGGGCGAGGGCGATCCGTCTTCAGGCCCGCCCCTGCACCGGCAGGTCGGCGAGTCCCGGCCGGGTCCGCTCGATGAGGGCCGCCGCCAGCATCGCCTCGAGCCGGATCAGGTCCTCGTCCGGCTCGGGCTGCCAGCCGCAACCGCAGCGCGGCGCCGGGCCGTGCAGGGAGGCGATCTGGCGATAGAGCGCGCCGACGGTGCGGGCCGCGGCTTCGAGTGCGGCCATCGGCGGCAGCGGCCCCCGCTCCAGGGCGTCCCAGAAGGCCAGGGTCAGGGCCCGCTCCAGGGCCGATCGCGCCCGCATCTCGGCCTCGGCCCGCGAGCGCTCGTGCTGGTGGAAGGTCATCGTGCGCGCTCCGCCTCGCTCAGCAGGACGACGAGCCGCTCCCAGGGCAGCCCGACCGGGGGCCATCCCTCGCGGAACAGACCGGCACAGCCGTGAATCAGGATCAGCGCTCGCGCCATCGCGGCCTCCATCTCGGATCGTGCCGGGGATCGGCACGCCCTCCATGCAGCAAGACATTCGCGACGGCAAGATCATCGTGAAATATTGGAGATTTTCTACATTGCATCCAAAAATTATACTTTGATCCGAATTATGAAAATTCCAAACGGCGGGAAGGCGCCCCGGGGCGGATTGGCAGCGGCGCCGGGAGCGGCTACCTGGGGCGCCGATTGAATCCCGGAGACCGGCCCGATGTCCGACACCCCGCCCGACCGCCTGAGCACCGACCCGCGCAGCCCGTTCCACGACGCCGCCCTGCTCGAGCGCGGCGTCGGCGTGCGCTTCAAGGGCGTCGAGAAGACCAACGTCGAGGAATATTGCGTGAGCGAGGGCTGGGTGCGGCTCGCCGCCGGCAACGCCAAGGACCGCTTCGGCAACGCGATGACCGTGAAGCTGAAGGGCCCGGTCGAGCCCTATTTCCGCGCGCCCGAGGCTCCTACGGCCGAGTGATCTGCGCCCGAGTAAGCTCCGCCCGCAGGGACGCGAGGTCGAGGCGGCGCGTCGCCATCCGCAGGGCGCCCGCCTCGTCCCGCGGCCATTCCGCCTCGGGGCGGTCGCGGTACAGTTCCACCCCGTTGCGGTCCGGGTCGTCGAGGTAGAGCGCCTCGCTCACGCCGTGGTCGCTGGCTCCGGTCAGCGGGATCCCGGCGGCGTCGAGGCGGGCCAGCGCGTCGGCGAGCGCTGCCCGCGTCGGGTAGAGGATCGCGACGTGGTAGAGCCCGGTGCTCCCGGGCGGCGGCGGCGATCCGCCGGCGCTGTCCCAGGTGTTGAGCCCGATATGGTGGTGGTAGCCGCCGGCCGACACGAAGGCGGCCTCCCTGCCGTAGCGCTGCATCAGCGTGAAGCCGAGCACCCCGCAATAGAAGCCGAGCGCCCGATCGAGGTCGGCCACCCGCAGGTGGACGTGCCCGATACGGGTCTGCGGGTCGATCGGCGTCGTCATCGGGCTCTCCTCGGCGTCTGGGCCGGTGGGATCGCCCCCGCGGCCCGCGTAGACTGCCTCGGTTGCAAACAAGGTGGAATGCTGCATTCCGTCGGTTCACTTCACGCCCACGGAGTGAGATCGCCCCCGTGCTCGACCGGCTGACCGCCATGCAGACCTTCGTGCGCGTCGCCGCGACCGGCAGCTTCTCGGCCGCCGCCCGGACGCTCGGCCTGTCGCAGAGCGGCGTCACCAAGCACGTCGCCACCCTCGAGGAGCGCCTCGGCGCCCGGCTGCTGCACCGCTCGACCCGCCGCCTGACCCTGACCGAGGCCGGCCGGCGCTACCTCGAGGCGTGCGAGCGCATCCTCGCGGAGATCGACGAGGCCGAGGCGGAGGCCGGCGCCGAGGCGGCGGAGCCGCGCGGCACCCTGCGGCTCAACGTGCCGGTCTCGTTCGGCGTGCTGCAGGTCGCCCCGGCGCTCGCCGAGTTCGCCCGTGCCCATCCCGGCCTCGCCGTCGAGCTCGGCCTCAACGACCGGCCGGTCGACCTGATCGAGGAGGGCTGGGACCTGGCGCTCCGGATCGGCCATCTGCGCGATTCGCGCCTCGTCGCCCGGGCGCTCGCCCCGTGCCGGATGTGCGTCTGCGCGGCGCCGTCCTATCTCGCGGTGCGGGGCCGGCCCCGCCGCCCGGCGGAGCTACGCGGCCATAACTGCCTCGGCTACACCCTCGCCAGCAGCGACGGCTGGCGCTTCGCGGGCGGTACCGTGGCGGTCGAGGGCTCGCTGCGCGCCTCGAACGGCGACGCCCTGGTGGCCGCCGCCGCCGCCGGGCTCGGGCTGATCTACCAGCCGACCTTCCTGGTCGCCGATGCCCTGCGCCGTGGCAGCCTGGTGGCGCTCGATCTCGGGCCGATCCCGTCGCTGCCGCTGCACGCGGTGATGCCCTCGCGCCGCAATCCGCCCGCCAAGGTCCGGGCCCTGGTCGCGTTCGTGGCGGCCCGCTTCGCCGATCCGCCCTGGGACCGGGACCTGCCCGCCCCGCTCGGGGTCGATGCGCCGCTGCCCGCCGAGGCCCCGGCGCCGCTGCCCGGCGAGGCCCCGGCGCCGATCGACGGGCCGTATCGGCCCGCGGAGGTCGACGCGTGAGCGGGCTCGGACCGGAGGGCGCCATCCCGGGCGGCCCGCAGCGGACCCTGGCCTTCGCGGATCGCGATTGGCTCCAGCTGATCGAGGCCCATGGCCTGATTGGCACCTGGACCTGGACCTTCGCCACCGACGAGCAGACCTGGTCCCCCGGGCTCTTCCGCCTGCTCGGTCTCGAGCCGGGCGCGGCGAGGCCGGCTACAGACCTGTTCTTCAACCTCGTCCATCCGGACGATCGCGCGCTCATCGAAGGCGGGGCGCAGGCGATGCGGGATGGCATCGTCACCAACTACTTATTCCGGATAATCCGGCCGGACGGGTCGGTTCGCGTCCTGTCCGGCCACGGCACGGTCTACTTCACCCTCGAGGGTCGACCTCGGGCGGCCGCCGGCGTGCTGATGGACGTGACCGATCCCGAGCACATGGCGGCCCTGCATCGCGAGGAGCAGCGGCGCCGCCGGATCCTGTTCGAGCAGGCGCAGACCTGGCAGCACGCCTCGCCGTACTCGGAGACGTTCCGCGTCGCGTCGCGGGAACTCCTCAGCCTCACGGGCCTGAGCCAGGAAGCGTTCCGTGCCGACTGGACCAGGGTGACGGCGCCGGACGAGCGCAGGCGCGTGAGCGAGCTGTTCGAGGAGATGATCGTCGCCGGGCGGTCCTTCACGGTCGACCAGCACCTGTGTCTCGCCGAGGGCGGGACCGGCCGGTTCCGCGGCGTCTTCGTCCCGGTGCGCGGCCCGGGCGGGGGGATCCTGTGCTGGGCCAGCGTGAATTCCCGCGTCGGCGGGCAGCGGGTGCAACCTACCGGGCAGATCAGGCAGGGACTGGAGCAGGCGGTGCAGGCCCCGCACCTGCGCGCCGCCCGCGGCCTGCTCGGCTGGTCGATGGGCGACCTCGCCGGGGCGAGCGGCCTGTCGCTCTCGACCGTCCGGCGCCTGGAGGAGGGCGGCGAAGGGCCGGCGGCGAGAAGCCGCCACGCCGCCGTCGCCGCCCTGCGCCGGGCCGGCGTCGGCTTCCTGCTGGTCGAGGGCAGCACGCTGGCGGTCGCCAAGGTGCGGTGACGCGGGCTCTTTCCGGGCCCGGTGCGGCTTGCCATATCTGCCGCATGCCCGCCCCGAAGAAGCCCCGTCCGTCGACCGGCAAGGCCTCGAAGCCCGAGCTGAAGCCGCTCGATCCCTTCCTCGCCGAGCTGCTGAACCCAGCGCTGAACCGCGACCGCCTGCCCGCCGCCGCGCCGCCACCGCCGCCCGAGCCGCCGAAGCGGGGCCGCTCGCGCAAGGACGCGGCGCAGGCCAAGCCCGCGGAGGCGAAGGCTGCCGACAAGCCGGCGGCCCGCCGCGCCCGGGGCCCGGAGGCTGCAGGGCCTGACGGTTTCGGCGAGGCGCCGCAGGCCGCCTTCGCGCACGGCGCCACGACCGATGTCGAGCCGGCGCTCGCCGAGGCGCTCGGCCTGCGCGAGCCGGACGGCGAGGCGGTGGAGGAGCGCGGGTCGCTGGCGGCCGAGGGCGTCTCGGCGACGGTCGACGCGCTGACCAAGCTCCTGACCGAGGGCAACCCGCTGTTCAAGAACGGCGAGCTGTGGCGGCCGCACCGGCCGGAGCGGCCGCAGAAATCCGAGGGCGGCGTCCCGTTCCGGCTGAATTCCGAATTCACCCCGGCCGGCGACCAGCCCCGGGCCATCGCCGAGCTGGTGGCAGGCGTCCAGGGCCAGGAGCGCGACCAGGTGCTGCTCGGGGTCACGGGCTCGGGCAAGACCTTCACGATGGCCAAGGTCATCGAGGAGACCCAGCGCCCGGCCCTGATCCTCGCCCCCAACAAGACCCTGGCGGCGCAGCTCTACGGCGAGTTCAAGAGCTTCTTCCCCGACAACGCCGTCGAGTACTTCGTTTCGTATTACGACTATTACCAGCCCGAGGCCTACGTCGCGCGCTCCGACACCTTCATCGAGAAGGAATCGTCGATCAACGAGCAGATCGACCGGATGCGCCACTCGGCGACCCGGGCGCTCCTGGAGCGCGACGACGTCATCATCGTCGCCTCGGTGTCGTGCATCTACGGTATCGGCTCGGTCGAGACCTATACGGCGATGTCGTTCACCGTCAGCCTCGGCGAGAAGATCGAGCAGCGCCAGCTCGTCGCCGATCTGGTGGCGCTGCAATACAAGCGCATCCAGTCCGATTTCGCCCGCGGCACCTTCCGGGTGCGCGGCGACGTGATCGAGCTGTGGCCGGCCCACTTGGAGGATCGCGGCTGGCGCATCGGCCTGTTCGGCGACGAGATCGAGGCGATCTCGGAGTTCGATCCGCTCACCGGCAAGACCCTCAACACGTTGAAATTCGTCAAGGTCTACGCCAACAGCCACTACGTCACGCCGCGCCCGACCCTGCAGCAGGCGGTCAAGGGCATCAAGGACGAGCTGAAGTGGCGGGTCGAGGAGCTGACCCGGATGGGCCGCTTGATCGAGGCCCAGCGCCTGGAGCAGCGCTGCACGTTCGACCTCGAGATGATCGAGGCCACGGGCGCCTGCAACGGCATCGAGAACTATTCGCGCTACCTCACCGGCCGCAAGCCCGGCGAGCCGCCGCCGACCCTGTTCGAGTACCTGCCCGACAACGCGCTGGTCTTCACCGACGAGAGCCACGTCACGGTCTCGCAGATCGGCGGCATGTACCGGGGCGACTTCCGCCGCAAGGCGACGCTCGCCGAATACGGTTTCCGGCTGCCCTCCTGCCTCGACAACCGACCCTTGCGGTTCGAGGAATGGGACGCGATGCGCCCGCAATCGATCCACGTCTCGGCGACGCCGGCGAAGTGGGAGCTGGAGCAGACCGGCGGCGTCTTCGCCGAGCAGGTCATCCGTCCGACCGGTCTCGTCGATCCGGTCATCGAGGTGCGCCCGGCCCGCTCCCAGGTCGACGACCTGCTCGGCGAGGTCAAGGAGGTGGCGGCCGCCGGCTACCGCACGCTGGTGACGACGCTCACCAAGCGCATGGCCGAGGACCTGACCGAGTACCTGCACGAGAACGGCGTGCGGGTGCGCTACATGCACTCCGACATCGACACGCTGGAGCGGATCGAGATCATCCGCGACCTGCGGCTCGGCGCCTTCGACGTCTTGATCGGCATCAACCTCCTGCGCGAGGGCCTCGACATCCCGGAATGCGCCCTCGTCGGCATCCTCGACGCCGACAAGGAAGGCTTCCTGCGCTCCGAGACCTCGCTGATCCAGACCATCGGGCGGGCCGCCCGCAACGCGGACGCCCGCTGCATCCTCTACGCCGACCACATCACCGGCTCGATGGAGCGGGCGATGGCCGAGACCGAGCGCCGGCGCAAGAAGCAGCTCGCCTACAACGAGGAGCACGGCATCACGCCCCAGAGCGTGAAGCGCAACATCTCGGACATCCTGGAGAGCGTCTACGAGCGCGACCACGTCCAGGTCGATACGGGGCTCGCCAAGTCCGCCGTCACGGTCGGCCACAACCTCAAGGCGGTGATGGCCGACCTCGAGAAGCGGATGCGGACGGCCGCCGCGGACCTCGACTTCGAGGAGGCGGCGCGCCTGCGCGACGAGCTCAAGCGTCTCCAGGCGACCGAGCTCGCCATCGCCGACGACCCGATGGCGGCCCAGGCCGACGTCGAGCGCGACGCCGGCCGCTTCGGCGCCAAGCGCAAGCGGCGCGGCCCCGAGCCCCTGGGATACGGCCCCGGCGGCAAGGGTACCTCCGACGAGGGCACCCGCATCCGCCAGCCCGACCTCGACGACATGGGCCCGGGCACCGACCGCGAGGTGCCCTTCTCCTACGCCGAGCGCCCCACCGGCCGCTCGACGCAAGGCTTTCCGGGCCAGAAGCCCAAATACAAGGGCCGCAAGGGGCGGGGCTGACACCCGCCCGACGGGCCGGCGCGGCGGACAGTCCCGCGCCGGTCGAATTCCGGGCGGGGCCTGCCTCATCGTACGATCGACCCGCGACATCCCCGTCTATCACCCCGGTTGCTGCGGCCGTGCGCCGCTTTTTCGAAGCCGCTTGCGGAACACTTGCGGAACGCTTACCATGTTCGCGATTTGTTTCCGGAGCGCGGCAGCGCGGGGATGAGAGTGTCACATGCTCACGCGTAAGCAGTTGGACCTGCTCCGCTTCATTCAGCAGAGAATGCGCGAGACGGGCGTCCCCCCGTCCTTCGACGAGATGAAGGACGCCCTCGATCTCAAGTCGAAATCGGGTATCCACCGCCTGATCACCGCCCTTGAGGAGCGCGGCTTCCTGCGCCGCCTGCCGAACCGGGCCCGGGCGATCGAGGTGATCCGCATCCCCGAGACGGTGACGGGGCCGGCGACGGCTCCCGCGGCCGGGGCCGAGGTGGTGCGGTTCAACCCGAGCGTCGTCGAGGGCGGGCGCGCTCACGAGCCCAAGCGGCCCGCCGGCATCCCCGCCATGGCGACGGCCTCGGACGAGAACGGCCAGTCGGTCAGCGTGCCGGTGATGGGCCGGATCGCCGCCGGTACGCCGATCTCGGCGATCCAGAGCCAGAGCCGCACGGTGGCGATGTCGCCGGACTTCCTCGCCAGCGGCGAGCACTACGCCCTGGAGGTGCGCGGCGACTCGATGATCGAGGCCGGCATTCTCGACGGCGACCTCGTGGTGATCCGCCGCCAGGAGACCGCCAATACCGGCGACATCATCGTGGCCCTGATCGACGACGAGGAGGCGACCCTGAAGCGCCTGCGCCGCCGCGGCTCGTCGATCGCGTTGGAGGCCGCCAACCCGGCCTACGAGACCCGGGTGCTCGGGCCGGACCGGGTGCGGATCCAGGGCCGGCTGGTGAGCCTGGTTCGGAAGTACTGAGGCGGCGCTTCGTCTTCACGAAAAGGCGCGAGTTTCCCCTCTCCCCGCCCGCGGGGAGAGGGGAGAGCCCGCGCGCTACACCTTGCCCGGGCAGCCCTGCCGCGGAGGCGGGAGGGTTGAGGACGGCTGCGCCCGTCAGTGCGCACTCCCCGTCGCCACGAACTTGAACAGGAACACGCCCGCGATCACCCACACCACCGGCTTCACCTCCCGGAAGCGGCCGGTGAGCAGCTTGATCACCGCGTAGGTGATGAAGCCGAAGGCGACGCCGTTGGCGATCGAGTAGGTGAAGGGCATCAGGAGCGCCGTCACGCAGGCCGGCAGCACCTCGGTCAGGTCGTCCCAGTCGAGATCGACCAGCTCGTGCAGCATCAGGCAGGCGACGTAGAACAGAGCCGGAGCCGTGGCGTAGGCCGGGACCGAGCCGGCGAGCGGCGCGAAGAACAGGCAGGCCAGGAACAGGACCGCCACCGTCGCCGCGGTGAGCCCGGTGCGCCCGCCCTCCTCGACGCCCGACGCGCTCTCCAGATAGGCCGTGGTGCTCGACGTGCCGAGGAGCGAGCCGACGAAGATCGACGAGGAATCGGCCATCAGCGCCTTGTCGAGGCGCTCCATCTTTCCCTGCGTGAGGAGTCCCGCCCGGTTGGCGACGCCCATCAGCGTGCCGGTGGCGTCGAACAATTCGACGAGGAAGAACACCAGGATCACGTTGAGGAGCCCGCCCGACAGCGCGCCGGTGATGTCGAGGGCGAACAGCGTCGGGGCGATCGAGGGCGGCAGCGAGGCGACACCCTGGAAGGTGTTGTCGGCGACGACGAAGCTCAACGCCGTGACGGTCAGGATGCCGGCGAGCAGCGCGCCGCGCACCTTGCGCACGGAGAGCACCGCGACGATCAGGAAGCCCAGTACCGCCAGCACCGCGCTCGGCTTGTGCAGGTCGCCGAGGGTGACGAAGGTCGCCGGGCTCGCCGCCACCACGCCGGCGCTCTTCAGCGCGATGATCGCCAGGAACAGCCCGATGCCGACCGTGATAGCGATGCGCATCGACCGGGGGATGCCCTCGACGATGATGCGGCGCAAACCCGTCAGCGTGACGACCATGAAGAGCAGGCCGGAGATGAACACCGCACCGAGCGCCGCCTGCCAGGTGTAGCCCATCTGGAGCACCACCACGTAGGCGAAGTAGGCGTTGAGCCCCATGCCCGGCGCCAGCGCGATCGGGTAGTTGGCATAGAACGCCATCACCAGCGAGCCGATCGCCGCGACGAGGCAGGTCGCGACGAACACCGCCCCCTTCGGCATCCCGGCATCGCCCAGGATGTTGGGGTTGACGAAGATGATGTAGGCCATCGTCAGGAAGGTGGTCAGCCCGGCGAGCAATTCCGTGCGCACGGTGGTGCCGTGGGCCGAGAGCGCGAAGGTGCGCTCCAGGAACCCGCCTCGGGAGGAACCGCCCGGCCCGGTCAGGCCGTCGTCGCGCTTCAGGTCCATCGCTTCTCCTCGCCGCTCTGGGTCGTGGTGCCGATCTGCCGGTAGATCCGGTCGGGTGCGAACGGCGTGGCGGTCAGCCGTGCGCCGGTCGCGTCCCGGATGGCGTTGGCGAGCGCCGCCGCCACGGGGTTGAACGGGCTCTCGCTCATCGACTTGGCGCCGAGCGGCCCGATGCCGTCATGGGTGTCGGCGAAGATCACCTCGGTGCGGGGCACGTCGGCGATCGCCGGGATGTGGTAGGTGCGGAAGGTCGGGGTCGCGACCCGGCCCTCGGCGTCGATCGCCAGGTCCTCGTACAGCGCGGCGCCGAGCGCCTGGGCGACGCCGCCCTCGATCTGGCCGCGGCATTGGACCGGGTTCATCACCCGCCCGGCATCGGCGGCGTGGACGCTTCGCAGGAGGCGCACCTCGCCGGTCTCGGGCCGCACCGCGACCTGGAAGCCCTGGACGTTGAACGCCACCGATCGCGGGCTGCCGTCGGCATGCCCCACGGCCTCCGCGGGGCCGAGATCGGCCAGGGGTATCCGGGCCTCTCCCGCGATGACCGCATCGCCGTCGAGCCGGCATGCGGCGGGATCGAGCCCGAGCCGGGCGGCGGCGCGCCCCCGCAGCAGCGCGGCCAGGCTGTCCGCGGCGCGCCACGTTGCCTGGCCGGCGACCACGATGCCGGTGCTGCCATAGGCGCCGGTATCGTGGCTCACCGCGTCCGTGTCGCCCTGGCGCAGGACGATGCGGTCCGGCGTGGTGGCGAGAACCTCCGCGGCGATCTGGCCGTGCACCGTCGAGGTGCCGTTGCCGAACTCCACCGTGCCGACGCGCAGGACGTAGCGCCCGTCCTCGATCGCGATCCGCGCCTCGGCGAAGTGGCCCCGCGGCGGGATGGTGTCGATCATGGACAGCGCCATGCCCGATCCCGTGCGCCAGCCCGGCGGCGCCGGAGGCGGGGGCAAGGCCAGGGCCTCCGCGACCCGGTCGAGGCACTGGTCGAGGCCGTAGCTGCCGTACCGCACGTCGTGCGGCTCCAGGCTCGTCGCGACCATCGGGTCGCCGGGGCGGACGACGTTGCGGCGCCGCAGCTCGAACGGATCGAGGTCGAGCGCCCGGGCGAGCTCGTCCATGGCGGATTCGACCGCGAAGATGGTCTGGCTCAGGCCGTAGCCGCGGAAGGCGCCGGCCGGCAGGGTGTGGGTGTGGACGGAATAGCCGTCGACCCGCTTGTTGGCGCAGCGATAGACCGCGATCACCTCGTTGCAGCCGTGGTGCAGCACGCCGCCGGCATGGTTGCCGTAGGCGCCGGTATTCGACAGCACCTGGAGGTCGATCGCCGTCAGGGTGCCGTCGGCACGCGCCCCGAGGCGCACCCGCACCCGCATCGGGTGGCGGGTGGTGGTGGCAGTGAACTGCTCGGTGCGGGTCAGCTCCCAGCGCACCGGCCGGCCGGTGGCCAGCACGGCGAGCGCCACCAGGTCCTCGGTCAGCATCTCCTGCTTGCCCCCGAAGCCGCCGCCGACCCGGCCGCACTCGACCCGGATTTTTTCGCGCGGGAGGTCAAACAGGGCGCAGAGGGCGTCGCGGGTGAGGAACGGCACCTGGGTGCTGGAGCGGATGACGAGGCGCCCGTCGGCATCGCGCCAGCCCATCGCCGCGTGGGTCTCGAGATGGGCGTGCTGGACCCGCTGCGAGCGGTAGGTGCCCTCGTGCACCACGTCGGCCGCCGCGAGGCCCGCCGCGACGTCGCCGATCTCGCCATGCGCCTCGGCGGCGAGGTTGGGATGGGGATGGAGCGGCGGCGCGTCCTCGCCCGTCGGCCGCGCGCCGTGGACCAGCGGCGCATCGGGGTCGAGCGCCCGCTCGGGATCGAGGCAGGCCGGCAGCACCTCGTAATCGACCCGAAGCGCCCGGCAGCCGGCGGCGGCGGCGGCCTCCGTCTCGGCGAGCACCGCGGCGACGCGCTGGCCGACGAAGCGCAGGACGGGATCGAGCACCCGCGTGTCGCTGGCGTCGTCGGCGGGGTTCTCGTGCCGGGCGGTGGAGAACAGCCGGTCCGGCGCGTCCGCATGGGTCAGCACCCGCACGACGCCCGGCACCGCCAGCGCGGCGGCGGGATCGATGCTCACCACCCGCGCATGGGCGTGGGGCGAGCGCAGCACCTTGAGGTGGAGCGCGCCCGACAGGTCGTGGTCGAGAGTGTAGCGGGCGCGGCCGCTGACGATCGCGGCGCTGGCCGGGGCCGGGGCGCCCTGGGGGCAGGGCGGCGCGGCCGGGCCGTCGCTGCCATCGATCGCGGATGCGCGGCCCTCGATCGCGGATGCGATCCCTTCGATCGCGGATGCGATCGACAGGTAGCCGGTGCAGCGGCACAGGTTGCCCTTCAGCGCCGCCGGCAGGTCGCGGCGCTGGCCCTGGTCGAGGGCGGCGGCGGTCATCACCATGCCGGGGGTGCAGAACCCGCACTGGAACCCTTGCGCGGCGACGAAGGCCGCCTGGACCGGGTGGAGCGCGTCCGGCACGCCGTCGTCGGGGGCGCAGGGGCCGGCGAGGCCCTCGACCGTGGTGACCTGCCGCTCCGCCGCCCGGAAGGCCGGCACCAGGCAGGAATGCAGCGGCTCGCCGTCGAGATGGACCGTGCAGGCGCCGCAATCGCCCGCGTCGCAGCCCTTCTTGACGCCGAACCAGCCGAGCTCCCGCAGCACGGTGCGCAGGGATTGGCCGGGCCGGGGCGCGACCTCGTGGCTCGTGCCGTTGACCGTCAGCCTCATGGTGCCCCTCCCGCGGCGTTCCCCGCGGCCTCTCCCGCCAGCTCGGCCCGGACCTCCTCGGCGAGGAGCCCGGTGACGTGGCGGCGCCAGTCGGGGGCGCCGTGGACGTCGTCGTACCAGAGCCCGTCGGGGATCGCGGCGGCGAGCGCGTCGCGAAGCGCCTCCGCCCCCGGCAGGGCGGGCCGGTCGATCCGCACCGGGCGCCGGGTCGCCGCCGTCACCGTGAGGGCGAAGGCACCCGATGGATCCAGGGTGGCGATCGCGAGCGCCCCCGAGCGCCCGTTGGGGCTGAGCGACAGGCGCCGGAAGGCCGTGCGGCGGGCGAGCGCCGCCGCCGGCAGGTCGATCCGGCGCAGGATCTCGGCGGGGCCGAGCGCCGTTTCCTGCGGGCCGAGCACGAGGTCGCGGATGGGCAGGCGGCGCTCGCCGCCGTCCGGCGTCCAGATCAGGCCGGTCCCGTCGAGGGCGACCGTCAGGGCGATCATCGGCCCGGCCGGCAGCGCCAGGCACAGGTTGCCGCCGACGGTCGCGGCGTTCCAGACCTTGAACGAGCCCAGCAGCGCCCGGCAGCACTGACCGATCAGCGGGGCGGCGCGGAACTGCGGCGGGAGCACGAGCCGGTCAAGGGCGGCGATGGTGCAGGTCGCGGCGATCCGCAAGCCCGACGCATCCACCGCCAGCGGTTCCCAGCCGAGGGAAGGCAGGTCGACCAGCCGGGCGATCCCGTCCTGCGGCTCGGAGAAGAGCCAGGTTCCCCCGGCGAGCCAGGCGTCGCCCGGCCGCCAAGGCGGCAGCATGTCCCGGGCGCGGGGCGCCACCACCTCCGTGATGCTGTCGAGGTCCATGCGGGGTTCCTGCGATCCTCCCGGGGTGCGGCCCCGGCGGGGGCCTCCCTCACCATAAGGCAAGATCCTGTCCAGCGCGGCTGCGGCGTGGCGGCGTCCGCCGCCCCGCACCGATCCTGAGCCGGCGAACATCAATTCATGCGATCGCGTTAACTATCCGTCAGCATTCTGTTTGACTCCAACAGTTCGTTAATACATTTTTCACGTATACCGAATGACGAACAGGCCGGCATCATGTCCACCCTCGACAAGTTTAATTTAAATTATACTGTTCCGTCGGCAATCGAGGCGACAGACATGGAACCGATCTACCCGAACGTCATCGAGGCTCACGCGACGGCGCCGGAGGCGGCTGAACTGACGGGGTCCGGTTCGACCCAGCGGCAGGGCCAGGGCTCCGGCCGGTCGGCTAAACCGCAAGGCAAGTCAAACGGAAAATTCAACCACAAGTCTGCGGCATCCGGGCCGGTCGACGCCGACGCGATCATCAAGGCGTTCAATACCTGGGCGTTCAAGCGCGAGCAGCCCGGCAACCCCGAGCGGCTGGTGCCGGCGGTCGATGCGGCGGCGCGCGCCGGGCGTCCGGTCGAGTTCGTCCTGTACTGGGGCAAGGGCCCGCGCGCCGAGATCGCCGCGCCGGACCTCGCCTGCCTCGACTATCTCGGCCAGCTCGCCGAGCGTGTGCGCCAGGTCTACGCCCCGGGCGCGATCTTCCGGCTGATCTTCACCGACACCCATGCCACCCTGAACGGCCATCCGGCCGCGGCGATGAATGCCTATTTCGACGCCATCGACGCCGCCGCCCAGGCCCGCGGCTTCGCCAGCACCCGGCTCAGCGACGTCGTCGCCTTCGCCCGGGAGATCGGCGCCGGCACCGCCGAGGAGGAGCCGTCGGGCGAGATCCTGGCCAGCCTGATCGCCTGCGCCGCCAAGTGGTACCGCGGCGAGGGCTCCACCGAGCAGGGCGCCCTCGACTACCACCGCATGAACATGGTCGAGAAGCGCGCCGTCGCGGCGGCCTTTCCGGAGGCCCTGTTCGTCACCTTCAACGGCAGCGAGTTCCGCGACCTGTTCCCGGCCACGATGCCGATCTTCTACATGTATTCCCTGCGCCGCGGCGTCGGGGTGAAGCCCTGGTTCATGGACGCCCAGCCGGCGGCACAGACGACCGCCTGACCCGGCGACGGCCTCGCTAAGCAGATCTCGCCGAAGTGGTTACCGGTTCGGCGCCGAAAATCTGCGACCAAACAAGAACCTAAGCGGGCGAAGCGTTGGCCTGCCAACGCAAGTCTGCTTGGAGAGCCCCGGAGAAGCCCCCCATGCAGAGCGCCGCCCGTCCCCAGGCCGCGGGTCGTCCCGACGTCGCCGGGCGTCCCGCCGACAACGTCCCCCTCGGCATCGCGCTGATGATCGGCGCGACGGTGCTGCTGACCCTGTCGAACGCGTTCTCGAAGCACCTCGTCGCGCATTATCCCGTCGGCGAGGTGATGTTCCTGCGCTCGTCGATCGCCTTCGGGCTGGTCTGCGCCTTCATGCTGCCGGCGACGGGCCTGTCGGTGTTCCGCACCGCCAAGCCCCGGGCCCACGTCGCCCGCGGCCTGTCGCAGGCGATTTCGCAGACGCTGACGGTGCTGGCGCTCGGCCTGATGCCGCTCGCCGGGGTCACGGCGATCGGGTTCTCGGCGCCGCTCTTCGCCGCCGTGGTGGCGATCCTCTGGCACAAGGAGGCGTCGGACCCGGTGCGCTGGGCCGTCCTGGTGGTGGGCTTCCTCGGGGTCCTGGTGGTGACCAATCCTGGCGCCGATTCGCTCCAGGTCGGCGCCCTGTTCGCGCTCGGCAACGCCGTGATGTACGGCACCGTCACGGTGGCGGTGCGGGGCATGGCCAAGACCGAGAAGCCCGGCACCCTGCTGATCTGGCAGATGGCGGTGATGACCGCGGCCCATGCAGCGCTGCTCGCCTTCGGCTTCCGCTGGCCGAGCCTGCCCGATGCCGCCCTGTTCGGGCTGCTCGGCGCCTCGAACGTCGGCGCGCAGTATCTCTGGACCCGGGCCCTGTCCGCGGCGCCGGCCACCGCGGTGTCGCCGTTCTACTACCTGATGCTGGTCTGGGGCATGGCCCTCGGCTACCTCGCCTTCGGCGAGGTCCCGAACCTGCACCTCGTCGTCGGCGGCGTGATCGTGGTGGCGGCCGGCGCGCTGCTGCTCTGGCACGAGACCTGGCTGCGGCGGGGGCGGGAGACGCGGATGCCCCGCTGGCCCGCTGGCTGGATGCGCCGGCGCGACGGCGGTCCCCTGCGGCTGTCGCGCCCGGAGGTCCATCGCCTGCACAGGCCCGCGGCACTCGACCTTTCCCGGGATTTCGCGGCCTGAGCGAGGGGACACTGCCCCCTCGGCCTCCTGCGGCGGACCGGTCGCCGGTTCGGCGCAGGATTGTCGCCGTCGGCCCGGGACGGGACGCGTCGACCGGGACGCGGCGACCCCGGTCTTAGCAGGGGCCGATCACGCCGCCCGCGTCGCCGCGCGCCGGTCCTCGGGGCGCCAGCGGGTGATCAGGGCCTGCGCCTCCTCGGCCGGGACCGGGCGGCTGAACAGGTAGCCCTGGACCTCGTCGCAGCCGAGCAGGGACAGGACGTGCTGCTGGTCGGCGGTCTCGACCCCCTCGGCGGTGGTGCGCATGCCGAGCGCCCGGGCGATGTCGATGACCGCCCGGATGATCGCCGCGTTCTGGGCCCCGCAGCCGAGCCCGGTGACGAAGCTGCGGTCGACCTTGATGCGGTCGAAGGGGAAGCTCCTCAGGTAGTTGAGCGAGGAGTAGCCGGTGCCGAAATCGTCCATGGCGATGTGGAGGCCGAGCGCCTTGAGGTCGCGCAGGATCGCCAGCGTCGCCTCGCCGCTGTCGAGCAGCATCTGCTCGGTGATCTCGAGCTCGAGGCGGTGGGCCGGCAGGCCGGTCGCCTCCAGCACGCCCCGCACCATCCCGACGAGGTCGGGGCCGGCGAACTGCACCGGCGACAGGTTCACGGCGATCTTGAGCCGGTCGGGCCAGGTCGCGGCGCGGCGGCAGGCCTCGGTCAGCGACCACTCGCCGATG
This sequence comes from Methylobacterium ajmalii, assembly GCF_016613415.1. Lineage (GTDB taxonomy): Bacteria > Pseudomonadota > Alphaproteobacteria > Rhizobiales > Beijerinckiaceae > Methylobacterium > Methylobacterium ajmalii. The sequence goes on along the minus strand of NZ_JACWCT010000152.1, from coordinate 11,267 downwards.
GCATGGATGAGCCCGCATTCCTCGGCGATCGAGATGAAGGTCGCGGGCGGCACGTTGCCCCGCACCGGGTGGCGCCAGCGCGCCAGCGCCTCGAACCCGGCGATCTCGCCGGTCTTAAGGATCACCGAGGGCTGGTAGTGCAGCTCCAGCTCGCTCCGCTCGATCGCCCGGCGCAGGTCGGCCTCGAGCTGGCGCCGGTCCTCCAGCCCCACGCTCATCTGCCGGTCGTAGAACAGGAAGGTGCCGCGCTTGCCCGCCTTCACGGCGTAGAGCGCGAGGTCGGCGGCGATCAGGAGGTCGTCGGCGGTCCCGCCGTCGCCGGGCGCGACCGCGATGCCGATGCTCACGCTCGAGCGGATCTGGTGGCTGCCGATCTCGAAGGGGGCCAGGACCGCCTCGGCGATGCGCTCCGCCAGGGCCTCCAGGGCCGCCCGGTCGCCGACGCCCGGCACCAGCAGGGCGAACTCGTCGCCGCCCAGCCGCGCCAGCACCTGGCCGGGCGCCAGGACGGCGGCGAGCCGCTCGCCCACCGCCTGCAGCAGGTCGTCGCCGATCTTGTGGCCGAGCGTGTCGTTGACGAGCTTGAAGCGATCGAGGTCGAGGAACATCACCGCGTAGGGCGCGGCATCGGGGAGATTGCCCTTGGCCGCCTCGGCTTCGAGGGAGGCGCGGAACACCCGGCGGTTCGGCAGGTCGGTGAGGGGATCGAGCGAGGCCAGGCGCGCGACCCGGGCCTCCGCCTCCGAGCGCTTGGCCTCGATGCGCAGGAGCTTCTCGACCGCGATCCCGACGAGCAGGGTCAGGATCGCCGCCACGATGGCGTCGATCCGCAGGGCCGATTGCGCGTCCTTGTAGATCTCGACCTCCGGCACGCTGACGCTGACCCAGAGGGGCTGGTCGCGCACCTTGCGGATCGTCACCATCCGGTGCTGGCCCTCGTCGGGCATCGCGAGGGTGAAGGTGCCCGAGCGGCCGGAACGGATCTTCTGGAAGGTCTCGGTCCGCGACAGGTCGGCGCCGACCCCGAACCCGCCGCCGACGCCGCCGCTCGAGCGCACCACGCCGTCGCTGCCGATGAGCGAGATCGCGGCCGGGCTGCCGAGGTCGATCTTGTCGTAGAACTGGGTCAGGTGGCTGGGGTTGAGCGAGGCTACCACCACGCCGCCGAACCGGCCGTCCGGCCCTAGGAAGCGGCGGCTGACCTGCACCGAGACCCGGCCGCTCGCCCGCCCGATCACCGGGCGGCTGATGTAGAGGGCGTCGTCGGGGCTCTCGACGTGGATGCGGAAATGGTCGCGGTCGCTGAGGTCGGTCGCCGGCGGCGGCTGCGGGCCGACATTGGTCGCCCGCATCACGCCGTCGCGCCCGATGATCGCCACCTGCACGATGATCTCGCTCAGGAGGTCGGTCGTGTTGACGATCGTGCCGAAATCCTCGCGGCCGGCGCGGCTCTCGATGCTGCGCCGCATGTAGAGCAGCGCCTTGTCGATCTCGCCGATCGAGCGCAGCACGTTCTCCTCGAACACCATCGCGAAGTTGTGGGTGGTGCGTTCGGAATCCTGCAGCGCGCCGCGCAGGTCGTTGACGTGCTTGGCCCCGACGCCGAGCCAGAGCAGGACGACCACGATCGTGCCGAGGATCACCGGGCCGCGGCGCTCCGCCAAAAACCTGGGAAATTGCTTGAGGTACACCGCCATCCCGGCTCGTCCAGCGCCTTCGTTCGGTCGAGCATGCATGGCGAACGTTATCGAGATCTGAATACGATCGTCCTATTCCGACACTTTCGCCTGTGCGTACAAAGGCATAGCCTTTTGGGGGAGGGCCCCGGCGCCGAGTCGGATGGACTATCCGGCGCCGCCGTCCCGTATAGCCGCGTCCATGACCGTCCAGGCCGACATGGCGATCACCGACGGTACGTCGAGTCGTCGGATCCTCGTCGCCTCTCCAAGTCGAGGCGGGGGGATGCAACCGAAAGTAGTGAGAAGGATCATGCTTTCGTGTGCGTTGCAAGGCTGCGAGATCGTGTATCCCGTTCCTCTGGTCTTGGTTGTCCGGCTCCGCCCAATCGATCAACCGACGCGCGAGGCATCGCCGCAGCGCCTGCACCCGACAATCCGCCGGTTCGACGCGGGTCTTCCCCTGTCGACTTGATCACCGGTCCTGCCGGCCGGTTCAGCGTATTCGCATGTAGAGACGCGCGTCGATCGTCCTTGCGTCGGCGATGCGGGCGTCCCCTACCGGTTCCGGCAAATGAATATTCGGCTGCGGGCGCGATCCATTCTGTCGCCGGCGTCCGAACCGCGCCGATGACGAGGGCCGCGCAGGCCGGGGGATCGGGCCGGGTCTCAGGCCCGGCGGCGACGCAACCGGCGCCAGCCGAGGACCGTGCCGCTCGTCGCGACGACGAGGCCGAGCGCCGAGAGGGTGACGATCAGCGCCAGGCGCAGTGCCGGGCGCCCGGCGAGCGGGCCGGCATCGAGGGTGTGGAGCGCGTCGAACAGCCAGCGGTTCGCCCGGCCGCTGCGGTCGGTCCGCCCCAGGATCGCCCCGGTGGCGGGGTCGAGGTGGAACCAGGTCCCGGCCGGGTCGTCGAAGGCGAGGCGCAGGACCGGCAGGATCGGGGCGCCGTGGCGGTCGTACCAGTAGGCGTCCGGCACCTCGAGGCGGGTGACCTCCCGCAACCGGGCCGCCGGCAGCATCGCCCGGCCGGCCGCCACGATCGCCTCCGAGGTCAGCGCGCTGCCGCAGCACGGCGCCGTGCCGCCGGGACCGGCGGCGAGGATGACGGGCCGCCCGCCGATCCAGGCGAAATCGAGCGCGACGGTGCCGGCGGGAGCCCCCGCCAGGGCGTCGGGGCCGAGCGGGAAGACCGGCGCCGCCTGCCCGGCATAGGCCGCCCGCATGGCGGCGTCGGGGCCGCGCGGCCCGAACCAGCCGCGCGGGTTCATCGACAGCCAGCCGCTGACAAGGAAGGTGACGACGACGAGGCCGCCCGCCACCCCGGCGAGGTGGTGCCAGGCGGCCCAGCCGCGATAGGGAGTCAGCCGGTCGCGCATCAGCCGCACGAAGCCCAGCACGTAGCCGCTCACGCCCGCCGCGAGCGCGATGCCGGAGACCCACAGCACCACGTCCTGCCACAGGCCCGCCCGCGCCCGCAGCGGCGTCAGGTAGATCCAGTGGGTGACGGCGCCGGGCCAGTTCCACACCCGCTCGGCCCGGGTGGTGTCGAGGGCGAGCTCGCCCGTCGCCGCCGACAGGTAGAGCTCGGTCCCGGCCGGATCGCCGAGGGCGACCACGCGGAACGGCCGCAAGGGGTCGTAGCGCGCCGTCACCGTCCACTGGTCGCGGGTCACGGTGCCGAGATCGGCGACGGCGCGCGCCGCCGGATGGACGGCGGCGAGCGCCGTCGCGTCCGCCGCCGTCAGTTCGGGCACCGGATCGCCGGTCACCGCCGACAGGGCCTGCCGGCGCCCGTCGGTATCGGCGATCCAGTAGGCCGGCGCGCCGCCCCGCATCGCGAGCGTCAGCCGGGCCGGGTAATGCGCGAGGCCCGCCCGCTCCAGGGCCGCCTGAGGGGTGACCCGCACCAAGGCGAGGGCGAGCGGCGGCAGGGCGCCGAGCCGTTCGCCCTCGGTGAGGGTCGGGAAGCCGACGCACAGCATCACCAGGCCGGAGCCGAACCAGAGGAGGATCAGGAGCCCGGTGGCGATGCCGAGCCAGCGATGGCCGAGATGCAGCCACCGTTTGAGCCGCTTGACGGCCGCCTTCGCTACCCTGCCGTGCATCAGAACACGACGTGGTAGGCGAGCTCGACCGAGCGCGGCCGGCCGAGCAGCCAGGAATTGGTGTTGCCCCGCACCGCGTAGATCTGGTCGGTGAGGTTGTAGCCGCGCAGCGACAGGCGCGAGGTCGGGGTCACCTGCCAGTCGAGCGTCGCGTTCACCAGCGTGTAGGCCGGCCGCTTCACCGTGTTGGCGAAGTCGCTGAACACCGGCCCGACATCGTTGACGCCGAGCCGCGCCACCCAGCCCGGCGCGAAGGCGTAGCTGAGCCAGACGTTGGTGACGCGCTGGGGCACGTCGACCGGGACCTTGCCGGCGAACGACACCAGGCCCGCATCGGTGTTCTGCGAGAAGCTGTCGTAGCGGGCCTTCAGCAGCGCGGTGTTGGCCTCGATGCGCCAGGCGTCCGAGAGCTGGTAGGCCAGCGCCACCTCGACGCCGCGGGAGGACTGGCTGCCGACCTGCGCCACCTCGGTCGGCCGGTCGGGGATCGGAGAGAGCAGGTTGTCCTTGGCGATGTGGTAGGCCGCCACCGTCCACTCGCCGCGCCCGCCATCGAACAGGCCCTTGGCGCCGGCCTCGACCTGCTCGCCGGTGGCGAGCTGGAACTGCGCTTGCGGGACGCTGGTGGTGATCAGGCTGCCGAGCGGGTCGGCGGCGGTGGCGTATTGTGCGTAGAGCGCGAAATCCGGAACCGGGGTGTAGACGGCGCCGACCCGGAAACTCGTCGAGTCGAAGGTCTTCTCGAAGCGGCTGCCGGCCAGCGGCCGGCTCACCGCCACCGTCGGGGCGTCGTAGCGCACCCCCGTCACCAGGGCGAGCTGGGGCGACAGCTCGATCCGGTTCTCGGCGAAGACCGAGGCCTGGCGGGTCCGCGACACGATGTCGGTGCGGGTGCCCGCGACGTTGATGAAGGCGCCCGGGACCGGGTTGAACGGATCGACCGTGCTCTCGCCGCCGAACGGCGCGTTGCTGTCGCGCCGGAACGCGATGTGGTTGACGTCGAAGCCGACGACCGTCGTGGTCTTGAAGCCGAACAGGCTGCTCCGGAGCGTCGCGTCGAGGCGGTTGCCGATCTGCTCCTCGTGGTGGAGGATCTCGATGTAGTCGCTGCGGCCGATCAGGCCGGTCGCCGGCTGGTAGGTGTATTGCTCGACGTCGCGCCAGTGCCGCTCGGTCGAGAGCCGGTAGGCGGTGTTGCGCACCGTGATGTCGGCGCTCGGGTTCCATTCGGTGCGCAGCTGCGTCCAGTTGTCGAACCAGGCGATCTGCGAATCCCGGATGTTGTAGTTGATGAAGCGCAGGCGGTCGGGCACCCGGTTGCCGACGAGCGGCGAGCCCCAGTAGCGGGTCGGCTCGTTGTAGCCGAGGTCGTGCGAGAGGGTGACGGCCAGGTCGGGCGTGACCCGCCAGGTCATCGCCGCCGAGAGGGCGAGGTTGCGGAAGTCGCCGTCGGGCTTGACCCAGCCGTCGGCCCGGTTGCCGCTGAGGTTGATCCGGTAGGCCAGGTCCTCGCCGACCGGCCCGCCGCTGTCGAGGGCGAGCCGCGCCACGCCGTCGGAACCGATCGCCGCCCGCGCCTCGCCGAGGGCGGTGAAGACCGGCTTCTTCGGCACCACGTTGATGATTCCGCCGATCGCGCCCTCGCCGTAGAGCACCGAGGCGGGCCCGCGCAGGACCTCGATCCGCTCCGCCGACCAGGTGTCGAACGGGAAGGTGACCGTGCCGACCCCGACATAGAGCCGCGTGCCGTCGTAGAGCTGCTGCACCGAGCTCGGCCCGACGAAGCCGCGGCTGGCGAAGGAGAGGTTGCCGTTGCCCGGGCCGGCGACGCTGGTGATGCCGACGGCGTTCTGGGTCACCGCCTCCTCGACGGTGTTCTGGCCCCGGGCTCGGATCGTCTCGCCGGAAATGACGTCGAGGCTCGCCGGGGTCTCGAGCGGGGTGAGGCCCAGCCGGCTGCCGGAGCGCGCGGGCGTCGCGAGGTTGAGGCCGGGGGCGGCCACCTCCCGGTTCCGGCCGCCCGCCACGTCGATGGCATCGAGGGGCAGGTCTTCGGCGCCCGCGGGCGCGGCGGCGAGGAGCGGGGCGGCGAGGGCGGCGACGGGAGCGAGGCGGCGGGCGCGACGGGGAGACATGTTCGTTTCCAGAGGAGGCGTGCGCACCGTCCGTAGCGGAGCCATCCTGAAATGTAACGTTATAAAGTTACATTCTCGCCATCCGGTCCGTCGTCGTGATGGGACGGCGCGCGGAGGGCGCGCCGCATCGGCGGATCGGGGGAGGGCGGCGGAGGACATGGCGGGACGGGACGCGGCTGTGGCACGTCACCGCGAACGACGGCGCGACGGGGACCTCTCGCCCCCATCCCGACACCCGTCAGGACACCCCGCCCGACGTGCTCGCGTGTGACCACGGCTGACGGCAGGTCTCCTGGCTCACGGGTCGTCGCCTGCCATCGTCTTCCCAGGAACCGTGTCGGGTTCCCAGTGACATGAGTGATGGAAGGCTCGCCGCTTACAGTTGCGGGGGCAGCCGCGGCTTCGGGCAAGCCCTCACCGCGTTCCCTTTTGATCCCCGGAGGGAACCGTCGACGAAAAGCTTAGCCATTCGGCAATCAAGGAGCAACCGTCGTCGACGCGCGAGAGACGCGGAAGACGAGAACGGACGGCGCGACGGACCGCGCCGATGCAGCCCCCGGCTTTCTCAACCACGCCGCGCGATCCCGCATCGACGCCGCCCCGCACCCCTGACATACAGAGGCCCGAACGGCCCGGTCGGGCCGCGAACAAGATCTGACAAAAACTCCCTGGGAGGATCCCCGATGTCGTTCCGCTCTCGGGCCGCCGGTCTCGCCGGCCTCGCCCTGTCGCTCGCGCTCGGCACCTCCGCGCTGGCGCAGGATTCCAAGGCGCCGATCAAGGTCGGCGTGCTCAGCGACATGAGCGGGCCTTTCGCCGACCAGGCCGGCACCGGCTCGGTCACGGCCGCGCAGCTCGCGGTGGAGGAGTTCGCCAAGGAGGCCGGCGAGCTGAAGGTCGAGGTCGTCTCGGCCGACCACCAGAACAAGCCCGATATCGGGCTCGCCACCGCCCGCCGCTGGCTCGACCAGGAGGGCGTCTCGACCATCGTCGATCTGCCGAACTCGGCGGTCGCGCTGGCGGTCGCGAACCTGATGCGGGAGCGCCACCGGGTGGCGCTGGCCTCGAGCGCGCTCACCTCTGACCTCACCGGCAAGGCCTGCGCGCCGACGACCGTGCAGTGGGTGTCCGACACCTGGGCGCAGGGTTCGGCCACCGCGCGTGCCGTCGCCGGCCGCGGCGGCAAGTCGTGGTACTTCGTCACCGTCGACTACGCGCTCGGCCACGCGCTGGAGCGCGACGCCACCGTGGCGCTGAAGGCCGTCGGCGGCACCGTGAAGGGGTCGACCAAGCACCCGCTCAATGCCGGCGACTTCGCCTCGCCGCTGCTCTCGGCCCAGGGCTCGGGCGCTCAGGTGCTGGCGCTCGCCGATACCGGCGCCGACATGATCAACGCCGTCAAGCAGGCGGCGGAGTTCGGGTTGATGCCCCAGATGCGGCTCGCCGCCCTGTTCGTGCAGCTCTCCGATACCCATGCGCTGGGCCTCAAGGCGGCGCAGGGGCTCCAGCTCGCCAGCGCCTTCTACTGGGACCGCACCGACGGCACCCGCGCGTTCGCCAAGCGCTTCGCCGAGCGGATGAACGGCCGGATGCCGACCGAGAACCACGCCGGCGTCTATTCCTCGACCCTGGCCTACCTGCGGGCGGTGCGCGACACCGGCACGATCGAGGGCGAGAAGGTCGTGGCGGCGATGCGCGAGAAGCCGATCAACGATCCGCTCTTCGGCACCGTTACGGTGCGCCAGGACGGCCGCGCCGTGCACGACGTCTTTCTGTACGAGGTGAAGAGCCCGGCCGAGAGCAAGGGGCCGTACGACTACTACAAGCTCCTCGACACCGTGCCGGGCGACCAGGCCTTCCGGCCGATGGCCGAGGGCGGCTGCCCGCTGGTGAAGTAGGGGAGCCGCGCCCGACCGCCGCCTCGACTTCGGCGGGGCCCGACCCAGATCAGGAGTTCGCACCCCTGTCAGGCCCCGCCGAGAGTTTCCCATGTCCGACGCCGTCCTGACCCTGAACGACGGGAAGCGCATCCCCCAGCTCGGCTTCGGGGTGTGGCGGCTCGAGAACGAGGAGGCCCCGGCGATCGTCGGGGCGGCGCTCGAGGCCGGCTACCGCTCGATCGATACCGCGGCGGTCTACGGCAACGAGGCCGGGGTCGGCCGCGCCATCGCGGCCTCGGGCCTGCCGCGCGAGGAGGTCTTCGTCGCCACCAAGGTCTGGAACGACCGCCACGGCTACGACGAGACCCTGCGGGCCTGCGAGGACTCGCTCGCCCGCCTCGGCCTCGACCACGTCGACCTCTACCTCGTCCACTGGCCGGTGCCGCAGCGCGGCGCCTATCTCGACACCTGGCGCGCCCTGATGCGCCTGCGCGAGGACGGCCGCGCCCGCTCGATCGGCGTCTCGAACTTCACGATCGAGCACCTCAAGCGCGTCATCGACGCCACCGGCTCGACGCCGGCGATCAACCAGGTCGAGCTGCATCCGCGCTTCCAGCAGGACGCCCTGCGGGCCTTCCATGCCGAGGCCGGCATCGTCACCGAGGCCTGGGCGCCGCTCGGCCGCGGCGGGGTGCTCGACGATCCGGCGATCCGGGCGATCGCCGAGAAGCACGGCCGCACCCCGGCCCAGGTCGTGCTGCGCTGGCAGCTCGACATCGGCAACGTCGCGATCCCGAAATCCGCGACGCCCGCCCGCATCCGCGAGAACCGCGACGTGGCGGGCTTCGCCCTCGATGCCGACGACCTCGCGCGGATCGAGGCCCTCGACGACCCGGCGGGCCGGATGGGGCCTGACCCGGAGACCTTCGGGACGTGAGTGCCGCTTGATCGGCGGCGCCGGGCCGGCCTAAGCAGACTTGCGTTGGCAGGCCAACGCTTCGTCTGCTTAGGTCAGTGTTGCGTCGCAGATTGTTGTCGCAAAACCGGTGAACACTTTTGCGAAATCTGCTTAGAGCATTTTCCGACGAAGTGGAAACCGGGTCGTCTCAGAAAATGCGACAAAACAATGACTTAGCGAGTTTCGCGATTGCAGCGCGATCGTGAAGTGCTCTAGGCTCGGCCTTCTGCCGACGGTGAAACGAGAGACAGCCCTTTGAGCGGCCGCACGCCCCCCGAGACCCGCGCCGCCTACCGGCGCTTCGTGCCGATCACCACCCGCTGGGCCGACAACGACGTCTACGGCCACGTCAACAACGTGGTCTATTACGCGTTCTTCGACACGGCGGTGAACAGCGTGCTGATCGCCGACGGCGTTCTCGATATCGCGAAAAGTCCGGTGATCGGCCTCGTGGTCGAGACCGGTTGCCGCTACTTCCGCTCGATGGCGTTTCCCGACCGGGTGACGGCCGGAATCCGGGTCGCGCATCTCGGCACGTCGAGCGTGCGCTACGAGGTCGGGCTGTTCCGCGAGGACGAGGAGGCGGCCGCCGCACAGGGGCACTTCGTCCACGTCTACGTCGACCGGGCGACGCAGCGCCCGGTGCCCCTGCCGGCGGAGCTGCGCCGGGCGCTGGAGTCGCTCACCGCATGACCGGCGAGACCGACCTCGCGCGGCTCCTCGCCGGGATGCGGCCGGAGCGGCGGCCGGGCAGCTACGTCTTCGCGACCCTGCCGGACGGCGCGGTGCCGGCGGGGCTCGACCCGGCGATGCGCTTTCGCGAGGCCGAGGGGACGACCCTGATCCTGACCGGGGACGAGGCGGCGCGGGCCGGGCTTGACGGCGCCTTCCCGTGCGGCTGGATCACGCTCGCGGTGCATTCCTCCCTGTCGGCGGTCGGCTTCCTCGCCGCCGTGACGGCGCGCCTCGCGGAAGCCGGCATCGCCGTCAACGCGGTCTCGGCCTTCCACCACGATCACCTCTTCGTCCCGGTCGCGCGGATGGACGAGACGATGGCGCTGCTGCGGGACCTCGCCGGGCCGTCCGAGCCCTGACGCGACCGGCGTGCTCCGGCGGTCCCCTCGGACTTCGAGCCGCCCGGGCCTGTGGTCCGCCCGGGCCTCTGGCCCGCACGAAGGCAACATTCGTCCCTTACGGCTTGTTACCCCCTCCGGCGCCGCCCAAGCTCGGGCCGTTGCCACCGGAGGACGTCCATCCATGCCGCCGCGCATCCCGCTCAGCTCCGGTGGCCCCGGCCCGCTCGGTCTCGTCGCCCTCGCCCTGGCGATCGTCGCCGCCGGCCTGCTCCTCGAAGGGCACCCGGTCGACGCCTCGGTCCTGCCGCGGGTCGGGGAGCCGGAGATCGTCGGTTCGCCGCTGCCGAGCCAGGAATCGATGCTCCAGGACCTGATCGGCCGCGACTGACCGGATCCGCAGTGACCGATCTCCTCGCCGGCACCGCCGGCCCGCTCGGCTGGGCGGTGATCCTCGCCACCTTCCTCGTCGCCGGCTTCGTCAAGGGCGTGATCGGCCTCGGCCTGCCGACCGTGGCGGTGGGGCTGCTCGCCACCGTGATGAGCCCGGCCCAGGCCGCGGCGCTGCTGATCGTGCCCTCCTTCGTCACCAATATCTGGCAGCTCCTGGCCGGCCCGCGCTTCGGGGGCCTGGCGCGCCGGCTCGGGCCGATGATGGCGGCCATCGCCGTCGGCACCGTGGCGAGCGCCGGGCTGATCGCCGGGGCGCGGGGACCGGGGCCGGCGAGCGCGCTCGGCATCGCCCTCGTCGCCTACGCGGTCACCGGGCTCGCCGGTCTGTCGGTCCGGGTGCCGCCTCGGGCCGAGCCCTGGCTCTCGCCCCTCGTCGGCCTCGCCACCGGCCTCGTCACCGGGGCGACCGGCGTCTTCGTGATCCCGGCCGTGCCCTACCTCCAGGCCCTGAACCTCGACCGGGACGGGCTGATCCAGGCGCTCGGCCTCTCCTTCACGGTCTCGACCGTGGCGCTCGCCGCCGGCCTCGCCCGGGAGGGCGCGCTGCCTCTCGCCGCCGGGGCGGCCTCCCTCGTCACCCTGGCGCCGGCGCTCCTCGGCATGGCGGCCGGGCAGTGGCTGCGCGGCCGGGTCTCGGCGCCGACCTTCCGGCGCGCCTTCCTGATCGGCCTGCTGCTCCTCGGCGCCCACCTCGCCCTGCAGCCGTGGCTGTGAGGCGAGCGGCTGCGCCCTATTCGTCGTCGTCGTCGAGGGGACGCAGCACCTCGATCCGCCGCCCCGTCGCGTCCTCGATCGTGGTGCGGCGCATCACGAGGTAGCCGCCGTCCCGAGCGCGGCGGATCCGGTCGGCCCGGGCGTCGATCCACAGATCGGTGGGCGCCTGCAGGTCTGGCGGGGCGTACCGCACCGGCCGCGTCGCGGCGATCCGGGGCGGCGCTCCGGCGACGCGCCGGGCCGGCGGCGCCCCGGCCCCGCGCGTCGCC
>NZ_JACWCT010000015.1 GCF_016613415.1 Methylobacterium ajmalii | reverse complement strand
GCGAGGCTCAGGGGGCCGGGCTCGGGCGGGGTCGCGCCGCGCACCTGCCAGGCGCCGTCCCGGCGCCCGATCACCGCGAGGCTCGCGCCCTCCGGCCGCTCGCTCACCGCGAGCAGGTTGACGGTTCCGTCGATCTCGACCGGCCGCAGGGCGTCGGCCGCGAAGACCGCGCCGGGGCCCGGCGACACGGCGCTGGTCGCGACCGGCACCGGCTTCGGGTCGGCGCTCATCGCCACCGGCTGGCGCTCGCGCAAGGTGAGGGCGGTCGCGGTCCGGTGGCCGTCCGGCCCGGTCCCCGACAGGTAGGCGCTCAACGGCCCGGCCAGCACCCGGCGCGAGCCCGGCACCGCGCCCTTCGGCGTCTCGCCAGCAGTCAGGCCCTCGATCGCATCGAGGGGGAGGGGGATCACCGTCACCGTGTCGCCCGCCAGGGTGACGACGGCCGCACCCGTCTCGCCCCAGGCGACCGCCAGCGGCCCGGGCTTGCGGGGCAGCTGCGGCAGGCCGGCGGTGGCGACGGCGAGCGCCGCCTCGCTGGCGGCGTCGCGCAGCTGCGTCACCCGGAACGGCAGGTCGAGGAGCGCGACCCGCGGCTCGGCGGCGGCGGGGGAGGCGAGAAGCAGGAGCGCGAGAGCGAGCGCCGCCCGCTCAGACATGCTGGCCGCCGTTGATGTGCAGCTCGGCGCCGTTCACGTAGGACGAGGCCTCGGTGCACAGGAAGTAGATCGCCTTGGCGACCTCGTCGGGGGTGCCGAGGCGGCGCTGCGGGATCTGTGCCACCAGCTTGTCGGTCCCGGGCGAGAGGATCGAGGTGTCGATCTCGCCGGGCGAGATCGCGTTCACCCGCACCCCGAGGGGACCGAAATCGGAGGCCATCTCCCGGGTGAGGCCGGCGAGCGCGGCCTTGGAGGTGGCGTAGGCCGCCCCCGCGAAGGGATGGACGCGCGAGCCCGCGATCGACGTCACGTTGACGATCGAACCGCGCGACCGGGTCAGCTCGTCGCGCAGGCCGCGCGCGAGCAGGATGGGTGCGAAGAAGTTGACCTGGAACACCCGCTGCCAGTCGGAGAACGGGGTGTCGATGGCGCCGAGCCGCGCGCCGCCCGCCCCTTTGGGCGAGATGCCGGCATTGTTGACGAGCGCGTGCAGGAGCCCGCCCTCGGCCTCGAGCCGGCCCGCCACCTCCTTGACGGCGCGGATCGTGTCCTCCGGGTCGGCGAGGTCGACCTGCAGGTGGTCCTCCGGGCCCATCTCCCAGGGGCAGTTCTCCGGGAAGGCGTGGCGCGAGCAGGTGATGACGCGCCAGCCCGCCGCCGAGAAGCGCTTGACGGTGGCATGGCCGATGCCCCGGCTCGCGCCGGTGAGCAGCATCACGCGGCGGCGTTCGTTCGACGGTGGGGCCACGGCCGTTCCTCGGGATGTCCGGTGCGGGCGCCGCCGGTCGTGCGGGGCGCCGAGAGCCTCAGGGTAGGGCCCGGCGACCCGGAAATCCAGGGCTCGCCGCGCCGCAGCAAAGGTTGCGCCTCAGGGACGCGACGGTCCGGGAGGCCCGCCCCTCACGGGTACAGCCGGTTCCCCGTCCAGGCTTCGCCCTCGCGGGTGAAGCGCACCCGGTCGTGCAGACGGTAGGCGCCGTCCTGCCAGAACTCCATCGTCACCGGGGCGATGCGGTAGCCGGTCCAGTGCGGCGGGCGCGGCACCGCCTCGTCGGGAAAGCGGGCGCGCATCTCGTCCACCGCCCGGATCAGGACGTCGCGGCTCTCCAGCGGCTGCGACTGGCGGCTCGCCCAGGCACCGAGGCGGCTGTCGCGGGGGCGCGAGGCGTAATAGGCGTCGGCTTCCGCCTCCGAGACCTTGGTCACCGTCCCGCGGGCCCGGACCTGCCGGCGCAGGCTCTTCCAGTGCATCACCAGGGCGGCCTGCGGGTTGTCGGCGAGCTCCTGCCCCTTCATCGACAGGGTGTTGGTGTAGAACACGAAACCGCGCTCGTCGGCATCCTTCAGGAGCACGATGCGCACGTCCGGCATCCCGTCGGCGCCGCTGGTCGCGAGCGCCATGGCGTTGGGATCCTCCGGCTCGGAGACCTGTGCGTCGGCAAACCATTGCCGGAACAGGTCCCACGGATCCGGGTTCTGCGTGAAATCACCCTTCGTTAACCCGTCCACGGCATCGTCCTTACCCAAATGGCACTCCGCTGGAGTGCCGCTGTGACAACCGAACCGGGGGCGGGTCGGCGTCGCAAGGTGATGCGTCGCGGCGGGCCGTCCGGTCTTGAGATTAGGTGTAATGCGTCGCGGTGCGTGTAAAGTCGGTTCGGTGACGCTCGGGCTCGCCTGTGCGGCGGGCGTGCTCGGCGGCGTCCTGTCACTCGGCGGCTGCAGCCAGCCGCTCATCATGTTCACCCCGCAGGTGGACGCCGCCCCGCCGGAGCCCGAGAGCACCGGCAGCATCGAGCCGGCGGCGCCGAAGAGCTTCGGCTCCGACCTTTCGGGCGAGGATTGGCGCCGGGCCAAGGCGGCCCTCTCCGTCGCCCTCGACCCGCAGGGCAACGGCCAGCCGGTGAAGTGGGACAACCCGGATTCGGGCATGCGCGGCATGATCAACCCGACCGGGCTGCCCTTCGTGAAGAACGACGAGATCTGCCGCGGCTTCCTCGCCTCGGTGATCGGGCCGGGGAACAACCGCTTCGTGCGCGGCACCGGCTGCCGCCCCTCCGGCGGTGCCTGGGAGCTGAAGAGCCTCAAGGCCACGTCCAAGCCGGGCTGAGCCTCCGGTTCGGCGGTCCGAATGGCGCTTGCGCGGGAAGTGCCGTAACCTCGCAGCCTCCCGCTCCGCCTGCGTTGCAATCCGGCAACACGGTCGCCAGATAGGGCACATCTCTTTCAAGCCGCGGCCCCGCTCCCGCCCGTGACGCGCCGGATGCGGGGCCGCTCGAATCGCCATCGGATCGCCATGCGCAACCCATACGACGTACTCGGCGTGAGCCGTTCGGCCGACGAGGCGGAGATCAAGAAGGCCTTCCGCAAGCTCGCCAAGGCCTACCACCCCGACCGCAACAAGAACGACGCCAAGGCGCAGGACCGCTTCTCCGAGGTCAACCAGGCCTACGAGATCCTGGGCGACGCCAAGAAGCGCGAGCAGTTCGACCGCGGCGCCATCGACGGCGACGGCAAGCCCCGCTTCACCGGCTTCGAGGGCTTCGGCGGCGGCGCCGGGCGCGGCGGCGGTGCCGGCGGCTTCGACTTCGAATCGATGGCCCGCGGCCGGGGCGGCGCGGGCGGCGGGGCCGCCGGCGGCTTCGGCGAGGAGATCTTCTCGCACCTGTTCGGCGAGGCGTTCCGCTCGGGCGGCGCCGGCCGCGGCGCGCCCCAGAAGGGTGAGGACGTGGCGGCCGAGCTCACGGTCGGCCTCGATCAGGTCGCCGGGGAGGCCAAGCTCCGCCTCAACCTGCCGAGCGGCCGCGAGGTCGACGTGGTGGTGCCAAAGGGCGTGGTCGACGGGCAGGTGATCCGCCTGCGCGGCCTCGGCTATCCGGGCGCCCACGGCGCCGAGCCGGGCGACGCCCTCCTCACCATCCGCTTTGCCCCCGATGCGCGCTTCCAGGTCGAGGGCTCGGACCTGCGCACCTCCGCCGAGGTGCCGCTGGAGGACGCGGTGCTCGGAGGGCCGATCCGGATCCAGACCCTGACCGGCGCGGTCGAGATGAAGATCCCGCCGATGACCAGCTCGGGCCGGGTCTTCCGCCTGCGCGGCAAGGGCCTGCCGAAGAAGGACGGCACCCGCGGCGACCTGCTCGCCACGGTCGCCATCACCCTGCCGGCGAGCGCCGACGAGGCCCTGACCGAGTTCGCCCGCAAGCGCCGGGCGGCCGCCGCGACCCCGTAGAGTTCGGAACGCGCGGGCTATAACAGGAGCCGGCGCACTTCCGTCGCCCGCGGGCGTCGGTTAAGGAAACCCCTGGGGAGCCATGGACGGCCGGGTCCGCCCTGCCGCCGGCCCCCCGTGGCGGCTGTTCTTTGGGTGACTCATGGCTGACTCGAACCTGGCTGACTCGAACCGGGCACAGGTGCAGGATGACGGGCAGGCCGCATCCCTGAAGACCGGGCTCCTCGCCGGCAAGCGCGGCCTCGTGCTCGGCGTCGCCAACAACCGCTCGATCGCCTGGGGCATCGCCAAGAGCGCCCACCAGCACGGCGCGCAGCTGGCCTTCACCTACCAGGGCGAGGCGCTGAAGAAGCGCGTCGAACCGCTCGCGCGCGAGCTCGACGCGGCGGTCGTCGGCCACTGCGACGTCACCGACCCGGCCTCGATCGACGCGGCCTTCGAGGCCACCGGCCGGCACTTCCCCGAGGGGATCGACTTCGTCATCCACTGCATCGCCTTCTCGGACAAGGACGAGCTGACCGGCCGCTACATCGAGACCAGCGAGGCGAACTTCTCGAAGTCGCTGCTGATCTCCTGCTACTCGTTCACGGCCGTGGCCCAGCGGGCCGAGAAGCTGATGCGCAACGGCGGCTCGCTCCTCACGCTGACCTATTACGGCGCCGAGAAGTGGATGCCGCACTACAACGTGATGGGCGTCGCCAAGGCCGCGCTCGAGGCCTCGGTGCGCTACCTCGCGGCCGATCTCGGCCCCCAGAAGATCCGCGTCAACGCGATCTCGGCCGGCCCGATCAAGACGCTTGCCGCCTCCGGCATCGGCGACTTCCGCTACATCCTGAAGTGGAACGAGTACAACGCCCCCTTGCGCCGCACCGTGACGATCGACGAGGTCGGCGAGACCGCCGCCTACCTGATCTCCGACATGTCGCGCGGCATGACCGGCGAGATCCTGCACGTCGATGCCGGCTACCACGTCGTGGGCATGAAGAATCCCGAGGCGCCGGACCTCAGCCTCGACAAGGACTGAGCCCGGGGGCTGGACCCCACGGCCGTTCGGCCCACTATGGGCTTCGCGTCGGACACGCGGAGCCCAACCATGCCTACCCTGAAGATCGCCATGCTCACCGCGGGCGGCCTCGCCCCCTGCCTGTCGGCGGCGGTCGGCGGGCTGATCGCCCGCTACACCGACCTGGCGCCCGAGGCCGAGATCATCGGCTATCGCAGCGGCTACAAGGGCCTGCTCCTCGGCGACCACATCCCGGTCACCCCCGAGGTGCGGGCCAAGGCGCATCTCCTGCTGCGCCACGGCGGCTCGCCGCTCGGCAACAGCCGGATCAAGCTCACCAACGTCAAGGATTGCGTGAAGCGCGGCCTGGTGAAGGAAGGGCAGGACCCGCTCAAGGTGGCGGCCGAGCAGCTCGCCCGCGATCAAATCAGCGTGCTGCACACGATCGGCGGCGACGACACCAACACCACGGCGGCCGACCTCGCGGCCTATCTCGAGGCCAACGGCTACCACCTGACGGTCGTCGGCCTGCCCAAGACCATCGACAACGACGTGGTGCCGATCCGCCAGACGCTGGGCGCCTGGACGGCGGCCGAGCAGGGCGCGCTCTTCGCCGAGAACATCGTCAACGAGCAGAGCGCCAACCCGCGCATGCTGATCGTCCACGAGATCATGGGCCGCAAGTGTGGCTGGCTCACCGCCGCGACGGCCAAGGCCTATCGCGACCGCCTCGACCGGACGGAGTCCGTGCCGGAATTCGGCCTCGACCGGGCGCACAAGGAGGTGGACGCGGTCTACCTGCCCGAGATGCCCCTCGACATCGCCCGCGAGGCGGCCCGGCTGAAGGCACGGCTCGACGCCAAGGATTGCGTCACGATCTTTCTCAGCGAGGGCGCCGGCCTCGACGAGATCGTCGCCGAGATCGAGGGGCGGGGCGAGGTGCTGGGCCGCGACCCCTTCGGCCACGTCAAGATCGATACGGTCAACGTCGGCAAGTGGTTCGCCGACCGCTTCGCGCCGATGATCGGGGCGGAGAAGTCGCTCGTGCTGAAATCCGGCCATTTCGCCCGCTCGGCGGCCCCGAACGCCGACGATCTGCGGCTGATCCAGGGCATGGTCGACTACGCGGTCGAGTGCGGCCTCACCGGCGTCTCCGGCGTGATCGGGCACGACGAGGAGCGGGACGGCCGGCTGCGGGCGATCGAGTTTCCGCGTATCCGCGGCGGCAAGGCGTTCGATCCGGAGGCTGCCTGGTTCACCGCGATGCTGGACGCGATCGGACAGCCCCGCGGCTGACGGAGGCCGGCGCCACGATGGGCGCCGGTTCTTTTGAACTCTAGGTGGTAAATTACGACCCCGTCGCGTCGAGCGTCGAGGCATGGCCGCCGGGTCCGGCGTGGGACGGCCGGCGGAGGAACGGAACCACGTTCCCAACCGTGTCGACCGGGGCCGTCTCGGATGCCATCGCCTCGACCGCGCCCGGCTTGAGCCCGGATCCGAACGACATCCACCGCACGATCCGGCCGTCGCCATGGCGCATCATGTGCCGCTCGACCCGTCTCCGGGCCCACCGGGGCACGCCGTCGCCGAACTTCATGGGCCTTCCTCCCTGCTCGCCCGCTGCGCGACCCTTGGTCGGCTGCCGAGCGAAACAGGGGGCGGAGGTTGTGTCATCACCCGTTTGGGTGACGCGGCGTGAACCTCAGGTTTTCAGCACCAGGCAGGCTCCGCCGACGCCGCGGATGCGGTTGCACAGCGCCTCGGCACCGGGGCGGGTCTCGGCGGGCACGCGGATGCGGTAGAACGCCCGGGTGCCGCGGTGGCGCAGCCGGGTGCCGATGACCATCGGGCGCACGTCGCCGAGGATCGCCGCGTAGCGGTCGCGGGCCCGGCCGAAGCTCGCCAGGGCGATCGACTTCGAGAAATTGCCGGCGAGTTGGACGCCCCAGGGTGCGAGCGTCGCGGCGGCACCCGCGAAGAAGGTCTCGGTGCGGCCGCGGATGCGCAGGGACGCCGTGACCTGCAGGCAGGTCGTGCCCTCCGGCTCGACGAGATCGCCCTTGGTGTCGGCCTTGGCGGCGGCGGCCCAGTCCTCGGCGCTGCGCCCGGTGATCGCCGCGACGTAGGCGCGGGTCTCCGCCGGCAGGCCGCCGGTGCCGGCGAGCCAGGACGAGACCCTGCCGGGCCCGCCATTGTAGGCCGCGGCGGCGAGGCCGAGATTGCCGAACCGGCCCCGCAAGTCGAGGAGGAAGCGCGCGGCGGCGGGGATCGCCTGCTCGGGATCGAACGGGTCGGTCAGCCCACGCTCCTGCGCCGTGCCGGGCATGAACTGCGCCACGCCCTGGGCGCCGGCAGGGCTCACCACGCCGGGCCGGAAGCTGCTCTCGCGCCAGATCAGCCGGGTCAGGAAGGCGACCGGCAGACCCTTGGACTGGGCCGCGCCCTCGATCAGGCGGCACAGGGCCTGCTCGACCGTCTCCTCCTTGCCTCCCGAATCCTTGGCCTGCGATGCGGGCGCCGGCCGCACCGGTGCGGCCACGGCGGCGGCCGGGAGGACGCAGGCCGCGACGAGAAGCCAGGCCGGGAGGAGGAGAGGGGGGCGGGTCACCAGGCCCTCTTACCTCAATTCCTTGAACGATTCGGCAAGGGGCCGGGCAAGAGGCTGGGCGAGTGGCCTGCAAGGGATCGGCGAGGGATCGACAACGCCTTTCCGGTCTCGCGGGCGCACCGGCCCTGGCGCCGGGCCCGGTCCCGCGCCATCTAGCGGGCGATGTCCTCGCCGCTCCTGTTCGACGCCCCCCTGATCCGCAAGCGGCTCGCCCGCGCCCGCCGCGCCGGCTTCGCCGACTTCCTGGTCGCGCGGGCGGTCGACGACCTGTCGGACCGCCTCGGTGCGGTGTTGCGGGAATTTCCCCACGCCCTCGACCTCGCCACCCCGGTCCCGGCGGCCGCGTCCTGGCTGCGGGCGAGCGGGCGGGCGCAATCCGTCATCCGCCTCGCACCGGTGGCGGAGCCGGGCGGGCCCGGCCTCGCCGTCGCGGTCGGCGATCCCGAGACCCTGCCGTTCGGCGACAGGAGCTTCGACCTCGCCGTATCGCTGCTGGCGCTCCAGCACGCCAACGACCTGCCGGGCGCGCTGGTGCAGATCCGCCGGGCCTTGCGGCCCGACGGCCTGTTCGTCGGCTGCCTGCTCGGCGGGCGCACGCTGACCGAGCTGCGCCAGGTCCTCACCCAGGCCGAGAGCGAGGTCGAGGGCGGGGCAAGCCCCCGGGTGGCGCCGTTCGCGGAGGTGCGCGACGTCGGCGGCCTGCTCCAGCGCGCCGGCTTCGCCCTGCCGGTCGCCGACGTCGAGACCGTGACGGTGCGCTACGGCGATCCGTTCGGGCTGATGCGCGACCTGCGGGCCATGGGGCTGACCAACGCCCTGCGCGAGCGCCGCGGCGGCCTGCGTCGCGAGACCCTGATGCGGGCCGCTGCCCTCTACGCCGAGCGCTTCGCCGACCCGGACGGGCGCCTGCGGGCGACTTTCGAGATGATCTGGCTCTCGGGCTGGGTGCCGCACGAGAGCCAGCAGAAGCCGCTGCGGCCGGGCAGCGCCCAGGCGCGGCTGGCCGACGCCCTCGGCACCGTGGAACGCAAGGAGCCGTCATGATGGGCCCATCCATCACGATCACGCCGAACCCGCACCGGATCCGCGTCATGCTCGGCGGCACGATCGTCGCCGAGACCACCCGGGCGCTGACCCTGCGCGAGGGCGCCATGCCGCCGGTGCTCTACATCCCGCGCGAGGATGCCGAAATGGACCTCTTCGCACGGACAGCGCACCGCACCCATTGCCCCCACAAGGGCGATGCCAGCTACTTCTCCCTCACCGCCGGCGGGGTCGAGCGGGCCAACGCGGTCTGGAGCTACGAGACCCCATATCCGGCGGTGGCGGCGATCAAGGATCATCTCGCGTTCTACCCGAGCAAGGTCGACGCGATCGAGGAATTCGAGGACTGAACGACCCGTTCAGCGGGCGCCGTGCGGCCCGCCTCACATGATGTCCCCATCACCCGACGCGCGCGGGGCGACGGCGCCATCGTGCGGGCTCGCGGGAGGAATTCCGGAACACGTCGTCCGGAATTCCTCTCACTCCCCGATCCCGAACAGCCGCTCGAGGAAGTTCTTGTCCTCCCGGCTCGGGCCGCCGCGCTGGGGCGCCGGCTGCGGCCGGGCGGGAGCGGGCTGGCCGCCGCCGAGGAGGTCGTCGATCATGCCGCCGATCGTCGGCGGCTCGGCGGGGTTGGCCGCCGCGACGGCGTTGCTGGTGCGGCGCCAGCGGGCGGCGCCGGGGAGCGGCGCCGGCTTGTCGCCGCGCAGGCCCGCCACCATGACCCGGTTCCAGATCTCCACCGGCAGGTTGCCGCCCGACACCCGCTTCGTCGGCTCGCCGTCGTCGTTGCCGAGCCAGACGCCGGTCACCAGGGTGGCGGAGTAGCCGATCACCCAGGCATCGCGGAAATCCTGGCTGGTGCCGGTCTTGCCGGCCAGATCCCAGCCCGGAATGTCGCCCTTCTTGGCGGTACCGCTGACGAAGACCTCGTGCATCATCGCGTTCATCATGCCGTCGGCCTGGGGCTCGATCACCCGGCCGAGGCCGCTCGGGGCGCGCTTGTAGACGGTACGGCCGTCGACGGTCTTCACGCCGGCGATCACGTAGGGGATCACCCCCATGCCGCCATTGGCGAAGGTGGCGTAGGCGCCGACGAGTTCGAGCGGGGTCACCTCCGAGGTGCCGAGCGCGATCGACGCGTTGGCCTGGAGGGCCGAGGTGATGCCGAGGCGCTGCGCCGTCTGCACCACCGCCTTCGGGCCGACCTCCACGCCGAGCCGCACCGCGACCGTGTTGAGCGAGTGGGCGAGCGCGTCCCGCAGGGTGACGGGGCCGCTGTAGTTGCGCGAGTAGTTCTCGGGGTTCCAGCCCTTGATGTTGATCGGCGCGTCCTCCCGCACCGTGTCGGGGGTCAGGCCGCGCTCGACCGCCGCGAGGTAGACGAACGGCTTGAAGGCCGAACCGGGCTGGCGCTTGGCCGTGGTGGCGCGGTTGAACTGGCTCTGCGCGTAGTCGCGCCCGCCGATCAGCGCCCGGATCGCCCCGTCGGGCCGCATCGTCACGACCGCGCCCTGGCCGACGTTGTAGCGCCCGCCCTTCTGGTTCAGCTCGTCGACCAGCGACCGCTCGGCCACCGCCTGGAGGCCCGGATCGACGGTGGTCTGGACCGAGACGTCGGTCTCGATCTTGCCGACGTAGTCGTCGAGCACGTCCATCACGAGGTCGGCGACGTAGTTGGCCGAGCCGCCGCCCTTGGCGCGCGCCGGCTTCGCCGGCTGGGCCAGCGCCACCTTCACGTCCGCGGGCTTGGCGAAGCCCAGCTCCTGCATCGCCGCCAGCACCTGCGCGGCGCGGGCCTGGGCCGCCGGCAGGTTGCGGTTGGGCGCCAGCCGCGACGGCGCCTGGACGAGGCCGCCGAGCATCGCGGCCTCCGCCAGCGTCACCTCCTTGGCGGGCTTGGCGAAGTAGCGCTGGGCCGCCGCCTCGACGCCGTAGGCGCCGGCGCCGAAATAGACCCGGTTGAGGTAGAGTTCGAGGATCTCGTCCTTGGTGTACTTGTGCTCGAGCCAGAGCGCCAGGATCGCCTCCTGGATCTTGCGCGAGGCGGTCCGTTCCTGGGTCAGGAAGAGGTTCTTGGCGAGCTGCTGGGTCAGGGTCGAGCCGCCCTGGGCGACGCCGCGGCGAGTCAAATTTTGGCTGATGGCGCGGGCGATGCCGACCGGATCGATGCCGAGATGGGAGTAGAACCGCCGGTCCTCGATCGCCACGAAGGCGCGCGGCAGGTAGGGCGGCAATTCGCGGATGCTCACCGTGCGCCCGCCGGTCTCGCCGCGATTGGCGAGCAGCGAGCCGTCGGCAGCCAGGATCGCGATGTTGGGCGGGCGCTTGGGCACCGCCAGCTGGTCGATCGGCGGCAGCTGCGAGGCGTGGTAGGCGACGATGCCGGCCACCGCGACGAGGCCCCAGAGGCCGAGGATCACCGTGCCGTAGACGAGGGAGCCGAGGAACGAGCGCCGCCGGCGCCGCGGGGCCGGGGCCGCCGCACGGGCGGCCCGCTTCGGGGCGGCCTTGGCCGAACCCTTGGATGTGCCCTTGGAGGTACCCTTGGCCACGCCGCCTCCCGCCCGATCGCCCCGCGAGAGGCGCAGGTCGAGGGAGGCCGGATCCCCGGTCCCCTCCGCCTCGAAGCGGGGCTCGACCCGACCCGTCCGCTCGCGTCCCTTCGCCATCCTGCCGAGTTCCCCTTCGCCCCCGGACGAACCGGCCCGCGTGGGGCACTCAAGAGACGGTAATTGAGGCGGGTTTAAGGGCCGTTAACCGAAATTTTGTCGAACGTTTCCCGTGTCTTAGCGCTTCGATCCAAAGCATGCGGCAAGCCGCGCCGGAACGCGCCACCTCCGACGGCGTTGCGGAGGCTCTCACAAGGAGCCGACATGCTGCACCTGCTGGTGGCCGATGGGAACGACCGGGCCGGCCGCGAGACGCATCTCTCGGTCTGCGACAAGACCTCCGCCGAGACCTATGCGGGCATCCTGCATGCGCTCGCGCCGGACGCCGTCTGCCACCTCGTCGCCCCGGCCGACGCGGGTGCGGTTCTGCCCCGGGCGCTGTCCGACTGCGACGCCCTGGTTCTGACCGGCTCGACCCTGCACGTCGAGGATGGCGGGCCCGCCGTGACACGGCAATGCGACCTGGTGCGGGCGGCGCTCGAGGCCGGCGTGCCGGTCTTCGGCTCGTGCTGGGGCGTGCAGGTGGCCGCGACGATCGCCGGCGGCCGGGCCGCCCGCAACCCGCGGGGGCCGGAATACGGGCTCGCCCGCGCCATCACCCGGACGCAGGCCGGGGCGGACCACCCGCTGCTCGTAGGCCGCCCGCCGGCCTGGGATGCCCCGGCGATCCATGACGACGCGGTGGTCGAGCCGCCGCCGGGCAGCACGGTGCTGGCCGGCAACGACCGCCTCGACGTCCAGGCGATCGAGATTCGCCTCGGCGACGGGGTGTTCTGGGGCACGCAATACCATCCCGAGCTCGACCTCGACGAGGTCGCGGCGATGCTGCGGCTCTCCGCCGAGGGCGTGGTACAGGCGGGCCTGTGCCCGGACGAGGCCGCGCTCCACGCCTACGTGGATGCCCTGCGCGACCTGCACGGCGACCCGGAGGGGCGGGCCGACCTCGCCTGGCGCCTCGGCGTCGCCGCCGAGGTGCTGGCGCCGGAGCGCCGCCGGCGCGAGATCGCGAACTTCCTCGACCGGCTGGTGCGACCGCGACGGAGACCGTGAATCCGGTGCCGCTCATCCGAAATCCGATCGGAGGCTTCGCAATGCGGATTTCGGCTTCGCTCGAGCGCCGCGCCGGCTGGTGACACCGGATCCGGAAGCAGTCTTCCGGATCCGGTGTCAGGCGGCCCGGACGCCGCCGAGGAAGCGCTCGACCTCGGTGCCGAGATGCTCGGCCTGATGCGTCAGCGCATCGGCCGAGGCGAGCACCCGGTCGGCGACGGTGCCGGTGGTGCCGGCGGCCTCGGCCACCGCGCCGATCGTCGCGGTGAGCGAGCCGGTTCCGGCGGTGGCGCGCTCCATCGCGCGCAGGATCTCCTGGGTCGCCGCCTCCTGCTCCTCGACCGCCGCCGCCACCGCGGCCGCCACGCCGTCGATGCCGCGGATGCGCCCGCCGATCGCCTCGATCGCCCGCACGGCGTCGTCGGTCGCCCCCTGGATGCGGCCGATCTGGCCGCCGATCTCGCCGGTGGCCTTGGCGGTCTGGGCGGCGAGTTCCTTGACCTCGGCAGCCACCACCGCGAAGCCGCGGCCCGCGGCCCCCGCGCGGGCCGCCTCGATCGTGGCGTTGAGCGCCAGGAGGTTGGTCTGGTCGGCGATCGCCGAGATCATCGTGACGACGTCGCCGATCCGGGCGGCCGCCTCGCTGAGGGCGCCCACCAGGGCGGCGGAGCGGTCGGCCTCGGCGACGGCGGCGCGGGCGAGTCCGGCGGTCTCGCCGACCTGCTGGCCGACCTCGCGCACGGAGGCGCCGAGCTCCCGGGTCGCCGCCGCGACCGCGCCGACGTCGCC